>JAIOOR010000026.1 GCA_021414365.1 Nitrosarchaeum sp.
CTCTTTCAAATTAATTTTATTATGTCTAGTCTAATTCAATTTAGATCTATTATTTGAATTATTCCTGATTTTGATGTCATGATGTATGATTAACTGTCCTTTATGGAATACAATTAATGCAAAATTCAATCTTTTTGCTATATTCTTACTCACCGGTAAAAAATTAAACTTAATAGACCGATTTCTGATGTAAGTATAATGGGACGTAGAAAAACTCAGAAAATTATACGCACAGGTCCAAAAAATGCAACAACTGGACTGTGTCCATTGTGCAAGACAATTGGTAAGGTTTTCCTTCTTGGTCCACCAGGTCAAGAAAGAGGCAAATGCGAGAAATGCCGCCAAGAATTTGAATTATAGTTACAAAAAACTAACCACCCCATCAAAATATTTACCCATAACTTTTTAAGACAATTTTTTTATGATAGATAATCATGAGTTCAGAAGCTGAAACAATCTATGAAAGAGTAGCAAAACTTGAAGATGAGATTGCATTACTTAGAAGCGAAGTCGATATTCTTAAAAGAGCACTACGAAACAAGATTGCCCGTCATGAAATATCTATGATCAAGAAAGGACAAGATATCAGTTCTATTATTGATTAATTTTTTGTCTTTATACTTCTAATTAATTCTAAAATAAAATCAACATCCTCCGCATTTGGGTTAATCTCTAGATATCTATTCAAATATTTCAAAGCAACATCTGAATTCAATAATCTCTCTTCTAGTATCCCTTTGTCTCTTATGTCTTCTGGCGAATTAGGTTCTAGTGATAAAACCATATTTGTACATCTTAGTGCTTTATCATAAACAAAAGACTGAACATACGAATTTTTTAGATTCCTAGCTAGTCTGACAAGAATTTGCTCATGTCCTATTTCGTCTAAAAATTCTGGTTTGAATTCCAGCTCTCCTCCAAAATTCTCGTCTAGAATTTCTTGAAGATCATCTACATCTAGTAACATTCCATCATCAAATGGATCTAAAATCATCTCTTCGTTGTATTTTACCAGTACGTGACTTGGAAATCCAATTATTTTAAGATCTAACCCAATAAATTTTGCAATTTCAACATATAGTATGGAAATTGTAATTGGCAATCCTGATTTTTTATCGATTACTTCATTTAAGAAATTATTTTTGGGATTATAGTAATCATCTGTATCTCCGCTAAAACCTAAATTTTGAAAAAGATGTTCATTTAAAATTGAAATTAGATATGTGGGATTTTTTATATCGCTTATTGATTCTTTTAATGATTTTCCGATGATGGCAATTTTTTGAATATATTCTTCAACGTTTAGATCTGGATATTCTAAAATTTGAGCAAATTTTAGACACTTTTCAACTAGATTGAAGTTTGGATTTTTAGCAAATGAAATCCATTCAGCAACTAGGGGATCAAATTTTTCTTGCAATTGTCACTGTTTTATCCTATTGAGGTATAATTGTGGATCTTTTATCTCTCTGGTGTTAGGTGGGGTTTCTATTAATTGTCTAAATGTTTTTTTACCTAATTTTTCATAAATGTTTTTTGTAAAGTCTCGTCCCATGCTTTTTCGAACCTGATATGATGAGAAATCCGTGCCCATAAAGGTAGAAAGGTAATTTTGAAAATCCTCATCCTCTTTGAGGATGTTTTCTATTGCAAATCCTGCCATTCCCTCCATTATGGTAAAAGCTGCATGGTGTTGCTGAATTGGATTTAACCATCTTTTGTAAATATCTAATAATTGAGGAATTTTATCTGAAATTTTAGGATCTATTTCTACATGTGTAAATGTCATTACATCTGGACCAATTTGTTCAATTAAGAAATGATCCGGATTCAAAAAGAAAAACAAGTTTGCTTTTTTTGCAAAAGGAAAATCATCTGGAACTGCCTGAAGTTGTAAATACTCTGAAAGCTCATTTACAGTTTGATTGTCCAATTTTAAAATGATCCTTGCCAACTCCTCATTAATTAAATTGACTTGAGTTGCTGCATTTTTGTTTAGTTGCTGCAATTTTTCTTGTGCTGAGTGAATCTGTTCTTCCAATACCGTCATTTTCACTGCTCCCACATATCCTGAATTTACATTTGCAAACCTTGATTCATACGGCTCTCCTTGCTTGTGCAGGATAATTTGAGGATACCTGGAAAGTACGAACTTGTTTAGATAAATCACAGAATCTAGATAATCACCATATGTTGTTGAAATTTTTGAGATATACTGTATTGCATAAGTAGAGTATACCAGATACTTTGCAGTGTCTTTTTTCATCAACTCTGCAATCTTGTTTAGATCTTCGTTTGCAACCGCATCAAATAACTCTCTTACGTATTCTTTTGATTTTTCATCTGAGAAAACCTTTTCACCTTTTAATTTTTTCAACTCTATCAATTCTGGGAACTCTATCTTCAAATCATTTGAGATTTTAATATCCAAAAACTCTTCAACTTTGTTTTTTAATTCTGGGAAAACTTCCTGAGCAATTTTTTCTAAATCATCAAATTTTACTTTAAATGAAAGATCCTCTCTTGCTCTATCTGCTAGTCTTGCAATCTCGTTTTCTTCGTTAATTTCAACAGATAATTGCCCAAATAACGCCTCTGCAAATTCTTCAAATTCGCCCATTCCGCATAAAATCGTCAAATACTCAATTTAACATTATTCTTTAGAATTAAAAGAAATTATTAGTTCAATTCTATTATCTTAGTATACAATGCATGAGTTCAGTCTGGATTTTCTAAGGTGTGTAAGATGTGGATCTAAATTAGAACTTGAGATATTTAAAAAGGGAACAGAAATTGAGGAAGGCTTTTTGACATGCATGAACTGCTCACTGTGTTTTCCAATCATTAAAAAAATTCCTATACTGTGGGATGATTTTGCAAAATATGTATCTGAGCGTATTATGTTGGGCGGTAAATTATTTAATTTTGTATCTCACGAAAAGATGAAAAAATTCATCAAAAATACTCTTCTTAATTCTAAACGAAACACTGATGATAGAACAACACTTGAAGAAAGATGGAGCAAAATCTATCAAAATAGTCAGAAATCAAAATTTTACTCAATAATTAAAAATGATCTATGTGCTTTGCCTTCTTCAAAACTTGTTTTAGAATATGGATGCTCTATTGGAACCATATCCAGATTTCTTGCAAATTCCAATCAAAATGTATTTGGGATTGACAGATCATTTAGTGCGATTAGCATTGCAAAAAAAGTACAAAAAGAAAATTTGGATTATTTCGTAGCCGATTTAATGTCTAATGTTTTTGGTAAAACAAAATTTGATTTGATTTTGGCACTAAATGTTCTAGAATTAGTAGAGCCACAAGACTTGCTTGAGCATGTCTCCAAACAAATTCTAAAAGGCAGTTTTGTCATATCTGACCCTTATGATTTTGACAGGGGTAAACATTCAGTAAAAAAACCCTTTGACGAGATAACTTTGCGGTCAAGTCTTGAAAATTTGGGATTTACAATTTCTACAAAAACAAAAAAACCATCTCATTTGACTTGGAATCTAAAAATAAATTCACGCTCAACTTTGAACTACAAAGTTGATTTTATAATTGCAAAAAATTGAATTCTGCTAAATATTTAGGCAAAATGTGTTCATCTCTATAAGCGTCATTGAGGTAATACAAGTACGTAGTAGTGTGAGTTTGCACATCCGTAAGGAAGGACTGAATTAACTACTCAGCTACGTATGAAAACCATTTTTGTAAAAATCCTTGCCTTATATCCTAGTGAATGCCTACTTGAGTATGTTAAAAAAACTATTTGCAAAATTGCAACGAAATCAAAAAAAGACATCAGATGATGTAAACGCATTCAAAGAATCTGAAAAAAAGACAATAGAGAAGGAAGAAAAATAAAATGAAGTACAACTGCAAGGATTGCACTTTTCATTGGGAAGGATGGATGGATACATTTGAGAGAGTACTAGTCCATGAAAAAACTCATTTGAAAAAACCATCTGATTAGCATGGCTGGATTTTTAGGTGATAAACAAGCCAATATTGTTCATCATTTAGGTAACATGAAAAAAGAATGTAAACTTGTGGAAATGAAAATTATCGACAGGCAATACTTTACTCCTGATACACTGGAAAACGCCAAATCCAAAAATTTTTCTTCATGCACATGGTGTATTGGAAATTAAAATGATGTTTTGAGTTTCTAAAAAATTATTTGAGTAAAAACTACTGTCAAACCCCTTACATAATCGTTTAATACCATGTTGGACTAAAACAATACTGGATGGCAAGCAAATCTACCACAATCGGATTAATTGCAGGGATTGTAATTGCAATAGTA
This sequence comes from Nitrosarchaeum sp., assembly GCA_021414365.1. Classification (GTDB taxonomy): domain Archaea; phylum Thermoproteota; class Nitrososphaeria; order Nitrososphaerales; family Nitrosopumilaceae; genus Nitrosarchaeum. The sequence goes on from JAIOOR010000026.1 coordinate 4,316, forward strand.
ATGGCATCTGCTGCACTAGTGATGCTTGCCAACATGAATGCTAAAGTCGATACTGTATTAGGACATGAAAAAGATGAAAACTTGGAAGTTGGAGCACCGGGACTTGCCAAAAACGAGTTTTACATTTTCACACAGGAATTAAACGCAGATGAGGAAAAAGCTGGAGTGCCAGTTGCAGTATTTTCACTTACTGAAATTATAGTTCACAAAGGAGACAAAGTTACAATTCACTTTTTCAACCCAGCAGAGAATCCTGAAGACCGACATACTTTTACCATGGAATCACCATATCAAATGAATTATGATATGGCTGGTGGGGAAAACACCACATTTACATTCACAGCCGACACGGTAGGGACTTACCTATTACTGTACATATGATTTACCAAGCATGGTAGGTCAACTGGTAGTATTGCCATAATCGTTTCTAAAAATCTAATTTGTATAACTCTGATTGATGCATTTCTTTATTTTGAATACTTTTGTCATACATTTCTCTGAATATGATTCCTATGATAATATGGAAATCTATGGAAATCTATGTACTTTACAGCAAATACCACCCTGAAGTTTATCATCTGTTTTTGATATATTGTTAGTATCTTGCTGTCAACACCTAGTCTGGAACAAAGTTTGGACATCTCAAAATTATGTAACAGTATTCTATCAGTAGACCACAAGATTCGTTTTTCATGTTATATAAATAGAAATGGAAGAATTGTAGAATCCAAACACTGTGATGACAGACTAGTTACAAATCTCACTAGTCAGGAATTTGAAATGTTGTGTATGCAATGCAAATTACAATCATCTATGAATAAAGAATTTGAGAAAAAATTAGGTCATCTTGATTATATGCTCAGCTGCAGAGCATCTACATTTGATTTTATTTTTCCATTTTATGATGGAGTTATTTTAATAATCACTGATAAAGAAATCTCAATTCAAAGTTTAAGTGGACAATTCTTAGAATTGATAAACAATTTTGAATTTGACTCAAAGGATGGCTATCTTCGATAAAAATGTTTGATATATCATGAGTTTCAGAGAATGCGTTCATTGTGGAAGGGAATATGAAGATGTCTTTAATAGAAGAATTTGTTCAAATGAATGTTTATTTGAAATCTCCTCTTGATTATCCTAATTTTTTAATCTCCATGCGAGTTTCCTTTAACTCTTTTTCTAACTTTTCTTTTTCATTTTGAGGCATTGAATTATCGCATAATTTCTGTAGAATCAAGAATTCTTTGTTCTTTAATTCGGCAAGATAACTGTGTTCGCTCATTGTTGTTTTAGATCTTAACTAAACATATAATTCAAAAGTAAAACGTTTAGTATTATTATTATTGATACGGCAATAACTGCTATGATTTTTGTGTGTGTCCTATTTACGTACTCTTTTCCCATAATCTTTTCTTTGCTTGTAAAATACACCAGTGGAATTATTGTAAATGGGAGTTGTAAACTAAGGATTACTTGACTGATGACTAGAATGTCTAAGGTGTTTACTCCATAATAAATTGCAATTATTGCTGGAATAATTGTGATTGTTCTAATTACGATCTTTCTTTGCCATAATTTTGCTTTGAATTTTGTAAATCCCTCAAAAATTATCTGACCTGAAAGTGTAGCTACTACAGAAGATGCCAACCCTGATGCAAGCAATGCTATTCCAAATGCGGTACTGGACACATTACCAAGCAATGGTGTGAGTGTTTCATAGGCTGCCTCAATTGATTCTATAACTATGTTATTTTGATGAAATGTTGCAGCTGACATTACAAGAATTGCACCGTTTATCAAACCTGCAACACTTAGTGCAAATATCGTATCTACCGTTGAAAATTTTATGATTCTTTTTGGATATTTTAAAATCTCAAACATGCTTTTTCTGGTTTTCATCATTGCAGAATGTAAGAAAATTGCGTGAGGCATTACCGTTGCTCCCAAAATTCCTACTGCAATAACTACACTGCCTGATTGTAATTCAGGAACTATGGCATGGTACGCAATCTGTGTTCCATCTGGACTGGAAAGATAAATCTCTAAAAGGTATATGCTGGCAATTAGTACCATCATTCCTACAATTATTGATTCCACTTTTCTTATGCCAATTCGTTCTAGTCCAAGAATGAGTAAAGTATCCAGTCCTGTAATTATTGCCCCATAAATCAGGGGAATTCCAAATAACAAGTAAAATGCAATTGCTGCCCCTACAACTTCTGCTAAATCAGTTGCAATAATTGCAATCTCAGCTGTAATCCAAAGGAAGAATGATTTTGATTTTGATAAATTATCCCTGCAATTTTCAGCCAGACTAAAACCTGTAATTATTCCAAGCTTTGAAGAAAGATACTGCATAAACATCCCAATGACGTTGCTCATCACTACAACCCACAACAGAGAATACCCGAATTTTGAGCCTGCAGCAATATCTGTGCCCCAATTTCCAGGGTCGATATATGCAACTCCTACCACTAGTCCCAAACCTGAAAATCTGATAAAATAAAACATCCTCTGACGTCTTGTCATGGCTGAATACTCTTTTGACAATGCTACATATTGTAATGCTGGATATAATAATTTAGTGTACTGCAACAAATTTTGCCCAAGCTAACTTTATAAGATAAATTCAAAATTGTTTAATATGTGAAATCCACAAACTTTTTTCTTAAAACTTAATTTAACATAAAATTTAGGTAAATCATAATATGAAAATTTTAGCACTTCATAAATCATTAAAAAATATTATTTCAGGAGACGTATTCTGGGATAAAGAAATTTTAAATTATTATTCTGTTGATGCGAGTTCTTATCAAATAATTCCAAAGGCGGTGGTAATCGCAAAAAATGAACAAGACGTGATAAATGTAATTAAAATTGCAAAAAAATACAAAATATCAGTCACTGCAAGAGGAACAGGAACTAGTTTGGTTGGAAATTCGCTAAACACTGGAATTATCTTAGATTTAAAAAAATTTGATTCAATAAAAAGTAAAGATAATCATGTCATGGTAGGTTCTGGAACTATCAAAGGCAAACTGGATAATGAATTAAAAAAAAATGGGAAATTTTTTCCACCTAATCCATCTATTGGCTCATATTGCTCAATTGGAGGTATGATTGGGAATAATGCTTCTGGAAGTAGAAGTTTGAAATATGGAAGTACGATTGATAATATTGAAAAAATTACATTCGTTGATGGCAATGGTAAAAAAATAACATTGCCAGGAAATAAAAAAGCAGGTATGAAAATTTTCAAATATGCAAAAAGAATTGAATCTCACAAATTCCCCAAAGTCTCAAAAAATTCTTCTGGATACAGACTAGATTTAATTAAATCAATTAAAGACACCCACAAAATTATTGTTGGTTCTGAGGGAACTTTGGGCATAGTGCTATCAGCTAAGTTTAGAATAAAACCTATTCCAAAAAAAAGAGTTCTTTTTGTAATAGGATATCAATCAGAAAATGATGCTGCGATAAACTGTACAAAAATTCTGACTACCTCTCCTGCGGCAGTGGAATTTGTGGATAAGACAACAATGAAACATATCAATCACAAATTTAATAAAAAAACCAGTTGCTTGTTTTTTGTGGAATATGATTCCGAACTAGAAAATATCCAATCAAGAATGAACAAAGTAGTCACGGGAAAAATTTTAAAAACCATCCATAATGACTCAGAAATTCAACGCTGGTGGAAATTTAGAGATTCTTCGTTATATTACAGCTCAAAATCCATTAAACACAAAACACTTCATGTTATAGAGGATGCCGCTGTTCCAGTAGAACATCTTCCAAAATTATTTTCGATAATTAATAAAATCAATCAAAAATTCCATACAAAATCCATTATGTATGGACATGCTGGTAATGGTAATATTCATGTCCGATTAATTTTAGATCAAAACAAGTTCAATGATATCAAAAAAATTGCTGATGAGTATTTTGACAATGTCATTAAGATTGGAGGAACTATTACTGGTGAGCATGGAGATGGCTTGGCAAGGTCAGAATATGTCAAAAAACAATACGGTCCAGTAAATTATGGAATTTTCAAGGAATTAAAAAGCCAGTTTGATCCTGATAACATTCTGAATCCTGGAAAAATCATCTCCCATAAAAGTATCATCACAAAAAATCTATCTCATTTTTGAATGATATTTTTTAATTGAATTCATTAAAGTCAATCATAAAACAAGAATTGAATCTAAAATTACTTTGCTAAATTATGTATGCCGGGGATGGGTTTCGAACCCACGACCTCCAGATTATGAGTATTGCCTTTTTTGGAAGAACCGGTAGAGTTTACCAATTAACTGGCACTCTAACCAGGCTGAGCTACCCCGGCATGATGTATTCCAGATTATTTGAGAAATTAAATGCTACGTATACTAATTTAGATGACTGATCATTTTTAAATGAAATTTTTATTGTTTTGCTAATTCTGGCCAACTAACTTTTTCGTTTTGAACCCACAGGAATTTTTTCTGCAATGCCGCAGTGTATAGTTTCTCCCATTCTACTCCTACCTCACTAGTCCATGCCTTGAAAACACGCGGATCTATGTAATTTCTCAATGATGTTCCAAGATTGTAATCTTTGGTTTTTTCAGACAAGTCAATTTGTAACTGTAATTTTTCAACTCTTTCTTTGTGTTTTTCTTTTTGCTTTTTGATTTGTTCGTTTAATGTCTTGATCTTTTTTGCTTTATTCTTTTTTTGTGCATCTGTTTTTGCTTCCATCGCCTCTGATTTTTTTAATGCCTCCAAAGTTTTCATCCAGGGTTGCTCCTTGCTGATACTTTTTAGTGTCTGTCTTTTATTTTCAAGTGTATCTTCATACGTTTTTGGAATCGTTCTTTTGTGATTACACATTATAGCTGCTTCCAAATTTGCTAATTTTGCATGATATAATTTCTCATTTGGTGTTTTCCCCTTCATGTTGTCATGTTCTTTGAGATAGTTTTTTACCATTGTAGTAGCAAGATATGTTCTGAAAACTTTGGCAGTCAATCCATTTACTATGCTAGAATAATATGCATTAACATGTCTTGATGTTATATCTTCAAAAATCTCATCTTTTGGTTTTTTGTTTTGAATTAACTTTTTGAGGTTCTCTTGGAATTGTTTGTCATTGCCTTCTGCTTTTACCGTCTCTTGCCATCTTACACTGTCTTTTCCCAAGAAATCAAACTCTATTGCATTCTCTGTAATGTTGATGTGTTCTTTTCTTAATGTGGTTGCACCTACAGTATCTGCCTCATCAGGATCTTTTTCGTCTCCCACCCTCATTGCGGTTCTATAAATTAAATAACACACAGTTGAAATTCTGCTAATTTTTGGATCTTTATTTTTCATATCTTTTACTATTCTGTCTTTTATCTTCTCAATTTCTTTTGATAGCTTTACTGCCTTTTCGTATTTTGCCTTGTCTCTGTCTTGTTTTAATCCCGCAGTATCTGCAAGCCATACGTACTTTCTTTTTTCAGTAAGATAGTCTGTCCATCCTGCCAACCACATTGAATCATTATCGTGAACGATTTTACCCCAGTTTCCTTCTGGGATTTTTGCTTCTTTACCTAGATTTAGTGTGACATCTTTTGCTGTGATGCGAGGTTTCCATCTTCCTCTAAGTGGATGATCCCCTCTTCCAATAAAAATTCCTGGAGGTTCTGCCATGTAATTTGCAACATCTACTTCTTTCCCATCCATGATTGCTTTACCGTATTTTTGTACTAATTTTTCTCGCAATTCTTTTCGTTTAATGGCCAGTGCCTTTTTTTCCTCTTTTGTCATCATTTCTCTGAGATCTTTTTCCTTGTCGACTATTTTGTAAGCATGTGAAAAATCAATATCTTGGTATGATGTATTTTTAAATTTAGCTGGAAGTGTCTTGGCAAAATCACCTGTGAAATTTTTCTGAAAAACTTTGTCTTGAGCATACGGTGTATCTTTCTTTTTTGCCCACTGGTATACCATCTCTTCTTGATTCAAATCAAGATCTACGTTTTCTTCATTGATCTTTATCTTTATTCCATGTGCTTCGTAAGCAGGAGGAAACAAGATTCCATTATGTTGTAGTGTTTTCCATTTCATTTTTCATCATCTAAAATTGCGGACTTTGACAAAAACTCTATTCTATGTGTATATCAATTTAACGTAGTTCTGGTTTTAACTTGGAAAAAGTTCTTTTTTGAGATAATTCTCAAATTCTGCATCTGTTTTTGACTTTTTTGCTTCTAAAAACATCTGTGCGTCATTACCTACAATATACCTTGGTCTCGGGTTTTCTTCTTTAACTGCGTTCAAAATCACCTTTGCAACTTCTGATGGAAGTGTTCCAAGTTCTGCCATCATCTTTACTCCCATGATTACTCTTTCAGTAATTTCCTTGTATGGGGAATCTGGTTTTGGCTCTGCAATCTTCATTGATGAGAAAAAGTTTGTCTTGACAACTCCCGGTTCAATTATTACAACTTTAACCCCAAACTGCCCCAATTCGTATCTTAATGATTCAGATAATCCTTCTAATGCAAATTTTGAGCTAATGTATGCCGGTGACCCTGGAAAACCAATTCTTCCAGCAACTGAACTAACATTTACAATTACACCTGTTCCTTGCTTTCTCATGATTGGTGCCACTTTCTGAATAATGCTAATAATTCCAAAGAAATTAGTTTCAAACTGTGCCCTGAAATCTTTTAATGGAACATCTTCAACGCTGCCAAACAAACCCCACCCTGCATTATTTACTAAAACATCAATACGTTTTTTCTTTGAAAGAATTTTTTCAATTGCTGCACTAATTGATTTTTCATTATCCATATCCAATTCGACTATTTCTATATTCAATTTTTCTTTTTTTGCAACTTGTAAGATTTTTTCAGCTTTTTTGGGATTTCTTACTGTAGCAAATGTATAAAATCCATCTCTTGCAAGTGCCAACGAAGTTTCATATCCCATGCCAGATGAACTTCCTGTCACAATTGCTACTTTTTCCACACACTTAATAGAAATTTGTCATATTTATCCCATTTTGATTTTAAACTAGTGGCCTATCTCCTTCAGTAGGTTCTATTATTTCGGTTTCTTCACCGTCGTTAATTCTTTGAAGGATCTCTAATGATGAATACTTGTGTAAGAATTCATTATTGTTTCCACATCTATATGAGAATGTGCAACGTGGGCAACCTGCCTCATTTTTGCATGGACATTCTTTTACTATGAACATGCTTCTCTCAAGTGCGCTTTCAAATCTATCAAACAGTGCTTTACTTGCACCATTTCCTCCAATTGCACCATCATAAATGAAAATTAGGCCTGAAGTTCCCAAAGATATTCCTCCAAGATCTTGAGATACTCCTCCTGTTATCATATTGCTCCCTTCAATTACCACATGTTCTGTTGCATGATAACCACTTGCTTCGGTATAGTCCTCGTCTTCAGATTTCTTGATCTCCATTATTGGTCTTGGTGCATGAAACACAATTCCCTTTGTGATAAAGTCATACTCTAAGGGACTATCAAGTAATACTTTTTGCCCCTGTGCGATTTCTTGTCCTAGTTCGATGTTGACATAACCGTAGACTTTCTTTTGTATGTGTAATTTACAAAATGCAACTTCTATCCCGAATACTTTTCTTCTTTCAAAAACAGTTTCAATTGTAGGCCATTCTTCAGTTAGTGCTTTAGTATAATATGGATAATCTCTGGAAATTCTTTCCAGTTTTGCAAAATTTTTCTGAGGATATCCGAATTCTTTTACTCTGTATCTAGTTCCTGCAAGAAAATAGATTGCATCTTTATGAAGTTCTTCTAAAGCAATTGGTAAAACTCTGTCTCCTACTTTTCTCTCATTTAAGAAAATATCTATTGATTTTCCAATTCCTCTTATACTATAATTATTTAACAAAGAAGAGATTTTATCAAAATTTGCTATTATCCTATTATTCTGGACTACTAAATTTCCTTCCTTGAGATGCTGATTAATCACCTCATCATGTTCTTTTAGCTCATGTTTGGAGATTGGTCTGTCACATGCCATTGCCAATACCTGAAATTCCTCTACAAATGGATTCTTGGGATCAATGTATGTTTTTTCAACATCTTCAAAATAATCATCAGGATGATTCTTGTAATATTGTGAAATTGGATCATTTCCAAGTGCCAAAAATGCGTATCCGCGCTGTCCTTTTCTTGCAGCCCTGCCAATTCTTTGAATTAATCTGTTAATTGGAATGGTAGATGAGATAACACAATCGACATTTCCAACATCTATTCCAAGCTCTAGCGTAGGAGTGCATGAAATGGCTTGCAGTTTATCGTCTTTGAATTCCTGCTCAACTGACTTTCTGTAGTTTGCCATTAAACCCGCCCTGTGAACTTTGATGTTGATTTTCTGTTTTCTTGCCTGTATTGCTAAAAGTTCTGAATTAAGATGCGAATTATTGAAGATCATTGTTTTATGATTTTTTTCAGTCATTGTTTTTGTTAGATCAACCATCAGTGCTCTCTGAGTTCTAAGTGACGGAAAAAGCATTACAAAGTCTGTCTGTCCTTTTTTGCCTGAACCGTGAATTATTTTCATGGTGACTCCAAATAATTGCTCACAAAAGTTTTTTGCATCTTCAAGAGTTGCAGATGCTGCAATAAACTGGATTTTATTACTACAAATTCTCTTTAATCTCTTAATGATGTAATGTACATTAGATCCAAATATTCCAGAGTATACGTGTGCTTCATCCACCACCAAAATTCTCACTGCTGAAAGCAATGATGAAAATTTTGTTTGATGCCATAGATGGTAATGTAAAACATCGAAATTTGTAATCAATATCTGTGGAGGATTATCTAAAATTTCTCTTCGCTCTATCTGATTTGTATCCCCATCAAATACTCGTACGTCTATGCCCATTTTTTCTGCTAACTTTAAGATTTTTGGATGTTGGTCTCGTGATAGTGCTTTTGTTGGATAGACAAATAATGCAAATACTCTAAAGGTAGATTCTTTTTTGATCTTTTGAATCACTGGAATCAAAAATGCTTCCGTTTTACCTGAAGCTGTAGGAGCTTCAATTACTACATTTTCTCCAAATAATACATCTTTAATTGATTCTTCCTGAAATTTGTAAAACTGTTCTATTCCAATTTCTTTCAAGTGGTTGCTTATTGACTGATCTAATCCTAAATCTTCCACATTGCTACCTATTTTGGGTTCAGGATTTTTGAGAACCTTGTACTGTGAAATGTAGTCTTTTTTTGAGAAAAGAATTGATTCTGTAGTTTTATCTGGATTGTTTTTTTCAATCATTTCTTTGATTTCTTTTTCATCTCTGATGATCCCCTCGTCTTTTAGGCTATCTGAGATTCCTTTTTTTGTAACTAATCCTTCATCAAATCTAGAAAGAAATCCCAAGAATACCTCGTCTATATTTTTTGAAAATTCAAGTAAATCCTCAATACCGCATTTGTCACATGAGATGTGTATTTTTTTGTTGAATGTTTTTTGTATTTCTAATTTCGATTTACACTTGGGACATGAAAATTTCAAGTTATCCTTGATCGAATGTTTCTAGATTTATTGGTTGACTGCAAATTTTGATAAATTACTCCATTCCACGACATTATTAAAAGAGGAAACAGTCTTGATTTTAAAAATGAAAAAAATTGAAATTAACAAAATTTACAACATAAATTGCATTGATGGTATGAAATTAATTCCTAAAAATAAAATTGATTTGATCATCACCGATCCCCCATTTGCTATTAATTTTAAGGCTACAAAGGCAAATTATAATAGAATTTCTTCAAGAGTGATGCAGGGATATAATGAAATCAAAGCTGTGGATTACTATGATTTTACACTTGATTGGATGACAGAGGCATTCCGTATTCTCAAAGAATCTGGAAGCATGTATGTTTTTTCAGGTTGGAATAATCTCAAAGATATTCTAAGGGCGTTAGATGATGTTGGATTCATTACTATAAATCATATAATTTGGAAATATCAGTTTGGGGTTGTAACAAAAAGGAAATTTGTTACATCTCATTACCACTGTCTTTATGTTTGTAAAGATGATAAACAGAGAAAGTTTTTTCCATTTTCTAGATTTGAAAAAAATTCTAAAACAGACAAAGGACGCAGTCTACATTATAAAGACAAAGAAGATGTCTGGGAAATTAAACGCGAGTACTGGACTGGTGATGAAAAAACTCCAACAAAACTTCCTGCTGAATTGATTGAAAAATTATTACATTATTCTAGTGAGAAAAAGGATATCGTTTTTGATCCCTTTTTGGGTTCTGGGCAAGTTGCAGTTGTCAGCAAATACATGGATAGAAAATATCTGGGATTTGAAATTGTGCCTGATTACTATAAATTCGCCAAAAAAAGACTAGATAAAAATCTCTATCGTATGAAAAAATCTGAATAGTTCTAAGTCTTACTTTCTGGTTCATCTGTTTTTTGTCCTATCCTATTAGCGATTATTTTCCGAAGCTCCTCATCAGATTTTTCTTCAACACTGACTCCAAGTGATTTTACCATAGTCTCTAGTTTTTGCCTTTCAGTTTCTACAGGGGCAGATATGTTTGGTGTTGTCTCTGAAATGTTTTTCATTTGACTCTGAACCTCATTTTTTGCTTTATTGAATTCATATGCTATTTTTCCCAATTTTCTTGCGGCATTAGGAAGCTGATTTGTTCCCAAAATCAATACTAATGCAACAAAAATTATGATGATCCATTCATTTCCTAATATGTCCAATGAATAATCAAACATAGAGTGGAATCTGCTTATTTGAAATTAAATGTAATGTTTTTAGAATTTTTACTTGATGATTTTCATTCCAATACTGAAAATCAACTTCGAGAATATCCCTATTGTTTTAAAAAACATTCATTTTGATTGTATTTATGAAAAAAATTGAAGTAATTGTTAGACCTGAATTAAAAGACAAAACTGTGAGTGCAATCAAAAAGGTTGGCGTTGGAGGAGTAACTCTTTTTCATGTTCAAGGTCAGGGTTCTGAAAATCCGCCACTAGTTGGGCAGTATTTCTCTAAAGACATGATCGTCTGTGTTGTTGAAGATCCAAAATTAGATGATATCTTAAATGCAATTGCAAACACTGCATGCACTGGAACAAAAGGCGATGGTAAAGTCTTTGTCACTACAGTAGAAGATGCACTTGATATTTGCACAAAAAAGCGTGGAACAACTTCAATCTAATTTTTTTATAATTATATTTTTATTTGAACTATGATCAAACTCTAAAAATTTTGCATCCTTTTTGGTTCTAATTTTTTTCTATATTTGATTGCTAAAACTGTAATTACGATACCTATGAAAGAAAATACCATGTAGGGTGATTGATTGCCAAATGATTGCGACATTGGCCCCCCAAGAGTTGGCCCTATTGCCCAACCAATTCCAAAAATTGTCTCATAAGCTCCTATTATTTTTCCTGATATCTCTTTACTTGTTTTACTCAAAATTATTTCAAGAGTCAAAGGGAAAAATATGCTAAACCCAAATCCCATTGATATTAATGCTATCGCAAACATGATGAATGAATCTGAAATAGCAGAAATGGCCAGCCCAACTGAAATGGCTATGGTAGCTGCAATCAATGTCTGACTGGTCTTTCTTGAAAATTTGCCAGCTAACACTAGTGAGATTACTCGTGAAATTCCAAAAGCAAAATACAACAATAAAATATTTGAATCTGACATTCCTCGGTCATTTAAAAATGCAGGATAAATTGATATGATTATTCCAAAAGCTGATGTAGAAAAAATTAACATTATTATTGCTTCTGGAAATTTTTTCATCTCTTTAATTGAGGAAAATGAAAATCTTTGATTGTGATTTGTGATGCTTTTTCTAGAAATCAAAATAGCACAAATCATTGAACTGGCCAAAATGAATGCCGCAATCTGAAATAGGATTCTATATGTGATGTCAAGACCTTCAAGAAATACTGTTCCTAATAGAGGACCAATCATAAATCCCATCACAAAAAACATTGTAAACCATGAAATGTTTCTGACTCTGTTTTGTTCATTGCTCTGATTAGAAATTATGGCTTGACATGGTGGCCAGAAAAATGCGTGAGCTATTCCAGTCATGATTCTAAATCCCATTATTTCTGGGACCGATTGAGCTATTGAAAGAAGATAGATTGATGTAGAATTGATTGCTGTGCCTATGGCGAGGAGATATCCGTTATTGAACCTGTCAAGAAGAATTCCTACAAATATGGGAATGAACATGTATGGAATAAAATTTGCTAATCCGATAAAACCTAGATCAGAGTATGTTGCTCCGATAATATTTTTTGCAAATAGTGGAAGTATTGGACCGTGCAGTCCATACGAAATTCCTATGATTAAACCGGTGATGTTTACAAGTGCCAGTATTCTGTTCATTTGTATGCGGCAACCATTATTGCCCCACCCATAAGATCTTTCTCAAACTCTACTCTGGAAAATTTCTCTAGCAAAAGTTTTTCCAACTTTTTGTTCTGTGGCCATCTTTTGTAAGTGCCATAAAGTGTACCGAATTTCAATCCCAATCTTCCACCTGCAATTAATGCCAATATTGGAAGAATGCATCTAAGGTAAAATGATACTCCAAATCTAATTACTGCCTCGTCTGGTTTTCCTAAATCTACAATTACAAACCTGCCTTCATTTTTTAACACCCTGTGAATCTCTGAAATTGCAATTCTCAAATTAATGGCATCTCTAAGGGAATATCCGCACAAGACTGCATCAAACTCTTCATCCTTAAATGGAATATGCTCAAAAACACCATTTATCAAATCTGGAGTTTTTTCAAAATATGTGCCAGTATTTTTTAACATTGGCACAAGGGGATCATAAAGTGTAATTGATATTTTTCCATCACATAATTTCAAAGCTGTTTTAGACATGTTTCCAAAACCTGATCCTGCATCAAGAATTTTATTTCCTGTAAATACTCTGCCTGATATTCCTCTACTTCTATGCTCTACATCCTTACCAAGTGATATGTATGAATTTACTTTATCATAAACTGGTATGATTTCACGAAGTACTTCAATGACTTCTCCCCAATAACTTCCTAATCCCATGTTTATCGTCTAGTTTGAATGGTTTTCAAATCTAAATTTCAACTTGATGTTGTAAATTTAGATGCATTTTTAGAATAATTTTGTAAATCTGATTCTGATACTTTTTCAAATATTTTTTTACCTGAAGTGACTTTGGCCATTTTGATGTGATTCACTCCCTCTTTTTGTTCCACTTTAAGATTAATTGCTGCAATTGCTAGAGATGCTGCATCACTCAAACTCATATCTGCTCTGTAATGTTTTTCCAAAAATGAGTTTACTTCATCAGACCCTGCACCTATTGCAATTGCTGCATATTGTACATAAGTTCCACTAGGATCTGTGACATAGATTGATTCTCCCTTTTGGTCAACTCCTGCTATAATCAGGGCAACTCCATTTGGACGCACTCCTGAATACTGTGTAAATTGATGAGATTGATCCGCTAAATGTTTAGCAACAGTTGCAACTTCGACTGATTCGTCATAAGTCATTTTATTTCCCTGTGAAAATAATCTGGCATTGTCTACTTGAACACGAGCATCTGGGATGTATCCGGCAGCTGCTACTCCGATATGATAATCAACTTGAAAGATTTTTTGAGTTACGTTTGAAGTTTGTAATGCTCGTGGTTTTTCCTCTACTGCCATGATCACTCCTTCTTTACTACGAATTCCAATAGCCAATGTGCCTCTTTTTACTGTCTCAATGGCATATTCTACTTGGTAAATTCTACCATCAGGAGAATACATTGTTGGGGTCATATCATAACCACGAGATGCCATCATGTTATCACAAGTCCTCCTTCAGTCAATTTAAGGGTAATTGTCCCTCAAATATGTAATAGATATGGAATAGATCTGGAAATAGTGTTTTAAGTAAATTTCTCCCATTATGTTTAAGGAACATGACTCAATCACAATTACTCCAATTCAAGGAAATTTTGAAATCCCGAACAGAAATACGAAAACCAGACAAACATACTGGTAAGCTGCTATTTTATTTATTTACTAGCACGAGAGGCGGTTTTACAAGACTTCGAATAATAATGCTCTTGCTTGATAAATCATATAATACACATCAATTGGCACAAGAACTTCAGTTAGATTACAAGGCTGTACAACATCACATGAAAGTTCTGGAAAAAAACAACATGATCATCAAAATCGGTGAAAAATATGGTGCTGTATTCCATCTATCTACATTTTTGGAAGTAAATATTGGTGCACTTGACATGGCAATTGATAAATTAAATCAAAAAATGAATCAAAAAAAGGTCTATCTTTAATTCATTCATAATTGCATAATCCGCGATCTATTTTTTTGAAATAAACTTAATATATTATGATATTTCAAAGTCGTCATCTTGGTAAAACTAGATCCTTTTGCAAATGCAACACAACAAGTCAATGATGCATGCGATGTTCTTGGAATTAAGGACAAGGGTCTACGTGAATATCTAGCAACACCAAACAAAGTTTTGAGAGTAAAAATTCCAGTAAGAATGGATAATGGGCAAATTAGAATTTTTACTGGTTTTAGAAGTCAACATAATAATGATAGAGGTCCATACAAAGGTGGAATCCGTTACTTTAATCCTGAAGGTGGAGTTGAATACATGGAACGTGAAGTTATGGCACTGTCTTCTTGGATGACATGGAAATGTGCAATTGTTGATATTCCATTGGGAGGTGGTAAAGGTGGAGTTTACGTCAATCCAAAAACTGAGAAACTCAGTGATGGTGAATTAGAAAGAATAACCAGGGGATTTGCATTTAAAATATCTGAAATTATTGGACCTGGTAAAGATATTCCTGCACCAGATGTTTACACCACTGGTAGAGAGATGACACAAATCATGGATACCTATAACAAACTTCATGGAAATATTTCCACACCTGGTGTGATTACTGGCAAACCACTTTCAATGGGCGGTTCTCTTGCAAGAAATGTTGCAACCGGATTAGGTGTAGCATACTGTGTAAGGGAAGCTGCAAAAGCTTTGAAACTTAATCTAAAAGGTGCCAAAATTGTTTTACAAGGATTTGGTAATGCATCTACATTTGCTGGTGAATACTTGGAAAAAATGGGTTCTAAAATTATTGGCGTGAGTGATTCTAAAGGTTCCATCTCAATTCCCAGTGGAGCTAAAATCAGTAAATTAATTGAATTTAAAACAAAAACAGGCTCTGTTGTTGGATTCCCTGGAAGTAAGAAAATTTCCACCGAGGAATTACTAACAACAAAATGTGATGTTTTGGTTCCAGCCGCATTGGAGAATCAGATTAATGCAAAGATTGCACAGAATCTCAAATGTAAAATAATAGCTGAAGCTGCAAACGGTCCAACACTACCTGAAGCAGATCCTATAATTTTTAAAAAGAAAATTTTAGTAATTCCAGATATTCTGGCAAACTCTGGTGGTGTGTGCATTTCATATTTGGAATGGGTGCAAAATAATATGGGTTACTATTGGACTTTTGATGAAGTTGCAAATAAGATGGAAGGCAACATTACAAAAGGTTTCAAAGATGCATATGCATTAGCAAACAAACACAAAATTGACATGAGACGAGCTACTATGGCTCTGGCTGTAGGTAGAGTTGTTGAAGCCTTTAACCAAAAAGGTATCTGGCCTTAAGCTAAATACGATTCATAACAAACTAACTGCTCTGTAAATCTTATCTTTCCCTTGGTAATTGTTGCAAGTTTTCTTTTAAAAGAAAGATCGATTTTTGTTCTACGTTGTAAAAGCTGAATTGTCTTTTCTGTAAGATATCTCCCTTTTCTATCTCTGTCAAAAAGAATGATTAATTTTTCATATTTTGCAACAGAATCTGCAAAATTTACAATTCCTCCAAATTTATGAAATTCAATTACTTGACCTGAGAATCCCAATTTCTTTAATGCTGATGTGTCTCTTTTTCCCTCTACTACAACTACACAATCTTTCATTGAATTTAATTGAAGTACAAATTTTTTTATCTCATGAATCTCTTGCTCTGTTACAAGCACGACATTATACTTGCTTTAACATATTAATCGCTTTTGCTAAAAATTAATCATGTCTGATGTTCTAATTGTTCACAATACACGAATAGAAGGGTCTGGACATTTAGGTGAACTTCTAAACAATGACGGATTTAACATTCATTCGGTACATGCAAAACATGAGAAACTTCCAGAAAAAAAATACTCACTTGTAGTAATTTTGGGTGCCCCAGAAAGTGCTAATGACGATTTACCTTATTTACAAGCAGAGCAAAAACTGATTAAAAAAACAGTGGATGCTGATATTCCATTACTTGGAATTTGTTTAGGCTCACAATTAATCGCAAAAACTTTTGGAGGTAAAGTGTACCAGGGACCAAAAAAAGAAATCGGATTTTACCATGATCTTATTGCTGATAATAATTCCAAACTGTTTTCTGGATTTACAAACCCTTTCACTGTTTTTCATTGGCATGGAGATACTTTTGATTTACCTAAAAATGCAAATAGATTAGTACACTCTGAAAATTATCAAAATCAAGCATTTCAAATTGGCAGTGCCGTTGGATTACAATTTCACATGGAAGTAAATGAAGAAATGATTAATCTTTGGCTTGATAAGACTCAAGAAAAACTGCAACAAACACCATACATCGATCCTCAAAAAATTCGTTTAGATATTGATGAAAATATTTCAATTGTTAAAAACAATATGGAGAATTTTTACAATAATTTCAAATTATCATTTCATCTTTGACCAAAGTTTAATATACAGAGTTTTTGATTCATCGATTTATCCATGAGTGCTGTGAAAAAAATCTTTGAGGAAACAATTCAAACCGATCATAAAGTCATCACAGAAGAATTATCAAAATCTATTCTCAAAACATATGGTGTTAAAGTTCCACCTTTTGCACTAGCTACTTCTGCTGAAGAAGCAGCCAAACAAGCAAAAAAGCTTGGATTTCCACTTGTAA
Source organism: Nitrosarchaeum sp. (assembly GCA_021414365.1). GTDB lineage: Archaea > Thermoproteota > Nitrososphaeria > Nitrososphaerales > Nitrosopumilaceae > Nitrosarchaeum. The sequence continues at coordinate 21,382 of JAIOOR010000026.1, forward strand.
TGAAAGTCGTATCACCACAAATTTTACATAAAACTGATGTTGGTGGTGTTAAAGTTGGATTAGATAATGTCAATGATGTAAAAAAGACATTCAAAGACATGTATGGTAGATTATCTAAAAAGAAAGGAGTTGAAGTAAAAGGAATTCTTTTGGAAAAGATGGTTCCAAAAGGCGTTGAACTAATTGTCGGTATTCAAAACGATCCACAGTTTGGTCCAGTAATTATGGTTGGACTGGGTGGAATTATGACTGAAGTTATGAAAGATGTCGCATTCAGAATGTTGCCTATTTCAACCTCAGATGCAAAATCTATGCTTAATGAACTAAAAGGTGCGGCACTTCTCAAAGGATTCAGAGGTAGTGAACCAATTGATACAAACATGGTTGCAAAAATGCTTGTACAAATTGGAAAATTAGGCGTGGAAAATGCAGATTATGTCAACAGCATTGACTTTAACCCCGTAATTGTTTATCCAAAATCTCACTTTGTAGTTGATGCAAAAATCATTCTCAATAAGGAAATTAAAAAGAATTCAATCTCAAAAGATAAACCAAACATTGAATCCATGGAGACATTTTTTACTCCAGAATCTGTTGCACTAGTAGGTGCATCTGCAACACCTGGAAAGATTGGTAATTCTGTACTAGTTGCACTTGGAAAACAAGATTATAAAGGTAAAGTATATCCAATTAATCCTAAACAAGAATCAATTCTTGGAATCAAATGTTATCCATCATTAGATGCAATTACTGAAAAGGTTGACTTGGTTGTTGTTTGTATTGATCTTTCAGAATGTGGACCTATTATGGAAACATGTGCTAAGAAAGGAATTCATAATGTTGTAATTGTTTCAGGTGGAGGAAAAGAGCTCGGTGGTGACCGAGCCACAATGGAATCTAAAATAAAAGAATTATCTCTAAAACACAAAATCCGTGTAATTGGTCCAAACTGTATTGGAATGTTTAATGCTGCAAATAGACTTGATTGTGCATTCCAAGGACAAGAAAGAATGATACGTTCAAAATTAGGAAATGTTGCATTTTTCTCACAAAGTGGAACCATGGGAATTAGTATGTTAGAAAGCGCTGATGTATTTGGCTTATCTAAGATGATTAGTTTTGGTAATCGTTCTGATGTCGATGAAGCAGATATGATATGGTATGCTGCAAATGATCCTCAAACTAATGTAATTGGATTATACGTTGAAGGATTTGGTGATGGTAGAAAATTCATTGAAACTGCCAAACGTGTAATGAAAGAGAAACACAAACCAATTGTTATTTGGAAGAGTGGAAGAACTGCAGCTGGTGCAAAACAAGCTGCATCACATACTGGTTCTCTTGGTGGTTCTAACGCAATTATCATGGGGGCATTCAAACAAGCAGGAATTATTTCAGTTGATAGCTATCAAGAACTAGTTGGAGTCTTAAAGGCACTAGCCTGGCAACCACCTGCAAAGGGAAATCGTGTTGCCATGACAAGTAATGGTGCAGGTCCAATGATTGGTGGAATTGATCAATTAGAAAGATTAGGTCTTACTATTGGAAAGTTGTCACCTGAACTTCTCAAAAAAATGAAGGAACGCTTCCCACCAACTGTTCCAATTCATAATGGTAATCCCGCAGATGTGGGTGGCGGTGCAAATGCAGATGATTATAGATTTGTCATCCAGCAATTTCTTGACGAAAATAATATCGATATTGCTATGCCTTGGTTTGTTTTCCAAGATGATCCACTTGAAGAAACAATAGTTGGATATCTAGATGAATTATCAAAGAAAAAACAGAAACCAATTCTTGCTGGAGGTAATGGCGGTCCATACACTGAAAAAATGATAAAATTGATTGAGGCAAACAATGTTCCAGTTTACCAAGATCTTCGAACTTGGGTTGCAGCTGCATCTGCATTAGCTCAATGGGGCAAAGTACTCGGAAAATAGATAACATTTAAGACCGGCACAACTCGGAAAAATATCATGTCTCTAGTTACCACATCTATTTCTGATGGCATATGTACTGTCAAAATTAACAGACCTGACAAACTCAATGCCATGAATATTGATGTTGCAAAAGAACTCATCAAAACTTTTGAAACCTTAGACAAAGATGATAATGTTAAAGTGATCATCTTAACTGGTGAAGGTGAAAAGGCATTTTCTGCCGGTGCAGATATTGAATACATGTCAAAAATTTCCCCAGACGAATCTGTAGCATATGCAAAGACAGGACAACTTGTAACTTCTACAGTTGAACTTGTAAGACAACCAACAATTGCAGCCGTCAATGGTTTTGCACTTGGTGGCGGTTGTGAGCTTGCAATGTCTTGCGATATTCGAATTGCAGCAGACACTGCAAAAATGGGACAACCAGAAGTCACAATAGGAATTCCTCCTGGATGGGGTGGAACACAACGTTTGATGAGAATTGTAGGAATAGCAAAAGCAAAAGAACTTGTCTATACTGGAAAAATGATCAAAGCAGATGAGGCAAAGGAAATTGGTCTAGTAAACCAAGTAGTTCCATTAGCATCACTACAAGAAGAAGCTTTGAAAATAGCAAAACAAATTGCTACAAACTCTACAATGGGTGTTCAAATGTCAAAAGTTGCAATTAACAAAGGAAGAAATGCAGATCTTGACACTGGACTTGCAGTTGAACTCCTTGCGTGGAGAAACTGTTTTACTCATTCTGATAGAGAAGAGCGAATGACAGCTTTTGTAAATAAATCAAAAAAGTAAGCTATCCCTAACCTTTTTCTTATTTTCTTGAATTACTAGTAGGTTCGGTATGAAAAGCTTATTATAATTTGAAACACCATTTGTATCATTATGGCATCTGAACAAACACAGAAAATGATCACTGTTACACCAAAAGCAGCTGAAAAAATCAAAGAGTTCATGAAAGAAGAAGCAGAAAATCCTCAATACCTTAGAGTTTATGTCCAAGGTGGCGGTTGTTCTGGTCTATCTTATGGAATGGGCTTTGAGAAATCACCAGAAGAGGATGACTTGGTCATGGAAGAAACTGGTATCAAACTATTAGTTGATAGCTACAGCGTTGATCATCTAAAAGGTGCAAACGTAGACTATATTGAAAGCCTAATGGGTTCTGGATTTAAAATTAATAATCCAAACGTTACAAAATCCTGTTCATGTGGTCATTCATTTAGCACTGAATAAATAACATCATTTTTCATTTTTATATTTTAATGTAAACTATATTACTCGAGCACAATTTTTGCAAATTTTTTTGCTTTATTGAAAATTCTTGCGATACCCTCATATATCGAGAATAAAAACCCAATTTATGATAATTAAGGAGATGAAGAAAGTATGTCCAATAAATCAGGAATTGTCAAATATCATGTTAAACTTTCCTTTGAAGTTGACGGACTTGTCGAACGAGCAGATATAATCGGGGCTATCTTCGGTCAAACCGAAGGACTGTTAGGCCCAGAGATGAATCTGAACGAGCTTCAACGAGTTTCTAAAGTAGGTCGTATAGAAGTAAATACAAAATCTACTTCAAATACAACAAACGGTGACGCGCTAATTCCAATGAGTACTGATATTGATACATGTGCATTAATTGCAGCTGGAATAGAAAGCATTGACAAAGTTGGTCCATTTGATTGTGTCTTCAAATTAGAAGCAATTGATGATGTAAGAGCCGCAAAAAAAGATGACATTGTAAGACGTGCTAAAGAAATCAAACAACGTTGGGCTACCAAAACTGTCAGTGAGGGAGAAAGTATGCTAAAAGATGTTCATGAAGGTGATTCTAAAAGACTATCAACTTACGGTCCCTCTAAACTTACATGTAGTTCTGGTGTATTTGACTCACCTTGGATAATTTTAGTTGAGGGCAGAGCAGATGTAATCAATCTTCTCAGAGCTGGTTACGATAATGCAATTGCAATAGAAGGTGCAAAAATTGATGAATCTATCAAAGAACTATGTGCATCTAAAAGTACTGTAGTTGCATTCATTGATGGTGATAGAGCAGGAGGATTCATACTAAAAGAACTGACGTCTGTTGTAAAAATTGATTATGAATTAAGAGCAGATACAGGAGTTGAAGTTGAAGAGTTGTCTCCACAAAGAATTGATGAAATTCTAAGACCGATAGCTGATGAAATTAAAACTGGAAAAACTGCACCTATTCTTAAAAGTTCAGATGATAAACCAATTGCTGAAATAGCATCTAGGATTTTCCCAAATCTCAATGAAACACTTGAAGCTGTAGCATTAGATGAAAATGAAAAAGAAATTTTCAAAGTTCCAATTAGTGAAGTAGTTAGTAAACTCTCAACACAGTCTGGAATCAAATATCTCCTATTGGATGGTATTATCACTCAGAGACTTTTAGAAGGTGCCAAAAATGCTGGAATTGAATGTGTCATTGGACATCGCGTTGCAAAGTTGACAAACTCTGAAGGACTAAATCTAAAAACATTCGGTGACCTAGGCGTAGCATAGGGTTCATTGATGACTGAACTAAAAATTCAGCACATCTTAACTCTCGCTCATCTTCTCTCTAAAGGTGCAAAGCATAATTTTGTAACATTAACTACTGATTCTTTGGGCAAGAATATAAAAAAATCACAGCAAGCAGCATCAAAACATCTACTTGAATTAGAAAATAACCAATTCATTGAGCGGATAATTAGTGGAAGAAATATTTCTATAAAAATTACCTCTAAAGGATTTTCAGAAATGGTAAAACTATCTGCCGCTCTTCAAAAAAGTCTTGATTCATCTCCATCTGTTGTTGAGCTGAAAGGGACTTTGGTTTCTGGCATGGGTGAGGGAGCATATTATATGTCACTAAAAGGATACACAAAACAATTCAAAACTAAAATTGGATACATTCCTTTTCCTGGAACACTAAATGTAAGATTGGATAAAAAAATACATCAAGAAACAATAAAACAATTTGAAAATCTGAATGGAATTACAGTTGAGAGTTTCTCAGATGGTAAAAGAACATATGGTTGGGTAAAATGCTTTCATGCAAAAATCAATCAATCAATTGACTGTGAATTGATAATTCTTGAGAGAACACATCATGACAGTTCTATAATTGAGCTGATCTCTGATGTATGTATCAAAAAATCAGGAAAACTAAAAAATGGCTCTCAAGTTACAATCACAATTCCAATTCAGCCATAATTTTCTTGTATTGCTTAAAATTAAATTCCGTGAATAGATTCCCCATACTCTTTTTCAATTTTAGAGCTGGAACTTTCTGGAATTGGTGATTGCAGTCTTGCAACTGTTGCATCCAATTCCATTTTTTTGCATCCGTCTATGATGAATTTTTCTTGATGAATTTGATCATATCCTAATGCGATAATTTGTGGTTTTACGAGGTTGACTGTTTTGAAGATGTCGCCTTCTTGTCCTATGAGACAAAGATCTACCATTATTAGTGAATTAACCAATTCTTGTCTCTGTTCTTTACTGTGTAATGGTCGTCTTTTTTTCATTTTTACAGCAGTATTATCAGTAGCTACGACTACTATCAAAACATCTCCTAATGATTTTGCTGCATTGAGAGTATAGATATGTCCTGGATGGATTATGTCAAAAACACCTCCAGCTAAAACGACACGAAGAGATGATCTTCCAAACTCAGTTAATGTGGTTCTGTCTTCTTTTACTAACTTATTTTTTACAAGTTCATCAATCTTTGAATTAATGGTGTTGTCTGTGAACCCTCTTTTTGTTTTGAGATTGTTTATGGGTGATTTGCCAGTTATTCCAGCAAGATACATTTCAATTAAAATTGATTTTTCTATTAATTCCAATAATCTTTTCTTAAACTACTCTCACTTTAATTCATCGAAAATATTACATTTTTGGCTCAAGGCCCTTTGCCAATCTAAGTGCATCTACCAAACCATCTGCGTATCCTATGCTCAATATTGCAACTTCATCTTGACCATCCTCTAGAAATTTTTCTGCATCTTGAATATACAATTCAGCATTTTCAAGAATCACATTGAATTCTTTTTGATCTTTGTAGTATGGTGTAATCTCTTCTAATGCCTCTCTTACCATTGGAACATATTTTTTCATCATTTGGACTGAAATCTTTTTTGTTTTTTCTGAATTGTCTTGCGGTTCATCTAAACACCTTCCAAGTATTTTTAGTGCATCTGATTCAGTAAAATGAAGTCTTCCTGTGATGATTATTGTGTGTGGCGGTTTACCAAAGTCAATTTTTTTTAGACTGGAAATTTTTCCTGATATGATTGATTGATCTTTGAATCCTACTCTTGATGCAACTATTGCATATGTTGACAAATCTATCACGTTTCTTTTTTGTCCTTTCTCAGTTTCTATTAATCCTGTCAAAGCATCTTTTGGATTCATGAAAAAATCCTTGTCTTGATTATACTCTAATAGTAATACTGTATGGTTTCCTTCTATGACATTTTTGTAGATTACATAGTATGGAGTCGTTAGCGATTTCATTTCACTCATTATGGTTGCAATTCTTCCAATTTTGTAAAAGTGAAGACCGCATTCTCCTATCATTGAAGTTAAAGAGGATGACGCATGAATTGAATACGTCTTTATTTTTTCTTGAATTGCTCTAGTTCTTAATTCAATATGGGTAGTTGCAATGTATGGATCTCCATAAGAGAGTAACACAACTTTTTTTGTTTTCGCATTTTTTAAGATCTCATTTCCATCTTCAACTAGCCATCTTTTACCTTGCTTGAATTCGCCTTTGGTCATTTTTTTGATTTTTAGAATATCTGATTTTCCAATTGGACTGGTAAATTGTTCAAGATACACAATATCTGCTTTTGATAAAACTTGTACAGCTTCAACAGGTATTGAATTTGAACCTGAAATTCCTAAACCTACAAACCAAAGCATTACTGCAAATTTTTATCGTGAAGTCTTTTTAAATGATGTATCATTCGTTTTAAAATTTCAATTCCTCTTAGATATTCATCTATTGATACTTTTTCATCTATTGTGTGAGCTTGATGGGGATCACCTGGGCCGTATGTTACTACAGGAATCTTCCACTGATTTCCTATCACATTCATGTCTCCGGTTCCAGTTTTTCTAATCAATGTTGGTCTTGTGTGCTCTACATCCATAACTCCTAAAGTAAATGCTCTGACTATGGCAGAATCATGTGGTGCTTCAAAAGGCTCTGTTTCATCTATGATTGAATAATATGCCTCCACTTTTCTTCTCTGGGCAATTTCATTTACTAGTACGGATATTTTCTGTTCAATTATTTTGCAATTCGTATCTACAGGAACTCTTATGTCAAAAGTGGAAACACATTCTTTTGGTGTAACGTTATGACTTGTTCCTCCTGTAATTTCAGTTAGTGTTGCAGTTAACAGCATTCCTTTACTTCTTTTATCTTGATCTGATTCTAAACCTTCTTTGAGTTCTTTTGCAAAGATCATTGTTTCTTCAATGGCATTTTTTGAAAGCCAAGGTGCACTTGCATGAGCGCTGTCATCTACACTTACTTTAAGATTGATAGCTAATCTTCCTTTGTAAGCAATTGTCACTTGTTTTATTCCGCTTGGTTCCCCAAACACTGCATAATCTACATCGATGTGATTTTTGACTAAATTTTTTACGCCAGTTGCATTTCCTTCTTCATCTACGGTACCAACAAAAATTACAGTGCCATTATTGTTTTGAACTGACGCTGCTGCAAATAACATTGCCATTAATGGTGCTTTTGCATCTGATGCACCTCTGCCATAAAGTGAATCTCCTTCTTTTCTAACTTTGACTTTTCCGGGAACTACATCCATGTGTCCACAAAGTAATATTTTCGGTGAACCCGTTCCTTTTTTTGCAATGACGTTGCCTACTTCGTCTATGTGTATGTCTTCAAATCCCAAATCATCGCATTTATCTGCTAAAAATTCAGCCATTGATTTTTCATTTAGTGAAGGTGTGTACAATCTAAGTGCTTTTTCAAGCATCTTCACGGCAAATCTTGGTGTAACTGTAAATGTTGTTTCCAATTCTCACTTTTTATTTTTCATTGCGTAATCAATCATTAATGAAGGTATGTCTACGCCACATACTCTTACTGTATTTTTATATTCAGTTGTATTGTTAACCTCGTGAACTACTAATCCACGTTCTTTACTTTCCATCAAATCTACTCCGACTATGTCTCCTTGAACAGCTTTTTTTGCTTTAATACACATTTCCTCCATTTCTGGTGTTACTTTGCATGGTTCTGCAGTTCCGCCTAGAGCCATGTTTGTTTTCCAATTTCCATTTCCTGAAGTTCTATAAATTGCTGCAACAATTTTATCTCCTACCATTATTGCTCTGATGTCTCTTGGTGGTCTGTTGACAAATTCTTCTAAATAATGAACTTGATAGATTGGATACATGCTTTCTCTACTTTCGATAATTCCTTCTGCTGAATCTTTATCATTTAATTTTGAAATTAGTCTGCCCCAACTACCAACAGTTGGTTTGATCACTTTTGGATATCCACTAGTTTCAAGATGTTCAATTGCAGCTTCTTTTGAAAATGCAACGGTTGCATATGGTGTTGGAACTCCATATTTTTTTAATAGCATATGTGTGAATAATTTATTTCCTGCAAAAATTCCAGTGTTTAAGCAATTAATTACATTAACACCCATTCCTTCAAGAGCTGCAGTAGAATGTAAATTTCTGTAATAGCTTACACATCTCTGAATAACTGGTCCATAATCTTCTGGTTTTTTTTCTAATTCTAAAGCTAAATTCTTACAATCAACCATTTGGATGTTGATGTTCTTTTTTTTGCCAGCTTCTAGCAGAGCTTTTTCTTCCCAACGAATTGTATCATAAAGAATTGTAACGTCTGTACTCACTGCCCCCAATCCTCGCCAACCGTTTGGGCAGGCTTTAATTGGAAACCGTTTGAGCCTTTTGTTAATTCAAAACTTGCGCCACATTCCGGACATGTTACAATTTCTCCTTCCATAGCATCTTTAGGAATGGAAATCTCTGCATCACATTCTTCACATTTTGACATGTTTTTTCTTCACTTTCACTCTCTATTTATCGTTAATTATCTTTTTTTCAAGCCTGTCTGCTAGTGGAATCTCAATTAAATCTCCCATTCTGAGCTCTTTGAGACCTAGGGCTACTGCTTTTGCGCCCTCATCGTCTTTTTGAAGACCTAAAATCGACATCAAATAAGCAGCACCAGTTTTTCCTGCCAATTCTCCAAAGACAATCCTTCTTGTATTTCCAACGGCTCTTGGTGGAATTGGTTCATAGGCTGCAGGATTTCGCAGAATTGCAGCAAGATGTGTTCCAGCCTTGTGTTTGTATGCAGAAGAACCAACTAGTGGTTTTGAATCATATGGTTTAATTGAAGTATAGTTTTCAATCAATCTAGACAAGTCTAACAACATATCTAATCTGAAATCATTTGGCGACTTGTACAGATATGTCAATGCTACGGCAACCTCTGCAAGAGGAGGAATTCCTGTTCGTTCGCCTATGCCGTCGATTGTTGTATGTATTTGATCCACTCCTGCATCACATGCAGCAAATGCGTTAGCTACTGCAAAACCAATGTCATTGTGAACATGTGCATCAAGTGGAACATCGATTACATTTCTTACAGTTTTAACAAAATTATACATGCCGATTGGTCTCATGATTCCTACTGTGTCTGGCAAACTTATCCTATCTACACCTGCTTCTTCAATTGCCTTGCACACTTTTAACAAAAATTCTGGCTCTGCCCTACTTCCATCTTCTACGGTAAATCTAATTTTAAGTCCATGTGATTTTGCATATTCTACTGTCTCAACTGCTCGGTTCAATGCTTCTTCTCTTGAAATTCTTAACTTGTCTTTAAGATGAATATCTGAAATTCCAAGATATGCTGCACACCATTTTGCATCAACGCTCAATGAAATGTCAATGTCTTCTTTGAGAGCTCTTCCGTGAGATACAATGTCTGCTTTTAGTCCTTGTTTGATAATTGTTTTAGTTGCTTCTTTGTGATCACTGGAAACAACTGGTGAAATTTCTATTTGATCTACTCCAAAATAATCTAACATCCATGCAATTTGGATTCGTTGTTTATTTGTAAATGAAACTCCTGGATGTTGTTCACCTTCTCTTAAAGTGCTGTCTAACACTTTGATCTTCTTTGGATTTTTATCATATGCATTGTATATGTCTGCATAGTAATTCGGATCTTTCATTACAGAAAACGTTCACATAAATTGAGAATATAAATATATTCGTACTAGTTTCGCTGAAAACTACTTGTATTGATCCTAATTTAGGCAACTATAGAAATTATGCACCGAAAGTCGTTTATGCTACTTTTCTTAAAATAATTACTGTATTGGTGTCTATGACGCCTGGAATTTTTCTTAATGCATCAATGCTGTTGTTTATTTCAGATATGTTTGAGGCACTAATTATTGTAGTAATATCATACTGACCGGTAATCTCGTAGACTGTTTTGACTCCTTCTAATTTTACTAGTTTTTCTGAAACTTTTGCAGTGTCTGTTGCAGAATCTACAGATATCAAAACAATGGCACTTGTTGCGTTCTCCTCTCCTATCTCAACTGTGAATCTTTTGATAGTTCCACTGTCTACAAGGTTTTTCACTCTTCTTCTGACAGCTGATTCTGATAATTTTAGTTTCTTTCCAATATCTACAAAAGACTCTCTAGAATCTTCTTTGAGAAAATTTATTATTTTTTCATCGATTTTATCTTTATACATTGATTTTTTGCTCCTCTATAGTTAGTACCTTATCTAGGGTTTCTAAAACTTTTGTTATGTCTTCTTTAGATATTACCAACGGTGGTAAAATTCTTAGGATGTTTCTTCCTGAATATAGCATTAGGACTCCTTCTTTCATGAGATTCATTAGAATATCTTTTACCTCAAATTTCAATTCCACGCCTATCATCAACCCTTTTCCTCTGATCTCTCTAATTATGGGGTGCTTTTCTTTTAATTTCTCCAACCCTTCTCTGAAAAACTCTCCCATCTTTTCAGAATTTTCAATCAAACCATCTTGAGTGAGTGCTTGCAGTGTTGCTATTCCTGCAGCACATGAAAGTGGGTTTCCCCCAAAGGTTGATGAGTGTTCTCCTTTGCTCATTGAAGCAAGAATGTCTGGTCTTACCAAAGTTGCACCCATTGGAACTCCTCCGGCAATTCCTTTTGCAAGACATAAAATGTCTGGTGCAGTATTCCAATGCTCACATGCCCATAATCGTCCTGTCCTGCCAAGTCCTGCTTGTATTTCGTCAAAAATTAGCAGAATCCCTTTTTCATTGCAAACCTTTCTTACTTCTTGTAAAAATCCGTCTGGTGCAACATTGATTCCACTCTCACCTTGAATTGGTTCTAAAATAACAAATGCTGTGTCCTCATCAATAGTGGAACGAAGTGATTCAATATCTCCAAATGTCGCAAAAGAAACTTTTTCAACTAATGGCTCAAACGCTTTTTTGTATTTTGGATTAAATGTTAATGATAATGCACCTAGAGATTTTCCGTGATATGATCCTTTCATTGCCACCATTCCTTTTTTGCCTGTAAACTTTCTTGCAAATTTTATTGCAGCTTCTATTGCTTCTGCACCGCTATTGTTCAGATGAACTTGAGTTAGTCCCTTTGGTGCAAGTCCGATAAGTGTTTTGAGAAACTCTTCTCTAGTTTTATTGTATAGAGAACTGTGAACTGTAATTATTTTATCAACTTGATCTTTGATTGCTTTTACTACTCTTTTATTTTGATGTCCAACAATTGCTACACCATATCCTCCCATACAGTCAATGTACTCTTTTCCATTGATATCCCAAACATGAGCTCCGATTCCTTTTTCAATTGTAACAGGGAATCTCTGATACAAACCTCCCATAAAGTCGTCTTCAGTCATTTCTAATCACCGTACAGTTATCGTGTGCTATTGCCGATGATATAGGATTTTCTCTTTGGCCATTTGCAATGAGTGCTTCTTTTACTCCCATATCTAGTGCTTCAGTGGATGCAAGAATCTTCTTTTCCATACCTGGACCTATCTTTGGTCTGATCTCCTTTGCTTCTGCTAGGGTTAATTTAGTTACGAGTTTGTCATCCATTAGTAATCCATCCACATTTGTTATGAATAACACTTTATCGCAACCAACACTTCCTGCTACATATGCTGCGGCTCTGTCTCCATCTACATTTAGAAATTCTGATTCTTCACTTATTGCGATTGGTGAAATTACAGGCGTCAAACCCTGCTCTAATAGCAATTTAATTAAATTTGAATTGACTTTGGTGATTTTACCTGTATACCCACCATCAATTGCTTGCTTTCGACCTTTTTCATTAATTATTAGCAGTGTCTTTTTTCTTTCCGCTTGAATTATTCTTGCATCAACACCTGAAAGTCCAATTGCATTGATTCCATTTTTTTGAAGCATTTGAACAATTGTTTTGTTTATACGTCCGGATATTACCATTGTAAAAATTTCTGCAGTTTCTTTGTCTGTGTATCTGCTCTTTATTCCGCTAGGTGATGTTACAAATCTGGGTTCTTTTCCAAGTTGCTCGCAAACTTTTGTGACTTCTTTTCCTCCACCATGAACGATGATTAATCCTTCTGTCTCTGCAACTTTTTTCATATCTGAAATAGTCGATGGATGTAAATTATCTACTACACTCCCGCCGATTTTGATTGTGATCATTTCTATACTGGAGTAAGTGGAGTGTATCTCAAACCATCCATTTCATCAAAGCCACACATAACATTCATGTTTTGTATTGCAGAACCTGCTGCGCCTTTCATTAGGTTATCTGATGCTGACATTACAATCAATCTGTGATTTTCTTCATCTATGTCAAAACCTATATCACAAAAGTTTGAACCAACCACAAATTTTGGATCTGGGAATTTATACAATCCTTTTTTATCTCGAATTAATCGAATAAATCTCTCTTCACCATAAGCTTCACGAAATATTTTCCATAATTCTTTTTCATCCATATCTTTTTTCATAAATGTGTGATTTGTACATAAGATTCCTCTAACTACATCTACTGCATGTGGACTCATTGAAACATGAATTTTCTTTCCTGCAATTTCGCTTAGCTCTTGTTCTATTTCTCCAGTGTGTCTGTGTTTTGCTGGCTTGTATGGTCTGATGACTCCTGCTCTCATTGCATGTGCAGTTCCTGAACCAGAGCCTGCACCTGATGAACCAATCTTTGAATCTACAATGATGTGGTCAATATCAATTAAATCATGTCTGATTAATGGCGCAAGTGCTAAAGTGGAAGTTACCGCCATGCATCCAGGACAAGAAACTAGCTGTGCTTTTTTGATTGCCTCTCTGTGAAATTCTGGAACTCCAAATACTGATTTTGACAAATAATCCGGATGTGGGTGTTCCCATCCATACCATTTACCATAATCTGCAGGATTGTGTAATCTATAATCTGCACTCAAATCAATAACTTTCAAACCTCTGTCATACAATGCTTTTACAATTTCAGTTGCTGTTCCATGTGGAACTGCAGTAAATACAATGTCACATTTATCCGTCATTTTATCATAATCTAATTCCGAAAAAGTCAGATCGGTAAATCCTTTCAAACTTGGTTGAATTCTATGAAGATATTCTCCAACATGTTGTCTTGATGTAACCATTGCGATCTCTACATCTGGGTGATTTACTAAAAGACGAAGTGTTTCTCCTCCGACATAACCTGATGCTCCAACAACGCCAACTTTCATGATACTCCTCCCGCAAGGAACTATAATTTATTTCCTAACATATCTTAAGGCATATTCTACCATTTCTTTGGGAATATTTCGGCGTGAAACTTTTGAAAGTCCCTTAAACTCGACAGTATTGTTAACCTCATGTACTACCAATCCTCTCTTCTGATCTTCCATAATGTCAATCCCTAAAATTCCTCCTCCCATAGCTTTTGATGCTTTTGTAGATATCTCTTCGATCTCTTTTGTGATCTCACATAATTCAGGATCTGCTCCAAGTGCTATGTTTGTCTTAAAACCTCCTGACGATTTTCTATACATGGCAGCTATTGGTTCATCACCAATAGTAATAACTCGAATATCTCTTGGTGGTCTATTGATTACTTCTTGAAGGTAAAAGATTCTGTCATGTGGGCTATCTGTAATGTCTCTTATCTCAAATAATGCATCAGCTGTATCTTTGTCTTTTAGTTGCATCACGCCTCTTCCCCAGCTTCCAATGACTGGCTTTATCACTAGAGGATACCCAACTTTTTCTATATTTTCTGAGGCACTCTCACTTGAGAATGAAAAGTACGTTTTTGGTGTAGGTACATTATATTTTTTTAAAATTAAAGTCATGAACATTTTATTTCCGCACAGATTTGCAACTTGAAATTTGTTGAGTACTGGCACATCCATAAATTCAAGACAAGAAGTAAAATGGAGACCTCTAAAATAACTTACACATCTCTCTAAAACTACGTCTCCAAAATCAAAATCATCTTTTTTGCTGTCTGTATTGATCTGTGTAATCTTGGCATCTTGCATCACTGCCTGGTGCCCTAGATTCAATGCCTCTTTTTCAAGCATCTTCTCTTCCGTCCTTAGACGGTCAAATACAATACAGATCTTTGACATTACTCTCCCCAGTCTTCGCCTACAGTTTCTGCTTGTTTTAGCTCAACTACAGATCCATTTTTTTTTGCGATCTCAAAGTCGGCACCACAATCAGAACAAGAGATTATCTCTCCAACAGAGGCATCGTCTGGGATGTTAAGAGTTGCATCACATTCTTGACATTTCATATTTTTGTTGACCTTTTCTTTTGTAATTTATTAGCTTCTGTTGACTGAATTCCCCACAATTCTACAAATCCTTTTGCCATTTTTTGATCAAAAGTTGATTCTGAACCATATGTGGCGATCTTGTGACTATATAGTGAATACTCTGACTTTCTTCCAACCACTCTCATGCTTCCTTTGAATAGTTTTAGTTTTACCGTTCCTGATACTGGTTTTTGTGATGTTTCAATAAATGCATCTAGATCTTGTTTTAGAGGATCTTGCCATAATCCTGAATATGCAAGATATGCCCATTCATCATCAATAATTGATTTGAATTTATTTTCATGTTTTGTGTGAACCATTTTTTCTAAATCTGAATGAGCTTCAATTAGGCATAATGCACCTGGAGTCTCATAAACCTCGCGCGATTTTATCCCAACCACTCTGTCTTCAATATGATCAATAATTCCAACTCCTGCATCACCTGCTTTTTTGTTTACATACTCGATTAATTTTATTGGTTCAAGACTTTTTCCATCTACTGCAACAGGAATCCCTTTTTCAAATTTAATTTCAATGTATGTTGGTTTGTCTGGTAAGTTTTTTGTTTTTACCCAAATGAATGCATCATCAGGAGGTTCACTGTAAGGGTCTTCTAAAACTCCGCCTTCAATTGCACGGCCCCACAAGTTTTGATCAATACTGAATCTTTTTGCTACTGAATCAATTTCAATTCCATGTTTTTTTGCAAATGCTAATTCTGTTACTCTGTCTAAATTCTTGTCTCTAATTGGTGCAATGATTGGTAAATCAGAACCTGAACGCAATGTGATGTCAAATCTAACTTGATCATTTCCTTTACCTGAACATCCATGAGCTAGTGATGTCACTTTTTCTTTTTTTGCAATTTCTAAAACTTTTTCTGCAATTAGTGGTCTGGCCAATGCTGTTGCCAAACAATATTTCTTTTGATAAAGTGCATTTGCTTTAATTGATGGGAAAATAAATTTTTCAACAAACTCTTTTCTTGCATCAATGTTGTAGTGCTTTATCACTCCAAGCTTTTTTGCTTTGGCCTCAATTTTTTTCTGATCATCACCTTGACCTACATCTACAGTTACTGTTATGACATCCATGTTGTATTCTTCTTGAAGATATTTTACCACAACTGATGTATCTAGTCCACCAGAAAATGCAAGAATTCCTTTTTCAGCCATAAAACACATTTTCCCGTTGTATTTTGGAATTTATCTTTTGTGATGCACTGAAAATTAAAAATCTCTTTCAACTCTTTCTAACTAGCTTGAGCTAAAATTCGATGATTATTTAACAGTCAAAATATAACGCTGTTTTATGAAAATGCGATCAATAATTTTGGCAGGAATTGTTGGCATTTCTCTGATACTTGCTGTGGGAATCATAGTAAAATCTGATAGAACTGCACCTGAAAACAAGATCAGAGTGGCATATTTTCCCAACTTAACACATGCAGTTCCAATCATTGGAATGGAAAGAGGAACATTTGCACAACAAATTGGAAATTACACTGTAATTGAACCCGTATTGTTTGATTCTGGACCTCAGGTGATTGAATCTATTTTTGCCGGTTCTGTGGATATTGCATATGTTGGTCCCGGACCTGCAATTAACGGATTTTTAAAATCTGAACATCATGATGTAAAAATTTTATCTGGCGCTGCAAGTGGTGGTGTTAGCTTTATTGTTCATCCAAATTCTAAAATTAATTCTGTTGCTGATTTTAACGGAAAAAAAATTGCAGCACCGCAAATTGGAAACACTCAAGATATCTCATTGAGAACATATCTTTCTGAGAACGGATTAAAACCAGCTGAAAAAGGTGGTTCAGTTATTGTTTTGAATGTACCAAATTCTGATATCTACACATTATTTGCAAAAGGTGATATTGATGCTGCGTGGGTTCCTGAACCCACTGCTACTCTATTAGTACAAAAATTAAACGGTACAAGATTATTTAATGAAGAAGATATTTGGCCTGAACATAGATTTGCATCCGTTTTGTTAATTGCTAGAGAAGAATATGTGAATCAACATCCTCAAATTATCCACAAATGGCTTGAAGCAAATCAACAAACAATAGACTGGATAAACTCTAATCCAGAACAGACTAGAATTCTTTTTAATCAATTTCTTAAAAGAGAACTGGGTAAATCTCTTTCTGATAATTTAATTGATGAATCATTATCTAATTTAGAAATTACATCTGATCCTGTTGTTAATTCTATTGAGACCTTTGCTAAAAGGGCAGATTCACTTGGTTATTTGGGAAGACATGGTTATGATCTGAATGGAATTTTCTTTGACATAAATTCAAATTCCCAATTACAGGAGGTTTTGTTACATTGACAAAACTTGAGGCTAAAAACATTGTAAAATATTTCAAACATGACAGCCATCGTCTAAAGGCGTTGGGTGGAATAAATCTACAAATTGAAGACGGTGAATTTGTCTGCTTAGTTGGACCTTCTGGATGTGGCAAGTCAACTTTTTTGCGAATTGTTGCAGGTTTGGAAACTCCTGATGAAGGTGAAATTCTATTTGATGGAAAACCTGTCACCACTACTGGTCCTGAAAGAATCATAGTTTTTCAAGAGGGTGCATTGTTTCCTTGGTTGAAAGTACAAGATAATGTGGAATTTGGTTTGAAGATGGCGGGAATTCCAAAAGAAGAACGTTCACAGATATCAAAAAGATACTTGGATATGATGCAATTGACAAAATTCGCTGATTCATACACATACCAACTTTCAACTGGAATGAAGCAGAGAGTAGCGATAGCTAGAGCACTTGTTATGGATCCTGATGTGTTACTAATGGATGAGCCTTTTGCAGCACTTGATGCACAAACAAGAGACTTGCTATTAGTGGAAATGCAATTGATATGGGAAAAAACAAAAAAGACGATTCTGTTTGTAACTCATAATGTTGCAGAAGCTACAGTGCTTGGAACTAAGATTGCAATATTTAGCAATAGACCCTCTACGATTAAAAAAATAATTGGTGTTGACTATAAACGACCAAGACTTGTCGAGGATCAAAATCTATTACCACTTCAACAAGAAATTTTATCGGAATTACGGCCTGAGGTAAAGAAAAACCTGTGATATTATGAAAAAAAATACTTTGATGAAGCAAATTATCTTTTATGTTTCACTTGTAATTGTTTGGCAGATTATTTCAATGACGAATCTGTGGCCTAACAATCTTTTTCCTTCACCATATGAGGTGGCTGAAGATCTTGTGTATACTGCAGCAGATGGAAGTTTGTTCTATGGAATAGCAACCAGTCTTTTGAGATTGATAATTGGATTGACAATTTCGATAGTTGGTGGAATGCTGCTTGGAATTCTTATGGCAAGAGTGGAAACTGTAAACCAGACTATTGGCTCATTGATTCTAGGATTACAATCAATTCCATCAGTTGCATGGGTGCCACTTGCAATACTCTGGTTCGGATTGACAGATGGTGGAATTATCTTTGTTACTGCAATTGGTTCAATGTTTGCTGTGACTATCTCTACTTACACAGGTGTCAAAAACATCAATCCGCACTACATTGAGGCTGCAAGAAACATGGGTGCGAAAGGTACTCAATTGGCTACATATGTCTTAATTCCTGCTGCATTTCCATATCTGATTTCTGGTTTCAAACAAGGATGGGCTTTTGCATGGAGAGGAGTGATAGGTGCTGAGTTGTTATTTTCATTTTTAGGATTAGGATTTTTGCTCAATGTTGGACGACAGCTAAATGACATCTCTCAAGTGTTTGCAATAATGTTAGTAATCATGATGGTTGGAATTGCAATTGATGGAATAATTTTCAAGAGACTTGAAAATAAAGTCATGTCTAGATGGGGACTCCGTTAAGTTTCAGTTTTTTATTTTTAGTGATACTGCAAATGCGACAATGATTATTGCAACTGCAAAATACATTACAGATACATAATCAAACATAAATGCAATAATGCCTGCAATAAAAGGTCCTATAACTGTGGCAATTGATATTGTAGAGCTAAAGATTCCAGTTGATGTAGAACGTGGATTGTTATCCATCAGATGAAAGTTACCTGCAATAAACAATAGCCCCCATGTAGCTCCTACAAGTGCCATAAATGGCATTGCCATCCACCATTCTGTGATAAATGCCAATCCTACAAAGACAAATGCTGTACATCCAATCCCAATTTTGAATTTTGTTATATTTGTATGATTGAATTTGCTTGCCATCAAATTCATTATGACAAATGCAGTCAACGTATTTGCAACATACACAATTGATATCTGATAAAGCTCAGCACCTAATTTCTCCATTAGCATCAATGGAAATATTGTCCAAACAGCTGTAGCCCCAATATGTCTTAAAAGTAACGACAAGAAAAGAAATCTATTTTTTGAAATTATTTTTTTTGTAGTTTCTGGACGTATCTCTTTTTCTTGTAATGTGTTTGGCAACTTGATTGTAAAGATTAGTCCCATAAGAAATGAAGCTGCACTAATCAAAAAAACTATCTTGAGATCATTTGCAAGTCCGGCAGCTGCGATTCCTGCAAGCCACCCCAATGCTTGAAATGAAAATACTGTGGCGGCTCTCTTTTTTTCAATATTTGCCTCATAAGTGTAGGCAATCATTGCTGGAATCATGATTCCACTTGCAACACCGGCTGCAATTCTTACTAGTAGTAACAAAGTGATATCATTTGCAAAATAATGCAAGCCAAAAGCTGCAGCACATCCAATGAACCCGATTCTGATGAATTTGAGCCTGGTTCCTTTCTTGTCTGAATGTCTTCCAAAATAAATCTCAGATAAAATCTGGGCAAAACTAAAGGATGCAACAATCAACCCGACCTCAAAGATGGACTTTGTAACTCCCCTTGCAATTAAAGGCATGAAAACAAATACCATGGAGATTCCGGCATGTTGAAAAAAGGTTGCGCTACGAACTAGGTTGTTTACTTGAATCTTTTGCATAAATGTACATAAAACTCCTTTTACCTAATTTCAATATACGTATCAATACTATGTAGTTTCTTCTCAAAAGAGTTAAACAATCTAGAAACACTCTAAAAATAAATTGGTACAAAAAGAACCATTCCTTACTGCACTACAAAATAGAATCTTGCTTTTTGATGGTGCAATGGGAACTGAAATTCAAAAATATGATCCAAAGCCTGAAGATTTTCCAAATAATCAAGATGGTTTTAACGACGGTTTGGTAATAACTCATCCAGAATGGATAAAACAAATTCATAGGAATTATTTAGATGCAGGTGCTGATTGTATTGAAACTAATTCTTTTGGTTCAAACAAAATAAAATTAGATGAATACGGCTTTGGTGATCAAACAGTAGAGTTTAACAAAAAAATAGCACAACTTGCAGTAGATGTCTGTTCAGAATATTCTGATAGGCCTAGATATGTAATTGGTTCAATGGGACCGTCAGGTTATCTTCCAAGTTCAAATGATCCTGATTTGGGACAAAAACCTCTTAATGAAATTAAAGATGCTTTTGAATTACAATCTGAAGGTCTAATTCTTGGTGGCGTTGATGCTTTACTAATTGAGACGAGTCAGGATATTTTGGAAGTAAAACTTGTCATTGAAGCATGTCATGATGCCATGAAAAAGACTGGGAAAAAAATTCCAATCATTGCAAATACAACTTTGGATCAGTATGGAAAAATGCTACTTGGGACAAACATTCAAGCTGCATACACCACAGTATCTGATATGGGAATTGACGTTTTTGGTCTTAACTGCTCCACTGGTCCGTCTGAAATGATTCCAAGTGTTAGATGGCTTGATGAGCAAAATGAACATAACATATTGGTAGTTCCAAACGCAGGTATGCCTGAAAATCAGGGTGGACATGCAATATACAAAATGACTCCTGAAAAAATGGGTGAAGTGCTAGGTGATTTTCTTAAACAGTACAAAAAAGTTCGAATAATTGGTGGTTGTTGTGGGACAAATCCTCAACATATTGCTGCATTAAGAAAAGTAATTGACGAAAAAGACTATTCTATCAAGGGTTAGGTTTTTAGAAAAATGAGGAGAATGTAACATATTGATTCCTAGAGTTAGTTCAGCACTAAAAGCAGTTGATTTGAAACAATTACCTCCTCCTCTGATAATTGGGGAGAGAATAAACACACAGGGTTCAAAAAAAGCAAAGCAGCTAGTACTCAATGATGATTATGATGGGTTAGTTGATTTAGCAAGAGTCCAGGTAGAAGATGGGGCACATTGCCTTGATGTCTGTGTTGCAACCACTGAACGATCCGATGAACACAAGTTTATGGTAAACCTTGTAAAAAAATTAAGTTTAGAAATTGATGCTCCATTAGTAATTGATTCTACAGATCCAGATGTGATAAAATCAGCTGTCGAACAAATTCCTGGTAGACCAATAATTAACTCAATTAATTTGGAAGGAGATGGAAGTAGATTTGAAAAACTTGCCCCAATAATGGCAAAATATGGTTTACCTGCAATTGCATTGTGTATTGGACCAAAAGGCATGGCAAAGACTCCTCAAGAGAAAGTTGAAACCGCGGAACTACTTTATGAGACAGGAAAAAAATATGGATTACAAATTGAGCAATTTATTTTTGATGTCTTAACTTTTACACTTGCTACTGGAGAAGACGAGTTCTTAGATGCAGGAAAAAATACTTTGGAAGGCATACGACTGGTAAAAGAAAAATTTCCAAAATCCTTTACCACTTTGGGATTGAGCAACATCAGTTTTGGATTGGTTCCATATGCAAGAAAAGTTCTTAATTCTGTATTTTTGTATCACGCAGTAAAATCTGGATTGGATACTGCAATTGTTAATGCAAAAGAAATAATTCCATATGGGGAAATTGATGAAAAAGAAAAAAAATTAGCCGAAGATTTAATCTACAACACTCATCCAAACGCGTTATCTGAATTAATTATTTATTTTGAAAAGGCAGGTTCCCAAGATGACAATACTTCAAAAAAAATGGATGTGGATCCTACATGGTCTCCTGGGAAACGTGCATACTTTAGAATTTTAAATAGATTAAAAGATGGAATTCAAAACGATGTTGTTTCTGCTATTGCTGAAAAAGTAGGTAAAGATGACATCATTGAAGATCATGATGGTATCCTTTCTCTAAATGCTCCGCAAACAATTACACATGATGGAGCAATTAGGACACTCAATGAAGACTTACTTCCTGCAATGAAGGAGGTAGGTGACAAATTTGGTTCTGGTGAATTAATTCTACCATTTGTTCTAAAGTCTGCTGAGTGCATGAAGGCAGCAGTTGGGGAATTAGAAAAATATCTAGTTAAAGAAGAAGGCACATCTAAAGGAAAACTCGTACTTGGAACTGTCTATGGCGATGTACATGATATTGGAAAGAATTTGGTAAAAACAATTTTTCAAAATAATGGTTACACAGTTTATGACCTTGGAAAGCAAGTACCCTTGCAAAAATTCTTGGAAAAAATAGATGAAGTAAAACCTGATGCACTTGGGCTATCTGCACTCTTGGTATCTACATCAAAGCAGATGCAATATTTTGTTGAACATGCAAGAAAAAACAACATGAATATTCCAATTTTATGCGGTGGTGCTGCAATCAACAGCAATTACATCAACAGAATTGCAAAAGAAGGAAGTATCTACGAATCTGGAGTGTTTTACTGCAATACCATGTTTGAGGGTTTGAAAACAATGGACACATTGGTATCAGATGAAAAACCAAAATTTTTGGCGCAGTGGAGGGAGAAACTAGAGAATTGGAAAGAAAAATCTACTGCAGTAGTTGACACTGCAAATCTTCCAAAAAGTAACATCAAACCTGTAACTCCTCCGACTCCTCAAATAATTGGAGAGCCAATCAGATTGAAATCTGATCAAATTAAGATGAATGAGGTTTGGGAATTAATTGATAAAAAATCTCTCTTCAAGTTATCTTGGGGTCTGCGTGGAAAATCGGGCTCAGAACAAGAGGCGGATCATGAAATATTGCTAAATCAATGGAAGATTCGAATAATTAGAGAAAAATTATTTGAACCTGAAATTGTATATGGTTTTTTTAAATGCCACAACAAAGACGGAAAGCTAATAGTCGATAATCCAAGTGGTAAAAGTGAAGAATTTGACTTTCCACGTTCCTCAAAAGCCAGTCATCTTTGCCTTACTGATTATTTTGGAGATGATGATATTGTTGCATTTCAGGCAGTCACAGTTGGAAACAGAGTTTCAGATGTTATAGAAAAATGGAATAAAGAAGACAAGTACACTGATGCTTACTATTTGCATGGTTTGGCAGTTGAAGTAGCTGAGGCATTAGCAGAATGGATTAACAGGAAAATAAAATCTGAACTAAAACTTGAGACAGGAGGACTGCGGTATAGTTGGGGATTTCCAAGCTGCCCTGATGTTTCACAACATAATTTAGTTTGGAATTTACTGCATCCAGAAAAATCTGGCATGACGTTGACTGAATCTGGGCAAATCATTCCAGAGCAATCTACTGCGGCAATTGTAGTACATCATCCTGAATCGCAGTACTTTGTTCTTTAGATTTTCTTTAATGTCTCTTTTGCAAATGCAAAGTCGTTAGGCGATGTAATTAGAACATCCCCTGATATGCTGTGAACTTGTTTGATGAAATTGGCAGGATTTTCTTTATATCCTGACCAATCCAATTCCAAAAACTTTGCCGAGTTTTCATTTTTTTCTGTTGGAAGCAAAATACATGGAATAATTCTAAATCCGTTTGGTCTTAGTTTATCTGAAATTCTTTGCACTTGTTCTACTGAATGAATTACCTGAGTCATAAAACCTCTTGGTGCTGCGGCGATTTTTTTTTGAATTTTTTCAAAGTTTGGGTTACTAGGCAAAGACAAGAAAAAATCTGTCTTTTTTCCGAATCCTAATTCCATTAATTGCTTAACTACGAGACTTGGGATCAAACCCGAATCTCCTGGATTTTCTTTTGATGGATCCCCTTTCAAAACGAGTATTCCATCCAATTTCAAATCTATTGATTCTTGCACAATTTTTTTAATCAAATTCATGTCTTTGTCCCTTACACGCATACTGATTGTAATTTGCAAATTAGGATGATTTTCCTTCAATAATTTTCCTGCTACTAAAGCTGAAATCCGTCTAGTTCCTAAAACAGAATCTGTAACATGAATGCCGTCACACAGTGTACTAATGTCTGAAACTTTTTCTAAAAGTTTTGATAATAATGAATTTATTTCCTCAGGTGTTACATTATCTGGAATCTTTGGAGGATTTATCTCGTAAATTATTGCCATAAACAATCTGAAATTTAACTTGGTTAAAACCTTTAAACGGAAACTCCATAAAATAGATAACTCCTATAATCTCTGTGGATTTAAAATTACTAAAATCTTCACTATCAAGTAAAATCAATCCTGTTTTAGAGAACAACGGTTCAAACAAACTTGCATCAATACTGGTTGTAATTTATGGTAAGGAACCCCTTATTGTTATGACTGAAAAACCAGAACATCTAAAGTTTCATGCAGGAGAAATTTCATTTCCTGGTGGAAAACTTGATCCGAGTGATTCTGATCTTTTAGAAACTGCATTGCGTGAAACTCAAGAAGAAATCGGTTTGAGTATTTCAAAAAATCAAGTAATAGGCCAACTAAAACCTGTAATGACTCTGAATTCTGGTTTTACTATTTTGCCTTTTGTTTCAATTGTAGATGAGATTGCATCGCTTTCTGCAAATTCTGAGGTAAAGACAATCTTTCACATTCCTCTGATGCCTTTTTTGAAAACAATGACAAATGATCCTAATCCGTCACATAACATTATTCAGGAAATGTATACATTTGAATTTGAAAATAAAATTGTCTGGGGTGCCTCTGCAAGAATCCTAAAACAAATAGTGAATCGCCTAAATTCCTGAGATTCATTTAAAAAGAGCTCTTCGTGCCTGAAAATTATGGCTGCACGAAAGTCATCCCCAAGAAAAATACGTCTGTTAAAAAAGACTAGACAAGCTTCACCTGTACCAGCTTGGATTATTCTAAGGACAAAGAGAACTGTCAGATCAAATCCAAAACGTAGAGCTTGGAGATCAACTGATGTGGAGGTTGGATAGTTGTCTCAAGAATTAGAAAGAGTATACACTATCAATTTGGGCAAAGTTTTACTTTCCGTAGACACACATCGTGCACCACGAGCTATTAACATGATTAAAGAATTTGCTCGACATCATATGAAAACAGAAGAAATCAAAATTGAGGAAGATCTTGCTCACATAATTTGGTCAAAAGGAGTTCGTAGTCCTCCAAGAAAAATCAGAGTAAGAATGAGTAAAACTGATGAAGGATATGTCCTTGTGTCTCCATATGTAGATGAAAAAGAAACAAAGAAAGAATCTAAAGAAACAAAGAAAGAATCTAAAGAAGTAAAAGATGAACCTGTAAAAGAAACTCCAGCAAAAGAAGTAAAGAAAGAAGCTCCTAAAGAAGTAAAGAAAGAAACTCCATCTAAAGCAAAGAAAGATGCACCAGCAAAGAAAAGCACACCATCTAAAAAATCAAAATAGAAAATTTCAAAGTTAAAAATAAAAAATTATCTAAAAATTTATTCTAATTGGTATAAATCCAGTTTATAGTCGATGCTACAATCTGGTTGTGCCCAATCTAATGTGTTTTCTTGTGGAATGACTCCAAGTGGATCATATTTTTCGAATTTTGTCATTCCTTGAATTGAAGATAGCATTACTATTTTAGATTCGTTTGAAGATACCATGTCTACTTGTGAACTGCTTTCACCGAGTATTCCGTTGGTTAGATTTGTAATTGAATTAATGACTCCAACTGGAATATTGTTTCCACCAACAACGTATAGCATTGAGCGCTTTACCGCATTTGGTGTTGTATTATCATATAGCATTTTGAGTGAGTCTCTTAGTGATTCTTCCATGTTTTGTCCGTTTTTACTTGTAGTTAGGATGTTTGTTTGATTTGGTATTTCAGAAGAATGCAAGGAACTAACTACGTGCATAATGGCATTATTTGCAATACTATAACATGTATTTGGGCTCAAATCTGGATTGCTTTCTAAAAGTGAATCATTATCCAAAACAATAGTGCACTCTGAATTTGCTCTCACTCTTTTTAGTGAAATACCTGAATTGAAAATTCTGTCTTTTTCATATTTGAATGGCATTATGGCAAATGAGATTAGCCCCTTGTCTGATTCTTTACAAATTTCTGAAACTACTGGAGATATTGCAGAGCCTGTCTTTCCTGCCAAATTTGTCATAAGAATAATTGTAGAATATTTTGAAATTTTTGACCTTATTTGATCTGCTTCTTTGTATGCAGCGCCTCTGATTAATTGAACTGATGGATTTATGACTGAATCTGTTGATACTTTGATTGAATCATTGCCTGATTGAATATCTTTTTGATCATTGCTAATAATTAGACAGTCTGAATTCAAAACGTCTTTAGCCTGTATTGCTAATTTTGAGCCTGCACCGCCTAAGCCAATAACTAAGATCGGTTCTTTTACTTGAAAACTCATTTCAAATGTTATTCTCAGATTTAGATAAAAAACCTTCTTACGTAATTTTAATCAAATTTTCAATCTAAAAAATTTAGCTTGTGATCTCTCCGATGATACTGTGTGTAGTAGCACTAGTGATCTTCACTATGTGTGTCTGACCGATCTTGATCTCATCTTTTACAAATACTGACTTGTATGCAAAGTTTCTTCCCTTGATGCCTTTCTCAGTCTTCTCATCAAACAAAACTTTGCCTTTCCAGCCGATCCATTTTTGATTATTTTCCAATGATATTTTGTTTATCTGATTAAAGATTATCTTGCTTCTTCTTTTTACTTCTGCAGCATCTATCTGATCCCACTCTGCAGCCTCAGTACCTGGCCTTGCGCTATATCTTGAAAGATTCACGATATCTGGGCGTGTCTCATCTAAGAGTTCAAATGTTTTCTCAAAATCTTCTCTAGTTTCTGATGGAAATCCTACTATGACATCTGTGGAAATTGTAAAGTCTGTAAATTGCTCTTTTGCTTTTTTGATTACTTCTCTGAATATTTTTACAGTATGCCCACGTTTCATGTCTTTTAGGACTTTGTCGCTACCACTCTGTACTGGTATGTGCAGAAATTTGTATACTTTGTCACTTTCAAAAGATTGTATCAGTTCATTTTTTATTTTTGGCATGTACATTGGATTCATCATGCCTACACGTATCATGAAATCTTGTGGAATTTCAGAGACTGCTTTTACCAAAGTAGGCAAATCTGTTTTGATATCAAAGCCATAACATCCATTATCTGTAGATGTTAGCCAGATTTCTTTGCATCCTTCGCTGATTTCAGTTTCAACTTGTCTTACAATATCTCCAATTCTGTAGCTTTTGAGATCCCCTTTTGCTAATTTGGTCTGACAAAAAGTGCATTCGCTAAGACATCCACTGGCAATCTCCACAATCCCGACAACCTCGTTTAGTCTTACTTTTGGTAATCCGACTTTTGATAGATCCGAGTCTTCTAATGCAACGAATCTTGTTCCTCTCAATGTCGAGTTTATTACCTGCAGTGTCTTTCCAAGTGAATTCGGTCCTAACAAACTGGCTTTTTTTGTGATTTTTTCAACAGAATCTAACTCTGCTTTTGGAAGACATCCTGCAACAACAAGAGGTTTTGATTTTAATGATTTGATTCGGTGCATCATTTTGTTTGCAGTAGAATCTTTAACAGAGCAAGTTACCACGATATTCAAATCCGACTCTGATGAATTTTTAGCAAGAGTATGTCCACCGTTTACAATTAATCCTGAGATCATTTCGGAATCTGCAAAACTAGCAGAACACCCGTATGCTTCTACGAAAATCTTTGCCATGATTTATCCGAACAGTGCATCAATTTCTTTATTGCTCATCAATTTCTTTGATGTTACTAATTCTCGAATGGTTTTTCCAGTTTTCAGAGATTCTTTGAATAACTCTGCAGATTTCTGGTATCCTATTTTTGGTGTAAGAAGCGTTACAATGACTGGACTATTTTCAATATTGCTTCTGAGTTTTTCCTTGTTTGCAGTTAATCCGTTTATTAGATTTGCAGAAAATATTGGCAAGAAATTTTTTAACATGTCTGTGGATTCTAACATACACTTTAGCATGCCGGGCATCATTACGTTTAGCTCAAACTGTCCGCTTTGTGCTGCAAAAGATACGGCTGTGTCATTTCCAATTATGTTAAAACAAATCATGTTCATACATTCTGCTAATGATGGGTTTACTTTACCTGGCATTATAGATGAGCCTGCATGAACAGCAGGTATTCCAAGTTCTGCCAATCCTGCAATTGGACCTGATGCCATTAATCTGATGTCGTTTGCAAGTTTACCGATCTCAAGTGCCAAATTACGTAAAGATCCAGAAAGATTTGCAACTGCAAATTTACTTTGCAAAGAGTATTGCATGTCTTTTTCTGGCACTAGTGGTAATTTTGAAATTTTTCCAAGTTCTGCAATTGCAATTTTTCTATATCCTTTTGGTGTGTTTGCGCCAGTACCTACCGCGGTTCCTCCCAATGCAATGTTTTGTAATTCTTTTTGAGACGAAACTATGGCATTTCGTGCTTTAGTAATCGATGTGACATAAGCTGCAAATTCACTTCCAAGAGTTACAGGAAGTGCATCCATAAGATGGGTTCTTCCAATTTTTTTAAATGAAGAAAATTCCTTTGCTTTTTTTGTAAGTGAGTTGATTAATTTATCAATTGCAGGAATTGTATCTTCAAGATTAATTAGAATTGCAACATGCATTGCAGTTGGATATGTATCATTGCTTGATTGTGACATGTTTACATGATCATTTGGATGAAGTTCTTGGTACTGACCTTTCTTTTTGTGTAAAATTTCTAGTGCAACATTTGCAATGACCTCATTTGTGTTCATGTTAAATGCAGTTCCTGCACCTGAATTGATCATATCAATTACAAACTGGTCGATGTACTTTCCTGACAATATTTTATCACATGCTGCAACTATGGCGTTTCCACGTTTTGCATCAATCGACTTTGTTCTCATATTTGCTATTGCAGCAGATCGTTTTATCATGACAAACGATTTTATCAAATTCGCATGCGCTTTATTTCCAGTTACATGATACTGCTCAATGGCTCTTCCTGTAAATGCTCCATAGTATGCATCAGAGGGAATTTTGATTTTTCCAAGAGAATCCTCATCTAGTCTAAATTTCAAATCAATTCTGTCTTTAATTTCCTATTATTCATTCTTTTTCTGCTGTTTTTATGATCTTAATTTACGATTAATGGGAATTATTATATAGGAATCCATAGTCACGTTGCGTAATGAATAAGCGTCTAAGTATGCTCTTTACCATTACAGCAGTAGCTGTTTTGGGAGCAACGCTATTCGGAAGCACATACACACAAACCCAAATGAATGGACAATCAATTGATCTTTCCAAAATGGATGTCAACGTGATTGATCAAATCCATCAAATGGGCGGTTTACAGCTTGTAATGCCAGAGGCATTCGCAGTAACTGATTGTGGCGCATTGTCAAGTTCAGGACGAAACGTCGTCGACTTTAACTTGACTGGTGAAAGTGTTAAACTTCCAATTATGGGAGGAAAGACATACAATGCAATGACCTTTAGTGGACAAGTCCCAGGACCAACACTAAGAGTCACTCAAGGTGATGTCGTAAAAATGACACTGACAATTCCAGCAAGTGAAGTTACCGGACACGGTAATGATATGCATGCATCACAAATGTCTGCAGGAAACTTTGATTCCATCAATCCAGGTGAATCAAAGACATACTGCTATGTTGCTAATGTAGCTGGTACTTTCAAATACCATTGTTCTGGTGTACACCTAATTGGAATGGATCAACACGTTCTTTCCGGCATGTACGGAATTGCAATTGTTGACCCACTCGATGGTTACAACAAATTAATGGTCGAGAAAACAGCAGTTAACAACGGCAAAGTAACTCTAGACAGACAGTTCTACGATCCTGATGCATTAGAGTTCCAACTCCAATACAATCAATTGTACCTAACACCTGACGGCAACTATGATGCAGGAGCAATGTTCATGCATCACAACACTGCAACAGTTGTTAACGGAATGCAATTCGGTTATGTACCAAACGGTGTTCACAACTTGCTCATTAAAGGTGATGCAAACAAGAACATCTTCGTTGCACAACCATGGAATGGACTTGATCTAAAGCAATACCAATCACAACTCTTGTTTGTTGAAAACAATCAACATGTGAGACTCTTTGTTGAAAACCACGGTAACGAACCAGTATTTTTCCACATTGTTGGAGAAATCTTGGATAGAGTTACACAAGGCAACAGAGTTCAAGCACAAGGTACCGAAACATGGTTACTAGGTGGCTCACAAGGCATGATTGCTGATGTGGTATTTGATGAACCAGGTGTCTACGTGGCAGTTAATCACGACTATGCAGCAATTTACACAGGTGCCGCTTCAGTATTTGTAGCAGGTGATCCATTTGGATTGAATCCAAGATTGGTTAGTGCAGGAGTAATTCCAGCACCAGTACCATCATATGCTTATGCATTGGGTAACCCAAGCGATGCTGTACCACCAATGGGAATGAATAGTATCAAACACCCAGCAGTAAATGTTCACGGTCTATACACTGATGACGTAGCTTCCGCAAAAATAGCAGACGGTGCACTTGCCCTATGGGACGTTGTACCAACACTACCACCAATACCTTAGGTAGTAACACCCTATCTTTTTCTATTTTTCAATTATTAATGAATTATATTCTATAGATTTTTTCTTACTTGCATGGGATTTGATGATTCTGTTTTGATATGTGATGAAGTAGATCCCGTTTTAAATAAAATATTACAAGACAATGGCTTGAATGTTTCATATGAGCCAAAAATCACTCCTGAGCAAATTAAAGAAAAAATTTCTAGTTTCAACATTGTAATTGTTAGAAGCAGAACTACTCTGACTAGAGAGATTATTGAAAAGGCTGACAAGTGTAAAATTATTGCACGCGTTGGAGTTGGACTGGATAATGTTGATCAAGTTGCCGCCAAAGAAAAAAACATTCGTGTAATCAATGCTGCAGAAGGTGCAATGAATGCAGTAGCAGAACTTGTTTTGGGATTCATGTTGTCTTTGGCAAGACAAACCGCAAGAGGAGATAGGGAGATTAGAAACGGAAAATGGCTGAAAAATGAATTGAAGGGAACAGAATTACGAGGAAAATATCTTGGAATTATAGGACTAGGAAATATTGGAAAAAGATTGGGACGACTCGCAAGAGCACTAAACATGAATATCATTGGGTATGATGTTGTTCCAATTGACGAGGAATTTGCAAAAGAAGTAGGACTGATGAAAGCTGACCTGGATACATTACTGCAAAGCTCTGATTACATCTCAATTCATGTTCCTTTGTTGGACTCTACATATCATTTGATTAATGCTCAAAAAATGTCTACAATGAAAAAGACTGCAAAAATCATCAACACTTCAAGAGGAGGTGTAGTTGATGAAGATGCTTTGTATGATGCTCTCAAAAATGGCAACTTGGGCGGGGCTGCACTAGATGTATTTGAAAAAGAACCTGCAATAGGAAACAAACTGGCAGAACTGGACAATGTAATTCTAACACCTCACATTGGTGCCCAGACAAAAGAAGCACAGTCTTTGGCTGCCAACATCACTGGAGAGAAGATTATTCAAATTCTCCGAGGCGTAATCTGAGCCAATTTTCCGCACAAATTACGAATAACCAAAAAAAGCTTGACTGAAACGTGATTAAATCTCGTCTAATTCTTTTTAAGATTGGTTTAAAAGGTAATCTTCGTGCAGAAAATACTGGATATGACTATCGAATCTGAAAGACTAGGGAGAAATCTACCTAGTATTCGTTCATTAATCATACTATCTGTAGGATTGATACTTGTTGCAATTCTTACATCTGCATTTGTTTATGCCGAGACTAGTTCAGTCGATATAGGTGGCACATCTTACAATGTTCAATATGTCGGAAATGGTGTCGCAGTATTGGGGATTACTGCCTATCTTGACTTTAAATCTTTGATTCTTAATGTTGATGTCACTGGCTCTCCAGGAACTTTGGAAATTACACTAGATAGAAGTTATTTTGATTCAACATTTCAAGGAAGCGATGATAGTTTTATTGTATTAGCAGACGGCGATGAGCCAAAATTCTCTGAAATTCAAACTACTTCTCAAAGTAGAACTCTGAGTATAGAATTACCTGCAGGAACACAAGAAGTAGAAATTATTGGCTCTGTTATTGGCACATCAGAAACTCAACCAACACCAACTGAAACACCAACAGAGCAAACACCAACTGAAACACCAACAACTGAAACACCAACAACTGAAAAACCAAAAACTGAATGCGGACCTGGAACAATACTCAAAAATGGAGTATGTGTTTTAGATGAAAGATGCGGACCTGGAACCGTTCTAAAAGACGGTACATGTGTTGCAGAACCTGTCACTGAAACTGGACCTGAAAGAAGTTCTGGAACACAGTTAGTTATTGCAGTAGTTGCTTCCTTTGTTATTGCAGGAATTGTTGGAGTTGTATTGGCTATAATGTCAAAAGCAAGTAAGAGCAAAAACTAATTACAATCTGAATTTTTGTCATTCATAATATTGTACAAGTCAAATCCTGAATATTGAACAGTTGTCGTATATGGAATCACTCCTATGATTGGAGTGTCAATGTTTACCAGCGTATACAACTTGTTAGGGTCTACTCTAATTTCACCGCCATTGAATTCAAAATCTAACTGCATAAACAAATACTGTGCCTCTGTGAAATCTTCAGAATGAAAAGTTCCTTTTTGAACGGCATACGATGATGGGTTTATTACAAGTGGCTCCACAGTAAATTTTCCAATACTGTTCAAATCATAAAATGTGTTTATCTCAAATTTTTTAAAACTCATCCAATATGGCATCGCATTGCAAAATTTCACATTACCGTTATTTGATAATTCAAAAAAACTAAATTTTTTTTGATCACCCCAACTATAGTGTAATTGTTGTGCACCATAGATGTTCATAGCAGAATATGCAAATGGAATTATTATGGCAATTATTGCAACTATTGATATCTTTGAATATTTGTTCATATTTTAAATTACAATAATTCCTTTGTTGATAAGATATTGAATTGCGTTTGAGAATTCATCATCTGAAATTCCATCACTTAGCCACCACCCTGCTGTATTTTTTACCCATTTTGGAATGTGCACTGCATCAAAATTTTTCTCTTTAATTTTATCTGGTACTGTGATCAAGTTCTTGTCTACAAATTTATTTATCGAATCTATGAAAAACCCATCTGATATTTGTTCATTGACCCAACTATATGCAATTTGTTTCATCCCAAATGGAATGCATATATTTTCTGAATCAACTAAATCAAATTCTGCACTGTTTTGTGCACCTGAATACTCTATGTCAATGAAATATTTTCCCAGTGGAAATGTGTCTGCTTCAAAGGGAAATGCTGAAGGAATTGGATTCTCCAAGTTAGTTATTGGAATGGGAATGGCATTGCTTTTTTTACCTGTTTGGTCTCTGATGTGAATAATTGCGGAATCCCATGTGACCTCTGAGACTTTAATTGTGTAAAATAACTTCTCACAGTATTTGTATGTGCTTTTTTCCATTATGATATCCACTGTTGGTGTGGCAAAAACACTTGGCAGCAACGCAACACTGAAAACACCTAGAACAATGATGAGCAGGAAATATTTTGCCTCCATAGGCAGCACTCTTCAATTGCATAATAAAAATCTCAAATCTATGCTCAGGAATGCTTTTTAATAACTTGACATAATCCCAATTATCGAGTTTTCTGCGGAGACTAAACTTTGAGTGTGTGGCTGAAAATGCCCCCTCAAAGAAATTTTAATTCCTGACGGACCTATGTATTTTACATTAAAATGCATGCTTTGTTTTCTAATGTTTTATTACATGTTGTAATTACTATGACAAGATTAAAATATTGTTTTTATGATTTATTGTGATAATGCAGCAATCCGTGCTTGCCAGTGAGCATGCCAAGCCCAGAGCCCAACGACAAGTAACATACTTTTGCAGATTATGCAGAAACTATGGAATAAAGACAAGAAAGGCTCATCTTCAAAACTATCATAATGCTACTAGAGATACTGTAACTAAGCGAAGTAATAGTGATTTGGTGGATATTATCTTCGTAGAGTCAAAATAATCATCATAGCATTTCAGTTATTAAAGGGGAATTTATCAAAATCGATATGCCCAGCATACAAGACAAAACTTGGATTAGACTATGGCAAGAGAACACTCCTGAAATAAGGGAGAGAGTAGTTCAATGGCGTAAAGAAAATGCCATTACAAGAATAGATAGACCAAGTCGTTTGCAAAGAGCCAGAAGATTAGGCTACAAAGCAAAACAGGGCATAGTTGTTGTTAGAATGAGAGTCGGTACTGGTGGTATGCGAAAACAACGACCAGTAGCTGGTAGAAGACCAAAGCATCTTGGTGTTACAAGAATCAAGGCAGATGACGACATGAAAACAGTTGCAACAAGAAGAGCTCTTGAAAGATATCCTAACATGAAACTTTTGGGTTCATACTTTGTCTACAAAGACGGTATGCATTATTGGTTTGAAGTAATAATGGCAGATCCAATGCATAAACGAATTGCACAAGACAAAGAATTACGACAAAGAATTCCTCAAATAACTGCATAACTTGAAAACGATATTATTTGTTTCACTTGTTTTACTTTTAGTGTTTATTCCAGCATATGGTATTCCACTATCTGATAGAACTGGACTGGTAAACAACCTAGATGTAAAGACAGATGGATATTCATTTGAAATTGAAACTGTTGCAAATTTTGATATTACAAATTTTGAATTTGATTCAGGGGAGAAACGCTTGACACTTGACATTAACAGTGGTCTTGAAAATAATTTAGCAG
Organism: Nitrosarchaeum sp.; assembly: GCA_021414365.1. GTDB lineage: Archaea > Thermoproteota > Nitrososphaeria > Nitrososphaerales > Nitrosopumilaceae > Nitrosarchaeum. The sequence goes on from JAIOOR010000026.1 coordinate 56,271, forward strand.
AGATGTATATGCCAAAAGATCTTTTGAGTGGAAATTTTACTTTTTTCATTAATGGTACAGAATTTTTTCCAAAAGTAAAGGACAATGCTGACATTTCATTTATCACACTAAACTTTACAGGAGCAGGTGATTCCAAGATCGACATTATTGCAACTGAATATCTACATGAGATGAATGTCACATCTAAACCAACTGAATTGCCAACTGAAAACAAATCACCAGAAAAAGGTGGAGGATGTTTAATTGCAACTGCAACTTATGGTAGTGAACTGGTACCACAAGTACAACAATTACGAGAACTGCGTGATGGGAAATTACTTCAAACAGAATCTGGCACTTCATTTATGAATTCATTTAATGCATTCTACTATTCATTTAGTCCAACAATAGCGGACTGGGAAAGAGAATCTCCAATGTTTAAAGAAACAGTAAAGATAACTCTTACACCGTTGATTAGTTCCCTGTCTATTTTGAATTATGTAGATATGGATTCTGATGTATCTGTACTTGGATATGGCATATCTCTGATTTTGCTTAATGTGGGAATGTATTTTGTAGCACCCGTTGTGGTGATTCACAAAGTCAGGAAAATGGACTTTACGAAATTAAATAATCTTTAGTAGGTTCTAGTCCAAACTTTTAGTATGGGCATATTTTTGAATTTGATAAATGACAACACCCTTAATCTCATATTGATATGAAAAAATGAGTACAATGAATCTTAAAGGAGTAATTTTTGGAATCATTCTGATCGTTTCTGGATTGCCTATGGTATTTTGGGGGTTTACCACCTTTGCAGATGATGGTTTTAATTTTTGGCTACAGTTTGGATTGACAGATCTAACTTTTGGAATTGGCATACTAGTTATGATCAAATTTTGGAATAAAAGAAAATAAACTCAGATCTACATAATCTAATTTTTCAAAACACTATACTCACAAATTTCAATGCTGATTTTATTTCAACTATGGTATGATTTGGATAAATGGTTTAATAATTTTCTAATGATCAGGCTACAATGATAAAAACAATACACAGTGACATTCTAAAAATCACATCACTAGTACTTGGAATATTGCTACTAGGCGTTGTTCCAACGTATAATGCAGAAGCAAAGATGCAGACTCTTTCTGATACCAACCTTCCATTAAAAATTCCATTGACTATGGGTTATGCTGATGGAAATGAAGTGTATTACATCTCTACTGAGGCATCAGTAAAAGATGTAGCTGATCACCTGACTGATATTACGGGATTCAGAGTAGCATATACTCCTTCATTGCAAAACGCACCAAAGGAATCGCTGGCAGACATATACGCTTTCACCAATGGCATAAAAGGCTCTGGCGCATTTGGATTTCAACCCCAAGTAGCTGATTCTCAACCTCCTAATCCTGATTACAGTCCTCTGTGGTTAGTCCACGCAGTTACATGGAATGATAATGCAATTCCAAGAGAACTAAAATCAGAACAGTCTGTAATGGATGCAAAAAACAATGGTGAGTTAACAATTGCAGATACAGGAGTGGTTGTAAACTGTCCATTTGTTCAATGGAAAAATGGTCACTTGCCAATTAGAGTAGACAAAAATCTCACTGATCAAACACCATACGGTGGAGGTCAAGTATTGGATATTGACATCAAAAATAAAGTTGTGACTTTTGTTGCACATAGAGGAATTGCACCAAACGGTGATACTGTTTACTATATCGCAACAGATGCATCATCACCTGATGTTGCACAAGCCCTTGGTGTAATACATGTTCCAAAAACATCTGAAACACTTGCAACATCTGCCTCATCTGATTTGTACGTGTTTACAAACGGATTGGATGGAAACGGTCCAATGGGATTTCAAGCTAGTATTGGTTCTACAACAGTAGGAGGCCAATATTACAGCCCAATGTGGAGAATTCAAACTGCTACGTGGGCAAATCCGGATGATTCATCATTTGTTAAATCAATTGAAGAATTGCAAAGTTTTGCAAAAGACAAAATGATTTCAACTGCTCTTGCCGGGTTTATTGTAAACTGTCCTTTCGTAGAAGTACAAGCTATGATGCAAGACTCCATGAAAGATGACACCATGATGAAAGATGACACCATGATGAAAGATTCCATGATGAAAAGTTCCATGATTGATGAAAACTTTAGACCTCTAATGATGTTGAAGGATTTGAAGATGATTGGCGGTCATCAGTATTCTCCAGATATGCAAGTTAGCAATGGCATTGGTCCTTCAGATGTTATCTGCAAGACAGGTTTTGAATTACTCATGAGAGTTTCCACTGGAGATGCTATCTGTGTAAAACAATCATCAGTTGAGAATCTTCTGTTAATTGGATTTGCAGATTATTTCTAAAATCCACCCTTTTTTTATTTTTAAAAATTATACAAAGTTAGACTATTCTAAATCCTTAAGTTTTACAAAAATTTTAAAAAATTATTGAAACTTTTCACTGTAATTCTAATAGCCATTTCTATAGTCGCAGTAATTGGCGCCTTGATTGGATTTCAACAAATTGTGACTTGGCAAGCACAGGTTGCCTTTGAGCAATACAATTCGGGAATTCAGTCTAAAGTAAATGAAACGCCTGTTATTGAAGAACCGCATTTACCGCAATGTATTGGAAGTGCCAGGTGTATCACTGGAATCGTAACTGAAGTAATTGACGGTGATACCATCAAAGTTGACGAACAATCAATTAGATTTGCATTAGCATCAGCACCTGAACTAAGTGACCCAGAAGGAATCATCGCTAAAGATTTCATTGATGGTATGTGTCCTATTGGCTCTACTGCAATAGTGGACGAAGATGACGGACAAACAAAAGGAAGCTATGATAGAATTCTTGGAGTGATTTACTGTAATGGAAAAAATCTAAATGAACAACTAGTGGAATCTGGTTACGGATACTTGAGTAAAGAATTTTGTTCTGTCAGCGAGTTTTCAAATAATACCTGGGCAAAAAAATATGGTTGCTAAATCCTTAAGTTTTGTTATGCTGTGATACATTTGTGAAAAAATCTACAAAGTTGATAATACTTTTAGCTGCAAGCATTGTATCATTTTATGGAATAATGATTGCACTTGTTAATAGCAACTTTTGGGGTTCATAAATCTGATTTAGATTTGTTTTTATTTTATTTGTGTAAATAACACATGTGAATAATGCTAAAGTTGCATTAACAGCTGGATTTTGCATCGTTGCAGCTTTGTCTGTAATTCTTTATTTTATTCGTTAAATTAAACACAAAATCATGATGTGCTGAAAAGATTTCTATTCTTTTAGCAATTTCTGAATCATTGCTTCGACGTTTCCTGACTGCCCAAATGACACGTTTCGTAAAACTCCCTTCCTATCTACCAAAATCATAGATGGTGTTCCCTGTAAAGCAAACTTTTCAAATGTCTCTGCAGAATACTCTTTTGTTTTCATGTAATCTTTGACTCGCTGAATGATCTGTTTTCTATAATCTTCTGGTTGAGAATCAAACTCTGGAATTTGTCCGTAAATAAATTGCATAACTTTTTCATCACTAATCATTCCATCTGTCTTTGTTAGCTTGTCCATTGCAAGTGGAAATGGTATCTTGTATGATAGTTTGTTGCCTTTTTCTAATTGGCCGTACATTGATAGGGCTTCTTTTGTATCTCCGACTACTTCGCCAGTCTCTGCTAGCATCTTGAGATTGTCCAAAGTATTTTTGTCATAATCCTCAAATGCTGTTGCTAGTCCGATTACTCGCACCCCGTCATCTTTGTATTTGTTGTAGATGCTAATTGCCTCTGGTAGTGCATGCATAAAGCAGCCAGGACAATTTACCTGAAATACCTCTACTAGTACAATGTGATCTTTTTCCTGATCAAAGTTTGTAGGGGCGCCTTGAACCCATTCAGATACTGCAAAATTTGGTGCTTTTTGTCCTATTATTGCACTCATTGTTCATTATTGATTTTTTTTCTATTAAATAGATAACGCATATGCAAAATGTTGTAAATATTTCGGGTAACCTAATATAGGATATAAAAAACCTCAAAACAAAATGCAGGCAGTAACTGAGGACAGACTAGGTCTTTTTGCAGAGATGGAATCAAAGTATGAAAAAAAAGACACTGCATATTTTGTAAAACTTTTGACTCATCCGGATTTTGTAGTAAGGACTAGAGCAACTTGCATTTTAGTAGATTTTGGCGGAGAAGACAAAGTTCCACATGTCGCTAAAGTTTTAAAAAATGACTCTAATGAATTGGTAAGACACGAAGCTGCTTTCTCTTTGGGGCAGATGTGCCTTTCAAGTTGCATTCCGCCACTAGCAGATGCCACATTACATGACCCTAGCATGTTTGTAAGACACGAAGCAGCAATAGCCCTTGGTGTAATTGGCTCAAAGGAAGCAAAGGCAGTTTTAGAAAAAGCATTAAACGACCCTGATTTACCAGTAGTAGAGTCTGCCGTGGTTGCATTATCAAATATTGAATTTATGGAAAAATTAAGCAAGAATGCAAAGTTTGCAAAACTAACAGGTGGATAAGATGAATTTCACAGTTGGAATTATTGCCGCAGTTGGTGTCTTGGTTGCAATTAGCTTGGTGTTTATTTCAATGGATCCTGGATTTATCATTGAACCCAAAGTAAAACCAGTTGCATGTACACTAGAGTATGCACCAGTCTGTGGAGTTGATGGAATCACTTATGGAAACTCGTGTATGTTAAATGCTGCAAAAGTTGAATCTGCTCACACTGGAGAATGCGTTGTTGAAAAACCACTCAAAGAAGGTTGGACTAGAATCACATCTGTACAAGATCCGGGAATTGGACATGAATCACACCAACTTGCATTAATCTTGCCACCATCTGACAAAGTTTATTCTGGAACATTATACTATGATGCATCTGAAACAGTTCAACTAGTGACATTACACGGTCCTCTAAAAGAAGGAGATGAGAAAGGTCAACCAGTATGGACTGCAGATGGTAAAACAAAATATGCCCTAACTTTAGTTAATCTAAATAATACTAGTGGCGAGTGGAAGTTTTCTGGAAATGCACTTGCAATTCACACAAAAAAGACAACTCCGTTTACAGCTGATTACATGGTAGATTATACCGAACTTCCAGTCTCTGATGTTATCAAGACTGGCACAATAACATCTGTCACAGACCCAGGAATGGGACATGAAGGACATCAATTAGCAATTATCTTGGCACCATCAAGTGATCTTTATTCTGGAATCGTTTCATATTCTGCATCCGAGCCAATTCAGCTAGTTGCACTAAAAGGTCCAATAGGTCCTGATGATCATCCTGCAAAGACTTGGAGTGTTGATGGCAAAACCGTCTATGAATTGATATTTGTTGATCCTGCAAACTCTATGGGTTCTTGGGAGTTTTCTGGCAACGCACTTGCAATTCACACAAAAAACACCACACCATTTACTGTAAGTTACTCTGTCAGTGCTACTGCTGAAGGTACGATGCCTTCACCAATAGGTGCAATGCCAATAGCACCAAAGACTGTAACTGTTTCAATTCCAAAAGGTGTATCATCACCTGGCTGTGAGACTACGTCTACTTGCTTTTCTCCTGATTCAGTAGAGATTCAAGTTGATGACACTGTCATGTGGAAAAATGATGATACTGCAGCACACACTGTTACAAGTGGAAAAGATGTAACACCTGACGGTACATTTGATTCTAGTTTGTTTATGTCTGGAAATACTTTTGAATTTACATTTGATAAAGCAGGAACATATCCTTACTTTTGCATGGTTCATCCTTGGATGACCGGAGAAATCATTGTACATGAAAAGTTCAATGAACTCAACATTGCAGTAGGTGAGCCAAATCCAACTGCACCAGTTGAATCACCACCAGTTGTACAGACACCGCCAGTAGAGCCAACTCCATCTGTAGAGCCAACTCCACCAGTTGATGAATCCAAAGTTGAACCAGCACCAACTCCAGAGACAACACCATCTGAACCAACTGAGAGACGTTCTGGTCCACTAGAGGTAACAATTGCTCAAGGCGCATCTTCACCTGGGTGTGAAAGCACCAATGAATGCTTTCTTCCTTATCAAGCTGAAATTGATTCCGGAGAGACCATAGTCTGGACAAACACTGATTCTGCTGCACACACTGTCACCAGTGGAAAAGATGCAACATCAGATGGAATATTTGATTCAGGAATGATCACACCAAAGAACACATGGGAGTTTACATTTGAGAATCCTGGTGAATATGATTACTATTGCATGCTGCATCCTTGGATGACAGGCAAAGTCATTGTAAAATAAATAATATTTTTGACCTAGATTCAGAATTATTAACTTGATTATTCTCAAAATGAATACTGTGTTTTTTATGACTCCTCTTGGGATTTTTTGAGTCTGTTTTACAATAACTGTGATTGTTTATTTTGTTGAAACAGGGATACTTAATGTAATTTTTTCATAATATACTCATGAATCCAAGCGTAATTCTAATTGATGATTGTTCGGATTTAATCGAAGTATTTTCAGAGTTTCTTGCACTCAGATCGATTGATGTTTTGGCTACTGGTTCCAATGGAAAAGAAGCAGTAGAACTGTATCAAAGATATTCTCCAGATGCTGTGATAATGGATTATTCAATGCCGAACTATGATGGATTGTATGGACTCAAAAATATTTTAAAAATAAACCCTGATGCTAAAATTATCATGTTTACAGGTAGTGCAGATTCCGGTCTATTTGATAAATTTAAAGAATCAGGAGCTGCGTTAATAGTAGAAAAACCAGGCGATTTTGACAGTGTAGTTAAGATGATTAGCATGATATCAAATCAACATCATTCAGCCAAAACAGATGTCATAACTATGAAAATTAATTCTGATTGATGGAAAATTATTAAAAAACAGATTATGATTTCAAAGTAATACTGATGTGAAA
>JAIOOR010000006.1 GCA_021414365.1 Nitrosarchaeum sp.
GTTCATCCCGTAACAGATGACAGTCCATTTTTCTTATCTTTTGAAAAACCACTTCCATCAATTTTGGAAACTTTATTGTACATATCTATAATCATAGTGGGTGCTTTTCTTGTAATCCCATTTATTTGGCTAAGATCATCAGAGAAAAAATCAGAACTGGCCATATCTAGCGTTGTAATTTATTTTGCTGCATTGGGATCAGGGTTTATCCTAATTGAATTAGCGTTACTGCAAAAACTGATTCTTCTCTTAGGAAATCCTACAATGACATTTGCAATTTTGCTTTTCACGATGTTGCTTTCAAGTGGAATAGGTAGTTTGATAAGTGCTAAAATGATTAAAAATGGAACAAAAAATCTCACTTGGGCAATACTAGGAATTGTTGCAATCGGATTAGTGTATGTAGTATTACTTCCTGATATGATCTATTCTGTAATTGCTGAAAACTTTGTAACCAAGGTTGCAATCAGCGTAGGATTGTTATTCCCAATAGGATTTTTGATGGGTATTCCGTTACCTACAGGAATGAGAGTTCTCAAATCCAATTTTGCAAATCACATACCATGGATGTGGGCAATTAACGGAGCATTTTCTGTGTTTGGAGCAGTGGCATCAGTAATACTTGGAATAATTCTTGGTGCATCTTATGCGATGAGTCTGGGAATTATAATTTATCTTGTAGCCCTTGGAATCTCATTGAGTTGGAAGAAACAAACTATAGAAATTCAAAACAAATGACTAATCATTATCTGTCTCGCGTTTCAATTATCAGAATTTGATTTTGGAAGCCAGATAGATTATTCTCCTGTGGAATAGGATATCTTGGTCAGAGAACAATCAACTGCTAATGTCTAGATTTATTGGTCATCCAGCTTCCATAATGTTAGATTCATTGAATTTAATAAAATTTTAGAATACTTTAATTGTACTAAATGAAATTATTCAATGATTTCTTGATCGTAATTATTGCACTAGTTTAAGAATAGTAATACATATCAACTAGCTTTTTTTGATCCAAATTATTGAAATTTCATATTTTCATACTATTAACAATCATGATTTTTGGAATTACTGTTAGCACTACACCCCAAACAATCTTTGCGCAAGTTAATACCAATCAAGATTTGGCAGTAGTAAGTATTAATGGACATACCGATGGAATTTCTACTGGTACAGTTTACATTTATGATGCAAATTATACTTTGATCAGAGTTCTAGACAGCCCTGAGGAGAAAGTTTTAGGACAATTTAGTGGAGACATCCTCTACAAAAACAACAAGTTAATTCTATCAACTCCATCCAGGGTAAACACTAACATAAAGTCTGATGCTGGACCACTAAAACAAGAAGGCGCAGTATCAATTTTTGACGGTACAACTGGCTCTTTGATTAAAACCATTTCAAATCCACAACCAAACACAGTCAAGGACTATGTTGGTGGCACGTTTGGTTCATCTGTTACTTATGCTGGAAACAAAATAGTGATTGGAAATCCAAATCATGACATAAACGGCGTATATGCAGCAGGAACAGTCTACATATACGATGATGTAGGAAATTTGCTATCTACAATAGAAAATACAAATCCTGTTGACTCTGATAACTTTGGAACATCACTTGCATCTTTGGAAGATAAAATCATAATTGGAATTCCTAACAAGGTAGTAGGTGATTATACCTATGCAGGGATCGTATCAATCTATGATGTAAATTCAGGTAATCTACTAAAGACCATAAAAAATCCAAATCCTTCAACAAATGCAAAGTTTGGCTCTATACTTGACATTTCAGAAAACAAATTGTTGGTAACATCTGCTACTGCATCTGTTAATGGTGATGAAAATGTTGGGGAGGCGTATCTGTTTGATGTAAATTCAGATAATCTACTAAAGACCATAAAAAATCCAAATCCAAATGAAGGTGATATGTTTGGAAGATCTGCACTTTTTGCTGGAGACAAGATTGTGATTAGTGCAATTGGGGATGGAGTGTTTGATGAGGGTTCTGTGTATGTTTTTGACTCAGATGGTAAATTGTTAAACACAATACATAGCCCACAACAAACTCCAAAATCAGGATTTTACTCAAATGAATTTGGTATCTCACTTGCAGTATCTGGAAACAGACTTGCTGTGGGTGATGATAATAAAATGACAAATGATGTACAAGCAGGTGGCGCATACATATTTGACATTACGACTGGAGAATTGCTTCAGACAATTGTCAATCCAGCATCTAGTCCTGATGCATTTGGATATTATCTAGAGTTTGTTGGGGATATAAAGCCGTCTCCTGATACCGTCTCAAAAATAATTAAACAGCATGAAATTTCATCTGCAGAATCTACAGTCATTGAAAGTTCCGATAATGAGGTTTGGATTGAGCCAAAACAAGATTCTGTAAATAGTTTTGTCGGAACTTTACAGTATGACAAAATTCCAGAAAATTTCAAATGCGACATTACTCCAAAAATTAATTATCAATATGTTGAGAAAAATCAACATGCTCAGTATCCAGAGTATGATTCGTTATTTGTCAGAATAGGTGGAGAAGAGACAATAAAAGACTTGCAGATGATTATTGGCTTGTGGAATGAAAAAGATAAAGCATATGCCAAGGATTTATCATTTCACATAATTCTAAAGAATCAAGACGGTTCTGATAGAATGGGCGCAATATACAGCCCAGATGCATACTCTGATTATTCTACCTTAGGTTTAGCTATTGAAGCAAACAGCAATACAAACAAAGATGGAATTGTATCGCCTGATATAGAGAAAAAATTTGCCGCATTATTTGGCAGTGATTATGTTGTTCCAGTAGGAATCAAATCCAATGGCGAATATCAACTGTTTATCCGAGCATTTGATTCAGAAGATGACTGGATAAGCGCAGATACATGTGGACTGCAAGCTATTGTTCCAATCATCGTTAATGGCGAAGATGACGTGACTGTTGGAAAGATCCAATTCAGTAACATTTTGGTGTCCCCAACTGACACAAACCATGAAAATTTTGAGCTCAGCAAACAACATGTGCTTGATGCAGTAGCGCATAAAAATAATGAATCTGTTCTATCTGAACAAAAATCAAAAGACAATATAACAAATATTTCAAAATCAGAACACATCTCCCCAAGAAAACAATTCAATGCAGGTGCAAGAATAGATAAAATCCAGTGCAATGAATCCCTTCAAACAATATTGAAAACTGATGGTACTCCTGTATGTGTAAAACCAGATTCAATTGAAAAATTAAGAGAGCGCGGATGGACAAACTCCAAGATACTCTCAGATGAACTTGTACGTGAAAAATTATTGGAATTGACAGGACTCTTGGAAAGCGGCAATGTGGCAGAATTCAACGAGATAAGAACAGAACTAGTGGCATTTGTTTTGCTAGAAAGAGTTGACGCTGCAGGAATGAATCTTGACGGGATAAATCTTGAACATATATCACTACCAGGGGCAAACTTGCATAATGCAACCCTCAAAGGCGCAAACATTGGTAATGCGGACTTGTCAAACGCCAATTTACAGGGCTCGGATTTGAAAGGCGCAGACTTGTCATACACTAGATTGTGGGGAGCAAATCTTCACGGGGCAAACTTGCAAGACTCTAACTTGGAGGGAGCTTCTTTTAGAAGCGCTGATCTGACTCTAGCTAATTTACAAAATGCGAATTTAAAAAACGCTGATTTTCCAATAACTGCCAATCTATCAAATACTGATTTTTCAAATGCAAAGAATTTTCCGATATCAATTAATGAGGCAATAAAACGCGGGGCTTTGGTGGATTAAAAGACATGCAAAATTATAGAATATTTTATGAATTTCATATCATGCATACAATGAGATAATGAAATATTTTATTATATTATTAATTTTGGTTGGATTTGGTATGCCTGTATTTGCAGAAACAGGATTAACCGAGACTTCAGTACTTACAGAGATCAAAATTATTGAATTTGGCATGTTTGATTCTGAGGATTATGAAAACATGGTGCATCAACTATATGTTGGTAAAAAGTATTGGTTTTGGTTTGAATATCAGAATGAATCAGAAAAACCTCAGGACATTGAAGAATTTGTGAAATTAATAGACAAGAACAAGACTAAAGATAACATTTTACAAAAAATTGAAGGTTCTACTACGCTTGAATCCTTCAAGGGTTTAGGTAGTGGCTTTAGTTGGACTCCAGAATATGTTGGCGAGTTTGAAATTACTGCCAAGGTAATCTCGCCTGATGATTCTCTTGTAGGTGTAATCGCGCCACAATATGATCTAGTTGTAATAGAAAGACCGTTACTAAAACAGCAGCTCCAAAATCAAGTTCCTATCGACAATGTTTTGTGCAAAAAAAGCGACCATTTCCTATCTGAGAGAACAAACAAAAAACTTGCATGTGTCTCCTTGGATGCTGCCAAAAAATTAGGCTGGAAGCTTGTTCACTTTGAAGAAATAATTTTGGATCCTGCCACAAAAGAATCCCTGTTGGAACGCTACAGTGATTTGCCTGAAGTTGTAGCATTTTATGAAAAGTATCCTGATACAATAGAGGAGATCAGAGATGATCACATCTCATATGTGACTGGAAGCGATGAGGGCTTTAAAGTTAGGATGAAGCTGTTTTTTGATGAAAATTATGAACTTGATCATATTGATTTTAATTGCTATTTTCAAAGAGAACACCAGAACGATGTCCCTGAGAGTTTTATCCTTAGATACTTGAAGGATTTTGAGTGTGAAAAGCGTTCTGCACCTGCAATTGTGATAATACCATACGGTTCGGCAAGTCCTGAAAACCAATTCCATCTAATTCCAGAGGAGATTACCGTAGTTTTGGGGAAAAACAGCACTGTTATGTGGAGAAATCAAGATGACTTTCCCTCTACCCTCACTTCTGACTCTTCTGGTTGGTCAACAGGAGTGATAAATCCAGGAGAGAGTGCTTATGTGATGTTTAATGAAACAGGTGTCTATCCATACCATGGAGAACCCCATCCTTGGAAAGTTGGCAAAGTGATTGTACTAGCAGATTAGAAAATGAAAGCCATACTTTTGATAATTATTACATTTACATTCTTTCCTTTGGTTATTTCTAATGTTTCAGCAATGTGTGCAGCAGACACAATGGAATGGTGGGAACCTTGTAATGACACAGGATCCTATCGTGATGGCATTTACATCAAATACTTAATTCTTATTCCACTCTTAACTGTAATAATCTTAGTCATAGGAATTGTTTCATTAGTTTATTGGAGAAAAAGAAAATGAAAACTATATTTTTGATAATTTTGGCTGTATTTGTATACAGTTAACCCCATTTATTCAAAGTTCCTTTTGCATATTATATGAAAATGCTATATTCCTCAAAAGTGATAAAAGATACGAAAAACTTAAAAGATAAAATTCAAAGTTTTTAGAATGGCATGGTTGAAATGAATTCTAAAATTCTATTAGGGTTTGTTTTATTTTCAAGTTTGATTTTTGTTTTTAACCCTGCATTTGCCAACCCCATTGACGATACACATAGTGTTTCATATGGTAAAGTTGGAACAGCAGTATCACTTGGCGCTCATATACAAAATCCGCATGATTATCCTGTATCTGCATCAATAGAGTTTGTCTTTGAAGATATAGACAGTGGAAATTACTGGGATGACAAAAAGCATACAGGTACAGCGGATGCCAATTCCAATTTTGTAACTAATCAGTCATATTTTTTCAAAAATACTGGCAAGTTTTTCATCCATTTTGTATATGAAATTGATGGAAAACTAATCAAGGATCGTCAAACTACGGAATTTATAATTTTCAAAGAATACTCTGATGCTGCACTAAACGGGTGTAGTCCAGAACATAAATTTGTGATAAAGCCAAACTATGGCAAAGCCGTATGTGTGTTTGATGATACAATTCAAAAACTAGTCCAAAGAGGATGGGTTGGCAACAACCTTACAGAAGTAAAACATGATTCTGAAAATTACGCTCCCATAATTGAAATAGCAGTTGATCCATCTGATAGTTTTTATTTTTCAGGTGATGATATTGTGATTACTGGTAGTGTCTGGGCTTCTGAAAAAACAGACCTGCAAAAATCCCCTGTTCTCATCCAAGTTGGTTTTGAAGATGAACTAGTTGATATTGCACAGGTACAATTATCCCCCGATGGAACTTTTTCACATCATCTTAAAGCCTTGGGACCGTTATGGCAACAAAGTGGTATTTACACAATAACTGCATCATATGATGCTGGATCTGTTGCTCATAATACATTTGGTTTTTCAACATACTATCAGAATAATGCTGAGGGGTATTTTGCAAATTTAGATGCTAATAATTATGAAGATCTTTGCGGATACCCTGTAACTCATGAAATGAGGAAAGATATTGTCGAATCTCTAAAGCAGCGACATGATGATACAGTTTCACTTGTGGAATTAAACCAAGGGGTTTTCACGCATGTGGATCGTTCATTATATTTGACTGACATGCCTCGTTTACAATATTGGTATGAAATAAAGGATGGAAAGCAGGTATACTTTGAAATTGATGCGTGTGCATTTGATAACTCTCAAACAACCTATGTACAACTTGGTCCAAATTATGAACAATCACAAGACATCATTATTGACGGTGTTCATCATAACATACTTCCTGCACCTGGCTCTCCCTTGATTTACAAAGACTCTCTTCTTCCTGTACTAGACATTGATAACTGCCAAAGAGTTGCAGATAATTACACAAAAGAAGAACGATCAAAACTATTCACACGTGAAACCACTACTTTTGATGCCGCATGGGAAAATCAGGTATTTCCTTTAATGGATTACTGTACCGGCATTGGAACCTATGAATTAAAAACCCATGATGGAAACATAAACTGGAGTTTCACAGAAAAATGAATTCTAAATTATTCTTGTTTGTAATTGCAGGTTTGATTATGTTGCCTTATTTTACATATGATGTACTTGCACAACCTTTGCAAAAAGTAAATGCAGATGTAATTGAATTTGATGGTACATTTGCAACAGTTGAGATTTCATGGAAGGATAATGGCGCATCATACTATGAAGTTGGTTGTGTGAGCTGCATGCCAAACTTGTCAGATACTACAACTGAAAACTTGCTGGTTCTAAGCAATGTCACTGCTTTTGCTAATGGCGATGCACTCCTTTATGTTGTAGCATATGACAAAAATTCTGAGATAATCACAGCAACACAAATTATTGTGAAATTAGCCTGATAATTATCAAAGAATATGATACTATGTATTCAAACAAATGATGATGTAAAAAATGAAAACTAGGTTTTTAATCTTACTTAGTTTTTTGCCATTGATTTCATTTATTCCTCATAATGCATATGCTTGTTCTTGCGATGGATATCCTGACTATTTACGAACTTTGATGGAATCAAGTTCTGCATTTCAGGGAACCGTAACAAAAATCATAAAAAATGATGTCTATGAAGAAATTTATTTTGATATTACTTTTCCACAAAAAGGAATTTCGTTTACTGATGAATACATGATTAAACAGACTAATCTTAGTAGTTGTGCAGTTAATTACAATGTTGGTGAAACCTATCAGGTCTTTATGTATGATGGAGATGGAATACGTGGTACAACTAATATGTGCAGTACAAAACAAATTACTGGCTTTAGTGAATATTCATATGAAGATGAGAATGGTCAACTAGAACATTATAGAGAAGATTACAATATTTTTACTCAATACAATCTAGGAACCATAATTATCCCTGCAGCTATAGTAATAATAATTCCAAGTATTGTTGTTTGGAGAAAAAGAAAATGAAAATTGTATTGCTAGTTATGTTTGTTTTATTGTTTGTATCTGTGTTTTTGTTTGCAGATGCAAGATCAATTTCACCATTTTCATTCAACCTTGCAGAAGAGATAGAGTACAATGATCTTTACTTTTACGTTGAGGGTGGCAAGGCAAACATCAAGGTAGACAACGGAGAGTCGGTCACATTTCCAATACTCATAAAATCAAGTAACTCAGGAACCACAGTTGATTTTCATACCACAATTGGCAACGATCAGATTGGTCCCATCAAATTCCCACATGGAACAAGCATCCAACTGGAGCCCAACCAGCTTAAACTTGATGGAACCGACCAAATACTTAACATAACAATTCATGTGTCTGATAACGCACATTCTAGCAAATACGATGTTAGCTTGGTTGGGGTGTGGAAGGAGGAAGGAAAGATTTCCGACTTTACGGGGACTTCTTTTTCACTTCACGTGGGAAGGGATTTTGGGGATAATGCCATACCTATCAATTTCTTAATGCCTCCACTAAAATTTGTAAAGGAAGGCATATCTCCTGAAGAGATTCCTTGTAGGAATGATTTGATTTTGATTCTAAAGTACGACGATTCTCCTGTGTGTGTAAAAGAGGAGACAAAACTCAAGCTGATTGAACGTAGATGGATGAAGATGCAGGTTGATGTACTTGATGATGATGCATTCATTGAAGGCACAAAAAAGCTGGACTCTGTTCAGTATTTCTTGTCTTTGTATCCTAACGCAGAAATCAGCATAGACAAAGAATGGTATACGGTAACATATTCTGAATCTGGATTTATAGAACAAGATTCAGGTCGTTACGAACCAATTCGAACCAAGAAATTAGCAATCAACTTGGATTATGATGGAAAACTAGTACCTTACATGATTGAATGTGGTGGTCCAATCTCCTTATCGATTCATGAACTAGAACCATTGTTGGAGCATTTGTACAATCCTGATTGGTGCTTTCCACTTGATCAATCTCAATTTGATTCACTTGACAAAAAGGATTTAGAAAATGAAAATTAGATTTTTAATAATAATTCTTGTTGGAATTATTTCCCTCCTGACATCTCTGATTGTCTTGCAAACCTTTGCTGAATCAAAAGAATTGGTTTGTTTACGACTCTACAAAGACATTAACGAGTTATCTCGTAGTGCTGAAATGTCTATTGCAGAAAATGAAACAGTGTACAAACACAAAGTTTTGATATTTGAATATGTGGAAAAAGCATGCCCTGATTTTCAAGATTTAAAATCTATTTACAATAATTACAAACAAACCTATCCTATAATGGATGAAAATGAATTAAAATGAAAACCAAATTTCTGATATTGCTTGCAATTGTTTTCACTGTTATTTTTCCATCGTTTGCGTATGGTCTTGTCATGCCAATGACTGCTCAGGAAGTACTTGATGAATTTGACATGATCCTTCTTGGAACAGTAACTGATGTAAAAATAATCAATGGCAAAGCACCTGTGTTTACAATAGAAATTGAAGATGTGGTAAAAAAGCCAGACTCTTTTGGAATGTCTAAATCTGTCTTGGCAACTGGATGTAATCCAAATAAAGGACATATAGGCACTCCTTGTCCATCATATGAGATAGGTGACAGGGGGCTGTTCCTACTTGCAGGCACTGACAACAACTATGAAGTTTCTTTTTACTCTCGAGTCGCGAAACCCAATTGCACTTCAGAAGAGTTTCTTGCAAATTACAGAGGTTTAGAATATGGCTTTTTCTTGACGCAAGATGAACAGTCAAAGACATTCTTTACTGGAAAACCAATTGACATGTACTATAATGTAAACAACAGAGACATGAAAGAAGAAGAGTATTCTGTTATGTTTTCTGCAAATTCTGGCAAATTCGCATATTCTAATGTAGTAAACGGTACTGTCAATGAATGTGTAGGGTCTAAGATGATTACCACATCATTTGTTCCAACAGTGATGGGAGTATACGGCTTTAATGCAGGCTCTGAGGGCGTTTATGGAATATCGATAATTGATCATGGCGCAACCCCATTGAAGCAGTACAAGGCAGGAATACATGCACAGGATACATGGTGTAAGGAGGATCTTCTTTTGGTTTTAATGCATGACGATACTCCAAATCTAATTTTTGACAACAAGCCAGCATGTGTAAAGCCTAACACCATATCGAATTTCTCAGAGCGAGATTTGATTGAGCTTGCGTCTTTTTACAATAACAGACCTTTGATTGAGAGATTGTATGTTGGCATGGAAATCTTGAGATTGTCAGACATTCCAATCAAAGTGATGGGGCTGTATGAACAAGATCAAGTTTTGGGGGTTATGATTGACAAGGATGAATTAAATAAAATCCCAAATGCTGAAGATTATTTTGATAGAATTATCAGAGAAGCAATTCCGTTTAATGTCCCTCTGAAAATAACATTTGATAAATACTGGGGAGGATAGAACAGGAAAAACATGTCAAAAAATTGTCCGTCATGTAATAGCAAAAACATTGCCAAAATCTTTTGGGGACTTCCCGCGGATATGGGATCACTTGAAGAAGAATTAAACAGGAAAGAAATTGTTTTGGGTGGATGTAATGTAACTAGTTATGATCCTAAATGGGAATGTACTGACTATCATCATAGATGGAGGTAAAATGGAATCCATAAATGAAAAAATATGAGCCATACATGGAGGAATTTAGGACACGATTTTACGCATAAATGATGTCTTATTTTGCACTTTTTTGTATCTAATACTTTTTTCCTAATTTCTGCCACATATCATCCAAAATATCAAACCGTTTTACGTATGTCTCACCAAATAGTTCCTTATGGCTTGATGCACTAACTGGCATACTCAATCTTGCTAGAGCAGTCACAAATTCTTTAACATCGTTATCTTTTGCAAGTTCTTCTTTTGCAAGCGTACCTAACAATAAGTAAAATGAATTGTCTAAATCAAGTATGTGATAAGCATGGGCTAGATACAGCAGGGCATCTGTATAATCTTCATTTAACTCAGCTAAACAATAATCAAAAAGCAGGTATTCTATTGGATATGATGGATTTACCTTCCTTAACTTTGTATAAATTTGCTCTATGATGAGATAGCCCCATCTATCATCCATCAAAAGCTTTGTAAATAACTGCACTAGTTTTCTTACGCTAATACTATCTGTATCGTATCCAATTTTTTTCAAAAATTCTATACTTTCATCTTTAGAAATTCCAAATTCAGAATCAAGTATAGATGCATTATGTATGGTTTGAATTTTAAAGCCTACTATCGGAATATCTTGAATTACATATGCTAGTTCTTGAAAAATATCTGGCGAAAATACTGACTCTTTCAATATTTTTTCTTAAATTACTGAATTATATTGTTTTCTTGAAGTCTTTGTTGGGCGATATTTTTCCACCCACATGCCTGTTGATAACATGTGATCTTCTGGTCTAATTCCCACTAATAAATCGAAATTAATAGGATCAATTGATCTAACAAAATAGTGAATAGAATTGATCGATCCATTACATCAGGAACTTATGATAAAAAATGGATTAGAATTATGGATGAAAAAGATTTTGAGAACTTGGACTTGTTAGAATTACATTATTTACAATTAGAAGAACTTGATACTGCAACTTTGATTGAAATTATAAAATCTCAAAGAAAACTAACTGACTCTTTACAAAATATTCAACGTTCCCCTTATGGTGAAATGATTATTCAAGAGGAGGAGGAAGTCATTAAAGATGAAGACGAGTATTTATAATGATGTCATTTTTACCTGCCCCTAGACCAAAGTATCAGTATTCTACAGTAAGATTTTTTGAAAGAGAACATGGCATTGAATTTACAAAATATGAGTTAGACCAGATGCAACATTTTGCTGAAGCCAGAAAACGAGAACATGTTGAAATCACAGGATATGTTGCTTGGTGTAGACCACCATATTTTCTCCTATTGCCTACAACAACTACACCAAATGGAAGGATAATTTGTAAAGTAGAAGATGGACTAAATTATCCTGATCTAAATCAATATTCTACTATACGTGGAAATTGGAAAGTGGATATACTCAAAAAGAAACTTGAGAAAGTTCTGGTAGTATCAGATATTGTCAAAACAAAGCAGGATTTTGGAAAAATAAAACCTGACATATCTACAAAAGATTTTGTTGATATTTTATTTGAAAAATGGAGAAATATTCGAGGTACCACAAAAGCGTTGATATCTCAAAGTTTTGTTAGTTCTCCTACAACAATGACTGAGAGAACAGGAGGATTCACGTTGACATTTGCAAGTTATTCAAAGAAAAATGCTTTGGATATGTTTCTAAGAGATTTGAATAGATTTATCCCAGCAGATTTTACTAAAAACAAGTCTCTTTCTTTTCCAGTACCTGAATTAGGAATTAAAGCAAATTTACCAAAATTTGGTTGGGATAACAATGTAGCAAATATAGAAAACATTCCAAAAAAAGTAGACGTAAAACTAGACAGAATTCCACAAAACACAGATGAATGTTCTATTACCTTACTTCAAAATACCATGGGGCCCTTTAATTTTGATGCAAGGGGAATGGTAAAGTCTGATTACCCAATTGTATTGGAAGAACATGTAGAAAGAACTCGTGTATCGTATGATGTGGATCTATCTATTTCTAAATTTATTTTAGCTACAAGATTGTCAGCACCAACTGTTTCACTTGATGTTTTCAATCATGGTATTTTACATAATAGAAATAAAATCACAAAACTTGCAAATGACTATGATGCATTTTCAAAAAGAACAGGAAATGAGCAATTTCTAGATCTTGGGCATAAGGGTAAACCACTTTCAATTCATAATCTCGCCATGTCTATCGGTCGTTCTAATTCCTTAGATACGCTATCTACAGATGAGATAGAAAATGCATCTCAAATTTACATTAAGAACTTGGAAAACGTTATGGAAATTCAAGAATTGTGGGGATATGATGAGATCCCAGCATCTGCAACTATGTCAATCACTGAAAGACGTATTTGGACATATTTGAGAGATAATCCCGATCAATCCACCCTAGAAATTTCAGACAATATGGGAATTCCTTTAGTGGATATTGAAAAAAATATTCGTTCACTATTGATGAATTCAGCAATATATGAATCTGGGTTTGAAAGATATTCTACTGTATCGCAATACTAGGTAATTACACCATTACCACTTACTTCTTAACAAAAAATTAAACAATACTTTGTGAAACAAGTAAAATTACCTACTCAATTCAAAACAAAACTACGAAATTGCCCTACTGGATGTACACAAAGAAGAACAAAAAACTATAGACTTGCAGAGAAAAGAACTTTTGATGGTAGAAAATGTTCTAATTGTGGATTTATTACAATAACTGGTGAATTTAAACCGCAATTTCAAAAATTTCAATTACTAAAACCCATTGTTTAATGATATTGTAAAATATATTGGAAATAGAATTACTCCTGATTTTTTCTAATTATTATTTTTTGGCAGATTATGATCTTTTGATGTTATTAGACTCATCTTTTACTCGTCTAATTGTAATGTATTCTATATCTCCATCACGAATAAGCCATCTGCTTAATTTTCTATGTGCTCCAAATCCATTTGTAGGAACAGCATGCCAATTACCATCCGTGACATCTTTTAACAATACCCTTAATTCTTCTTTAGCTGTTTTTGGAAAATCTGTATTTTTCCATCCATATTCTTTGGCTAATTCAGGATATTGTTGCACACGTTCTACAAATTGAGCTAATAATGGTTGTAATTCTTTTCTTTGAAATAAAATCTCAACAAGATCATTTTCATAAATCTCATCAACTTCCTCCATTTCTAATATTTCTAAAACAAGACTTTCTATCTCGAAACCCCATGCTAAACCAGATTCAGCTTTGTCTTCTTCCAAGTAATAATGGAATAATTATTTTCATTTAATATTATTTCTATTTGGTTCAGAAAAATCTAATATGTTCTTGTACACTTGAAAATATTATTACATTACCAAAATACGGATATCTTCAGCAAGCAGGAAAAGGCAACACAGACAGTACTTGAGCAGGCAGAAAATAGGATCTAATAGAAATACCAGTAATGGTTTGTTCTTTTAAGTTGAAAGTTGGGGGATTTATAGCTGGAATAATTTTGATGATAATTGGTGTGATTGTTTATTTTAGCATGCAACAATCAATGTCTGACTGTGGAAGTTTTATTGGACAGCTAGGAAGAGCATTCAGCGGAGATATCGCTCAAAGATGTCAGATGGCGTCAATAATGCAGATAGGTTCTGTAGTTTTGATAGTGATTGGAATTGGTTCATTGATTTACGGTGCTGTATCGTCTGGAGAACCAAGACACAGGGGATACTATTGCAAGATTTGCGGTTCAGAATCTGATTCATTAGATGGAATTAGATATCACATGGAACATTTTCATGAGAAAGGCATCAATTCACAAAACGATGATGTAAAAAATCTAGGAATTCTCAAAGAAAGACTTGCTAAAGGAGAAATCACAAAAGAAGAATATGATGAATTGAAAAAAGAATTCACCTAGGCACATATGATCTTTTTTTTTTTGGAATAATTTTTGCTTTATTAACCAAATAGATTTTGTTAAATAATGAATCATACCCATCAACAATGATTCTAAACGTGAATAGTGAAAAATTTCAAAAAGAATTATCTTGGATTCAAATTGTTGCTACAGGTTCTATCGCATTAGGTGCGATAGTAGTTACCCTTGGATTAACAATGATGTCATTATTTTCTGAAATACCGTTACCAGAAGAAAATAGAAATAATATCAATATTTTTGTCCAGATAATTTTGTACATTGGAATTGCAATAATCTTTTTGGGTTTAGGTGTACCATATCTAAGAATTAAGAGATTAAAGTTGGACGGGTTTGAAAATTACAATTATAAATCAAACATATCAAGACAGGTGATACTTTTTGATGAGATGTATGATGGAAAAGACGAAGAATTATCAAAAAAGGGTTACAAAACACAAAGTGTAAAAAAGCTTCGTCTCACTGGCAAATCACTACAATATGACTATTCCGTTTTAAAATATGTTGAAGAAAATAAAATGATCTTAATTACCGAGGATTCAGAAAACTATGGAGGTTGTCAAGAAAATAACTTAACATGTATCAAACTAGGTCAAAATCCATCCGTTGATGAGATTCTAAAAGAATTAGAGTCATTAAAAAGTTAATTAACCAATTCCATTTTTTGAAAATTAAAACAATATGTTATCAAATTAATATTCTACATTGTAGTAATATGAAAAGTGTCTGATGATAATATCGAAAATATGAGGCTATATTTTCTTCAAGAATATCATAGACATGGAATGCCTGCAAGAGTAGGAATCGTAAAATTCTTCTTAGATCAAATTAATGATAATCTAAAAACATACAATCCAAAACAAATTGAAAAAGAAAGAAAATTTGATCTCAATAACAAACAAAAATTAGGCTTACTTCAGATTGGCACTATTTCACATTTAATGTTACTAATTGAAGATATAGCCACACTTTTTACAGCTTTTAAAAATAATGAATGGAATTACTACGAATATCTAGATCGAAAAGGAGATGATGATTTAGGAGTAATCATATCTAAATTTTATTTACATATTGATGAACTCAAAGATGAAGATATACGATTAGTTTTAGGATATGTTAATCCAAGAAAATTAAATTATGATGAATCTGATAAAGACTTTCTCTCCTCGATTATACAAAAAAATATTCATTCGATGAGATATTTTCTTGTCAAAGCTAGTGTTTTTTGGCGTAGTCATATCCAAGTATTTAGAAGATACAAACATGCGGGATTTCCAATACTTTTAGGACTTCCAATTCCGACAAATGATTCTGTGTTGAAGAAAAAATTTGATTTTACATCTCTTGCATTGACTTCAAAAGAAAACATCGGAGAAGAGATGACAGTGATACCATTTTCACAAAAAGCCTTAGAATCATATCAAACATTCTTAGAAGAGATGTTTATTGTATTGTATAGCGTATTAGAAAACAATTTAATCAAAATTGAAAGAAAATTAGATGGTTCAATTCCAAATCCTATAGAACTTTTTACAAAAAGATTGACTAAAAAAGAACTCAAGAGATTGACAAAAATACATAGTGAATTTTTGAAATCAACTGCACCTGAAAAATTAGAATATAAGGCGCATGGAGAACCACAGGGAGTTTATCCCACTTGGTATGTTCATTTGGATACATACGTTAAATCCAGCATAGATCTTGCAATAGAAAAAAACACTAAAACAAAATGAAAACTTTTCATCATACTAGTAAATTTTTCTCATTATCTAAAAAAATCTCATGAGTAAATTCATTAATTTTACTAGTAAAATCTACGTCTAAATCAGTAGATTTGACTCTATTTTCAAAATTTTATTCATGATTTTACTAAATTCTAGTAAAACTGAATCAGTAAAGTTTTCTAGTAAAATATAAAATGAAAATGAAACAACGATCTCAAAAAATACGCTGAAATATGTTAAAGAAACTTACCCAAATAGCTCAATGAATATTTTGTAAATTGCGTTCAAGTGTGTATAACAAACTTAGCTAAATCCTATCAAGATGATAATAATTACCATAAATGTTCAAGAATAATCATCATAAACGGATTCGGCATTAAAGTAAAAAATCCAATTTATTTAGTCGTTAGAACATAATCTCTTCAAATATATTGATTCAAAAATAAAGTTAGAGGTTCATAATGGACATGAAAGATGATAGATGTGATTTTTGTAAAGGATTAGGCTCAATTTCATCAAATATTTGTGTATATTGTAATGGAACGGGTGAATGGAATCAGGCTGCACAAGCATATGTGAAAAACCATATTTGTCAGTGTATTGTGCTTGATAGAAAATTTTGTCCTGTATGTAACAAAGCATGTCATCATGATACTTCATTGAATCCAAAACAAAAGATTGATCCAGGTTATGGAGGCATGTCAATGCCAGAAATTTCCGTGATAGTATAGAAATTGATTAAGGTTCATCTAAAAAATTTAAGTCAATCAAAGTTTATAACCAAAAATCAAATATTTATTTCAAAATGGGAATAGCTAAATCATTGACAAAAGAAATGATAAAAGAGATTGGAAATAAATCAAGAGAGTTTTATGAATTTGTTTTACCACCAGTGGATATGTATTTTGATAAGGATAAATTAACATTATTAATTGACTTACCAGGATTTACAAAAAATGATATTAAATTATCACTTGAAGGAAATATTCTTACCATTCAAGCATGTAAAGATATTTCTGATAAAAAAGATCACAGTATAATTTGTAATCAAAGACCTAACATTATAGATAAAAAAATACGATTACCAGTTGACATAAAAGATGAAGAAATAAATTCTGCAAAATATGAAAACGGTGTGTTAACAGTTATGATTCCTGTTAAAAAACACGGAAAAGATATTTCAATAGAATAATCAATGTTTTCTAAAGATTACAAAAATACTCATTATTACCAAAGAACCTAACATTCCAATTATTCCCATATTTTCATTAGATGTATACAAAATAGAAGAACCTACAAAGATTGCAGATGAAAGAATACTTCCGGAAAGTAAAATGTTTGATTTTTGTTTAGCATTTAAAAGTTGGATTGATCTATTTTCATCAATAAATTTTTTTAATTCTGGTGCAATTGAAATAGTTGCATCGATAGATTTTGCAAATCTTTGAAAAGAATATTTTAGTTCTTCAATATATGCATCTTTAATCAAATTTTCTTCTTCTAAAATTTCTCTTAATACTTTAACAAATTTAAAATCGACTTTATGTGTTTTGTAAATACCTTCTATGATAGATGCCATTCTCATGTATAATGCTAGATTTTTTGGGAGAATAAATGGAAATTTACTCATTGTCTTATTTGCAAGTTCCATTAAACTTTGTACTTCCATTTCATCAGGTTTTTTTCCATGCATGGCTCCAACAGCTAATTCAATTCCTTTTTCAATTACTGTTCTGTTAAAATCAGGAGTCAACATTCCAAGATCAGCCATTGCATTTACAGTTCTTGGAGGATCTTTCTCAACTAGTGCAAGATAAAGTCTGATTAATCTTAATCTGGTTTCATTATCCAATTTTCCAACCATTCCGTAGTCATAAAGAATGAGTTTTCCGTCATCAGTTACTGATATGTTTCCAGGATGGGGATCTGCATGAAATAATGAGTGTCGTAAGAGCATAGTAAAAAATACTTTATGAACATCGATGACTAGTTTCTGTCTATCAATTCCCTTTTCGTTAAGCGCTTCAACATTAGTAATTTTAATACCAGGAATGTATTCCATTGTAAGTATATTTTTTGAAGAATATTCATCGTAAACTGATGGAATTACCATATTGTTTTTCATCATATCATGTTTGATTTTTTTAAGATTTGATGATTCAATAGTGTAATCCATCTCTTCGTGAATTGTTTCAATAAATTGAGAAAGTATAGCCTTTGCAGAATAACGTAAGTTTGGATCAACAAATCGTAATGCTATAGGAAGAATTTTTTTTAAGACTTGGAGATCCTCTTCAACAATTTTTTCAATTCCAGGTCTTTTTACTTTAACAACAATTTCTTGACCAGAGATTCTTCCTCTGTAAACCTGACCTAGAGATGCACCAGATATAGGATTTGGATCAATATAATCAAATTTTTCTTTGATTAGTCCTATATCATGTTCAATTATTGGTTTTACTTGATCAAATGGAGCTGATGGAACATTGTCTTGTAGTTTAGAAAGCTCTTCCAAATATGGTTGGGGTAAAATATCCGCTCGTGATGAAAGCCATTGTCCTAATTTTATATAAACAGGTCCTAATGAAATGAAAGTGTTTAGAACCTTACGTGCATTCTTTCGATATTTTTCTAAATCAATATCTTTACCTTCAGTTTTTACCCACTTTCTTCTATCTTTTCGTAGTGCAAAAATTGAAGGAAGTAGTTTGATAAATACTTGAATAGTTCTTGTAGTAGACATTTTATTCTAAATAATTTTTAATTTTTTTGGTTGCAATGTATCCTACGTATCCTGCTACAATAGAAGAGAGAACGGTAGCTGTTATAGTAGATTTTTTTGATTTGTTATTATTTAGAAATGTTTTTGCTATTTTTGAACCACCAAGAATTAAACAGGATAGTCCAATTAGAACTTCTGGAGCATCGTAAATTAAGTGGCCTAGTGGATCTTTTCTAGGATCAATTTTATCAGTATGAACTAGAAATTTATCATCATATTCTCTAATATGTAAATTACCATATCGAAATTGTCTTTTTGCGCCATTTTTTTGTCCAAGTGTAGTTTCTTTTGCTCCTTCAAGCATAAATTCACGTAATTCTTTGGGAACTTCAATTTCATCTCTTGGCATAAACGCAAGATCCATTATTTGCTTATAATCTTAATTATACTAAAAAATTAGTATATTATACATGTTTATTGAAAATTCATTTTTTTGATTTTGATTCTTTTATTCTGCCTTTACCAAATAATACAAAACTTGTGATAAACACTATCAACATAGAAATTCCAGTAATGTAAGCATAATTGAATCCAATTACAGAGCCATCGATTTTATGATAATTGTAAATCACATATGTGACAACAAGCAAGATCACACCGATAAATGTTAATTTTTGATGAATTTGCATAATTTTAGTTTTTTATGATTTGTAATTTAAAAATTGATTATTAATTAGCTTGAATTTTTGATTTTTTACGCCTACGCATGATATAGATTCCTATTGCTATTACGATCACTATTGGAATAATAATGAATTGTAGATTATTTCCAGATTCAGTTTTTGGTGGTTCTTTTACAAATATTGTTGCATTATGTGTAACAAACAATTCATCTCTAACACTATCTTTGTATCTTACAGTAAGTTGAATATCATGTTCTCCATATTGTGGTTTGCTATCAAATTCTAATGGAATGTTAAATGGTACTGGGGAGTCAGTGTCTATTTCATCAATAAATTGAGTTTGTTTTTTTATGTTTGAATTATTTAATGGTTCAAGAGTTATAAAACCAAATAAGGCTTTTTCATTTCCTTCATTAATTATTTCCCCAACAACCATTTGTGTACCAGATAATTCAATCACATTAACATCATAAACTGTTAGATCAATCAATCCTTTAATGTAAAAATCAACAATTTTGGAAACTGTTTGTAAATCACCATGTGCGTTATAATATTTAATTGTCAGTGGAATTCGTAGAGTATCTTGTTGAAGGTTTTGTGGAACGTATACTGTAGCAGTGAGAGATTTGGAAGATTTTGGTTCAATGTTTCCAACATTCCAATTTGATTCTAAAATTACTACGTTTTCTATATTTGTAGTTGATGTTGAAGTTGCTGAAAGTTCTGTTTGAGTATTTGTAGCTACAATATTCACACTTGAGAGTGGTGCAGTTCCATCATTTGAAATCTCAATTGTAACATAATTTGTTTTTAAAGAATTAAGAAATGGGTTTAATGCTTTAACATTGATTATACTATTTCCTGTAACTTTAAAGTTAAAATCAGAAAAAGATGATCTTATTCCAGATTCTCTTAATCTTGAATAATCAACTTTAACAGAACCCGGATATTGTTTAATTTTCATATTTTTATCTATATTAACATAAAATGTAAGGTAGAAATTGTCACCGGCCAATGAGTTAGAAGTAGCATCAGCCATAATTAGTGAGCCAGAACCATCAGTTGGGGAAAATCCTAGTGGGAGTGATAGTTGTCCTTTGATTCCAGTAATGTCTTGTGTTCCTACATTGGCAAATACTACTGTAAATGGTACATTGGTATCACCAGGATCAATTTCAATTTTTTCATTAGCAGTTCCAAAATAGGCATCAAGTAATTTTACATCTCCAAAGTCTCTTTCAAATGGAGATTTTCCAAAACCTCCTGATGTAATTTGTGCAAATGAGTCATGGATAGCTAATGGAATTATAAGTAGTAGCATTAATGAAAATAAAATTTTATAATTTATCATACTAAAACCTCCATCTCAGAAGAAGCATTTCCTTCAAATGCTTTTCCATCTTTAATTGTAATAACTCTGTCAACATCTCCAAAATGTTGTCTGTCGTGAGTAACAACAATAAATGTTTGATTCAGGTTTTTTGCCATTGTTTTCATCAAATCAACTATTTTTGCAGATGTAACAGAATCTAAATTTCCAGTTGGTTCATCAGCTAAAACAATTGCAGGATTATTTATCAATCCTCTAGCAATTGCTGCTCTTTGTGCTTGTCCACCAGAAATTTTATTCGCTCTTTTGTTCATTTGATCAGATAATCCAACTGCTTTTAGTAATTCTCTTGCATTTTTTTCTGCAGAATTAATAGTTCCTGCAATTTCTCTTGGCAATAATACATTTTCAAGTACAGTAAGATCTGTTAAAAGATTTGAGAATTGAAAGATGAATCCTAATTTTTTGTTTCTAAATGATGAGATTTTATCATCTGTTAAATTTGTTGTATCTGTTCCATCAATGAAGACCTTACCAATTGTTGGATGATCTAATAATCCTATCATGTTAAGTAATGTAGATTTTCCTGAACCGGAACTACCTACAATTAATACAAACTCTCCTTTTTCTATTGAAAATGATACATTATCTAGGGCAGTTACTTTGTTTTCTCCCTCGCCGTAAATTTTACTCAAATTACTAATTTCAAGTACTTTAGACAGTTCTCATTGCCTCCACTGGTAATAATTTAGTCGCTCTATATGATGGATATAATGAAGCAATTATAGCTAGAATAAATGAAAGTATTGCAGTCTGAATAATTTTTTCCCAATTGTAGCTAACTTCTAGAGGGAGACTATTATTGAACGACATCTTTGTTTCCTTTGCATAAAATGTATAACCCAATCCTGCAGCGGTTCCAACACCAGCACCTATTGCACCAATTATCATTCCTTGAAAAATAAAAATTATTAAAATATCTTTTCTTGTAGCACCTATTGATCTCATTATACCTATTTCCCTAGTTTTTCCATTAACTAACATCATTTGAATTGTAACAATAGCAAAAGCAGATGACATCATTCCAAAATATCCAATCATATTTATCATTGCAATACCAGATCTAAATCCAGCTAATTGTTCTTCAGCAGATTCCTCTATAGTTTCTGCTTTAAAATCATCATTTGGAAAAGCAACTAAAAAGAAATTTTTTACATCATTGGCTTTAGACGGATCATTTAGTTTTACCATAACTGAACTTGATTCACCGTGTCTATTCATCATATCACGTAAAGTATCAATATGAACAACTACACTATAATCAAAACCTTGTCCTCCTGGAGATTTTGCAATTCCAGTAACTACAAATCTTCTTATTTGATCTTGTCCGTATCTATCTACAATTTTTAATTTAATGCTATCTCCTACTTGTGCATCACCAAGATCTCTTGCAACATTAGAACCTAATACAATTGAATTTCTAGAATAAACATATTGTCCATCAGAAACTGTTTCATGAACAGTAGAAGTTCTAATATCATTTAATGGATCAACTCCAACAATAGGAATTCTTGTTTTTTCATGTAAGGTACCAGATTTTGTCATGTTAATTGATGCTGTAGAAGACAACCTGGGAGTAGCTGCTTTTACATATGGAATTCTCTCAAACCAACTAACTAATGATTTATCAGATTTAGTGATATAACTTTCCTCGTCAGTAACTAAGACATCACCATTTCTATAATTTGAGATGTCACGAACAATTGCATCAAATAATCCCTGAAAAATTACAAAATTTACGTGAATTACCAAAATTCCAATCGTTACAGCTAATACTGCACCAATGAGACTTCCTTTTTTGTTAAACAACATTCTTTTTGCCAAACGCAATTGGTACATTATAAGAAGATTAAAAATAGTCTAATATTTAATGTATTTTATGTATAGGGCTAATATTATAGACAATTTTATATTTTATTGGATGAATCTAATTGTTATGAGGTTGATTTAGGTGAGAAATTGGACAATTTAGATATCAAAATTTTAAGCAGGCTCTTGAATAATTGCAGGGAATCAGATAGACAAATTGGAAAAGAATTAGGGATATCTGGTGGTGCAGTTAGAGCACGAATTAAAAAAATGCAGGATATGAAAATAATTGAAAAGTTCACCATAAAAGTTGAACCACCAGTCTTGGGACTTGGTGTTTTGTATATTGTAGTCTCAGGTCAAAATATCAAAGAGATTTTAGAACAAATTAGTTTAGTTGGAGAACCATTTTTTGTTGTACCATGTGTAGGTGGAATTACAGTTTGCAGTATAGTAATAAAAGAAAATTCACAGCAAAAAATTATACTTGCAAATAAATTAATGAAAGATGTTAGAGTGTTATCTATTTTTGAAGCAGAGAATCCAGGATTTAATTCTAATTTAACTAAAACAGATTTAGAAATTTTGGAGCAATTAATAAAAGAACCAATAGAAAAAATTGAAAAAATATCAAAGGATATTGGATTATCTACAAAAACTGTCACTAGATGTATTGACAAGTTACAAGAAAATGAAGGAATTCAGTTTACATTAGTTTATGATCCAACAAAAATTGAAAAATTTATTCCTCATGCTATACTTGCTTGGATTGATGGAGATCTTAGAGAAACATTAAGAAAAATGAATAATGAGTTTTCTGAATCATTTATGCAGATACCGTTTATTGCAAAAAATCAAATTGTATTGTTTATGTACAGTAGAGACATATTTGAAATGGATGAATTAACTCAAAGAGTAAGAAATATGGATAACGTAAAGTCTGCAGATTTATTCATTCCAAAAAAAATATCTTTTCCATTAAAATGGTTAGAGAGAGCTATTAATGATGCTAAAAAATCTCCCACACTCCATCTTTTATATCAAACAAATTAAATAAGAACTAAATTTAGAACACATTATGAAAAAGAAGATCTATGAAGGTAAAATTTTGGGTCTTAGTGTTTATGATGTAAAAATTGAGGGTAGAAGAGTAAAAAGAGAAACGATTGAACATAGAGGAGCGGCTGCAATGTTAGCATTTGATGAAAATAATAAAGTGATTCTTGTAAAACAACATAGATTTCCTCATGGGTATGTAATAGAAATTCCTGCAGGTACGTTAGAAAAAAAAGAAGATCCAAGAAAATGTGCCTTTAGAGAATTAGAAGAGGAAACTGGGTATAGAGCTAAAAAAATGACTCCTTTGATTTCGTACTATCCATCTATAGGCTACAATACTGAAATAATTCACTGCTTTGTTGCCTCAGGATTAAAGAAAATTGCAGATTTGAAACTAGATGAAGATGAAATATTATCTGTTGTTAAAATAGATCTTAAAAAATTAATTTCGATGATAAAAAATGGAAAAATTCAAGATTCAAAAACAATTTGTGCAGTATTGACATATGCTGCTAAAAAGAAATTAAATTAATTATTTATTATATATTGGTTTTACAAGATCCACTACATCTGCCCAAGATTTAGCAATTCGTTCAAACATGTAAACAAGATCAAGAAGATCAATGGGGATTTGTTTTTTATTTCCTATAGTACTTCTTAATTTAGAAAGATTTTCTTGATATTTTTTATGTGATGATATAGATTCTATAGCTAAACGCCTATCTGGTTTAGTAAAAGCATTAATAGATTTTTCTCCAAGAACATTGAAATCTTTTACTACATCAAATATTTTTTTTAAATGTTCGTTAGATAATGAAGAATTGTAAATAAAATTAGCAAGTTCTACTATTGTATCTCCTGCATTTTCTAAAAGGTTCGCAGCTACTCTGTAATCTAAGATATCAATATTTTCTAAATTAAATACATTAGCTAATCTTTTATCAACAAGTGTACTTCTAATCAAACGTACCAAAAGAAAATATTGTCTATTGACTTCCACATCTCTTTTTGATAATGTTTGCAAATTTGATTTATCATCTAAAATTAACCCATTTGATACATCGTCATACATTCCTAGAGCAATAGAGCTCATTCTTTTTAGAATTTTTTCTGGATTTAGTGTTGTAGCATCTAAAAGAAATTGCATGTTGATATTTGAAGCATCTTCTTCAATAATCTCCATTCCAACTAATCGTCTCATTGAGTTTCTAATTTGCTCTCTGTTCTCACCAGGAATGATTGATTTTGAAGTTATGTGAATTATATCATATCCTAAAAGATAAGCACCTGTTATGTCAGCTACAATGTTTTCATCTTTTGGTAATGGATAAGAGATTACAAGTTCTTTCGTAGGACGCATTTCTTTATTTGCAGAAATTGAGATTGTATCTTCTCCAGTTTCTAATTCAACCTGACTACTTTTGTCTAGATTGTTAGCAACTACCCATTCTTTAGGTAATGAAACTAAGATACTACTTCCAATTCTTTGTAGGCGTCGAATGAATTTAACCAATTTATACTAGTATAAGTTATTTAATCCATATTCTTATATTTTATGTTAAGTTTATACTAAAATCAATGAAGGCAACAGCATTTTGTCCTGCACACATAACAGGTTTTTTCAAGGCTTACTTAGAGAATAACAATCAAAAAAATTCCGAAGAATTAGGTTCTATGGGAGCAGGATTTTCTATTAAAGAGGGAGTTACTACCCATGTAGATATTTTACCTAGAGTTGATCAAAATTCCAACTTTAAAATTACTACTACTGGGTATCAGTCTGATAAAACAGATGTTTCAGAGTATGTATTAAATGAATTTTTAAAGTTGGGAAATTTTGAAAATATGTTTTTTAATATTCAACATGAGATAACTGTACCAGTAGGATATGGTTTAGGTTCTAGTAGTGCTGTTGCATTATCATTATCATATGCACTTGATTATGTTCTTAAAACAAAATTAGATCAGACAATCATTGGTCAGATTGCACATAATGCTGAAATAAATTGTAAGACAGGATTAGGTGATGTTTTGGCATCATATCATGGAGGATTTGAAATTAGAGTTAAACCAGGAGCACCTGGAATAGGTAAAGTAGAAAAAATTAACATGGGTGATATTTCTATAATTATGATTTGTTTTTCACCAATTTCTACAAATAAATTCATCAAAGAACGTCTTTCTCAAATTAACGGTCTAGGTGGAAAAATGGTAAATAAATTACTAGAATCAAAGAATTATGAACATTTTCAGGATATGTCTTTAGAATTTGCAAAATATGTTCAAGTAATGACTGTAAGAATGAAGAATTTAATTGAAGAATTATCTTCAAATGGAATAAAATGCGGTGTTGCATTATTTGGTGAAACTGTATTTACAATGATACCAAAAGAAAAAGAAAAACAGGTTTTACAAATTTTGGAAAAATATTCTGAAGGAATAATCATAAGATCAAAATTAGATGATCATGGTGCAAGACTACTTAACAATTAACTGATCGTTGATGTCTTTAATTCCAAAATCTCATCCTAGGGCAAAATCTCTTTTTATTAGAGAAAAACTTGTTGTAGGATTTGAAAATGGATTAGTAGCTAAAGAAGGTCTTTTAGCACACGGTAGAGGAGAAGCTTTTGATTATTTACTTGGTGAAAAAACAAGAAAGGCTGCAAAAAAAGCAATTAAAGCTGCTGCTGCACAAATTCTTTTGGCAAATTCGCCTATAATCTCGGTAAATGGTAATATTGCAGCATTATGCCCAAAAGAAATAGTTAAACTTGCCAACATATCAAAGGCAAAAATTGAAGTAAATCTATTTTATTCCAGTGAAAAACGAAAACAATGTATCGTAAAAGTCCTCAAAAAAAGCGGTGCAAAGGAGATTTTAGGTATAAATCGTAATTCATCAATAAAATTACCGGGACTGGATTCGGCAAGAAGAATTGTTGATAAAAATGGGATTTTTACAGCAGATGTAGTAATTGTTCCATTAGAAGATGGTGATAGAACCATGGCATTAAGAAAAGCTGGAAAAAAAGTAATAACATTTGATCTAAATCCACTTTCAAGGACTTCACAAACTGCCAACATAACAATAGTAGATAATGTTACACGAGCAATGGATTTGTTAACTTTGTCATGTAAAAAATTATCAAAGAGAAATAAAAAAATACTAAAAGAAATTATGGATGAATTTAATAACAAAAAAAATCTTTCAGATAGTATTATTGAAATTAGAGATCATTTAACAAGGAGATCACATATTGCATAAATCAGTTTACGATATTATTAAAAAGAAAAAAGATGGAAAAAAGATTTCAGCAATTACAAGTTATGACTATACACTTGCATCATTGTGTGATAAATCTGGAATAGATATACTACTGGTTGGAGATAGTGCAGGAATGGTAATGCTTGGCTATGAAAATACTACTCCTGTAACAATGGATCAAATGTGTATGTTTACAGAAGCAGTTAGCAGAGCAAGAAAAAATTCATTATTAGTTGCAGATTTACCATTTATGTCATATCAAGCAAGTATTGAAGATGCAATTAAAAATTCAGGAAGGCTAATAAAAGCAGGTGCTGATGCAGTGAAACTTGAAGGTGGGATTTCTATGTCTGAAACAATTAATGCAATAGTAGATGTCGGAATTCCAGTAATGGGACATATTGGTTTACAGCCTCAAACAACAATGTTATCTGAAGGATACAAAGTTCAAGGAAGAACTAGAGATACTGCAATTAAATTAATTGAAGATGCAAAAGAACTTCAAGAGGCAGGAGTTTTCAGTATTGTATTAGAAATGGTAAGTCATGAAATTGCACAAGTAATTTCTGAAATTATTAGTGTACCTACTATTGGAATTGGATCAGGTGTTGGTTGTGATGGTCAAATATTAGTTGTTCAAGATTTACTTGGTATGTTTGAAAAGATTAAACCAAAATTTGCAAAAAGATATTTGAATTTAAGTGAAGATATTGTAAAGGCACTTGAAAATTATAAAAATGATGTAGAATCAGGCACGTTTCCTGCCCAAGAAAATTGGTTTTCAATGGATAATGACGAATTTAGAAAATTACGAGAGTAGATTGGCAGTTAAAAAGAAAAAGACAGTGAAAAAAGATCATCCCTCATTAGATATTGTAGGTTCTCATGGTGTTGAACTCTCTGAGAGAAAAATTGTGCTTTGTATTGCAGGAAGTGTTGCGGCATACAAAGCAATTGAATTAGCAAGATTACTGATGAGACACGGTGCAGATGTGACATGTGTTACAAGTGATGCGGTAACAAAACTTGTGCAACCAGATTATTTCAAATGGGCTACAGGAAATAAAGTCATAACAAAGTTAACAGGGGATTTAGAACACATAAGATTAGCAGATTATAATAGTTCAGATTTAATCATAGTTTATCCAGCTACTGCGAATACCCTTGGAAAATTAGCAAATGGTATTGATGATACACCGATATCAACTGTTCTTACAGTTGGATTTGGTTCAAAAATTCCAATTTTAATGAGTCTTGCAATGCATGAATCTATGTATGATAATGCAGCTGTAAAAAAGAATATCAAATTTTTAAAAAATAAAATTGAATTTATGTCACCTCAAATTATTGAGGGAAAAGCAAAAGCATCAGAACCAGAAGATGTTTTAGAATATGTACTAAGAAAATTTGGATATTCATCTGTTTTAAAAAATAAAAAAGTGTTATTGACAGCAGGGCCAACAGTTGAATATATTGATCCTGTTCGTTTAATTACAAATCAAAGTTCAGGTAAAACAGGTATACTATTAGCATCAGAACTAATTTCTTCTGGGGCTAAAGTTACTTTAATTTATGGTCCTGGAACTGAAAAACCTCCAAATGGTGCAAAAATAATTAAAATTTCTACAAGTGAAGAGATGTTTAATGCTGTAAAAAAAGAAATGAGTAAAAAATTAGACATAGTAATAATGGCTGCTGCAATATCAGATTACACTCCTGAAAATCCTAGTAAAAACAAAATAAAAAGTACAAACAATATAATAAAAATTAGCCTCAAAAAAACACCAAAAATTATTGATCATATTAAAAAATATCAAAAGAATATTTTTTTGGTTGGTTTTAAAGCAGAAGCAAACATCTCAAAGGACAAGTTAATTGTATTAGCTAAGAAAAAAATAAATGAATCAAATGCAGATATGATTGTTGCAAATGATATAGGCTCAATAAGATATAAGAAAAATTCAGAAAGTAATGAAGTATTGATTATAGATTCACATAAAATAATTTCGTCAGGATGGATGAAAAAAGAAAAAATTGCAAAATTAATTAGAAAAGAAATAGAAAAACGATTAAAAAATTTAAAATGAAAAAATCTGATATTAGAAAACTTATTGTAGAATATAAAGAAATCAAATTAAAAATGCAAAAAGTACAAAATAAAAAAATGTTAGAAAAACTAGAAGAGATAGAACATAGATATTTTCATGAAACAGGAAGAATTATTCAATCTGATTTTAAAGAGATTACATAAAATATATCATAAAATGACAAAGGTGTAGTTAAATTGGATCATACAGAGTATAAGCAAAGAAATATGAAAATATGGAATGAAATTGCACCAAGGTATCATAAAAGATGGGCAAGTGTTAATGAGGGCCCATTTCAAAGCACTTCTAAATTAGTTCAACTAGTTAATGTAAGTAAGGGTGATAGTGTTTTAGATCTTGCATGTGGTACTGGAGTAGTTACAAAAAAAATCAGGGATAAAGTTGGTAACACGGGATATGTTGTAGGTGCAGATACATCAATAATTGCAATTAAAATTGCAAAAAAATGGAACGATGTAAAAACAAATTTAAATTTTATAAATATTGATGCTGAAAAATTTAATTTTTCTCAGGAGTTTGACATTATAACATGTCAATATGCATTATTTTTTTTCCCTAATGCCCAAAAAGTATTAAAAAACATCAGAAATAGCCTCAAAAAAACAGGGACGCTTGGTATATCTGTACATGGACATAAGGATAAAGTTCCATTTTTTAGTAATATTTCAGATGCCATAACAGAGTATATTCCAGATTATGTACCGCCTGGTTCACCTAACATGGATAGATTTGGAACAAAAAATGCATTAGGTAATGAGATTAGAAAAGCAGGATTCTCAAAAATTTCAATAAAGGATTTTACTTTTAGTTATAGTCCAGGAAGGTTTGAGGATTATTGGAGAAATTATCTAAAATATATTGCCAAACCGCTCAAGGATAAATTAAATTCATTAGATATATCCAAAAGAAAAGAATTGAAGCAAGTAATAAAACAAAATACCATTCCATTCACTAAAAAAAATGGAATTATAGTATTTCCTTGGCAAGTTTTAATTTTAACTGCAAAATACTAGATAAGTAACAAAAATGAATAAAGATAATAAAAAAGAAGAAGAAAAACCAAAAAAATCAGAATTTAAGGCATTTCTAAAGAAAAGAGCTCCAATTTATCTTGGCATAATTGCTTTGTTTGTGATTTTTGTAATTCCAGAATTAACAAAAGGTGATTTACAAAGTAGTTTCCCAAATAATTTAACTGATGATCAAAAACAAATTGTTAAAACTTTAATGTCATATAATGGTCCTAATAATAAAGGACTGACTGTAGTAGATGCGGTAACTCAACAAATTACTGCAGAATATCCAGATGAAAAAATATTCAATAATAAAAAAACAAAAGTAAATCTGGTTGTTTCAAGTATTGCAGAAGCAACACAAAATATACATGAAGTGATTTTAACATTTGAATCCTATAAGGGAAGTATGGAGTTTATTTGGGATATAAATTCAGATACAAAAGAAATCAAGGCTAAAAATGCAAATGCGAAGCATGTGATTGATGTAGTAGACTATTATGATTAGATAGTGATTAGATCTTTTGTAAATTTATGCAAAATAATTGGTTTATCTTTAACAATTAAAGAATCTTCAATCCTAACCCCAAATTTGTTAGGTATATAAATTCCAGGCTCTACTGTAATTGCCATATTTTTTTTTAATTTTGTATCGCTTCTGTAAGAAATGGTTGGTAACTCATGAACCTCAAGTCCTATACCATGACCTGTTGAATGAATAAAGTATTTTCCATAGTTATGTTCTTCAATGTATTTTCTACATGCAAAATCTATATCTTTACAATCTTTATTTGGTTTAACAGCTTTTAATCCAAGTTTTTGTGATTCTTTTACAATTTCATAAATTTGTTTTTCCTGAGGGGATATTTTTCCTATAGCAAAGGTTCTAGTTGCATCTGAAACATATCCCTTGTATCGTAAAGTAAGATCAACTACAACAAGATCACCTTTTTTGAATTTTCTGTTAGTTACTTGTGCATGAGGTAATGAACCATTAGGACCCCCAGCTATAATCAGTGGATTAAGCGTTGATTT
The DNA here is from genome assembly GCA_021414365.1 of Nitrosarchaeum sp. GTDB lineage: Archaea > Thermoproteota > Nitrososphaeria > Nitrososphaerales > Nitrosopumilaceae > Nitrosarchaeum. The sequence continues at coordinate 31,216 of JAIOOR010000006.1, forward strand.
GTATCCAGTATCAAACATGCTTTGTCCTATTGCATATGACATCAAGATTGTTTGCAATTCAGATTCTTTTTGACCTACTTTCATTTTTTTGTTACAAATATCATACATTTCATCAATTATTTTTGAGGCTTTTTTCAGAATATTGATCTCTTTTTCATCTTTAACAATACGGGAATTATAAAATGGTTCGGTAGAAGATTTTATCATAGGAATGGATTTTTTGAGAGATGTCATTATTGAATAATTTTGGCAATCAGTACAAACTTTCTTTTTTTTTATTATATTTGTTAATGAGGAAATTAAACCAATTCCTCGTTCTGCTGTAATTACATCGCAATTTTCAGATTCTTCTTTGACACGACCAACTTCAAGTTCTGGAGCAATTATAGTAGTTTTTGCTCCTTTTTCCAGTATTCCAATAGCTTCTCCCCAGAATCCAGTCATGTAAAATAAATTTTCAGGCTCAAATGTAACTAATGTATCACAGTTGATTTTTTGAGCAAATTTGAGAAGATTTTTTCTTCGTTCCTTCACAAAAAAACATCAGAACGTTTCTCAATTTATGTATGATGTAAAGTTTGTATATTGGGTTTTTAATTTTTATGATCGTGACAGAAGGAAAAAAGAAAGTAGTTGCTCTATTATCTGGTGGCTTAGATAGTCAGCTTGCAGTTAGGATGATGCAAGAGCAAGGATTTGAAGTTTCAGCCGTTGCGATCAAGACTCCTTTTTGTGATTTTGATTGTGGAAGAGGCTGTGGTTTTGAGATTAGAGAAAAAGCAGATGATCTTAATGTAAATCTAAAAACAGTTTATCTTGGTGATGAATATATCGAGATGTTAAAACATCCTAAACATGGAATTGGTGCTGGATTTAATCCGTGTATAGATTGTAGAGCTATGATGTTTAATGCTGCAAAAAAACATATGGATGAGATTGGAGCTGAGTTTATAATTTCAGGAGAGGTGTTAGGACAAAGACCAATGAGTCAACATGGTCCAGCATTGAGGACTATTGAAAAAGAATCAGGGCTTGTTGGAAAAATTGTAAGACCATTATCTGCAGGATTACTTCCAGAAACAGATCCGGAGAAAAATGGATTGATCAAAAGAGAGAACCTCGGAATGATTAGAGGGAGAACTAGAAGAGCACAATTAGATATGGCAAAAAAGTATGGAATTGAAAATCCACCAAATGCAGGTGGAGGATGTCTTTTAACAGATCCAACATTTGGATTGCGTGCAAAAGATTTGTTTGCACATACTGAAACTCCTACAATAAATGATATTGATTTGTTAAAGATTGGAAGACACTTTAGATTAGATGAGCATACTAAATTTGTTGTTGGTAGAAATAAAGATGAAAATGAAATGATAAAGGCAATTGCATTACCTGGAGATATTTTATTTCAGGCTCGTGATCATATGGGACCAGTTTCAATTTTACGTGGAAAGAATACCAAAGCACATGTAGGACTTGTATCATCAGTTACTTTGAGATATTCAGATGCACCAAAAGGAAAACAAGCATCAGTTATTATCACTAAGAATAACTCAAATGAAGAAATCATTACACAGTCTGTTGAAGAAGATTCATACATTAAATTTAGAATTTAGGCACAAAAAAAATTAAAATTAGTTAAAACTAAGGAAGAGTTTTTGAATGAGTAGATCGCATTTTACTCAAGGATGCAAAAACAAGAAAATCCCACGTATTTGAAAGCCATTACTATACGAGATATTAGTGATGTACATTCGATAAAAGAAGACATCAAAAAAGAGATGATTCTAATTCTAAGAGTAACACCATTGGCTCAAAAAGATGTGGAACAACTCAGAAAAGTTGTTGAAGAATTGTATTCTATTGCAAAAACTGAAGGTGCTGATATTGCAAGATTAGGTGAAGAAAGAATTATTGTTGCACCATCTAGCATTAAAATCTGGAAACCTGAATACGATCTAAAATAGTTTAATTGCTTCTTGAACTTGAGGATAGTGTGCAGGAACTCTAAACATTCTTCTAATATTCATTGCCAAGTTTTCGGATTTTCTTCGTTCACCATGATTTACAAGTACTCTACGAAGTTTTGGTCTTAATCTTTGAACAAAAGACATTAGTTGATTATAATCACTATGTCCGCTGAATCCATCTAATTTTTCAACACTACAATTTACTGAAACAACTTCTACTTTTCCTTCTTTACCTAGCATAGTAACTTGCTTAGATCCATCTAAAACTCTTCTTCCCATAGTTCCATTAACTTGATATGAAACAAACAATACTTTGTTCTTTTTGTCAGGTGCAATATTTTTGAAATATTCTAGAACAGGGCCACCTTCTAACATTCCAGATGTTGCCAAAATAATACAAGGTGAATTATCTCTCATTGGTTCTTCTCGTGCATCAGCATGTTCAATATTTGTAAAGTATTCTGAATCAAATGGATTATCATCAGTTTCTAAGATTTTTTGTTTTAATTCTCTAGCAAGATATTCAGGATATGCTTCATGAATTGCAGATGCTTCAGAAATCATACCTTCTGTAAAAACAGGAGCTTCAACCATTTCACCTGATTTCATATAATGATCAATTACCATCATGATTTCTTGAGCACGGCCAACTGCAGGAATAGGAATTAGAACTTTACCTCCATCTGCAAGAGTATTATTTACAGCATTAATGAAAGCTGATTCTACTTCTTGTCTAGTTGGTTGAATATCTTCTTTTGCACCATATGTACTTTCAATTAACAAAGTTTCCACTCGAGGAAAATTCCAGCTTGCAGCTTCAAACAAAATACTTTTTCCAAATTTGATGTCACCTGAATAAACGAAATTATGATCACCATTTCCAATATGAAAGTGACATAATGCTGAACCTAAAATATGTCCTGCATTTGCAAAGACTAGTTTAATGTCTGGAGAAATATCTGTAACAGTACTATATGGCAAAGTTATTGCCTGTTTCATGATTTGTTTTACGTCTCTTTCTGCATACATTGGAGTTCTACCTTGAGCAGAAGCAACTTTGATTGCATCTAATTGAATAAGATTCATCATAGGGAGTGTAGGTTCGGTACAGTAGATTGGTCCCTTATAGCCAAATTTGCATAATGCAGGTAAGAAACCCGTGTGATCCAGATGTGCATGACCAATTACTATAGCATCAAGCTCATCTAATGTAATATCAAGAAAATCTAATCTAGGAAATGAATCCATTGGGTGTTTTGCACCAGGGTTAATTCCACAGTCTACTAGAATTTTACTTTCAGGAGTCGATAATAGCATGCATGATCTTCCTACTTGACTAAAGCCACCAAGAGTAATGAGAGATACCTCAGATTTTTGGGCTAGTCTAGGTCTAAATATTTCATCACCAATTTGTTTGAATTGCTTACTTCGTTCAGTAGATGTGAGTTTTAGATTTGCATTTATTGTTTGAATAGTACGTGATGGTATGGTAGTAGCTTTTCTTATTCGTAATTTCCAACCTATTTTTTCAGTTATTTCAGCATGATTGAATTCTTTTGCATCTCTTTGTAATAACCAAGGTCGTTTAGCTTCAATTGAGACTTCACCAGTAGCAGTATCAAAGAACGCTCCTTGGAAATTTGCTTCTTTTGGAATACATTCAGTTAGAATTTTTCTTGCATCTTCTTCTGATTTTCTGATAGACTCATCAGTTCTTACAACAATTCTTTTTTTTATTATATTAACAAGATTTGAGATTGTTTCATTATTTTCCATTAGATAACGTGGAGAACTTGTATACAGAGCAATTCTTGGTCCCTCATATTCTATTTTTGTAACCTTAGCTTCTTTGGGTATACTTTGCAGTATAGTGGCCATCATATTTTGGCTTGGAGGTAATTCTTTTTGTTGCTGTTTTCTTTGCATTAAATCACTAAAGTTCGATGACTGATTTTTTTTGTTCATCAGTCAATAGACGGAATCCATCTTTGTCCATAACTGCGATGTTAATTCCGTCTCCAGTACCAATGTTTCTAACTATTGCGGCTTTAACTGCTCTTAGAGCTATTTTTTTTGCTTCTTCTACTGTTAGATTAGATCTATATTCTTCTTCTAACAAACCATATGCTACAGGAGAACCGCTACCTGTAGTTACATAAGATTTTTCTTCAACTGAACCAAACATGTCGATATTAAATAATGCAGGTCCATTTGCATCATAACCACCAACAAGAATATCTGCCATAAAGGGATAACCACGATTTTGATGAAATATAAGAGAACATAATCTAGCTAATGAATGAATTGAAATCGGTCCTTGTTTTTCTACTCTATGAAGATTTGAATGGTAACGAAGAATATCCACAATATTTTGTGCATCAGCCACTCCACCAGCTAAGGTCAAGCCTGCATGATCATCAATTTTTTGAATTTTCATGGTATTATTGTTTGCAATAAAATATCCTGCACTTGCTCTCATGTCAGCACATAATACAACACCATCTTTAGCCTTGATACCTACAGTGGTAGTCCCATGCAAAATTTTTTCTTCAACATTATTTGACAAAATACACCTATTAAGATAATATCAAATGCTTTGACCCTTTTAAATAACTTTTTGTTCCATTGAAATGATAAATAATGACAAAAAAGTCATGAACGTATGCAATCGCATACAATGGAGTTACCTAGGCTCATTGAGATCGGGGAGAGAAATATAGGTGATTTTGGCAAATTTGTAAATTCACTCAATAAATCAAAAAAAGTTTCGTTAATCAGTGGAGTTAATGTAACTAAGATTGTAAAGAAAAAAATTGAAAATTCACTAAAATCTAGTAAAATAAAATTTGTTTGGCATATGTCTGGAGACAATACAATTACAGCTATCAATCAGATTCAAAAAGATGTAGAAAAAGATGAAAGCGATCTAATTGTCGGTATTGGTGGAGGTCGTTCTGTAGATACTGCCAAAATGATTGCATATAATCTAAGTAAGCCATTTGTGAGTGTACCAACAGCTGCATCACATGATGGGATGGCAAGTCCATTTGTTTCTGTAATTGGAGATAAACCACATTCAATTGTTGCATCAGCTCCATTAGGAGTATTTGTTGATATTGATGTAATACGTAAGGCCCCTGCAAAACTTTTAGCAAGTGGTTGTGGAGACCTCATTGCAAATATTATAGCGGTTAAAGATTGGCAGTTAGGACATGAAAAAACTGGAGAGTATTATGGTAGATATTCTGCAGATTTAGCATTGATGAGTGCAAAAATAGTTATGGAAAATTCAAGTTACTATGCCAAAAATGGACTGGATGTAAGGATAATTGTTGAGGCATTAATCAGTGCAGGAGTTGCATCGTGTATTGCAGGAAGCAGTAGACCATGTTCAGGAGCAGAACATCTTTTTTCTCATGCATTAGACAAGATTGCACCAGGAAGAGGATTACATGGAGAAAAATGTGGTATTGGATCTATTATGATGGCAAAGTTACAAGGTCAGGACTGGAAAAAAATTGCAAAAACTTTGAAAGATGTTGGTGCACCAACATCAGCTAAACAAATTGGTTTAAAATCAGATGAAATTGTTTCTGCCCTTATGATTGCACAGGAATTAAGACCAGAAAGATATACTATTTTAAAAGAAATTGATATGACAGAGAAAAGAGCTTTGGGACTTGCAAAGATTACAAAGGTAATTTGACTTATGCTGTTTTTGGTTCAGGTGCTTTTTCTTTAGTTTCAGTTTTCTTTGTTTGAGTTTGTTTATTGATATGTGTCTCAACAAAGTTAACTTTCTCTAAAGATGGAACAAATTTGAAAATATCTAATTGGATGAAATGTTTCATTATTTGTAGTCCATCTGCTCGCAGTATTTCTTCTGGAATTGTAATGCTTACTTCTTTATCTTTTAATTCAAATGAAATTTTTGAATTTTCTAATGGTAATCTGTTTTTTAAAATTCCATCTACTTTATTATTTGGAGAATCTAGTGATTTTACTACATTAACATCATAGAGAATTGTTTTACCTGCATATCTGTGATTATAGTCGATTTGTACTCTTCCTGAACCAATAAATCTTATAATTCCTCTTTTATTATCAACTTCAATTGTGTCACCTACAGAAACTTTTTCTGCATCTTCACCAAGTTTTCTAATAGGAATCATTCTAACTTTAGCAGAATCTCTTTCACCAAATCCCTTGTCAGGAGTAACTTCAATTGTAAGTTTATCTCCAACTGTAGTTTTAGCTAGTGCTTCATCTAATCCTTTTAGAACAGGATAAGATACTTCACCGATTGAAACAAGTTTTGGTTGGTATTTTACATTAGATTCATGAATAGAATGTTTTTTTGCATCTTCTTCAATAGTGGTGTCAAAAACCTCAGAAGTGTCCTTAACTTTAGCAGTATAATCTATTAGTATCAATGAACCTTTATTGAAAGTCAATGTGATCGTTCTCGAATTTCCTTATATTAAGTTAACATGCATTATAGAGCTTTAAGTTTTTCTTCAGCTGTTTTGAGACCTGCTTGAGCATCTGTATCATATCCCATCATAGCTAATGTTGATGAAATTGCAGATACTGTTCTCATTACATGATATTTGTTAACTTCGCCCATACAACCAACTCTGAATACTTTACCTTTAAGATTTCCAAATCCTCCAGCAACTAATACTTTGAATTTATCAGCTAATGTATCTCTGAAAGTTTTGTCTTGTAATCCATCTAAATAGTTTAATGCAATAATTGAGATAGAGCGATCTTCTTTTTTTGCAAATGGTGTTAGACCAATTGCACTTAAGCTAGAATATAATGCATCAGAGCAAACCTTATGACGCTTGAATACATTTTCAAGTCCTTCTTCTAACATTATTGTAAGTGCTTCTCTGTATGCATAAAGTAAAGGCAATGCAGGAGTGAATGGTGTATGCTTTGATTCTTCATAATATTTGAAATATCTAGCTAAATTGAAATACATTGTAGAAGGTGGATTTGCAATCATGTATTTTTTGGCTTTAGGACTAACAGAAATTGGAGAAATTCCTGGAGGAGCTGCAATTGCTTTTTGTGCTCCAGTCATACATACATCAATGTTCCATTTGTCAACTGGAAGATTAACACCACCAAGTATAGAAACAGAATCTACAATGTACATTGCATCATTACGCGAAGTTAAATCAGAAATTCTATCAAGATAATTGACCATTGTTCCAGTAGAGGTTTCGTTGTGAACTACATAGAATGCTTTAACATCTTTATTATTATCAAATGCTTCTTTTACCTGATCAAAAGTCGCGTTTTCCCCTGGAGGAGTTTGAAGTTTTATTACATGAGCTCCTTGAGCTTCAATTAGTTCTGCTAATCTACCACTAAATTCTCCATTTACAGGAATTATGATTTTATCACCTTTTTTTACAATATTAATTACACTTGCTTCAACAGCTCCAGTTCCAGATGCTGATAATGCAACTATGTCATTTTTTGTTTGGAAAACTTGTTGTGTCTTATCAACTACATCAGTGTATAATTCAACAAAATCATCACTTCTGTGATTAATAATTGGAGCAAGCATTGCTCTCATAACTCTATTAGGTACATTTGTAGGACCTGGAAGCATTGATAGATATTCCAATTTTTATCTCAAACGTAAGTTTTTCATGGGTTTATTTATAATTAGAGATTTGTCAAACGTTGTTTAGCACTATTAGTATACAAAAAAATTTTTGTTCCTTTAGGTACAAGATCCTCCCATTTTTGATCGCTTAATATCATATCTCGAATATTTGTTCCAGAAAGAACATCTCTTTTAACAAATGGTATTGGAAGAACAGTAACATTACGTTTTGAATAAAGATGCTTAGTTAATTCATCATTGGTAAAAATAATATCAAATTTTGGAACAATGGTATCAATAAGTTCAATCCATTTTATGTGATTTTCTAAATCGGGAATAAAGTATATTTGAATTCTCTGCTTCATAGATTCATCAATTGAGGATAAAATCATTTCTTTTCTTTCTTCAGCTGAAAATGGGTTGTTTTTTTGTAAGGGTTTGTTTGAGCTACCTAATCCTATCCATAATTTATCAACTTTAGATAATGCAAAACGTAAAGCATCAAGATGACCTAAGTGAAATGGTTGAAATCTTCCTATCAGCAATCCATTCATACATAGATATCAATAGATTTCATTTTAAAAACTATCATAACATTATGTTAAATTTATTCAATATATTTAGGCATGAATTAAAAAATTAGGAAGCAAAGAGACAAATCTTTCAATAAATAAAATTACGTCATAGTCATGAAAACAATCAAACCAGTGATTTTTATTTCCATATTTGCAGTAATAGTGATTGCATTAATCTATTCTTATACAAATTATTTTGGTCCACAATATGTTTTACAAACTAATTACGATGAACAAAATTGTAAGCAGGGAAATATCTTTGAAGGGGTTGATAGACAAGCAAGATTTTCAGTATTGTCAACATGTGAGAAAGCAGTAGGAATTGTTCACGATATGAAAGATACTAGAGAAGATGATGGAGATTATCAATTTAACTTAGAATTAGAATCACAATATAATCAGCTACTAAACAGTGAAAACAAAAAACAGGTTCAAAGTATGTTAGTAATAGAAATTACATCTAAGGATCAGCAATCAAATGAAATGCATATTCCAAAAAATGGAGATAAAATTGAAGTTTATGGAGCATGGGTAACTGATAACCCTCATAGATGGAATGAAATTCATCCAGCATGGAAAATTACAGTATTGAATTAATTAAACATGATAAATTATTAAATGAGAATAAACTAGATGGATTTTATAAAAATTGATGGAGAATTTGGTGAAGGTGGTGGACAAATTATTCGTACAGCAATTACATTATCATGTATTACAAAACAACCTATAATTATTGAAAACATTAGGAAAAATAGAAAAATTCCAGGATTAAAAGCGCAACATATCACAGCAATTAAAATTCTTCAAAAAATTTGTGATGCAAAAGTGGAAGGAGCTAAAATGGGATCAACAAATTTAAAATTTATTCCAGGAGATGTAAAAAGTTGTAATTTAATAGAAGATATTGGAACAGCCGGTAGTATTTCTCTAGTATTACAAGTGTTAATTCCAGTAGCAGTTTGTCAAAAAAAATTAAATTTAATTATCAAAGGAGGCACGGATACTCTTTGGAGTCCAACAATTGATTATACCCAATATGTTTTAAGAGAAGCATATTCAAGAATGGGAATTAATTTTTCAATAAAATTAATCAAACGTGGTTATTATCCTAAAGGTGGTGGGGAGGTAAATTTAGATATTTTACCATCTAATGTAAAGTCAATTTCATTAAATCAAAGAAAAACAAAAAATATCAAATTAATATGTTCATTTTCGAATTTACCAAATGAATTAATAAAAAAACTTGTTGAAGAAATTAGAAAAAAATTAACTGAAAAGAAGTTTATCGTTGAAACACAGATTAATGAAGAAAATGCAATTGATTCAGGAGCATCATTATTGATTTTTAGTGATGATGAAGAATCAATAATTGGGATTGATTCTATTTTTGATAAAAAAACAGAGAGGTTTAATTTAGATTTAGAAAGTTTTACGGAAAATAATCTGGGAGTTGATGAACGTCTTGCAGATATGCTTGTTTTACCAGCTAGTCTTACTAATGAAATGACAATTTTTAGAGTCAATAATATTTCAAAACATTTAGAGACAAATTTGTTTGTGACTTCAAAAATTACTGGATGTAAGTATGGTATTGGTAAATTAAGCGATGGTTTTGAGGTTAGAATAGAAGGTGTATCAAACACCAGCATTAAGTAAAGATGCAAAAAATAGAATTGCTACAGATAAAACAACTGTAATTTCTCCAAGAATAATAATTTTTTTTCTCAACTTTTGAATTTGTTCTGATGACATTTGTTTTGACATTATCTTTTCTTCTATATCTTTTCTGATTACTCTTACATGTATTACATATGTGATAATTAGTGCAATGACCAAAATTATCTTAATTATAAGAAAATTACCATAGCTCGTAGCCATTAACAAATTAGGTTTACTCAAAAGGACATGTGAATTGTATAGACCAGTACCTATGAGAATTATTAATGACGGTACAGCAATTTTGTTGAATCTTTTACCAACTTTAATCATAATTTGTAATCTTTCTTCAACAGAACCATACATTGTTTTGAGAAGTGGTGAAAAAACAATTCCAATAAAAAGTGAGCCTCCTACCCAAATTGCAGCTGAAAGAAGATGAATCCACAAAATTATTGCTTGCTCTAATGGAGTCATAACATTTCATATTTCAATTCAAATATTATGTATTTGGATCTTGACAACCTTTTTTAGTTGTTCAAAAGATGGTATCAATGAATTGGGAATACAAAATAAAATGATAGTATATGCAGCAATTGCAGGGCTGTTTGGATTAATGGGTGTAATTGTATGGTATGCTAGTCTAGATAATTCGAATTTGGAACAAGTTGAAATTAAATTACAAAGTGTAGAGGTTAAAGATGTTAATAAAATTGAAAATTCAGCAAAATTAGAAGTTACTTTTCTTGTAAAGAATCCAAGTGAAAAAACATTTACTGTTCCAATTATCGGTTACAAACTTTTGGCAGATGGTCAAATATTGGGTTCGGGTCAATATTCCACTGAAGATATTTCAATGCCAGGTAGAGCTGTATTTTATTCTGGAGCTGAGATTCCTTTGAAAAATACGTTTGTTTTAAACAAATCCAATGTTAATCCTGAAATATATCAAGCAGTATTAGATGGAAATATCAGTAGTTTTAGTGCTGAAGGAACTATAACTACAGAAACTTCCTGGAGCATAATTGAAAAACAATTCAAGATTTCAACTTAAAAATTTAAAAAGTGGGCCGAGTGAGATTCGAACTCACGATCACTGCCATGTCGGGGCAGTATCCTAACCGGCTAGACTACCGGCCCATTGAAATAAAATCTTAGGTGCAGGCATTATTAACGTTTAACAAAAGAAAGGATTGAATAAAAAGAAAAACGACCTCTAAGAGTTGTCAGGAGAATTTACAGATGATGAAAAAAAAGGCCTCTACAAGGCAATTTATTCAAGGAGAGACGTTAGATCTCATTTTATTTCACGATCTATCAAAGATGATATTTTAGCAAGAATTCTAAATGCAGCACATCATGCACCATCTGTGGGTTTTTCTCAGCCCTGGAATTTTATTTTAATAAAAAATCCCATTACAAAAAAGAGAATCAAAGATTCTTTTGAGGAAGAAAAAAATCGCTCATCAAAATTAATTGAGGAACCAAAAAGATCAAAATATCTTTCATTTAAACTTGAAGGAATTTTAGAATCGCCTATCAATCTATGTGTTACATATGATCCTTCAAAATTTGGACCGTTTGTTATTGGTAGATCAAGTATTCCTGAAGCAGGATTGTATAGTGTTTGTTGTGCTATTCAGAATTTATGGTTAGCTGCAAGAACAGAAGGGGTTGGACTTGGTTGGGTAAGTATTATATCAAATGATACACTCAAAGAAGTTTTAGAATTACCAGAACATGTTGTACCTATAGCTTATCTCTGTTTAGGATATGTGGATGAATTTGCACAAAAACCTGATCTTGAAATAGCAGGATGGCTTCCAAGACTAGAACTTAAAGATGTAGTGTATTTTGAGAGATGGCAAGATACCAAGAATGAAGACTGGAATCAAATACAAGAAATGATCAAAGCTAATCTTGACTACGCTTAAATAATTACAAGTAATTTTTTTTGCTGGGCTTGTGGCGCAGAGTCATTTTTGACGCGAAGCTTGGATAGCGCAGTAGCCTCCTAAGTTACAGGTCGAGGGATCGAAGCCCTCCAAGCCCGCTTTTAATTTTTAAAAAAAAGTTTTGTTACTTAAATACAAAGACATATGAGTAAAAATATGAAAGTAGTAATAATCTCAGGAAGTCCTAGAAAAAATGCGAATACTCAAGTAATGATGAAATATGTTTTTGAATATACAAAAACAAAAAATGTAGACACTAAACTGATTAATCTTTCAGAAGGAAAAATTGAATGTTATAGAGGACCAGATGAAGAATACAATGAACATACAAAAACTGCAGTTGAAGACATTATGGATGCAGATGTTTGGATAATTGGAACACCAATTTATAATTCGTTTTTTAGTTCAGCATTAAAAAATTTATTTGAATATGTCAATTATAAAAAAACTGAGGGAAAAGTAGCTGGCATGGCAATTTTAGCTTCAGGAAATATTGGGTTTATTTATGTTCAAACTTTGATCACTCAGTTATTATCATATTTCAGAGTGGTTACAAATCCTAAGGCAGTATTTCTTACTACAGAATCAATCTCAGAAAATGTCATCTCAAATGAGGATGCTAAAAAAAGATTATCAGAATTAGTAGATGAGACTTTGAAAATGGCTTCTAAACTACAAGACTAGGATGTAGATATACTACTTTGAAGATTTTAACAGTATAACCACCATCAAATAATTTTATTGTTTTTTCTTGATTTGAATCAAGTACTCTAAATTTGTATTCATATGAACCATCTTCACTTATTGGAATCTGGGCAAATTTTACAGCACCAACATTATTCCCTGAAATAATTTTATTGTTATCAAAAATCTGAATAATCACAGGATAGTCAGCAACGGGATTTGATACTTTTCCTTCAACAAATCCCCATGGCAATTTATTATCTTTTGAAATAAACATCTGAAGAGTTGTTTTTTCAATTCCAATAGAATCGTTAATTGGGGTAATAACCGTTTGCGATTCAATAGGTTCAGCAAAAGAATTTGAGTTAATCATAACAGTAGTAAACAACATAGATGCAACAATACAAGCAACCATAGTAGTTGTGTTCATTGTATTGATTTTCTTATTTAGTTTAAAAAACTTGTTCCAATTCATTTAGATTAAAATGGTAAAAGTGAAATATTAACATAGCGCACAAATAATACTAATGGATATGAAAAAAGATCCAACAGAATTATGTTCATGTAAGTGTCATTATGGTGGTGCAGTAAGTTGTCCTGGCTGTAAAAATAATCATGGCATAGTATGTTGTCACTGCAAAGATTAACTTTATTTGTTTTTAGATTTATGTTCAGATGCCAACATCTTAAGATTAGCAAGTTCTGTTTTTAATGATTCAATTTGAATTAAAGTTTGCAGATTAGAAATTTCTTGATTTAATCTTTCAATTTCACTATCTTTTATTTTTACAGATTCTTTGAGTTTGTTTAGTTCTCCAGATAATTCATTTTGTGCTGCTTTAATTTCAGTTAAGCTAACTTGTTTTCCATCAGATGTAAAAATTTGGACTGTTTGCGAATTACTCAAGCTTTTTTTTTCGGTGTGGCTTGGATGGGTTTGAGATTTGTGCATATAGTCAGTACTCTTTTGAGAAATCCAACATACAAAAGTAAGGAACCAAGTTATTGGCACAGTTATAACAAATACGAATTCTAGGATAGGAGCAAAACCTACGAAATATGGCCATAGTCCTGTAAGTACTGCTGCAAAGACGCCAGTAACCACCGTTGCTAAATGGTTTCCAAGATATCCCATAATTTATGGAAAAAATTCATTGTTTATAACAGTAATGTTGATCCTAAAAATTGATATTAAGTAAAAAGAAAAAGAAGATCTATTTTATTCGTCTTCAGTAGATGTTTTAGGCATGTCTGATTGTAGGATTTGGATTTTTTGTAGTAATTCGGTTCTCAAATCTCGCGCAACCCTTCTAACAGTGGGTCTTGGAACACCTAATTCATCTACGACTTTGGTATAGATATCCTGTTTGTCAGTTACCCCTTTGTCAAGATAAGAATTAATTGCTTCTTTAATGATCGTGCTTTGGTTTGTACGATTCAACGAATACTAAATTTTAGTTGTTCTATATAAGACTATAACTTTTTGAAATAGTTTAATTTTTAATTTAACTATTAATAGTTAGAAAATAATTAAAAATAAAATTTTATTTAGTAATTATAAAAATACACTGTTAACGAAAAACGTACTGTTATTTCAGATTCTTAAATTATAATTAATAATTATAGCAATTTGAAATTCATTACAAAAAGACTCTTATGATAAGACAGTAAATTACACCTGTTGAGTACAGTAATCATTGAAACCAATTTAGGAACGATTGTATTCAAATTACTTCCTGATTTGGCACCAGAAACGGTAAGAAACTTTGAGAAATTAGCCAAAGACGGGTTCTATAATGGTACACTTTTTCACAGGGTTATTCCTGGATTTATGATTCAGGGAGGGGATCCAAATACAAAAAGTGGAAATAAGAGCACTTGGGGAATGGGTGGACCTGGTCATACTATTAAAGCTGAATTTAGTTCAAGATCGCATCATCGCGGTATTGTTTCTATGGCTAGATCGCAGGATCCAAACAGTGCAGGTTCACAATTTTTCATCGTTACTACAGATAGTACATTTTTAGATAGACAATACACAGTTTTTGGAGAAGTATTAGAAGGAATGGATATTGCAGATAAAATTGTAAATTTACGAAGAGATCGCAATGATTGTCCTCTTGAAGAAGCAAAAATGATTAGCGTTAAAGTGGAATAAATGAATTTAAAGCTAATTGCTTTTATGACACTATTATTCATAGTAGCAATTCCTACAGTATATGCTCAAATTTCAATTGGTGAGAAAGCTACACAAACATTAGTCGAAGTCACGATTAATTCATCAAATGAAGTTCATGTAAAGCATGTAATTGCCTCTTCAAATACGCCTACACAAGTAGACTTGATTGATGGTGTTAGGACTAATCTCAAAGTTTCTGATGAAAACGGAAAAGAAAAACAAGTTGGAATAATTGGTGATGGCAGAAGCATTATGATTTATCCATCACAGAAAGATACAATTGTAGAATATGATCTTGCAAATGTTCTTTTTCTAAAAAATAATATGATGATTTGGAATTTTACGTATCCTGAAACAACTTCTTTTATTACTCCTGAAGAAGTAGACATGGTTTTTGCAAATAACAGACCAGTTCATTTAGATGAACAACGTGGAATTAGATGTCATGGATGTCAAATGATTTTAGAATATTCTATCAACATGCCAGAAATATTTGAAAACGTAAAATTAGATGACAAAGAGTTTCTAGTAGGAGTAAGAACATTTGCAGAGATAAATCAATTTAATTTTGATCAATTAACAAAAAGTATTAGTTTTGAAGTTAAGGGAGAAAAACAATTTGTAACTGCAATTATTCCTAAAGAATTATTGCCTGCATCATACAAAGTATTTTTGGGAGACAAAAAAATACCTTATGAAGATTATATCAATAACGGAACACATGTTTGGCTTAGTATAAGACCAGACAATTCAGGTCAAATATCAATTACAAGCGTAGAAATTAGTAATGATACTACTACAAATGGCGACACATCAAAAATAAATACAAATCAAGACAATACTTCAAAATCAAATGTAAATCAAAACATCATGACCTATATTTTGATTGGAGTTATTGTATCAATTGGAATAGGAGTGATGTTAATCATTATGAGAAAAAAGAAAACAACATCAACTAGAACAATAAAAGATAACAAAACTGAAAAAAATCAGATAGATTAAATTTTCAATGAATTAATTGTTGAGATTTATTAAAAATTATAGTTATTCTCCACCTGATCCACAAGAACAAAAACCATATTCATCAATTCTGACATTGCATATTACGCATTTTTCTCCATAATCAACTTCCCATGGTTCCTTACCAAATAGCTTAAAGTGATCATCTATTTCAAGTGGGATTTCACGTTTTTTCCCCAATGATTTGTATATGTAAAACAACTATACATACATTATTGGAGATTAAATTATGAAAATCGAATGCGGTTGTCACTGCATCAAATGTAGAAGTACTAATCTTGAATCAAATAGAGTAGGACAAATTGAGAGTGATGGATATTTTGATATGCATCATACATGCAAACAATGTAATACACATTTTGATCATTTGGAAGGAGAAATCTTTGAGAGTTGTGAAAAATGTCACTATAAAATTAGTTAGACTCTAATGCATTTGGATAAAATAATGAGCTCTATTTTCTTGTAAATTTTTTAAAATTTCTTTATTAGATGCCATTTTTGCCAGAGCTTTTGATACATCTAAAGGACTAGCACTCCATCCATATTCTCTTAGTTGTTGAACAGTTTCTGTTACTGTTCTTGGAGAATCAAAGAATCTACCAGTTTCCAATATTCGTAATTTTGCTTTAATTTCATGAGAACTAATTGGTTTTGGTTCATTAAATTCTGGTTCAAATGTTTCTGCATCTTCCAGATATTCTAGACTAAATTGATTAGATGGTATTGAATCATTTGACTGGATAATTTCTTCATTTTTATTTTCATAGATAATTTTTGCCTGATTTTCATGTATGCAACTTGATATATTTGCGATAATTTCACCTAAAGTTTGATTATCAACATAGAAATCTCTAGAGTCAACCTCAATTTCATTCTCACCAATCTTGAGTTTTATTCTAGCCATCTACCCATAAATCGAATGATTTTGATTTATTCTGCTAGCTCTAATGAGATTTAAGATTAGATCAAAAATTTTACACACATAAATTGGATTTTTTTCCTATTTGGTTAAAAAGCAATTTTGAGATGTTGTAGTATGAGTTCTAAAAAGACAAAAGCGATCATAATACTAATCATAATAGTAGGTCTTTTTGGATATTCTCAGTATGTTTTAGCATCAAAAATAGGCATATCAATTATACAGAGCCATCTTCTTGAAAAAAGTGATAATGGTTCAACATATAGTGTTGAATTAGAATTTAACAATCCATCATTATTGGTTTTAACGGCAGGTAAAACATCATTTTTTGTTATAGCAGATGAAGAAATGATTGGAAAAGGAAGTTTAGAATCATTTGTACTCTCACCTCTAGGAAGAAGCTTGGTTAGTGGTACTTTTCTAAAAGATTTGAGTGTAGATTCTCAAGAATATTCAACAGTAAAGATAAGCGGGGTAACAAAATATAATGTGGTGTTTACATCAATTGATGTACCCTTTGTGTTTTATCCATCAGAAGAACAGGCAAGAGAATTTATACATCAAAATTAATTTTTTAAAAGAATGTTAACTGTTTTTGGTTCAACTGCATTAGATACGATTAGAACTCCAAAAAAAACTCTAAAAGATGTTTTGGGAGGAGCTGCAACATTTGCAGCTATATCAGCAAGTAACTTTGTAAATACGGGATTAATAGCTGTGGTAGGAAAAGACTTTCCAAAAGAATATCATCAAATTTTATCAAAATACCTTGATTTACAGGGATTGACCATAAAAGATGGTAAAACTTTTCGTTATGATGGAAGTTATGATAAAACACTTAGCACTAGAGAAACTTTGAAAACTGAACTTAATGTACTTGCAGATTTTAAGCCAACCGTTCCTGAAGAATATAAAAAATCACAATTTGTATATTTGGCAAATAATGATCCTGAACAAAATTCTGCTTTAATTAAGGAATTTGATAAAGTAAAATTTTCAATGTGTGATACTATTGAATTTTGGATATCTACAAAAAGAGAATCAGTAATTAAAATGATTAAAGCTGTAGATGCAGTTGTGATTAATGATGAAGAAGCTAAATTACTAACAAAAGAATTCAATTTGATCAAATGTGCAAAAAAGATGATGGAGTGGGGAGCAAAATATGTAATTATTAAAAAAGGTGAACATGGTTCATTGATGTTTTTTGAAGATGTAATATTTCCATGTGTGGGATTTTCATTGGAAGATGTTGTGGACCCTACTGGTGCGGGAGATTCTTTTGCAGGTGCAATGATAGGATATTTAGCCAGTAAAAATTCAACAAATCCTGCAGAAATTAAAAAAGCAGTTGTTTATGGAAATGTATTGGGATCTTTTGCTGTTGAAAAATATGGATTAGATGGTTTGCTCCAAATTAAAAAATCAGACATTACAAAACGAATCAAATTATATGAAAAAATGATTCGTTTCTAAAAAGATTTAAGTTCGATTATTTCAGCAGATGAATTGAATACTTGTAAGATATGTCTGAAAAAAATGAAGATCGTTTAGAAACCATATTCAAACTACAAAAAGGTCTATCAGAAATGATGAAACTAGATAGATATCCAAAAGACTCTGAAGGGCGAATTTCTGCACTTTGTACTGCAATTATTCATGAAGCTGTAGAATTACAAAGAACTACGAATTGGAAGTGGTGGAAAACTCCTGTACCATTTAATGTATCTGAAGCAAGAGAAGAATTGATTGACATATGGCATTTTGTAATTCAAGCATCATTAGAACTAAATTTAACTTCAGAAGATATTCTTGAAGAATATAAAAAGAAAAACGAAATCAATCGAGAAAGACAAAGAACTGGATATTAGATAATAGATTTTTTAATTATTTCAAAATTTGTTTCATTTATCATATTTACAAGATTAATTTCATTTTGAAAATAATTGATTTCTAATTTAGTTACAGTAAGAAATGGATCCGGACTAGTCGAATTGATTATTCTCCCAAAGTTATCAATTCCATTTTTATGTAATTCAAATAAAGAATGACCAGCTCTATGACCCCATACCTCTTTACCACAAACTAGAATAGTTTTAATTTTTTTATTTTGGTTAACATATTTAATCAGAGAATCAATTCCTTTATTTTCAGAAAATAGTCTTCCAGCAATTGAAATATGATTCAAAAGTTCAGAATTAGAAATTTTTTTGAGTAAATCTATACTTGAAAGGGTGCAAATTGCTATAGAAGAATCAACATTTCCTAGGTACGATTCTTCTGAAATGGGAAGTATTACCTTACATAATTCTCCAATCACATTACCAAGACTATTCATTTAGTATATCACGAAGAGTCTTTGCAATAAATTCAATGTTTTTTGTGGTTACTCTAGGGTGTATTGGGAGAGATAAAACGTGTGATGAGGCCCATTCAGTATTTGGAAGTTTAATTTTTTGTTTGTAAAATGGTGTCTTATGAACTGGAGTTGGATAATATGAAGCTGCACCAATTCCTTTGGTATTTAGTTTTTTGATAATTTTATCTCTATTTGATGTAGCTATTGTGTAAAGATACCAATTTACATTTTCATGATTTCGTTGTTTAGGAAGTATGATATCTAGATCAGAAATTAATTTTGATAAAAGACTTGCATTTTTTTTTCTTAATTTAAGAAAATTAGGAAGTTTTTTCATTTGTATAGTTGCAATCGCTGCACTAATTTCTGGCAATCTTAGATTTAATCCAAATATCCTAGTATCGTATCCATGAACCATTCCATGATTTCTAATCATTAATAATCGATCTCGTAAGTTTTTATCATTTGTTGCAACAAATCCTCCTTCTCCTGAAGTCATTACTTTTGCAGGATACATACTCCAACAACCTAAATCAGAAAAAGTTCCAGCATGTTTTCCTTTGTATGTAGAACCTAATGATTGTGCAGAATCTTCTATAATTGGTAAATTATGTTTTTTAGCAATTTCTAAAATTCTATCAATAAATACTACATTACCATAAAGATGAACTGGCATGATTGCCTTCGTTTTCTTTGTTATCTTTTTTTGTAGGTCATCTGGATCCATGGTGTAATTTTCTTTTAGTATGTCAACAAAAACCGGCTTAGCTCCTGTAGATACAACTGAATTTGCTGTTGCTACAAATGTAAATGAAGGAACTAGAACTTCATCACCTTTTTTGATATCAAGAGCATAAAGTGCAGCTTGTAAAGCTGCAGTACCAGAATTTACTGCAACTACATATTTTGATTTTATAAAAAGTGATGCTGATTTCTCAAATGATTGGACATGTTTTCCTCCTTGATTAGCTGCTGATGTAAGAGCACCATTTTTTAGAATTGAGGTTACTGCTGCAATTTCTTCTTTACCTACAAATGGAACATTGATTGCAATTTTCAACAGATATTCTCTTTAAAACTAGTCTATAAATCTCATGAAATAGGCATGAATTTTTATATTTCAAAATTAGGAAATTCGCATAATGAATCAACATCATCTTGAAGAAAAATCAGATGCAGGTTACAAAGTTTTTCTATATATTTTCTATGTTTGTGCATTCATAATGATTTCATGTCTTATTTTTGGAGTTTATATCACTGTAATAGAATGGATGAAAAATGGAACCTATGTAATGGGAGAAGCAATACAAAATACTTTCATACCATTTGAAAATTTTTCAAGGGTTTCAACATGGATATTTTTTTCTACAATTATTGGATGGTATTGTGTTTCAAGAATAGGATGGAGAAGAACGGCAGGAAATAAAATTGTGGGTATGAGAATGGCTCTACTTCAGATCATGTTGTTAGGATTTTCAATTATTACACTGTATGAGGTATTGTACAATTTTACGGTTTTAAATGCAGAAATTACTGCAGGAATGATTAAAGGAAATGTTCCTAATATTGATATGTTATCAATTGCATATCCTGATCCAACTAGACCATGGAATTTAGTTTTTGCAACTAAAGTTTTTCTTGCAGCATTCATCATTAGCTCTCACGCATTTTATCTCAGTACCAAACCAAGAAAAAATCTAGATGAATCTCAAGTATAAAGTAAAAAATATTTATTTTGATGCAAACATTTTTCCAAGTTTTTCTTGATCAGATTTTACTTTACCAAATGCTTTTCTATGAAAAGAATTACAAAATTTTACTGTTTCTGAACGTGGATTATTTTTTCTTGTTTCCTCTATAATTCGGCCACACCAAAAGCAGTATTCTTTTTTTATAACACCAATCTCCCACCCTAAAAATTTAGAATCATAGTATCCTTTTTCTTTTGGACGAATAGAGTTTAGAAAATCGCCTTTATCAGATTGAACCCAAATGTTTTTGATTTTTGGATGAAATGGTTTATTCCAACGTCTTTTTTTGTCATCCCATTTGATATTATTCTCAGTACAAAATTTAAAAAATTCTTCCTCAAATTGTTTAGAAACCATGATTTTTATTCATATTTTCACCTATGAAAGTATTCGTAAAATTCAATCAGATAATCTAGGTTTTTTAGGATTTTTTCAGAATTGACATATAACTACTAAAAACTAGTTTTTCTACTAGAACATACTATACTAATTATGGGATTATTTGGAAATTCTAATGAAACAAAATGTAAGAAATGTGGAACCGTATTAACTGATCCAGAAAGAATGAAAAAACATCAAGAAGTTGCACATAATAAAAAAAAGGACAAGTGTAGAGCCTGTGGTACAGAATTTGACACTTCTGAAGAACTAAGAAAACACAAGAAAGATTGTAAGTAATACTTTATTTCAAGTATAACTAATTTAATGAATTTATTTTAAGTTTGATTTGTTATGAATTAATATTTATGATAAAGTTCATCTAAACCTAATTTGTATATTTTAGAAAGTTTATCGTATGCTTCTTCTTTACTTATCAAATTCTTTTGTGTAAAAATTCTAAATTTCTCATTGTATTCAATATCATCATGATGTCCAGACATACAAAACAATCTTGATTTATTTTTTCCCTTGAATTCTATGATAATGTTTTTTTTAATTAAGATATCAATATAATTAGTTAAGGTCTGATGATCAATTTTTGCTTCTATTGATAATTGCATGAATGAAATCCAATTTTTATAAGTTGTAAATTTTTGTATTATTGAAACAATTCTTTTTTCTCTGCTTTGCCATTTATCTTCAGTCATAATTCTCAGTAAATTCCTATTTTTAATTTACCAATCAACAATAAAAATTAATTATAATTATCTGATAAATCAGATTTCTGTTTAGGAAGGTGTTTTAATGCTTTTTCTATTGCTTCTAAATTTGCAATCTCATTTTTTGAGTTTATTGTAAGAGTTTCAATCATTTCTGAGCCTATTTGTACTGCTTGTTCAGGTAATGTATCTAGAAATTTTTGTATACCTTTTTTGTAGTTTTCAATGAGTTCTAATCCTTCTTCAAGTGTCATAATATCGATTAATTATTTGACTATTTCAAATCTTGTAAATTTCAATTAATTTCAAATAACTTTATAGACCTACATTTCAGAAGATGTTTTGATTTGGATATAACTGAAAAAGTTAAATTAATTGAAAGACCCCCTACTGAAGAAGTAGTTACACATGATGAATTAATTGAATTATTTAAAACAAATTCTTCTCCAAAACATTACATTGGTTTGGAGATTTCAGGATTTTTGCATTTAGGGAGTTTAATTAGTACTGGTTTCAAGATTAATGATTTTGTTAAGGCGGGTGTAAATTGTACCATATTTCTTGCAGATTGGCATACTTTGATCAATGATAAATTAGGTGGGGATTGGGATATGATTTCTAGAGTTTCAAAATACTATTACGATGCATTCAAGTTGGTGTGCCCTAATGCAAATATTGTTTTAGGTTCAGATTTGTATAAAGAAAAAACCGAATATTGGTCTGAGCTTGTGAAATTTACTAAACATGTATCACTTGCAAGAACAATGAGAACGCTTACTATTATGGGACGTTCGGAAAATGAAGAAAAGATAGACCTTGCAAAACTATTGTACCCTCCAATGCAAGCAGTTGATATTCATTTTTTAGATGTTGACATAGCTCATGCTGGTATGGATCAGAGAAAGATCCACATGTTAGTTAGAGAAATTTTCCCAAAAATGAAATGGAAGGTACCAGTTGCAGTTCATCATAGATTATTGCCAGGTCTTTCAAAACCTGCAAGTACAAATGATTCTCAAATTTTAGGAAAAATGAGTAAATCAGATCCAAATTCTGGAGTTTTTATTCATAACTCAGATGATGAAATAAGGACGAAGATCAAAAAAGCTTGGTGTGAGGAATCAAATATTCAAAATAATCCATTATTAGAAATTTCAAAACATGTTATTTTTCATGAATTTAATGAGGTTAAAGTTGAAAGACCTGAGAAATTTGGTGGAAATATGTCTTATACAGAATATAGTAAATTAGAATCTGACTTTGCTGAAAAAAAATTACATCCAACTGATCTTAAACAAACTGTTGGAGAGTATCTAGTTAAAATAATTTCTCCAATTCGTGAAAAATTGAATCTAAGCGAAGAATTATTTGAAGCAATTAAGAAAAGTTACTAAACTTTAAGATTTGGATTTGTTTGCTCTTCTAAATTATATTTTGATTTATAACCTCTAGGGTTGATCATTAAATCTTTGTAAGTATAAGTTGATGAATTTCCAATAATTACAGTACTAATCATTCCTAATTGATCAGAATGATTTGGAAGGTTTTCTAAATCTGTCATAACAATTGTTTGCGAGTCTCTGAATGCACCTTTGATAATTGCTACAGGAGTTGTAGGTTTTCTATATTTTAAAAGAATTTTTCTTGCATCTATTAGCTGATGTATTCTTTTTTTACTTGCTGGATTATAAATTACAATTACAAAATCTCCTTGTGCTGCAGCTTCAACTCTTTTTGTTATTATTTCCCATGGTACCAATAAGTCACTCATACTTACAACTGCAAAATCTGTCATTAATGGGGAACCGATTATTGATGCACAAGAGTTTAAAGCAGAAACTCCTGGAACTA
This sequence comes from Nitrosarchaeum sp., assembly GCA_021414365.1. Lineage (GTDB taxonomy): Archaea > Thermoproteota > Nitrososphaeria > Nitrososphaerales > Nitrosopumilaceae > Nitrosarchaeum. Next base: position 54,858 of record JAIOOR010000006.1, read on the forward strand.
TTTCAACTTGTAAACCATCTTTAGGATTCCAGTTTGATTCTGCAAGTGTTTCGTAAATTAATCCAGCCATTCCATAAATTCCTGGATCACCACTTGACACAAGCGATACTATTTTTCCAGATTTTGCTAAATCAATACATTGATGAGCCCGTTCAACTTCTTGTGTCATTGCATAACGATGAACTGTTTTTCCTTCAATAAGATCTTGTACTAAATTGACATAAGTTTCATAGCCAACAATTGTATCACTTTCTTCAATTACTTCTTTAGCTCGAAATGTCATATGATCGTGATGTCCAGGTCCAACACCAACTATGTAGAGTTTACCAGTCAATTTTACAATAAATTTGCTTTCAAGTAATTTATCCGTTTACTGGTTTTGTTTTATTGAAATGGATCTATGATTGGGCTGTTTATCACATATTGCTCATTCATTGTACGAGCTAAACTTACTAAAATTTGGTCATGAGATTTTGACAAATTGATATCATACACAGTTTCAAGAATTTTGGCATTTTCTGGATTATTCCATTCTACATTGAATATACGCCATATAGGACTGTAATTTTCATCACCAGGTACTACAGAAATTATCCCTGCTTGAAATCCTAAAGGTCCTAAACTTTTAATTCCATTTTTAAATTGGAATAGATCAGATTTAGAGGAATTTGTGATTAAATTTTCAGATGAGGGTGAGAATGGTATTCCCATTAATTTAGCTGGGCCGGAGGGTGTTGCATCAGTAATTATGTAATAAATTGTTTTTCCATCTTGTCCCCATCCTCTATGAGCAACAAATGTTACAGTCATCTCATCTTTGTTAATTTCAGTTATTTGACCACCGTCAAATGTTAAATTATCTGTGATTTCTTTGTCATCTCTGACAAGCATCTGCCCATCGGGCCAGATTATTTGAGGAGTGTTAATCACTACTCCAGTTTTATTAAATTCAACTCTTCCATTTTTTTCTGCATTTATGACATCGTCATATGATTCAAGGATTGTTGCATTTTGACCTTTTTTCCATGTTACTTCAATAACAGAATTTAGTGCATTGTATTTTATTTCCTGAGAAGGTGTACTAGAAAAAATTTCTTTTTGGCGTCCATATATTCCATCTCCATTAACTCCATTCTTAAAAACAAATATTGTTTGTAGAACATTTTCAGATATATTTTTCATCGCTGGCGCAACTTCAACTTTCCATCCTTGTTTTTTAGTAATTATTTCTGCATATTCTTTCTGACTAGAATCTGTTATAATATAGAAAACGGAATTTCTGTTATAGAACCCTTCATGCATTGGAATAGATGCAGCAATGTTTGCATTTGATAATATTAGTGGTGGATTCTTTTGTACTTCAATTTTTTGCATGGTAATCTCAGTTGATTGTCCTCTAATCCAGCCATCAACACTTACGGTAGAAGTAAATTTTTTGGAATTGGGAGAATATAATGCCAAGGCAGCTCCTGTAAAATCAATTGAACCAGATTTATCTTTGAGATCAATTAGAGACATTGCATAAACGGTTTTCCCATCAATAGTCCATGTTGGTTGACCCTGTGCATCATTGTTATTGATTTCATGTAAGACTACTACCTCTACAGGTTCGCTTGATGTAAATGTCATTGAACCATGATAAAGAGTACCCTGATTTGGTGATAAGATTAGTGCTAATTGATTATTTTCATTTCCTTGTCCAGGATCTTGAGAAGAGATTATTGTTTTGGTAAAATTAATTTTTTTTGTAGAATTTGCATTAACAAAATTATCAGAAACAAGTGAAATCGTTAGAGCACCTACGATAAAAATGCCTAGAATTAGAATAACTGCAAACTTGTTCAATGAAATCCCTTGAAATTACTACCCATAAATGATTTTATTTTTAGTTGATTTTATCAAGCTCAAATGCATCATGTAAAGCCTGAACAGCTGTAGTAGAGTCAGAGTCTTTAACGACAAATGCAAGATTTAGCTCAGATGACCCCTGAGTAATCATTGCAACATTTACTTTGTTTTTTTCTATTGCTCCAAAGACTCTAGATGCAACACCAACTGTACCACGCATACCTAAACCAATGAGTGCAATAATTGCAACATCGGTAGTTACTTCAAGTTTTTTGATTATTTTTCCTAAAAGTTCCATTTCTAATGCGTTTACTGCTTTGTCAAGATCGGTATTTTTGACTACGATGGTTATGCTAGATTCAGATGGATTTTGGGAAATCATCATTACATTTATGCTGGCTTTAGCCAAAGTTGCAAATATTTTTGCAGCAGTACCTGGAGTACCAACCATACTACCTCCACGTATATCGATTAATCCATTATGACGAATGTTACTTACACACTTGACAGTATTTTTAGTAGATATTGAAGGGGAATCAGTAACAAGAGTTCCTTCGTTTTTTAAGTTAAAGGAATTTCTTATTTTCATTGGAATTTTTTTTGTTAATAATGGCTCAAATGTTCTAGGATGGATTTGTTTAGCCCCAAATAATGCCATTTCAATTGCTTCAATGTAAGAAACTTCTTTGAGTAATTTTGCATTTTTAACAATTTTTGGATCTGCAGTCATTAATCCATCTATATCACTCATTAACCAAATTTCATCTGCCTTTATACAAGAACCAATAATTGTTGCTGTATAATCTGAACCTCCCCTACCAAATGTAGTTACATGTCCATGTTGATCTGCTCCTGTAAATCCTCCTATTACTGGAATCATTTTCTTAGAAAATTGTAAATCAATTGTTTTAGAAACTCTTAGTCTTGTAGTATCCATTAATGGTTTGGATTCACCAAAATTTGAATCAGTAACAATTCCAACTTCTTTACCAGTAAGAGAAACAGATTTTTTACCTATATCATTAATTGCAAATGAAATTAATTTTATTGAAAGGCGTTCGCCGAATGAAATTAAATAATCCATTGATCTTGTAGTTACTTCTCCTAACAGAACCATGCCTTCAATTAGTGCAACTAGTTCTCGAAAATCAGTTTCTAGTTTTTCTAATAATTTTTTTCTAATTGTTGATTTTTTTATTGTTTGTTTTGCAAGTTGTTTATGTCTATTGATAATTTTTGATGCTAACTGCTCAGCTTTGTCTTTGTTTTCTTTTTTAATTGATTGAGATATTTCTATTAGATCATCTGTAGTTCCACTTGTTGCAGAACTAACTATCGCTATTTCGTTATGTTTGGATAGTGAATTAACATATTTTGCAACAGCTTGAATGTCTTTAGCGGATGAAATTGATGTTCCGCCGTATTTTAGAACTAGTCTCAATTCAAAATACCTGAATCAGTTAATCTTTAAATGCTTTAACTTTCGACTCGAGGAGCCAAATAGAAGTGGATTCTGCCTATATTTGCTACTTTAAACTCAATTCTAAGGGGTTTTGCGCTAGAAAATTCACATGTAATTTGACCTGCAGTTGTACCTACTGCTTTGACTACTGGGTTAAGATACTCTAGGCTGTATGTACCAATACTGTCTTCTTTTGAATAGATTTCACCTATTTCATCAGTATCCTTCTCAAGATCAATTACAACTTCACCCGAATCACCTTTTCCAGAAAAATCTGCTTTAGAGTCAGATGTATGGATTGTTAGATAATCAGATACAACTTGAACATCCCCCAAAATCTTGTCAAATCTAGAAGAGGATAAAGTAATTTTAGAATCATATGGAATTTTTGGTAATGGTGTATCAGTTGCAGAACTTTCAATTAAACGCATTTTGTATTTTTTGTTTTTTCCAACTGTTACAAGTAACATATTTTGTTCAGAAATACTAATTTCTATGCTATCTTTTTTATCAGCTCTTTTGATAAGTTTGGAAAATTCATCAATTCGAACTCCAAATTTTATATCACTATCACATTCATATTTTTCAAATGCAGAATTAGGCCAAGATATGTCAATTAGAGCTACATGAGAAGGATCCATTCCTCTAAAAGTAATTCCTTCTGCTGTTGCAACAAAAGTAGCTTCCTCGACTAGTGTGGATATAGCTGAGATTATTGCTTTTAGATCATCTGAACCACTTGTTTTTGCTTCGAAAGTCAAACTAAATATTTTGGGTTTTATGTTCCAGTTAAACGTTATGCGTAATTACGCCAAGTGTATCTACATTTTGAACATCGGTAGAATTGAGTTGTAGGTTCATCGGCACTTCTTGTTTGTAACATCCACCAAACTGCTTCATCATTACCACATTTTTCACATTCGATTTTAATTGTAGGTAATGTTTCTGTTGCTTCATTTTCAGATAATACATTAAATTGTGATTCGTGTTCTTCAGTAATCTGCTTTGTTTGTTTAGTTTCTTTTCCTTCAACATAATTACATTTTGGGCATTGTAGACCAGAATCACCTTTTTTTAATTTGACCTCACAATTGGGGCAAAATTTCATCTAATTTACCTTAATTTTAGAATTAAATAATTGTTTAAATTCATTAGCCATTTTTAATGCTGAATCAGTGGCCTTTTTGATTTCTTGCATTGGTTTACTGTTTGAATTAATTCTCATCCAACATTCGTTAGTTAGAGGATGTTTCACAATTACGCCTGCAAAATCGATGTTTGATTCCTTTAAAAGCTCATGTTGGATTATGTATAAAATTCCAATATCAGTTTCAGTAATAGAAAGGCTAATTTCCTTAGGTTCTGAACTGATTATTTGAGCGTTCATGTATTCGGAAAAAGCACTTATTGTGGATATAAATCATTATGAGCGGTTAGAATGGTAGAAAGTATGATTTCAGATATAGAAATATCAAAAACTAAGGACGAGTACGCATTAAATGACACTATAGAGGTTAATGTTAGTTTTAAAGTCGAAGGAGGATTAAGGGATGCATTCAATGAGGCAAATTGGACTAAAGCCTATAACAATAACGATGTATCATTTAAAATGAAATATGGAATAAAAATGATCTCTGGTGGATTTAGAAAGAAAGAGATTGGTAAAACAATTGACACTTACAGAAAGGCGGCAATTTTTTGGACAAGAAATCCCAAATTAGTTAATCCTCATAAAGATAGAAGGATTTGGGTTCAAGTATCCAAAAACTTTGAACCGTTTATTCGATTAACTGAAGAAGAAGTTAGACAAGAATTGTTTGATTTTAATGAAAAATTTATTATCAAGGCATCAGATTTAGGTAAAGGTAAACACAAGATTGGGGCTGAAGTCTTTGCCTCTTGGCAAAAACATGATTTTACAGAACCAGGAAATATTAAAAACAACTCTAAGGAAATTGAAATTACAATCAATTAGGGATATAAGGAACTTTTTTGTTTAATCAATATGGCAAAATACGACGGTCTATTAGGACAACCAATTCTTGAAGTTGAAGAACCCGATAAAGAAGGAGGCATTACTTTTATCTTTAAAGATAATAGATTTTTGTTCATTAAAGCAGTGGACGGAAAAATAGATGCCGTATCAATTCCAGAATAAGTGAGTATGTATGGATAAATTTGAACAAATCAAAATGATGGAATTGGTAAAAGTTGAAGATCCTGATTCTGATGGAGGGATGACTCTAGTATTCCAAGAAAATAAAATACTAAAGATCAAAATTGTGGATGGAAAGCTAATATCACAATTTGTGTAATTTACTCATTTTCCACATGTTTTTCATAAAAAGTAATAGCTAATTCCTGTACTTCAGATTGAATCGAACCTGGTCTTTCTTCTCTAATTTTTTTAATTGCTTCTTTTGCAGAATATTTTTGATATTTTACCAAGTAACAAGCTAGTATAGTTCCCGCCCTACCCATTCCAGCTGCACAGTGAACCATTACAGCCTGTTCATTAGAAATTTTATCATGAATAAAGTCAACTGCCGTGTCTATTCCGTCCATATCTGGTGCAGTAAAATCTGGTGTAGGAACATGTAAGTAACCAATATCACTTACCCATTCTCCAGGTAATGCATTTTCAGTCATAGTTACAATTGATGTTATACCTTGTTTTAGAATCCAATCTAGTTCATCAAAACTTGTTGGCATTCCGGATCCTGCAAGTTTATCTTCAATTAACCATGAGAAATTTGTTGGTTTTTTAGTAATTTTACCATGAACTTTTCTCCAAATATTTCCAGGTTTGCTCATGATTGTTATTGTATTTTCTATACTTTTAGTATTGCGAAAAATAGATGTGTCTTATATGGGAAAAATGTATATGGTTATGTGAAATGAATAAGGAGGCAATTCTTTATGAAAAATTACCCAACAATAAAGTTCGTTGTATTGCTTGTGCAAGATATTGCGAGATGGCAGATGGACAAATTGGATTGTGTGGAGTCCGTGGCAATGAAAATGGAAAATTAGACTTGTTTGTGTATGGTAAAGTAATTACAGGACATGTTGATCCAATTGAAAAAAAGCCAGTTATTCATTATAAACCAGGTTCAAAGGTATTTTCTATTGCTACTACTGGGTGTAATTGGCTTTGTAAATATTGCCAGAATTATGATATCAGCCAACGAAGAAAAGTTGAGGGTACAGATATGACTCCTCAGCAAGTAGTTAAAACAGCACTAGATAATGGTGCAGATGGAATTGCGTATACATACAATGAACCATCCATATTCATTGAATTTGCAAGAGATTGTGGAGTTATAGCCCATCAAAAAAATCTTTACAACATATTTGTCTCAAATGGATATGACACTCCAGAATCAGTAAAAATGATGGGTGAGTTTTTAGATTCAATAACAGTTGATTTTAAAGGAAATGCAGAACCCAATTTCACAAGAAAATTTATTGGGATTCCTGATCCTAAACCTGTTTTTGACACATTATTGGAAATTCGTGATAAAACAAAAATTCATGTAGAGATAACAGATCTTATCATTCCAAAAGTTGGGGATAATTTGGAATATGCAGAAAAATTATGTAAATTTATTTATGATCAATTCGGTCCAGAAATGCCTATACATTTTTTGCGTTTTCATCCAGATTATAAAATGATGGAATTTGATTCTACACCAATCAAAACTTTAGAAAAACATCATAAAATTGCAAAAAAAGTTGGATTAAAGTATGCATATATCGGAAACGTACCAGGTCATTCTTTAGAGCATACTTACTGTCATGAATGTAACAATATTGTGATCAAGAGATATGGTTTTGATATTGAAGGGTGGAATCTTGATGATGATAACAAATGCAAGTTTTGTGGAAATCAAATTCCAATAATTGGGAAATTATCAAAAAATTATAAAAAACAAAGATTTCATTTTGTACGTTGAATAGCTATTGCTCTAACAGGTGAACCAGTTGCGTCCTCAAGTTTTAATGGTAAAATTATAAAATCAAATTGTTTTGAAGAAATTTTATTCAAGTTTGATAGATTTTCAACAATTAAGATGTTATTTTTTGCAAGTATTTTATGAACTCTGAAGATTTTATCTTTTCCTAGATCTATACTTGGTGAATCGATTCCGACTAAATTGATCTCTCTTGATACAAGATATGCGGCAGCTGATTCAGATAATCCCGGATTACTAATAAAATAAAAATTACTCTTAAGATTTTTTTGCCATCCAGTATGAAAAATTATTGATGAGTGTTTTGGAATATCACCATATTTTTTTTCAAATGAAACCAAGTCATTTTTAGTAATTGATTGATTTTTTCCTTTTTTTATTTTTATCAATATGGCATTTCCTAGTAGCCTATCAAGAGGTATTTGATGTATTTTTATTCCATTTTTTACAAAATGATATGGTGCATCAAGATGAGTTCCAGTATGAGAACTAAGAAATAATAATTCTAGATTGTATCCATCATCTTTTAGAGTTGACCAAAGAATGAATTGGGGTTTTGGAGAACCGGGAAAAGTAGGAATAGATTGAGATATGATCAGTGAAAGATCTATTAGTTTCACAATAATGAATTCTAATAGTAATTAATCAGTTTTGAGATCTCTGAAAGGTTAAATAGTGTTTTATGAAAATCTGCAATGTGCCTACAGCATATGTTTTATTGAATTCTGATCTTGGATCTGATGAATCAATTATAGCTGATATCAAACGTATTCTTTCAAATGAAGAAGTGGAATATGAGGTTCAAGGAGTTTATGGAGTATATGATATAGTCTTGAAATTGTCTTCTAAAGATGCTGAAAAATTAAGATCATTAATCACAAATAAAATCAGAAAAGTTGGTAAAATACAATCAACCTTAACAATGATGGTAATAGAAGAGCAGGAAAATCTATAAATTTTTTATTGCATCAATAACTCGAAATATTTCAGATTCTGTATTAAAAAAGTGTGGTGACGCTCGTATAATTTTTTGTTCTAGAATTTCTCTAACAGCTAAAATGATATTTCGTTTTTCTAATTTTTCTATGATTATTTGTGGATCATAACCAGCAATATTGAAAGAAACTATACTGGTTCTTTCTTCAGAAGTTTCTGGTCCATAAAGAATAATATTTTTTATTTGAGATAATTCTTCTCTTAAAAGATTTGAAAGGTAAAGATCTTTTTCACGTATGTTTTCCATACCAAATTTAAGAAGATAGTTTGCAGATGATTCTAGACCTACCATCCCTACATAATTACGAAATCCTGTTTGGAATTTATCAGGAATATCTTTGAATGCGAGATTTGTATTATCATAGATCATTGCTGATTCTCCACCAATTGTTATAGGTTCAAGTAATTCGTGGGATTTTTTATTGCAATAAAATAATCCTGTTCCCATAGGTCCACATAACCATTTGGAACCGTTAAAAGACATAAAATCACATTTGGTTTTTGTTACATCAAAATTACCAATGCATCCAATTGTTTGTGCACTATCAATAAAAAATGAAGTGTTATTTTCAAGTATATTTCCAATTTTTTCAACTGGCAATATTGAACCAGTATTGTATAATGCATGACTAATAGCAACTAATTTTGTATTATTATCAAGAAGTGTTTTGAATTCATCAAAATTAAAAAATCCGTTTTTATCTATAGATAAATTTTTAATTTTAGTTTTATTTTGTAATCTAAGCCAAGGATAAAAATTTGCATGATGCTCATGGGATAATCCACGAATAATAATATTCGAATTTTTTTCAAATGAGAGACCGTTTGCAACTATGTTTATTCCATCAGTAGTACTTTGAGTTAAAATAACTTCTTCAGGTTGACAGTTGATAATTTTTGCAACAACTTTTCTGGTATTTTGTAATTTCTCAGTAACAAATTGTTGGGAATCTGTCGAATCTGGTCCCATTGAATTATAAGATATCAGAAAATCTTTCATTGCTTCAATACTTTGTAAAGGCATTAGAGAAACAGAGGCGTTATTGAGATAAATTTTACCAGAACTAGGAAAATCCTCTGAGATGTCTTTAGAAGTCAAATTCATTATTATATCTGTTAAATACTAAATGAGTGTTGGATAAAAATCATGAACAGATTTTAGATAATGATTTAACATGTATAAAAAAAGAATTTTCAAATAAAAATCCAAACATAATTTTATGTTCTGATCCTTTTCTTAAAACTGAGTTTCTAAAAGAATTAATTGATTCTAATGATTATCCTGTAATTTTTTTAGATTTTGATCTACTTTATAGTGGTTATATTGTTTCAGAAATGATTAAAAAAAATAGTGGTGTGGGTATCTGTCAACCAAGTAAGGAAGATTGGAAAAAAAACATTACAGAGATAGCTGATATAATATCAAGTGAGAAAAATTTGATAGTAATTGATTCGTTTAATGGGTTTTATAGTATTTTTGATGAGAAGGAATCTGGGAGATTCATAAATGCATCATTAATGTTGCTTTCATTCATAGGAAGAGAGAGTAACTCTTCTGTGATAATTACTGCAATGGTACGAAAAAATGATAGTAATGAGTGGGTTCTATCACCTGGAGGTAGGCATATTATTGATTCAAAAAAATCCGGAATGTATAGTCTAAGTAAAATGGATGATAGTTTGATTCTTAGATCATTAAATCAAAATGGGGTTACTGAAAAAACATTCAAGATCGAATATTTTGATATATGAAAAAGCGATCAAAAGTTTAAACGGTGTTATAAAATTTGAAACGCCGTTATAATTCAAATTTTTTAGGTAAATTATATTAAGATCAAAAGATAAGAAATTTCGTTATGCCAGTAGGAATTATTCCAGACATCAGCGAACAAATGTGTATCGGATGTGCACTATGTGTAGAAATCTGTACAACATTGGGACCAGATGTACTTAGAGTAAAACCAGTCGAAGGCTGGAAGAGAGGTAAAGCATTTGTATTTTATCCAGAAAGATGTATCTCCGATGGAGCATGCATTGGCGTTTGCCCAACAAAGGCAATCTTTTGGATGAGACCAATGGACTTTACCGTTGGACAACCAGTTCCACTCTACAAGAACTCAGTCTTCGTTAAAGGTTGGACCGAATTAATCGATTAGATTAGGTCATCATTTTTAATTTCTTTTTATTATTTTAGATATTAACACTGCCATATTTTGTTTCAGAACTCTTTGGTTTTTTCTTCATCCAAAATATTGCTACAATAAAAAGTGCTGCTGGAGCTAATATTATGACTAGAAGTAATTCATAATAGAATTCCAAACGTTGTGCAGGTTTTACGTGTATTTGTTCATGAGTGGTTTTATCAGGGTTATCATAAACAATAGTAGAAAATTCTGTTGTTCTTGCAGCCTTTGTTGAGATACCGCTAATAGATTTTTCGTCAACTGTACCTGCAGTATTTGTTATTCCTTCAAATCTGATTATTATCGGACCAGAATTATCAAATGCAAAATTTCGATAATCTCCACCAATTTGAGTTAATCCGGTATCACGATAAATCTCTTTACCATTTTGAATTAAGATAAAATCATATTTCATTTTAGCAAGATTTGTATTTGATGCAGCATTGTAAAATTGATAGATAAATTTTACATCCTCATGTGTTTTAATTACAGATGGCTCCCATGTAAGATCGACTTCAATCATTTGATCTGGAGTATCTCGTACAATAGGAAATTTTTCAATCTTATTTCCAAGTGCATCATGAGGATAATCCAATAGTGATTCTTTAACAATCACATTGCCCTCCATCCAAGGATGAATTGTACAATAATATGAAAATGAACCAGATTTCTCAAATGTGTGTGACCACGACTCATTTGGCATGAATCTATCACTATCAAACAAACCATCAGGAGTTCCAAAATTTTTGTTCATCCAACCAAATCTTCCAGAACTATGTCCGCTTGTAACAGTATGTCCTTCTTTGTCATTATTTATCCATGTAACAGTATCACCAATGTTAACAGATATGACTGGTGGATCATACCATACTTCTGTAGGTGTATTTAATTCTGGATTATATGCCCCAAATGGGATACTAACTGTATAATCTTCTGCATATATGGAAGAAAACAAGCCCAATATTCCGACCAGAATTATGAGAATTAGATAATACACAAGGTAATTATGATTTAAATTCCATTTAATGTTATCATGATTTTCAATAATGATATTTAATTTTAGTATAATCAAAAATCAGTGATAATTTGAAGTGCATTTTTAAATTACTAGAATATAGTGTTTAATAATGAAACGAATAGAAATAATTGTACAAAGTGAAGTATCAAAGCAAGTAATAAGAGCAATAAGAAAAGTGGGAGTTGGTGGAGTCACGTTGACTCAATCTTTGGGGCAAGGAGCAGGTGAACGACCTGAAATTGGAGGACGTCAAATTGAATTTAATTCAACGGATGTAATAGTTACTGTAATTCATGACTCGATGGTAGATTCTGTCGTTTCTGCTGTAATGGGTGTTGCTCATACTGGAGAAAAGGGAGATGGAAAAATTTTTGTTTCAAAGATAGAAGAATCATATGATATTAGTACTAAAGAAAAATCAACCGAATTGATTTGAATTTATAATATTACATTCTTTTTGAGAACGAGATATACAGAATAATCAGATTTTGTTTCTGTAACATCATCAATTTTTTTAAATATATAATCATCAAAAATTTTGGCACTATCATAGAAGTCTTGTCCTATTACCAATTTATTTGCAGGAGCAATTCGATTTATCTTGGCACAGCGATTGACAGTATTTCCAAAAATATCATTAACAGAAGATATCGATGTTTTTGCTATTCTCACAATTCCATAAGTAGAACTAATTCTATAATTAAAAATAGGTAAATTTTGTTTTTCGAGTTTTTGTACAATATCTTCATGTGATTCACATAAAGTCAAGCAACAATCAAGACATTTTTTTAATGCAGATTCTTCGGAGAGTGTAACTGGAAAATAAAACAATAACGCATCTCCAATGTTTTTAACTACTATACCACCAAAATTCTTTACAATTTCAGCAATAGAATTAAGAAAAATTTTATAAAATTCACTAGTTTCTGATTCGGATAATTTGAGGGTAATTTTTGTTGAATTCATGATATCTATCATACATACACAATATTTTTCACTATGACTAGAAAATTGTAATAAAATATTTTCTTGTTGTCTTATGACATCTTCTTTTTCCTTAATTTCAATTAATGATTTCTGGAGCTTTTCAGTCATGGAATCAAATGCATGGGATAATTCACCGATTTCATCTCTTGTTGTAATATTAGTTCGAACATGGAAATCTCCTTTTGCAACCTGATTTGCAGCATTTTTTAGTTTATTTAGAGGTCGTGAGATAGTTTTTGAAACTATGAATGCAACAAAAATCATTATAGTAGTGATCACAAGTCCGGTTTGAAAAATTCTATCTTGCAGTATTAGAATTGGTTGAATCGTTTCTGCTTCATCAATTTCTGCAAGTAAAACAAATCCTAAATCTTTAGCACAGTATGAAGAACCATGAATGTTGATTTTTCTATAATCAGGATAAATTCCTGTAAAATCTTCTCCTTCTCGAAAACATTTTTGAACAGGAATAGTGTCAACTTTTTGTTTAAAGATAGCATTATTTATGAATCGAGATTCAGATAACATTAAAAATCCATCATTTACGATGTAAACTTCTCCAGTTTCTCCTAAACCACTTCTATCAACTAATATGTTATCTAGTGACTCAGTTCTCATTCTTGAAATAATTACACCTATAGGATTATCATCTTTTTTACTATCTTGAGCAAAAATTGGAGAAACTACAATCATTTTTTTGCCAGTAGGAGTTGGTTCAAAATCAACAATTGATTTTTTTAATCCATTTTGAAATAATGGATCTTGAAGGAAACTATTATCAGTTAGCTTACCAAGTGAAAAGAAAACTTTACCATTTGTTCCAATAATTTTAACATCTTCAAAACCAATTGAAAATCCTACAAGTGTTTGAAATGCTTGAATTTGAGTGAGAAAATCTCTACGTTTACTATCTCTTACTTTGTCAAATTCATCTTCAGGTGTATTATCTAGTTCTGTGACTAGAATTTTTATCATTGGATCATTTGCTATGATTTTATTCTGTTCAATTCTAGATTCAAAAAGAAGGCGAATAGCATTACCACGTACTGTGGATTCACCAAGTAGTTGATTGCTAGCTCTATCTGTTAGAATTTGTTCAGCATAATTAAAACTCAGATAAGCTGTAATCACGATAGTAATTATAGATACCATAATTACCAAAAGAATCAATTTTTTATCCATATTAAATGAAATTTGCAATTCAGTTTTTGTTAATTTTATAAGAATATCAATTCTTCGAGGATTTTATGACCATATTGTATTTTACATGAATAAAATTGTATATGAATAACTAAATTCCATTAAAATATTTTATTTCTAAAACACACTATATTTAGGAATGAGTAGAATTTAGATTAAATTTTCTTTATCTTCGAAAGAATCCAAATTTAGAATTACCTTTAGTATTTCGATTTTTAGTAGGTTTTTTTGACAAATTATCTAACATTTCATAAGTAATAGTAAATCCATTGCCTACCATTGTAGCATCTTTATCAAATTCATTTTTGTTAGGTACAAATTCATCTGCTAAATCTTTAATTTTTTTGGTTTTTATATCAAATAATCTTATTTCTTTACCACTATCAAGTTGAATAATTGCATCATTACTAAGACTTTGAATTGAGAAATTTTCAAAAAATCTTATTATACCATTTTTTTTTAATTTAATTATTACATTATAGGTAATTTTGTTTCCGTACAATAAAATTTCTCTTGCATTAATCTGAATATCATCTTCCAGATTAAGAACCATAATAGAATCAGCCTCAAGTAATACTGTATTAACAATATTTTCAGCTATAATTTTTCCTTTTGGAGCAGATATATGAGTTCGTTGTTCTCTAGTTTCATAAATTCCAACTTTTACTGGGTCTGGGATTTTATATTTTCTACCAAAAATATTTCCAACTACAACATCTCCATTATCAACAATTATTTTGGCACCATTCTCAATTTTATATTTATTTTCAAGTGGATTAACAAATTTGAAATTACCTTTTGTGAGATGAATGTTTGTTCTAAATTCTTCAGTCCAAGTAGGACTTGTGATATTTCCTTGCATGATAATAGAACCGTGATAAGTTAGATTACCTGCCATGAAATTACCTTTGATTGAAAGTGTACCGTTGGCTTTTCTTTCAAGTTCAATTTCTCCAAGAGTTTTTGAACCAAATAGTCTAGTACCTATAGAATTTGTTTTATTCAAATTTGCTGCCCAATCTTCAGCGGTTTTCATTTCTTTGAATAGCTCTTGGCCTAAAATCTGATTTTTTCTTCGAATATCTTCATCAGAATCACCTGAATAAACTCTTGAATTTCTAAGTTTTTCTAAATCTGTTTCAGGATATTTTTTACCAATTTTAAGATCTTCGTATGCTTGTTTGATTTTAATGAATTGTTCATTTTCTCCTCCTCTATCAGAATGATATTGAAGTGCCAATCGTCTAAACGCATTACGTATATCTATCTCTGTTGCATCTTCAGGAATTCCTAATATGTTATAGTTATTTTCTACCATATTATCTCAGATTTTGGTTATTCTTTTCATATTTCCTATACTTTTATGTTTCACAATACGAAATATCAAGGATACTCATTAGATGAATCTATATCAGATCTTTTAAAAACACAGTAAAATTATAGAACAAAATTATCTGGAAAAATTAAAAAAATTAATTGAATTATCCACTTGGATTACTTGACCACTAAAACAGGAATTTTTGTTTTATGCATCACATAATTTGAAGTGCTACCAAGAAAAGCTTCTTTAGCACCACCCATGCCTCGAGCACCAATAACAATCATGTCATATTTTCCTTTACTTGCAAATTTGACAATTTCAGAACCAGTATGACCGCCTCCAGTTTTGTACTTGAACATAGCTCCCGATTTTTGAGCACGTTTCATAGCAGGTCCAATTGCTTTGATAGCTTTTTCTTGTGCATCATCTTTCATTTTTTGTGTATATTTTATTCCTGCAGCCAGTGGCAAATGAAATACATAAAATCCAGTAATTTCAGCACCACTATCTTTTGCAATTTCAATTGCTCTATCTAATCCCCTGTTGGAATTAGGAGAACCATCTAGTGGAACAAGGATTTTATTAAATTTTGCCATGTTAATTATTCTAATTAATCAAATATAAAAAAACAGTATGATTACCATATGTGATATTCTTATTTTGATAACTAATTGAACATTTTACATTCATTCTTGAAAATTATATCATCTGTTTTTATAGAAATCATATTTGTATCATATAATGTCAGTCATCGATATTTCTAAAAAGCCAATTTCAATTCTAAAGAATTCGACAGTGTCAGACATTATTAAAAAGCTATTGGAAAATAATCTTAGTAGATTAATTATTGTAGAGAATGGAAAACCAGTTGGAATCATAACTGAAAAAGATGTGGGATTGTTTCTTTTTTCTGAAACTACTAAGCAGGGATTAGACGATATAATGATTAATAAAATTATGAAACCAATTTTATTTATAGAGGATAATTCAACCCCTGAAAAATCAGCAGAGATGATGCTTGAAAAAGGAGTTAGCTCTTTAGCAATAGGAACAAAAAATGAAATTGATGGAATTTTTACAAAAACAGATCTTGTAAAATATTATTTTGAAAATTATTCAGGAATTGATAAAGTGGTTGATTTTATGACACATGAATATGTATTCACCCATACAGCAGCACCGCTATTTAAAGTTGTGAGAAAAATGTTAGAAAATAAAATATCAAGAATTATTGTAAAGGATCAAAATGAAAAACCTGTAGGAATAATTTCATTTAGAGATTTATTTAGAATCTCAATAGAGTTAGGTAGTGAAGAAGATGATTCGGGTTTTACTATTTCAGAACAAATAAGGAAAGGATTTCTTTCTGAGGAAGGATTTGGTGGTATTTCATTGGCACGAGATGTTATGAGTAAAGGAATAATATCAATAAGATTCGATAAGGATTTGAAAAGTGCCTGTAAACTGATCATAGAAAATAACATTAGCGGTTTGGCAGTACTTGACGGAAATAATTCAATTGTAGGAATAATAAGTAAAACAGATATCATAAAAGCTATTAAAATTTGAATATATTTTAAAAATATATGAAGTCAAAGAATATTCTAAATTACAAGTATGAAATTTGATTTTGAGGGTTTTATTTATGGTTCTATTGATGGTGCAGTTACAACTTTTGCAGTTATTGCAGGAGTTGTTGGTGCATCATTATCTCCAACTATTATTTTGATTCTTGGTTTTGCTAATTTATTTGCAGATGGGTTTTCAATGGCTGCAGCAAATTTTCAGTCAGCAAAAGCTAGAAATCAATTCATTGAAATGAAAAGAAAACAAGAAGAGTGGGAAATTGATAATAAGACAGAGCAAGAAAAAGATGAGATTAGAGAGATTTACAAAAAGAAAGGATTCAAAGATGAATTTTTAGAGGAAATAGTTCGTATAATTACATCTAGACGAAAAGTTTGGGTAGATACAATGATGAAAGAAGAATTAGGATTAATCGATGATGGGAAAAAACCATTAGCTAGTGCAGTCAGTACTTTTATTGGATTTAATTTGGTTGGATTAATTCCATTAATCCCATTTATGATTTTTATTTTTATTGAAAATACTACAAACTCAGATGCTTTTATTTATTCAACAATATCTGTAATTGCTTCATTTTTTCTGGTAGGTATGATTAAAGGAAAAATAGTTAAAAAACCAAAAATAAGATCAGGATTTTATACATTAATTATTGGTGGATTAGCATCGTTAGTTGCTTATTTTGTAGGATATGGATTAAACTTTATAGTAAAATAATTTTTTGGTTAAAGTGATTCTATATAATTTCGTATAGTTTGAGATGATTTTTTTAATAATTCATTTTCGGATTCATCTAATTTAATTCCTATAATTTCTTTAACTCCGTCTTTGTTTATTTTTAGAGGAATTCCGATTGAAATATCATTTTCACCATATTCGCCGTTTAATACAATTGATGCTGGTATGATCAGCTCATCATTTTTGATAATTGATCTAATAACATCAAAAGTATTCTTAGCAATTCCAAATTGTGATCTGCTTTTGAAAAGCCTTAAAGATTTCCAGTAATTTTGAATTTCTTTTGAAATTTTCTCTTTTTCTGAGTTAGTTAGCATTTCTACCACTTTTTTTCCGTTAATTTTTACTCTTGAAAATATTGGTACCATAGAATCTCCATGTTCTCCTATTACTAATGCATCTGAAATTTGAGATTGTTTAATATTGAATTTTTCTGAAAGTAAATATCTAAATCTACTAGTGTCTAAACTTGATGCAATTCCAATTACTTTATTTCTTGATAACTTGGTTTCTTTTTGAAAAACATATGTAAGAACATCTAAGGGATTTGAAACTACTAATACGATTGCAGAAGGACAGTATTTTTTTATTTTATTTGCAATTTCTTTAATCATGTTAACTTGAGCACCAATCATTTCAGTTCTATCTTTTAGATATACTCCTGTACTAGCTGTAATTACAATAATATCAGAACCACTTATTTTAGAGAAATCATCTGTACCATGAATTGAAACATTAGAATTTACAGGTATTGCATTAGATATATCTAAAGCCTCACCGATTGCTTTATCCTTTGTACGATTTACTAATAGAACATCATCTAATTCATTAGATATACAAAGAAAAGCAATTGCACTACCAACTTGACCACTACCTATTATAGAGATCATTTTAGTTCATTCCTTTTGTTTTAAAATACAGATAAGACAATTGTTTAAAACAACAAAAATGTTCAATTTAAATCCCATATAATATTTTTAGAGCAATTTATAGTTAAAATGAGTGCATTGTCTTGCATTGTGTACTTACTTGTTATAAGAAAAATTAACAATATGGGTATATGCAACAATTAATTTCAGGAAGAAAAATAGAAGATGACTCCAAGAAAGACGCTATTCTTGAAGTGATATCTGATAAATATTGTAGAGCTATTTTAGAAAACTCTATGGAAAAACCAAAATCTGCAATGGAGATAAGTGCTGAAACTAAAATTCCAATAAGCACTGTTTATAGAAGACTACAAACTTTACATGACAACAAATTGCTTGGAATTTCTGGCTCCATTAGTGAAGATGGTAAGAAATATTTTCTATACAAGAGTAGAATCAAGGCTATAGCTACATCATTTAATGGTGGTAACATAGAAGTTGAAGTTGTTTCCAATATTTGACAAATAAACTTCTTTTCATTTTATTATAATCATGATTGATAATCAAAGATCAATTTTAAATCAGAAAAGAAGCAAGAAATGATATGAGAAGTAAGTATTCATCGCCAGTAATTACAGTTCAACCAGAATCATCAATTTTTGATGCCTTATTACAAATGCAAACAAATTTTATTAAACACATAGTTGTTGCCGTTAAAAATATTCCTGTTGGAATTGTTACTGAAAGAGATATCAATAGATTTCTTGGAGATGATAAAACTGCACGTGCTTTAGATGAAATTCCAATTAAGCATGTAATGCAAAAAAATATAATTAGTATAACTGATGGAACAGAAGATCATTTTGATCAGTGTGCAGCAAGAATGGAAACTTTCAAAATTGGATCAGTTGTTCTAGTCAATGATGATGGAGAATTGATAGGTATTGTTTCAAGAACAGATTTGACAAAATCTTATGCAAGTGTATTTGGAGGAAAATATTTGGTGAAAAATTTTATGAATAAAAAAGTAGTCACTTGTAGAAGATCTGATTCTATTAAATTTGCATTAAGTTTGATGAATAAAAATCAAGTTTCAAGATTGGTTGTAACTGACGAAAATGGAAATCCTGTAGGGCTCATTAGTACAAATACATTGTTGACACATAGTGATTATTTTAGTAAAGGCAATACAAGATCTAGGGATTATTTACTTCCATTAAACAGAGAAAAAATGACAGTGAATGATTTATTGTCTGATGAACTTTTAACTGTAAATGAAGAATATGATCTTGCAATAGCAGCAAGTAAAATGATAAAAAATAGGGTAGGGGGAGTTCCGGTAGTAAATTCAAGCCACAATTTGGTCGGAATTGTGAGTAAAACTGATGTAGTAAGAGCTTTTTCTATTGTAGGATCTCATGAAGAAATAAAGTCAAAGTATAAGGAATTGTATTGAATAAAGATTAATTTTGTATTAAAAATTGAATTGATTAACTTGCTTTACAAATTTGGAGATTAAAATGTCTGAACTAAAGCGAGGGATGGGACTTTTTCATCTTACTATGTATGGAGTAGGATTGATTCTAGGTGCTGGAATTTATGTATTAATTGGAGAAGCTACAGGTTTAGCTGGAAATGCTGTATGGGCTGCATTTGTTTTAGGATCTATCGTTGCATTATTTGCAGGACTGAGTTATGCAGAGCTATCATCAATTTTTCCTAAAGCAGCTGCAGAGTATACATTTGTAAAAAATGCGTTTAAAAATAATTTTTTTGCTTTTATTATTGGATGGTTAACAGTCATTACATCTATGATTACGGCAGCAACTGTTGCCTTGGGATTCGGGGGTTATTTCACAGAGTTTTTGAATATTCCAATAGTTATATCTGCAATTGTACTAATAGGAATACTCTCAATAGTAAATTTCATAGGGATTAAAGAATCATCTTGGACAAATACGGTTTTTACAATCATTGAAGCTTCAGGATTAATTCTAGTTATCATAATTGGTTTTACTATTAGTGAGCCAGAACCAGTTAATTATTTTGAAAGTCCAACAGGATTTACAGGGGTAATTATTGCGTTTGTACTGATTTTTTTTGCATTTATTGGATTTGAGGATATGGTAAATGTTGCAGAAGAGGTACAAAATCCCAAAAAAATAATCCCCAGAGCAATAATTTTGGCAGTTATGATATCAGGAATAATTTATGTGTTAGTTTCATTAGCAGTGGTCAGAGTAATTAATTGGGAAGATCTTTCATCATCATCTGCACCATTAGCGGATGTAGTGAAACGAGGATTGAGTACACAAGGTCATGCGGTATTTTCCGGTATTGCACTTTTTGCTATTACAAATACAGTTTTGATTACATTGATAGCTGGTTCGAGAATGATGTATGGGATGGCAAGAGAGAAATCATTTCCAAATATTCTTGCAAAAATTCATTTTAAAACAAAAACACCATGGATGGCGATTATTGTAATTATGATGATATCTATTGGATTTTCTTTTATTGGTGATATTGTAATTGTAGCGAACATAACGGTTTTTGCAGTTGTGATTACTTTTGCAGTGGTTAATTTGGTTGTGATTGTTCTTAGATTCACCCAACCAGATATTGAACGAAAATTCAAGGTTCCTATCAATATTGGCAAATTTCCAGTTTTACCAATGTTTGGATTAGGAATTTCAGTTTACATGGCAATCCAATTTGAAATAGACGTTATTTTGATAGGATTGGGAATCATTGCAGTGGGTGCATTGTTTTATGTAATTTTTAATAGAAAATCATTACAAAATAAAAAAGATTCATAATATTTTTAATTTTTAAAAAGTATTCAATATATTGATATGAACCTTATATGTTATAATTTGATAGATCAGATAAATTATAAAGCATTATTATTTTCTTTTTGATTTAGAAAGAGCGATTGATGCAATTACAATTCCTAAAATACCAACCCCTAACGAAATATAACCAATATTCATTTGTTGATTTGATTGTTCTAATTTAGTAATTGAGTTCTTCATATCATTTATTTCTCCAACAAGTGCAGTATGTCCATCAATTAATTGGGATAAAGTGAGATCAGATGGTTTTGGGAATTCAATGTATGAGCGTTCATCAACTTTGGGCGGATGCATTGATAGACTAATTGGAGTTTCTCCGATGTTTCCCAAAATATTTGCTTGATAATATCCTGATACAGTAGGAGTAATAAATGCATAATATTTCCCTAGAATATTATGATCTGGAGATAGATGAAGTATGATGTTCTGATCTTTATATAATAATTGCATTTTTAGTGTTTTTTCAAGCCCAGATATACCATCTTTGAATTTTTGGTCTTTTAGTTCCACACCAGGTTCAAGAGGACTAACAAATAACTCAATTCCATTAGTTTCTCTTGAAACAACAGGTTCATTCATCCAACCAATTTCTAATCTGTATTCACCTACAGAATCAAGTGTATGAGCAAATGCGTTACCAAGGAATCCTGAAAGTATCAACAATATGATAAAAATTTTAAAATTCAATGAAGAAAAAATTAATTTATGTTTTAAAAAGGTTCTATTAATTATCTTCATCAAGATTGCAATTTAGATTAAAGAGATCTCAATCTAAAACCCTCAAAATTTAAGAACCCCTTCATTATCGTTGAACTATTGACAAAATTTACTGTCTTATCTGGAAGTTCGTCTGAAGATTTAGCGAAAAAATTAGCGAAAAAATTAGGAGCAAATTTAATAAAATCACAGTTAAGGATTTTTCCTGATGGTGAAAGTAAAATTACACTTATGAAAAAACCTCAAAAAAATAAAATTATTGTCATTCAGTCTACATATCCACCAGTAGATGAAAAACTTATTCAAACATTGGCAATAATTTCAAAAGCAAAAGAATATGGAATTGAAGTGGTTGCAGTGATACCATACATGGGTTATGCTCGTCAAGATAGAGAATTTCTACCTGGGGAAGTAATTACAATGAAAGTAATTGCAAATTTATTCAAAAGTGTGGGAACATCAAAGATTGTTGTAGTAGATATTCACAGTATGATGGGATTGAAGTATTTTAATATAAAAACAAAAAATGTTTCAGCAATTCCAGATCTAGCAAAATATTTTTCAAAATTAAAATTAAAAAATCCTTTAGTTGTTTCTCCAGATCAAGGTGGAAAAGAAAGAGCAAGAGAATTTGCCAAGTTTCTTAAAACAGAATCTATATCTCTTGAAAAACGACGTGATCGTAAAACTGGAAAAGTAAAAATCAAGTCTACAAGTTTTGATGAGATAGCTGATAGGGATTTAATTTTAGTAGACGATATGATCAGTACGGGTGGAAGTATTATCAAAGCTACAGAATTTCTTAAAAAGCAAAAATGTAGGCGTGTATTTGTTGCTTGTACACATGCTTTACTTAGAAACGATGCTGAAAAGAAAATTAAAAAAGCAGGAGTAACAAAAATAATTAGTACCAACACAATTCCTGGAAAAACATCTTTGGTTGATGTTTCAAGCACAATTGCAAAGGCAATAATATAATGCCAGAAAGTTTTTTTGTTTTATCTAAAGATAATCTTGAAATTGCAGTTGACGAGGTAATATCAATTGCAAAAATGTATGATAGATTTGCAAAAGTTAGAGTGTTATTAAATTTAGTAATAATTCAATCAAAAACAAATTGGGAAAAAATTACAAAACGTGCAACGTTTGTAAAAATTTCTGGTCAAATTCTACGTAAAATGTCAGGATTATTTTTAGATGAAGAAAATTTTGAAGTTTTAAAAAATGCAAAAACTTTTGTTTGTAGAGTTATTAATTTATCTTCAAATCAATTTAATGTTCCTGAATTAGAAAGATCGATGGGAGATATGATATCAAAATTTTCTAAAGCTCAAGTATCTCTTGAAAATCCAGATATTACCATATATTTGATTTTGACAAACCAAGATAATTTTTTTGGGTTCTCAAAAAGATTCGAAACTGAAAACAGACCGATAAAAATTAAAAAATATCCACATGAATTGGACTGGAAGCTTACAAGAGCGATGATAAATTTAATTGGTTTAAAAGAAGGTGAAGTTGTTTGTGATCCATTTTGTGGGACTGGAACTACATTATTAGAAGCTGAATCCATGGGAATTCATGCAATTGGATTAGATTTTGATGACAAAATGTATAAAATTTCTAAAAATAATTTAGAGGCAAATGGTTACAAATCAAAAATAATCAAGGGGGATTTTAGTCAATTAACAAAGATGGTAGATGAGTTTGATGGAATTGTTACAGATCTACCTTATGGAACAGCATCTAAATCATCAGAAAACCCCGAAGATTTATTAAAAAAATTTGTATCAATTTTACCTAAACGTAAGAAATTAGCTATTATGTGTAAAAAGGGGTTTGAAAAAAAATTAAACATTAATCCAATAAAGAAATATGAGATCTATAGGCATAAAAGCTTGACAAGAATAATTTTGATAAAATGAAATTAGTATTTTTAGGAACTTCAGCTGCCCAACCTACTGAAAATAGGGGGTTGACATGTATTTGTCTAGAAAGAGATGGTGAAATTCTGATGTTTGATGCAGGAGAAGCAGCACAAATTTCTTACTTAAAATCAGGTTTGGGTTGGAATAAGAAAATGAAAATTTTTGTTACGCATCTTCATGGTGATCATTGTGTTGGATTATTAGGACTGCTTCAAACAATGACAATGCAACATAGAACTGAACCTTTAGAAATCTATGGACCAAATGGAATTGAAGAGTTTATAGCTGCAAATATCAAAGTGTTGAATTTTGGATTATCATTTCCAGTGATTATCATAATTGTTAATGAAGGAAAAATATTTGATTCAAAAATTTATTCAGTATATGCTTGTAAAGCAAATCACTCGGTTGTCACATATTCTTATCTATTTGAAGAAAACGATAAGCCTGGTAGATTCAATCTAGAAAAAGCAAAGGCGTTAGAAATTCCTGAAGGTAAATTATGGAATCAATTGCAAAATGGAAATGAAATCAAAATTGGAGAAAGAACTATCAATCCAGAACAAGTATTAGGAGAAAAAAGACCAGGTAAAAAAATTGGAATTTCAGGAGATACGATGCCAACCAAAGAATTAGAAAATTTTTTTGAGGGTTGTGATTATCTTGTGTTTGATTCAACTTTTTTAGAAGAATCAAAGGAGAAAGCTGAAGAAACGTGTCATTCTACAGCAAAACAAGCAGCTGTATTAGCTAAAAATGCAAAAGTAAAAAATCTAATTTTAACACATTTTTCTGCTAGATATAAAGATGAAACTAAACATTTGGAAGAAGCTAAGCAAATTCATGAATCAGTTATCACAGCAAAAGATTTTTTAGAAATTGAGATTAAATAGACAAAAATGTTTGAATCGATTAGGGGGAAAATACTAGATTCTAGAAGGATTGTTTTTGTTACAGGTGCAGGAATCTCTCAAGAAAGTGGAATACCTACTTTTAGAGGAAAAGATGGATTATGGAAGAATTATGATGTAATGCAATTAGCAACAATTGAAGCATTTTATGATCATCCGAAATTAGTTTGGGAATGGTATAATGAAAGAAGGAAAAATATTTTTTCGACAGAACCTAATTTAGGGCATAGGGCAATATCGGAGTTAGAAAAATTTGTAAAAGTTACTGTATTAACTCAAAATATAGATGGACTTCACCAAAGAGCAGGAAGCACTGAAGTGTTAGAATTGCATGGTAGTATTGTAGAAATAAAATGTACCAATTGTAATTTTAAAAGTGAGATTTTATCCGAATTTACGCGAATACCGCCTTTATGTCAATGTGGGAATATTCTCAGACCAAATGTAGTATGGTTTGGAGAATCTCTTCCTCAAGATGTTTGGCAAAAGTCCATTATTCATGCAAGTACATGTGATATGATGATAGTTGTAGGTACATCATTAGTTGTATCACCTGCAAATACTTTACCAATTTACGCCAAACAAAATAATGCAACTATAATTGAAATCAATCCAGTAGAAACAGCAATGTCATCATATATGGATTTGTCAATTAGGGGTACTAGTGCATTGATTTTACCAGAATTTGTTTCGATTTTTAAAGAGTAAAATCTGAATTTAATTTTTAGTATATGGATTGGTTTTCAAGAATTAACCAGTCTATAATTCCATCAATATTAGATGAAGTTAAGATTACTTTGATAGGACCTAAAGGTGATTCCTCTACTTCTTCGCAAAGAGCTGTAGTACCAATAAAAGCTGCTTGCTTGTTAAGATAAAACCAAGTAGAATCATTTTCTAAATTCTTTTCAAGTTGTCGTCGGTAGATTTTTTGTGATTTATTAGAATGAATTACATCATAGATTTTCTCAAGCAAATGTAGATCTTTAGAGGTAGATGTCATAGAAAAATCATCAGATTTGATTTTTGCATTTGGAAATATATTCAAAATTGCAGTTTCAACTTTTTTTGGATCTTCTGATGGATTAATTGAAGAAAAAATTTCTATTTTACAACTAATATTAGGAAATCTCATTCTATCCAACTTTCAATAATTTTAAAGGCATGTTCAATCAATTCATCTTTTGTTAAATTGTTGTTAGAAATTGTTTCATCAGATAAGGCAATTGAATTTGAAATGCCAACGCCAATTTCTCTGTTATCTCTTTCTTCAAAATTTTCTTTTGTTTGTGGATCATCTGATCTGCCTCGATGTTTTAAGAATTGAAATCTTGTATCAATGGATGCATGAATCGCAAGAAGTTTGACTACTCCATATTTACGTAAAACTTCTATTTCAGCATTTGATCTTATTCCGTCAATAATTATTACATTTGATTTTGAATTTGTAATTTGTGGTACTACTAATTCTGCTACTGCGCCTTGGCCATTTTTCTCTCGTAATTCCAGCATTAGTTTACCAAGATTAGGTCCGGATGGTTCAAGATTTCTGTTTTTAGCTTCTTCTCTTACTACATTTCCCATGTTAATTATTTTATAACCTTTGTATTTTAGACCATCAGCAATTGTTGATTTACCTGCTCCAGGCATACCAGTTAAGCATACAATTAGTTTTGTCAACATTAGAAGAAAAATCTGGCTGGTCTATGAAGCTACCGGAAATTATTATAAAACATAATTAAAACAAAAACATAATGCGAGTTTTTGTAGCAATTGAAATATCATCTGACAAAATAATTAATTCAATTTCTAAATTTCAATCTGAAATTAACATTAGTGCTAAACCTATAGAACCTCAGAATCTTCATTTTACATTACAATTTTTGGGTGAAATATCAGAAGATATGGTTAAGAGAGTAATGATTGCATTGAATTCTGTTAAATTCTCAAATTTTATTGTAAATTTGAAAGGTATTGGTGTTTTTCCTACATTAAAATTTCCAAAGATTATTTGGATTGGAACTGATGAAAATGGGGGGAATTTATTGATAGAATTAGCAAAAAAAGTAGAAAATACATTAACACCATTAGGTTTTACCATCGATAAACCGTTTAAACCTCATATCACAGTGTTTAGAATTAAAAATAAGATTGGAGATATTGGTAAAGAAATGGATAAATTCAAATTAATTGATTTTGGTATGCAAGAAATTACAGGATTCAAACTTAAACAAAGTATCCTTAGTTCAAAAGGTCCAGTTTATTCTGATTTGATGGAGATAAAGTCTTCATTATGAAACAAATAATATCTAAAATTGAAAAATCTGTTATACCATCTAAAAATACAATAAAATTAAAAAAACAAATTGCCGATGAAGCTTTTACTTTAGTTAAAAATCAAATTAATAATTATTCTGAGATAGTAGGACTAGAATTTGGTGGGTCTTATGCTAAAGATACTTGGCTATCAAAAGAAGCAGATATTGATATTTTTATCAAATTTAAAAAATCAGTTAATGATGAAAAATTTGTAGAGATTTCAAAAAAAATTGGATTTGATTCAATGAGAAAGTATAATCCTTATGTTAGATATTCTGAGCATCCTTATGTTGAAGCCAGAATAAATAAAACTAAAATAAACATAGTTCCTTGTTATGATGTAAATTTAGGAGAATGGAAAAGTTCTGCAGATAGATCACCTTTTCATACAAAATTCATGCAGAATACGCTTACTCCTAAGATGAAAAATGAAGTAAGAATTCTCAAAACATTTCTAAAATTAACTAAAATTTATGGTGCTGAAATCGCAAAACAAGGTTTTAGTGGATATGTATCAGAAGTTTTAATTTTAAATTTTGGTAGTTTTGAAAATGTAATAAAATCAATTGCAAAAATTCAACAAAATCAAATAATTGGAAATACATCTAAAGTGTTTGAAACATCAATTGTAATTATAGATCCTGTTGATAGTAATAGGAATTTAGCTGCTGCAATTTCTAATGAGAATATAGGAAAATTTGTTCTTGCTTGTAGATCTTTCCAAAAAAATCCCAGATTACAATTCTTTAGACCTAAAATATCAAAAACATCAAAAAAGAATTTAGAAAATGTTCTGGTGGTTAAATTTAATTTTAAAACAAGAAGTCCAGATATAATTTGGGGACAAATTAAGAGAGCAGCAACATCTCTTGAAACCCAATTAGAATTAGGAGGTTTCAATGTTTTACGAAGTAAAACATATTCAGATGAGCAGAATAAAGCATATCTTTTTTTCCTTTTAGAATCAACTAAAATTGCAAAAAATTATTTGAAAAAAGGTCCAGAATTTTTTAGAGAAGATGATTGCAATAGTTTTATTTCAAAAAATATTACAAAAACTGAATTAATGTGGATTGGAGATGATAAAAAAATTAATTCTCTTGAAAAAAGGAAACATAATGAAGTAATTAAATTTACAACAAATTTTCTAAAAAATAATCTCCAAACAGGCATTCCTAAAGGATTACAAAGTGATTTTAAGAAAGGATTCAAAGTTTTTATCGGTAGTAGAAATTTAAGCAAATCAATTAAAGAGGCAATTTCAGATCTAATTTCAACTGATGGAAAGATCTTTTATTCCAATTAAGAAACTTGTAAAAGAACCATATTCAAAAATTATTGGTTATCCAAAAGCAACTTTACGTCAACTTAAATCAAGAATTTCAGAGTTAGAAAAATTAAAAATAAAATCAATATCATTTACTGGGCATACCACAATTGGTAGTTTACAAATTTTAGGAAAAGGCTATGTAGGTGTAGTAGTTTTAGCAAAAAAAAGAAACAGTGTAATTGCATTAAAGATCAGAAGAATGGATTCTCAAAGAAATGAAATGAAAAGTGAAGCAAAACTTCTTAGATTAGCAAATTCGGTAAATGTTGGACCAAAATTATACGATGTTAGCAAGAATTTTTTAATAATGGAGTATCTAGAAGGAGATAAAATCGAAGATTGGATTTTATCTCTTAAAGGTGTAGGGAGTACTAAGAAATTAAAATCAGTAGTTAGAACAATTTTAGAAGACTGTTATAGATTAGATCAGATAGGATTTGATCATGGTGAATTGAGTAGTATTTCAAAGCATGTAATTGTAGGAAAATCGAGATCATCTTTGATCGATTTTGAAAGCTCAAGTGTTAATAGAAGAGTATCAAATGTAACGTCAATAACTCAGGCTATTTTTATTGGTTCAGGTATAGCTAAAAAAGTTCAGAGAATATACAAGATTCCTGAAAAACAAAAAATTATTGATGTTTTAAGAAAATACAAACAAGAGCAAACAAGAACAAGTTTTGATGATATTTTAAAGATCTTAAAGGTGTGATGGGGCCGGCAGGAATTGAACCTGCGACCACTAGTCCCCCAGACTAGTATCATACCAAGCTAGACTACGACCCCTCATGAGAGAAGCACAAAATGAAATTATTAAATCGTCGGGTTATTATCTATAATTAATGAAAATATGTAATATTTGTCACAGAATTTCTGCAACTGATCAAGATCATCTTGATTGTATTCAAAAAATAAGAATAGAGAATGAAGATGAAAATTTTAAACAAAGTATTCCCGAAAAATTAGATTTATCAAAAGATTCTATAAATTTAGGTATTGAGGTAAGAGCTATTTTAGAACATCTTACAAAAAAAAATAAAAAAGAAGATTTATCATAGCCATTTTGTGAGTCGTTCTTTCTCAAAGCGTATCTTTTCATCAAGATGTTCAGATGTGGATTCAGTTAGATTTGTTAATGGTTTTGTTCCAGAAAACATATCTACTTCAATTAAAGATGCTGTATTTCTTCCTGATTCAATAAAACAACTTCCTTTTCCATCAAATAATGAAGATTCTTTTTTTGATTGAATTTTTGATATAATATTTTGTGCTGCAATTATTGCTTCTCCTTCAGCAAATACTCCTGCTTTTGGAACAGATGCAGTATCAGTAACTGCTAAAGTGGTAACATCTCCTACTGCAAATACATTTTCAAATGAAGTTTTACATTCTCTATCAATTGGAATAAAACCACCAGCTTTTGCTAATCCAGATTCATAAATTACTTTAGGTGCAATATGTGGAGGTATAGCAAGTAATAAATCAAAAAAAGCTTCTCCATTTTCAAAAATTAATTTATTTTTTTCTACTGTTTTTATTTTACATGAATCATGAAAAACAATGTTTTCAGAGTTTATCAATTCAAGAATTTTTTGACTAATTTCTACTCCAGCTACAGGTAATGTTACTGGAGCTGGACTATAGAAGTGAATTTGAATTGATTCTCTAACTCCTTCTTTTCTTAGCATTGAATCAACTAGTAAACTAGCTTCAAATGGTGCAGGAGGACATTTGTAGGGCATTCCCATAATAGATATAACAATATTTCCAGATTTTATTTTTTTTAGTTTGTCACGAATTTCAATTAGTTGATTATGATCATATAGATTCATTCCATGTTCAGATAAACCTAAAATTTTTTCAGGAGCTAACACAGCACCCATTGCAATAATTAGAAAATCATATGTTAGCACTTTAGTAGTAGTTTTAATGTATTTATTCTGAAGATCAATTTGTAGAATTTCTTCTTTTATAAAATCAATTTCTTTTTTTGCAAGTTCATTAAGTGAACCTATTGAATTTTCAAATGTTCTAGTTCCATTAATAATCCAAAGTTTGGCAAATCCTACCATGAACCAATCTTTTTTGTCAACAATTGTAATCTTAACTTGTGATGATGTAAGATTTTTTCTCATCTCATTTGCAGCTGATAGTCCTCCAAAACCTCCCCCAAGAATTATCACGTGAGGAATATCAGGCAATTTAACGATCTTGAGTAGTTGGTCTAATTAGAATTTCATTGACATTAACATGATTTGGTGATTCTACAGCATAAACAATAGCATTTGCAATGTCTTCAGCTTGTAAAGATTCCATCTTTTTAGCACTTTCAACAAATGTTTGTAATGATTCATCAGTAATTGTGTTTGTTAGTTCTGTTGCAACTACACCTGGTTCAATACAGGTTACACGAATGTTTTTTCGTACACTGAGTTCTTGTCTCAACCCTTCACTGAAAGCGGTAATGGCATGTTTTGTTGCACAATAAACACTTCCTGCAGGAAAAACTATTCTTCCAGCTACTGAAGAGATGTTAATTATATGACCGGATTTATTTTCAAGCATATTTGTAACAACTGCTCCAGTACAATATAGTACTCCTTTGATATTGACGTCTATCATTTGATCCCATTCATCAATCTTCAAATTTTTGAAAAAACTGAGAGGCATTAATCCAGCATTATTTACTAAGATATCCACTTTGCCCCATTTTTTCAAAACATTTTCAACAAAGGAATTACACTCATTTTTTTTGGTAACATCTAATTTTTGAGAATATACTTCTCCACCATTTTCTTTAATTATTTTTTCTAATTTAGAAAGCATGTCAGTTCGTCTTGCACCTATTGCAACTTTTGCTCCTGCTTTTGAAAGAGCTAATGCTGTAGCGAAACCTATTCCACTGCTTGCTCCAGTAATGATTGCTACTTTATTTGTAATCATTAAAATTCACTTAATTATTTTTAATTTCAACATTGTAAAAACGTTTACTTGAGTTTTTTTAAAAAATATAATATGAAATTAGATGTTAGCTAGTTTATTAGAAGAAAAAATATAGAATAATTATGAAGCCTGAAAAGTGTGCTTATTGCGGAGATATGGCAGATATGCCTTTTCAGTGTAATTATTGTAAGGATCCATTTTGTGCTGAACATAGACTTCCTGAAGAACATAGATGTGTAAAATTAACTCAAATCAGAGCTCGTAGATTTGGGGAGAAAAAAGTAATTAGAGATGGTGGACCAAACAAACAAAACGTATTCAAACGAATATTTCGAAGATTCAAAGATTGAAAATCTAATATGGACTTTTGTCTGGAGATATTTTTGCACGTCTACCTTGATAAATTAATGCTAAAGCAAGTGCAAACATAACCATTGCAGTTAATGGAAAATTTTGAGGTGCAGGCAATACAAACCAATAGTAAATTCCAAATCCTATAGATACAACAGCTTGAGACCAAAGCTTAATCCATTTTGGAGCTTTAATGACTCTACTAATTGCTTCTACAATAAAGATGCCAATAACTGGATAAATTGTATAAAAAAGAAAATCTATAACGTCTACCCCTGTATGTGTCATAAATCAGAATAATTGAGGTATAATTTCTATCTAATCTTCCCAACGAACTTTGGTTGCTATATTTTTAGCAATTAATGCTTGGGCATTTTCATATGGTATTGTTGCAATATCCTCTATTTTGAAAGGCCCATATTTTTCTAAATCAGCTCCTATAATTTCATCAACTTCCTGGAGAAATCTAATTACAACGGTTTTGGTTTTGTGGTTTTGTGAAATTGATTCAAGAAATTTTGATTTTCCATTAATTGTTGCAGAGAGAATCATTTCAGTTCTTTCTCTTTGTTCCTCTTCTGCATCAAGGATGAATTTTTCTTCATCTAAAAGATTTTTAAAATCAATGTTATTTAATTTCGAGATTTTGTCTAATCTAATTTTAATTAAAAGTGATGTTAATTCTGTGGCTGTATTAATTATGGTTTCTTTGATTTTACTTTCTACTCCATCAAATTCTTGTTTTTTTAAGTCACCAATAAAATCTGAAAGATTTCTATAAAAATCAGGATCGATTTCTTGAATTGTATCACTTTCAGTTTCTCGCAGTACTATATGGTGTAATTTGTTTAGATCGATTTCATTTGTTTCTGACATTTCTTACCTAATCCTTAAATCTCGGATGTATTTGTGTTTGATTGAAGTATAAAATTGCCCTATAAAGTTAGTCATGGAAAAGCACTCCAAGTTACATATTCCCCTGATGAAGTTTTTGCTAGAATTCAACATGAAGGAATTCAGTTCATTGATCTTCAATTCACTGGTCTTACTGGCCGTTTTCATCATACTACAATCTCAGCTATTACCTTTACACCTGAGCAAATGAGAGATGGACTGCCAAAATTAGATGGATCATCTATAATTGGTTTTGCTGAAGTAGATGATTCAGATCTTATTTTGAAACCAGATCCCAATACTTTTGCCATTATTCCATGGATGACTGAAAATAAAACTGCTAGATTACTGTGTGATATCTATTGGGGTGGAAATAGAGGAAGATTATCAAGAGATCCTAGGGGAATATCACAGAGAGCTGAAGAGTATGTAAAAACTCAAGGATTTGATTATAGTGCATGGGGTCCAGAAGTAGAGTTTTTTGTTTTTGATAAAGTCCATTGGGATGTTTTAACTCCTTACAAAGGACAATCTTATTCAATTGAATCAAAAGAGGCTCCATGGAATAATGAAGGTTCTGGATATCCCATGGGTCTTCAAGAGGGATACTATCCAAGTACGCCTTCAGATACTTTGACTCCATATAGAAATGAATGTGTTAACATATTGAATAATGATTTTGGCATATTATGCGATAATCATCATCATGAAGTTGCTACTGCTGGTCAATGTGAGATTGATATCAAATATGATTATATGACAAATGCTGCTGATGCTGCTCAGACTTACAAGTATGTAATAAAAAATGTAGCACAAAAATACGGAAAGGTTGCAACCATGATGCCAAAACCAATTGCGATGGATGCAGGTTCTGGTATGCATGTTAATGTAAGTTTATGGAAAGGAAAAGAGAACATGTTTTATGATCCTGATGATAAAGATGAATTAAGTCAAACTGCAAAATATTTTTGCGGTGGAATTATCAACCATGCAAAAGCATTATCTGCAATTTGCAATCCTACTACTAACTCTTATCATAGACTTGTTCCAGGTTATGAAGCACCAGCGTATATTGCATGGAGTGCAGGAAATAGATCTGCAATAGTAAGAGTTCCTCAACATATGACAGGGAAAAATTATGCTAGTCTTAAGAGACTTGAATTTAGAGCTCCTGATCCTTCATCAAATCCATATCTTGTGTTTGCAGCTGTTACAGCAGCTGGAATGGATGGTGTTAAGAAAAAAATTGATCCTGGTGATCAAGTTCATGATGATATTTTTAAAATGACAAAATCAGATAGAGCTAAAAGAGGAATAGGCGTACTACCAAAAAGTTTGGGTGAAGCACTTGATGAATTAGAAAGTGATAGAAAATTCCTTACTCCAATTTATACAAACGATGTAATTGATAAATTAATAGAGTTGGGAAAGAGAGATCAGCGTGAAATTTCTATTAGACCTCACCCACATGAATTTTACCTGTATTTTGATATCTAAGATCTTCCAGTAATCTGAAAGATATAGAATAATGAAATAGCAATTAGTCCAAAACCTCCCCCAAGAAATAATCCACGTCTTTTCTCAGATATTGCTGATTTGTAAAGCAAAACACCGCCTGCAAGACCTACAAACAATACCATAGTTCCAAGAATTACAACATCAAAGCTTGTGTTAGAAATTAATGGATGAAAAAATCCTGAAAGTAGTACGAAAAAAGCTATCAAATAGATATACTTGAATCCTGAAATTAGTTTTAATGTTGTTTTATTCAATGAAGTTCGTAAATTTGATTATCAAATAAACTTTTGAAAAATAATTTGTTTTCAAAAAAATTTACATCATTCCGCCCATATCAGGCATTCCGCCCATTCCAGGCATACCACCCATTCCGCCTTCTGCTCCAGGTGGTGGTCCAGAGGATTTTTGTGTGGCAATAACATCATCAATTCTAAGAATCATACAAGCTGCCTCTGCTGCTGCAGAAACAATTTGAAGTTTAACTGCTAATGGCTCAATAATATCACTTGATTTCATATTTCCAATTTTTCCTTTCATAACATCAATACCTGTCCATTTTTCACCTTTCATTTGTCTAGAGCGAAGAACTGTAAGTGTATCAATTGGATCCATTCCAGCATTTTCTGAAAGTGTTAAGGGAATTGATTCTAAAGAGTCTGCAAATTTTTCAGCAGCTAATTGTTCTCGTCCTTCTAGTGATTTTGCCCAACTTCTTATTTTAGTTGCAGCAAAAGTTTCAGGTGCACCACCACCTGCAACAATTTGTGGTTTTTCAATTACGTCTTTTACTACCATTAGTGAATCATGGACAGAACGTTCAACTTCATCTACTACTCTTTGAGAACCACCACGGAGAAGTAAAGTAACAGATTTTGGATGTTTGCAACCTTCAATGAATACCCATTTATCTTCTTCAATCTTTCTTTCTTCTACTAATTGTGCTCCACCTAAATCTTTTTCAAATATATCATCTAAATTATTTACAATTCTAGCACCGGTTGCTTTTGCAAGTTTTGTAAGATCGCTTTCTTTAATTCTTCTAACTGCAATAATACCTGCTTGTGCAAGATAATGTTGAGCCATATCATCAATTCCTTTTTGACATAATACTACATTTGCTCCAGAACCAATTACTTTATCTACCATATTTTTTAGCATTCTATTTTCTTCATCAAGAAATGATTTCAATTGTTGTGGGTTTGAGATGTTGATTTTAGCATCAGTTTCAGTTTTACTAATTTCAAGTGCTTTGTTAATTAAGGCTATTTTTGCATCAGCAATTTTTCTTGGCATACCACCATGAACAATTTCTTTGTCAAGTACAATACCTTGGATAATTGCAGAATCTTTGATTGAGCCTCCTGCCTTTTTTTCTACTTTAATATCATCAATGTCAACAACATATTTTTCACCTTCTTTCTCAGCAACTGCAAGAACTGCTTTTACAATAATATCTGCTAACTGATCTGAATCTTTTCTTACTAATTTTGTTTGCATAGATGTTTTTGCAATTTTATTAAGAATTGTTTTATCACTTGCAGATACAGTTTCAGCAATTTCTTGAAGGAATTGTTTTGCCTTTTTAGCTGCTTTTCTATATCCATCAACGATTATTGTTGGATGAACATCTTGATCTAAAAGTGATTCAGCGTTTTCTAAAAGGGCGCCTGCTAAAATGACTGCGGATGTAGTACCATCGCCTACTTCATTATCAGTAGTTTTTGAGATTTCAACTAGCATCTTTGCTGCAGGATGTTGAACGTCAATTTCTTTTAGAATGGTTGCGCCGTCGTTGGTAATAGTAACATCTCCTAAAGAGTCAACAAGCATTTTATCCATACCTCTTGGACCCAGACTTGTGTGAACAATTTCAGCAATTATTTTAGCTGCTGCAATGTTATTTTTTTGTGCGTCGCGTCCTTTGGTTTCAGACCCTCCTTCTTTTAGTAATACAACTGGCATTGTACCTTTAGAAGTTGCTTGCATACCCATAGATGGAAAAATCTCTTATTCCCCTTTTATACGTTGCATATCAAAAATTCAGCTGTAAGATGCCCCTAAAATCGGTGTTTTTAAATTGGGAAAATTCTTCCGCAAATCATGGTCAAATCAGCAAACAAAGAATCTTACAATAAAATTTTCTCAAAATTAAAAGAACATCATAAATGGTTTGAAAATTCTATTCCTTTAATTGCAAGTGAAAATATACCTAGTCCGGCAGTTAGAGAGGCAATAATATCAGATTTTGGAAATAGATACGCTGAAGGCTGGCCTGGTGAGAGAGTCTATGCAGGGTGCGTGTACATTGATGATGTTGAGTTTGAATGCATGAAGCTTGCAAAGAAGTTGTTTAAAGCAAAATTTGCAGATGTACGTCCTATTTCTGGGGTAGTTGCTAATCTTGCAGTATATTCTGCTTTTACAAATCCTGGCGATGTAATGTTAGCACCATCTATTCCTGCTGGAGGTCATATTTCACATGGAAAAAAGGAACATTCTGGAACAGCGGGATTAGTTCATGGATTAGAAATTGAATTTTATCCATTTGATGCTGAAGAAATGACAATTGATGTAGATAAGACTAAACAAAAGGTAGAGGAGTTAAAGAAAGCAAATCATTTGCCAAAGATGGCAATGTTTGGCGGATCATTGTTTTTGTTTCCACATCCTGTAAAAGAATTGTCAGATTTTCTAAAAAGTTTTGGCATGCATATCAATTATGATGCTGCACATGTTGCAGGATTAATTGCTGGTGGAAGGTTTCAGGATCCATTACGTGAAGGCGCAGATACGATGACTATGAGTACCCATAAAACTTTGTTTGGACCTCAAGGTGGACTTGTTTTAGGTTCTGAAATACATGAAGATGCTATAAAGAAAGCAACATTTCCTGGATTAACTAGTAGTCACCACATTCATCACATGGCTGGAAAAGCAGTAGCATTTACAGAAGCATTAGAATTTGGAAAGGATTATGCAAATCAAGTTATAAAAAATGCCAAAGTATTTGCTGAAGCTCTTCATGATGAAGGTTTCAAAGTATTAGGAGAGAGTAGAGGGTTCACAGAGTCGCATCAAATTGCTGTAAATGTTTTAGATTATTCTGATGGTGGAAAGGTAGAGGCAGATTTAGAAAAAGCCAACATTATTGTAAACAGACAACTTATTCCAGGTGATATCAAAGCTGGTCGTAATTATTTTCATCCTGGTGGAATAAGATTAGGAGTTTCTGAAATTACAAGATTAGGTATGAAACAAAATGAAATGAAAGAGATTGCATCATTTCTCAAAGAAGTTGTTATTAAGAAAAAGGATCCAAAGAAAATTCTTTCAAAAGTAAAATCTTTTAGAAAAGATTATCAAAAAGTTCATTATTGTTTTGACAATAAACTTGGTGCATACGAATATGTCAAGTTAAGATGAGATCAAGTATAATCAGTTAATAGTGATTGATCGCCTTCATTCTTTCCAAAAACTAAATCAATTTCATCAGATAATGCATGAATTCGTCCTTTTTGGTATTCACCAACATTATATTTTTCAACTAATTTCTTTGCTAGTTTAAGATATTTTTCAACAGAACCTCTGGTAATAGTCGCAATTAAGTTATGACCGCAAATACATGTTTGAATCAGCGGCATTCTACGATATGATTTTCCACATGCAGTACACCTAAAGTTTTGTCTGGCATAAGCACGAAGATTTCCCATAATATCAGGAACTAAATGTGTTGAGATTACATTTGAGACAATTTCAGATGTATCTACTGCATCAATTAATTCAGCATTTTTAATTTGCATATCAAATTTATCAAGCATTGAGCCAAGAGTAGAATACGCACTACGTGATTTTGATGTAGTTAGAGAAGATGTAGAGTGTGTAAAGTAATATCCAAAAAATTGTCTTTCTGTTTCAAGACGTGATTTAATAATTTCTACACAATTAATGTCTGAGGCTTTGTTTTGTTCAATTGTTGATTTAAAGAATTCAAGTGGTAGAAATTTAACAACTTCCAGATTATGTGCTTGTGGTTGTGATTCATGTGGTAATACAAGTGGTTGAATCAATAATGGTGCATCCATTAATCCACCAATTCTATCAGAAAGAAATTGTCTTGAAAAATTTAGGAGACTATCCATTAAGAGCATTATAGAATCAGCATCTCCATCAGCATCTCTTCTTTTTGCAGAATGCCAATTTGGAGTAGCAAAACAGACATGTGTTTCAGTATAACCGATTATTCTTCCTACAATACCTACAGATGTATGAGGTGCTAATCCAATAATTAGATGACCAACTAATTCGTCTGTATTTTTAACGTTGTAGAATGTTGATTTTTCATAAAATTTCTCTAAGATGGTATCGATGTATTTACAAGTAGATACAAGATACCTTGCACTCTCATTTGGAATAATAATATCTTGCATTCTAAGTTCAACTATCTGATCTGTGTTTATCAGTGGTTTTCCATCAATATCATGAGTATAACCAAGACTGTTTAGTTTTTCAATAGATGTTCCAATCCATAATGGTTTGAATTGAGTGAGTGGAGAGTTTGTTGCATCAAAGCGTACAGTTCCATCTTTGAAAACTGTAAGACCAAAATTTTGACGAATTAAGCCTTTTTCTAGCGGTTCTGCAATTCTATCTTGATTAATTAATTCCTTAACTCCTTTGAATGGCTCTTGTGCACGTAAACCTGTTTTTTCCTGTGCAAGTAATAATTTTGCCTTTAATGGAAATGCTTGATGAGAATGTGATGATGCTTTTCGTTTACATTTTTCACAGTATGGGTTATCAATTTTATCTCGACAGTTATTACAGCGATAAATTATTGATGTCTTGACTCCACATTTTGAGCATTTTATTCCAATTGATGGTTCATTACACTCCTTGCAATATCTGTTGAAAATATTAGTAAAAAAATTATCTTGTCTTGAAGCCTTTAGAAGATCTCTAGTTGGTCCACCTTTATCATTAATTGGAAATAAGACATGTGTGGGAGGTTTCATTTGTCTAGGAGCAGCTTTTTCAGGTCTTCCAATTCTAACTCCAATTGAAGTTGAGAATTTGTTTCTAATTTCGATTCCCGATGATTCTGAGATAATTTTTGGTGTTGATGAATTATTAATTTGTGGTTTGTTTCTAAATAGTAAATTATAGAAAATTTTTGCCTCTATTTTTTCAAGAGTTATTTGCATGTTATTCATTTTGTGTGGAACTCCAAGTTTTTCAAGAATATTTTTTATTTCTATAGAATATTCTATAGAATCTTCGTTGATTTTGAAAGGATTGAGAATTTTTGAGAGTTCATCAGGAGATATCTGATCCCAATAATACAGATATTGTGGATGTAATGGAATTTTAAAATCTAATGATAGTTTTAGTGCTTCATCTAAAGTAGGAATTTTACTTAAAAATTGGATCAGAAATTCATCATCAGGAGCATATTTTGCTAATTTTTCTTTTAATTCTTCAATCCAAAATTCTTCTACATATCCAGTTGGTACAAGTTGAGAGTTATTTTCTAAGAAATCTCCAAATGAAATTAAAATATCTCCTAAATGAAGAATTTTTTCAATATTATTTTTAATTTCAATTCCATGTTTTACATCTTTTATTTTTACAACATCACCATTTTTTAGTCGAACAATTGGGGTGTCAATAGAATCTACAAAAGCAACAGTTGCCCCTTTACCTGGAATATCAATTTTAATTTGAGTTCCTACAGCAATTGTGTGATCTAGGATCTCAGCAATAACAGGATTGATTCCTACAGCTGCAAATCCAGTATTACAAGATCTACCATATCTTAAACGAAAACCACCAAGTTTGGTAGGCATGGATAGAACAGATCTTCCTGTAATTACCTCACGCATTCTCTTGGCTGCTGCATCTTCCTGATTATCCCCAGTCTGAATTGCTCCTTTTAGATCTCCAAGCCATTCCCAACCGTCTAATTGATACAGTTCAATTCTTTTGAGTAGTTTTTTAGAACGTCCAATTAATCCGTCATTTAGTACTCTTAATGCACCTCCTCTTACCCTATCTGTTTTAATGCGAGTCATTCCTTTGTGATTTACAACTTCAAAAGGATCTGTATCTACACCATCTAATTCTACAGGTAGATTAGATATAACACGTTCAATATCTTCATCTAGAATATGAAATTGGAAACTACTTGCTTCTCTTTCATAAATTCGAAGCTCTTCTACAAATCTACCAGTTTCATCATCAAAACAATTTGCCTGATATTTTGATAAACCAACCGTTTTTCGTACATGATCAGCAATGAGTATTGTTACTGCCGATTCAGTTCCTCCAGCTGAACGCATGGGTCCAGCAATCGATACAGAAAGATATTCACTACCATCTTTGTTTTTCTTTATCTTAACTTCACTAATTCCTTGTAATGGAGCTATTGTAACTCCTTCTGTAACTATAGCTAAACCTACTCTAACTGCCAAATCCAGTTTTTGTTCTAAAGTAGCATCAGAAAGTGAATATTTCCCTAATGCTATTTCTTTTGATATAATTAATGCTGATAATTCTTTTCCATGAATTCTTAATAATTCTCTTAAAGGATCAGCAATGTCAATGTCGTGCATTTTGGCAACCCGATCAGCTAAATCAAATGCGATTTTAGGTTCAATTATTCCTGAAGAGTCAACTAGAGTTGATTTTGCTAATGCTGCATGCTCAAAAATAGTATAGGTGTCTTTTGAAAGATTAGAATAATAATCAAGATAGTAATTTGGCATCTTAATACTACTAATACGAGAAATTGCATCATTTTCAGACATAATACAATCTTATTACTTGCTTCTTTGAATTGCTTTTGCTATTTCTGCAAGTTTCTTAATACTTCCACCTTTCTCTAGAAAGGTTCCAATAACTAGTGCATTAGCACCTGCTTTAACTAGATTGGTTGCGGTTTTAATATCTCTGATTCCACCTCCTACTATTAAGAATCCATTAAACGCTTTTCTTACAGTTTTAACCATCTCAGGTGTAACACTAGATTTTGCTCCTGAACCTGCTTCCAAGTAGACAAATCTCATTCCAAGAAATTGTGCTGCAAGTGCATATGCTGCAGCAATTTTTGGTTTTTCAAAAGGAATTCCTCGAGCAGAACCTACAAACCAGGCAGAAGTTCCATCTCCAATAACCAAATACGCCGTAGGTAATGGCTCTAATCCAAATTTGAGAACACTTGGTGCTCCCAATGCTTGTGCCTGAGTTATAAAATATGGATTTTCTGAATTCATTAATGAACTAAAAAGAATTGCATCAGCATCAGGTACAACTCCAGTGACATTTCCAGGAAAAAGTATAATTGGTATTTTAATGCCTTTTTTGATTCCTTTGACTACTTCAGCCATTTCGATTTGATCTGTTGCAGACGAACCGCCAACTAGTATTGCAGATGCTCCTATTTTTTCTACATCTTGAGCAAGTTTACGTGAAGATGTTAATTTTGAAACCTCAGAATCAATTAATACAAATAATAATGCATTTTTCTTTTTTAGTTCAGATTTTAAGAATGATTCAACTTTATTTCCAGTCATAAAAGAGGTTTGTACATGACGTTTTAAAGTTTAATTGTAGTGTGGTATACAGATTTGTATAGCTATGGCAGAGTTTGATCAATCTAATTTTAATAATATTATACGTCAAATTATCAAAAAATCATTGTTTACTGAACGACAAATTGAAATTATTTTAAATCAGAAAGATCTCTTAAACTCTAAATTCAGCATCACTAAAGGTGCGTATTATAGACAAGTTGGTCAGTCTAGAGACAAATTAATAGCATTTTTTTATTCAATTATACTTTTACGAGGTTTAGGCATACTTTTACCTGATGATATAGATGTGATATCTAAACTTTCAGAGCAGATACGTGTGATAAATGAGAGTGATATATTTCCTGAAAGAGAAGACGAAGTCATTGATGTGATTGATAGATTGATACGTCAGGCATGTAATGTGTGATGTTTTAGTTTAGAACATATGATATTAAGAGATAATTTGTGATTATGATGTGTGTCAGTGTTAATCCAAAGTGTGAAATAATGTTGTTCAATTATGATAAATCACAACATATGAATAATTTTTGTGATGTTAATAGAAATTCCTGATCCTGAAGTGATTTTAGTTGTGATAGTTTCATTTGTTATAGGATTGGTAGGTCTGTATAGTTACTACAAGATACGTCCGTTTATCAAAACTAGGAGTGACATGATAGATTCATCACAATTAGAACGTTTGGAGTATTATGAAAGGCAATTAATTGATATGAAAATACGCCTGGATTCGATGGAAATGCAGGGTATTGAACAAAAATCTGAAGAGCCTAATTTAGAATTGAAACAATTCCTAGAAAACTTTGCTAAAAATCAACAAGTTATAGAAAAACCAATTGAAACCATTAAAATTGAAGAAAAAAGCAAGGAAGAGCCTATTTCTACTCATCGTATGCCTAATTTAGATCATAATAATGCTGTAGATTATGTGTTGCATCTAATCACAGACAAAGCTATGACATCACGTGATATACAAATCACATTAAAACGAAGTAGAGAGCATACTTCAAGGTTGATGAAGAAGTTATTTGATGATGGATATGTTAAGAGAAATACAAATACAAAACCATACACCTATTCAATAACAGAGAAAGGTAAAGAGAAAATCAGAACATTACAAACAAATTCTTTAATTGCATAAATCATTTTTAGTAATTTTATTAGTTCGTTATTTGTTTATTTAACAAAAATATGTCTAAAATATGTTATTTTTATTATATTTTATAGAAATGATAAAATATTAAATTATATATATTATTAAATTATAATAGTATTATGTCAGTTCAAGAAAATGAGGTCTTGGTAAAGATCACTTCTGCTGGAACAATTTCAATCCCAAAACAATTTCGAAAATATATGGATATACAAAAGGGGGAATATGTTAAAGTAATTTTAGGAAAAGATCGTCTAATTGTACGAAAAATTATAATTACTTAATTTATTGATGTTTTTGACTTAGTTTTATGGTTTGATACGTCCATTCACGACCAGTCCTTATTCTGTCTATCTTACCTTTAGAAGAAAATCTAGACAAATATGTAGAGATAATACTTAGTTTTACAGGCTCGTTATATTCATCTTCATACTTTTCTAGTATATTTGTAGATGTGAATTTTCCCATAGGGAAGAATTTATCAACAATATGCCATATTTTTGAGCCTGTAGAATCCATATTGGTGGTTTCTTGCTCTTCTTCAATATTCATCAAGTCCATCATTTCAAATATTTTTAAGACCTTTTCACGAGTAACATTACCTTCTAATTTAATGTCATACCGTGCTCCATCAGCATCTTCCATATCAATTCTAATGCGTTTTTTAGCCATCTTTGAGATCTATGAGGATCGAATGTTAACAGTTGAATTGATCCCAGAATATTTGTTAACTAAGAGGTTTGTTAACATTGACTGCCTAGGTCACGCCTAGCCATTTTTTTGTTATTAACATAGCTAATTATTCAATATTTTAGTTTATTAGATATATCATGCCTGGAGTGGAAATGAGGGGGTCAAAATAAGGATATTCATATTGTTAACATCCATCTTAACGCCTGGAATGGAAATAAAGGGGTCAAAATGACCTTTTTTGGAGTTTTTTTAACACAAACTTAACAATTTGTTAATATGGTAATTCAGGTTAACTCACACACCTATCTTTCCACTCTATCTTTTTATTTAATTTTTTTTATGAAAAATCTAAAATCTAACTAAAAATAATTAATTACAAACTAAACTAGAATAACTATTCTATTCTTTACTCTCTACTACTAAGTATCATTATGTTAGGAGTAGAAACAAAGGTGTGTGAGTATGTCTGATCCAATTGATAGATTACTTGATGCAGCTGAATCTGGAAAATCAATAATAAAAAATAGAGATATTCTTCATTTTACATACATTCCCAATATTATCCAACATAGAAACTCCGAACAAGAACAAGTAACACAATCATTACTACCCATTCTTAAACACTCAAGACCATCCAATCTATTAGTATATGGCAAACCTGGAATTGGAAAAACACTTGTTGTGAAAAAAGTATTAAACAAAATTCAAGAGAGAGTAGAAAAATCTAAATTTCCAATTAAATTAATTTATTCAAACTCTAAAGAGGAAACAACTCTTTATGGATTATTGGTAAGTTTTGGAAGGCAGTTAGGCATGACTGATAAAGAATTACCAGGAACAGGCCTAGCAATTAGTGAGGTATTTAAAAGAATATTGAATAATATAGACACATCTAAAATCAATGCAATTTTTGTTATTGATGAAATTGACTATCTTGCGCAACTAGTCTCTAAAA
This sequence comes from Nitrosarchaeum sp., assembly GCA_021414365.1. Lineage (GTDB taxonomy): Archaea > Thermoproteota > Nitrososphaeria > Nitrososphaerales > Nitrosopumilaceae > Nitrosarchaeum. The sequence continues at coordinate 99,191 of JAIOOR010000006.1, forward strand.
CAGGGAAAGACATCTTATACCAACTTACAAGAGCAAACGAACGCCTAAAACAAGGTTCTTTGACTTTGGTAGGAATCTCAAACGATCTTACATTTAAAGAAAAACTTGATCCTAGAGTAATTAGTAGTCTAGGCGAAGAAGAGATAATATTTACAAATTATGATAGAGACCAAATTTATAAAATATTGGAGGAACGAATCAAAGAGGCATTTATTCCTAATTCTGTTGAAGAGTCAGCTTTGAATCTTTGCGCAGCTTTGGCTGCTGCTGAACACGGAGACGCTAGAAGGGCAATTGATTTAATTCGTGTTGCAGGAGAAATTGCCGAAAGACAGCAATCAGACAAAGTAACACAAGATCATGTAAGAGAAGCATCTCTAAAAATTGAAGAAAATAAAGAAGAAACATCTTTAAAATCATACCCACTTCATGAGAAACTTGTTATTCTTGCAATAATGAAGGCAGGAGGCTCTTCTACAGGAGAGATTTATTCATCTTACAAAGGACTATGCAAAGTAGTAGGGCGAGATGAATTAACACAAAGGCGAATAACTCAAATGCTTAGTGAAATTGAATTATCTGGAATTATCACTGGAAGATTAATTCATCAAGGAATACATGGAAGAACAAAAAAATACAAACTTACAATTTCTCCTGAAACGATAAAAAAAACCTTCAAAGACGATCTAACTTTGCAAGATATTGTTTAATTTATTAGAGTTATAATTTTCATGATAAACTTTGAAAGTCTTCAAATTTACCATAAGAGCTATTCCTGGATTTGGGGTCATTCCAACACTTGCTTGAAATGGAGTCTGTTTTTGCCAAGAACCTGAATTCAACAAAAGAATTCCTTTGTACATATCTAATTCTGCTCGATGAACGTGACCAACATGAAAAATATCTGGTATCTCATCAATTACCATCAAATCTTCAATTTCAGGTGCAATTGGAGTTTGACTACCATAAATTGGACTAAGATGTCTTGCTTTTAGTAGATGTTTCATAACATTTGTAGGCTTGTCATAACTTAATCCAGGCGTGGTTTTTACAATATCATCTATACTTTGACCATGAAACATCATTACCTTTACTCCATTCAAAGAAACAACAGCAGGATTTCCTAACATAAACACATTTTCTTTCTCCCATAATCCGGAATTGTATTTTTTTGGAATAGCTGGTTGTGGTAATGCTCTACGTCCAGGATCATGATTTCCTGGCATAATGAAAATTTTGATATAATTAGGAATTTTATCTATTAACCCCTCAACTTTTTTTAGTTGCTCTTCAATTGTTTGACATACTAATTCTTTATCCTGATTTGGGTAAATGCCAACTCCATCAACTAAATCCCCACAAATTAACACAAAACGAATTTTTCTGGCTATTGGATCAGGACTAGATAACCAAGATACAAATTCTGTAAATTCCTCTTCCATAAAGTACTTGCTACCAATATGTAGATCTGAAAGAAAAACAGCATATGTTTCAGTTTCAGACCTATTTGAGGCTTGATCAGGCATATCTGGCGAAATCAAATCTTTTATTATAAAACCGGCATTTTTTCCAATACCTATACGTGCCATGATGAATTGATCATTTAGAAGTGAACCTGCTGTTTTTTGTAATTCAGCATCAAAAACAATACCTTCAAACAAGCCTGATGGATCTTCTAAGACTAATTTTGTTATATTTCTCTCAGTAATTCTAGTTGTTACAAGACCACAGATGTACATATCATCATTAGTTTTTGCAGTTTTGACTGAAGCAATTGATTTTAACATTCTTGATTCAGGTCTGTCTGAAATTATTCGTTTTAATTTACTAAAACGACTTGAAAAAAGAGCATTATACCCATTTACCCCCTCACCAGTAGTAATTTTTGAAGTTGGATCAAAGATAATTTTATGTTCATTTTGTAAAGTTTGATCCTCTTTAATTCCTAAATAAATCTCAAGATCATCTTGATTAATTTGAAATAATTTTTGTTTTGTTTTTTCACGAACAATCTCTTTAATGATTTTTTCTAGTTTTTTCACATCTACATTTTCTAAAAATTTGAACGCATTAGGATGAATTTGAAACCCTTTATTCAGAGCATAATTCAAAGCAAGAGTAAGTTCCTTTTTCATCATCAAAGAATATTTTTTGCTTTAATTAAATCTGCGCCTATAACCAACCCTCAAATATTGTTTCTAATAAAATATCATATGTTTAAGATTAGAATTATTACATTTTTTGTATTTATGGGATTATTTTCAGCAGTTTATCAAATTGGATCAATGTCTGAAGTTAGTGAAGAAGAAGCAAATACATTCATGTCTGAATTTAAAAAATTAGTTACAAATATTGATGCAATAGGAATTTTCCTTCACAACTCCTCTGTATCATTACCTATGTTTATTCCTGGATTTGGGATTATATGGGGATTATTTTCAGCTTGGTCTACAGGATTTGCCTTTTCAGCAATAGTTTCAATTACACCTGAGATAGCCAAAATTCCACCTCTTGCAATTCTTTTTCTTTCACCATTTGGAATTATGGAACTAACTGCATATTCTATAGCAACATCTAGAAGTTTTATGTTAATCAAAGCAATTTATAAAAAATCTAATCTAATTCCATTGCTTAAACCAACAGTTATAGAAATTGGCATAGTGATAGGACTCCTTTTGGCAGGAGGATATATAGAAGATTTTATGATGAAACTAGTTCAAGAAAAAAACATCATCATGCCTGTTCTTTAATTTCAAAAAACTCGTAGATTTGCTCATTCAGTCTAAAATAATTTAGTAGTAAATTATAAACCAAATTAAATGAAAAATACATTATGAATACAACTATTCTTACGCTCATAGTATTACTTGCTTTTTCAGGATTTGCCTTTTGTGATTCTTTTGCAATAGTTTCTCCGTATAGCGCTTTTACTTTGGAAGGTTCTGGTTATGCAGTAACAACAGACACGATAAAAATTTCTAATATTGATTTAACACTATCTACACAACAACAAACTGGAAGTAGTGTTCAATCCTCAATTAATGATGGACTTATAACTTTAGATGCAGAAAAATTTCTAGGCTCTGAATTAAAAACAACCCTACTCCGCCAAGGTCAATACATCAGAATAGATGGAATTGCTGATAATGATTCTGGTAATCAAGCATCCATTAAATTATTTGGAAGATTAATTGAAGAAAGTAAAAATGCATCAATTTATGGATTTACAGGAAGAATAGCAATTAATGATAATAATTATAAAATAATATACACTGCAAAACTCTCAGAACTCTCCAAGATTAACATTTCACCAACAGAATCCAAAACAGATCAAAAAATTGTAATTCATATTATTAAGGGTGCATCATCACAAGGAGTGGGTTCATCTATTAATCAATATGGTGCCTCACAAGGATTAACATTCAAATTATTTTCACAAGATAGAATTTCAGTTGCTCCAGGAACAACAATCACAATTATAAATGATGATACAGTAACACATAACATTCAAAGTGGTCATGATACTAATGATCGTAAAAATAAATTTGTTGCTGATGGTAAAATCTCAACTGGTGATATTTTACCCAATCAATCAATAGATATTACATTTGAAAATGCAGGATTCTACAGATTATTTGATCCAAACTATCAATGGATGAATATTATTGCTTTTGTATTTCCTGATGTAGAAGGTAGTGTGAATCTTGGTACAAATCAAAACCCTAAAAACTAATTTTTCCACTGCCACTTATAATTAATGTATGAATCTAAAACTGATTGATTGAAAACCATTACAGATAAATCAGAAAACTCTTTTCCTTCCAAATCTTTAACAGTTCCAACAAAACTAGTTTCATTTTCAGTAGTTAATGCTTCAAAGACATGAACTTTCATATTTCCAGTATCAAAACCATTGTTTTTTAGATATACTGCAATCTCTGATGGCATAAAATGCTTATCAGGTTGTTTAGGCCATGGTCTTGGAACTAAAATTATACTATAACCATCAATCAACGCTTTTTGCAATTCTAATTTCTTTTCTTCAATTGAAGTTGTTACATGCATTGTAATTATTTTAGATTTATCGAGTGGCACTCTTGCTTTTGATGCAGCAACTTGAATCGAGCTTATTCCTGGAATTATTTCTATATCTCCAAAAATCTCAATTAATCTATCTACAACTTCAGATTCTGAAAAATTTACATCACCAGTAAATGGAATTACTAATGAACGATCACCCAATTCCAAAAGAATTTTTTGATATGATTCCTCTTGATTATTCATAGTAATTTCATGGATTTCTTTACCTACAAGTAAACTCTCAATTGTTTTTAGAGTGTATTTGTAACCAATCACAATATCGCAATTTTGTATTATCTCTCTTACAATTCCAGTGATATATTTTGGCGAACCAGGTCCTACACCAACAGCATAAATTTTTCTCAATTTTACTTGGTAAATTTCTGCCTGTCTTTAATATATTGCACAAAAGGTGCCCAATCAACTTTCATGTACTTTGTAGGCTCTTTAGCTGGATATTTTACCCAATCTTGGGCAATTGAATATTGATATTTTTGTTGTTTTCCATCCTTTTCATACTCTAATAGTAAAACACTTCCCCATTCTTTTTCTTCAGATGATATATTCAAAATATCATCAAATGATAATTGAACATTCTTTTCATTTTCTATATCTTCCATTAGATTACTTTCATTATAACCATCATGATGAATCATAGTGTTTTTTGATTTTAAGAAATTAATTACTTGTCTTTGTCTAATAGCTTGCCACCATTTCATTTTAGCTTCTGTTTTATGAATAAACATCAAATGTTTATCAGTTAAAACTAACATCCCTTCTTTTCCACCAAACGAAAAGAATTTTTTTGATTCCCTCCATATAGAAACTAAATGCGCTTGAATTTTTTCATCATGTTCCATAATCACTTATCATACTAACTTGTTAAAAACTAATACAATTAGCTTTTATGTAAGATATTATGAGAAAATTTATTGAAAACTATTCTTATCATTCTATTTCTATCATTATTTTTAATTAATTTGGGAAATCAATCATTTGCACAATCTGATGATAAATTAGTAATTTTACATACTAATCTTGGAAAAATTGTAATTGAATTTTTTCCTAACGATGCACCCAATCATGTTGCGAATTTTATTAAATTATCTGAAAATGGATTTTATGATGGCACTATTTTCCATAGAATAATTCCCGGATTTATGATTCAAGGTGGAGATCCAAATACAAAAAATGGAGATAAAAATACTTGGGGAATTGGAGGACCTGGTTATTCTGTAAATGCTGAATTTAACACAATAAAACATAATCGTGGCATTGTATCAATGGCTAGATCACAGGATCCAAACAGCGCTGGTTCACAATTTTTTATAGTTCATAAAGATTCAAACTTTCTTGATAAACAATACACCGTATTTGGTAGAATCATAACTCAAGAAAGTTTTGATACTCTTGACAAAATTGCTTCAGTCAAAACAGGTGACAAAGATATTCCAATAGATACAGAACAAGTTAAAATTACAAAAGTTGAAGTTGTAAACCGTTCTGATGTATCTGATCTACTTAATTTATCAGAACCTGAGAGAACTACATCAATAGTAAATTCTTCAGGCACTCAACTTTATGAAAATAAAGCGCTAGATATTACATTTAAAGTACCAGAAGGGTGGTTATTACAAGAACCAAAAAAAACTGATGAAAACGCTCCAGACATAGTTGCAGTAGGACCTAAAGTAGGAATTATGAATCCTGTAATTTCTTTGACTGTTTCTGATACTAAAGGAAAAACTTTTGATGACTTGATCAATGAAAAAAATGAATTTATAAAAACTGTAGTCAAGTCAGGTAATTTAGAACTTATTTCACAAGAAAAATCAACAATTAATGAAAAACAAGCATATGTTACTAATGCTAAAGGAACTTTCAAAAATAATGGAACATCATATAATGTACAATTCAGAGAAATATTAATTTCAACTCCTGAAAAATCTTATACTTTTACATATAGTAATGGAGTAGATAATTTTGATGAAGAAATTTCTAGATTTGAAGAATCTGTAAATTCTTTTAAAATATCATCTGAACCAACTAAAGAAACAAAAACTGATGAAGCTTCAATAAATAAAGAAACAAAATCTGATGTGAATCCAACAACTAAAGAAGAAAAAGGAGGTGGATGCCTAATTGCAACTGCAACATATGGTTCTGAGCTTGCTCCGCAGGTTCAACAATTAAGAGAGTTAAGAGATAATTCTCTATTACAAACATCCTCTGGAATATCATTTATGAAATCATTCAATACATTTTACTATTCATTTAGTCCAACAATAGCAGACTGGGAAAGAGAATCTCCAATATTCAAAGAAACAGTAAAAATAACTTTAACTCCAATGATTTCTAGTCTATCAATTCTAAATTATGTGGATATGGATTCAGAAGCTAAAGTGATAGGATATGGTATTTCTTTGATCTTACTTAATGTAGGAATGTACTTTATTGCACCTGCTATGATAATTCATAGACTAAGAAAATAATTACCAAACATCATCTACTTCATCAAGAACTTTGTATTCTTTTTCTGTCTCACGTTTCATAAGTTTCAGTCTTGAAATATCTCTATCAAATAATAAATCGATTGTCCAATCTAAGAAAATTCTAACTTTTTTATTAGGTAATGAAACTTTTGAAAGATACACATTTCTCCAAATAAGCCAAGCTAGAAAACCTGAAATATTCATTCCCAAAAATGTTGCAATACCGGTTCTTTTTCCAATAATTGCCATTTGTCCCTTAGAATGATATTCAAATTTTTTCATTTCCAATTTATTGATCAAGGCATTTAGATTATGAGCAGCCACTTTGGCTTGTGCTTCTGCAATTTGTGCAGTAGGTGCAAATGGTCTTTTTGTTTGTGGATCTAAAAACAATGCACAATCACCAATTGCAAAAACTCCTGAAAAATCTGGAACTTCCAGAAAATCATTTACAATAACTTTACCTTTATCAGTTTTTAACATTGATCTTTTTATTGTATTAACAGGAGTAACACCTGCAGTCCAAATCAAAGTCTTAGTTCTAATCGCATCTATTTCAGATTTATCAATAGCATCTTTTGTATTTTCATCTAATGACTTGACAGTAACTTCTGTTCCATCAAAACTGGTAACTGCAGTTTTAAGTCTGATATCAATCCCACGTACAATCATTTTTTCTTTTGCAAACACAGCTAATTTTTCATTAAATCCAGGAAGAATCATTGGAAGAGCCTCCAAAACTATTACTTGTATGTCATCTTTGTGAATTGTAGGATAATGTTTTCTTGCATCAAATAGAAGATCCATCAACTCACCTGCAGTTTCAATTCCTGCAAATCCTCCCCCTACTACCACAAATGTCAAAAAACTATCACGAAGAATAGGATCTGTTTCATTTTCAGCTTGTTCAAGCATATCTATTGCTCTATTTCTTAACATTACAGCATCATTGAGAGTTTTCATTGTATATGCATTTTTTTCAACATCTGCCATCCCAAAGAAGTTAGTTTCACTGCCTAATGCAACTACTAAATAATCATAATGAATTGAAATGCCTCTTTTATCTCCAGTACCCCATAATGTTACAAGTTTTCCAAAAGGATCTACGTTCTTTACTCTACCTTCATAAAATTTTGTCTTTTTACAAATTGCTCTAATTGGCATTACAATATGTCTTGTTTCAATCATACCTGATGCAACCTGGGGTAACATCGGAGTAAATAACAAAAAATTATCTTCACTAATCATTACTAATTCAATTTCTGAATTACTTCCAAAATACGATTCTAGCTGTCTAGCGCATTCTACTCCGGCAAACCCTCCTCCTAAAATGACTATTTTCTTCTTATTTCTGGCCAATTATGCTATTATCAATGAAAATACTGAATATATCCTATGAGATCAAATTTCTTAACAAATCATAATTAATTCATTATTTACCCAATTCTGACTATATCAGAATGAAGAATTTCATATGCTCTAGAGGCATCTCTTTCATTTAGAATAATGATTATGCTCTCTTGACTGAAAAACGCATTTACTAATTCTATTCCATTATCATGTAAAATCTCTGCAACATAAGATACTACATCGGATTGATTTTGGTTAGCTGGAATTGAAATTCTAATCTTTGCAAGACCTGTACTAAACATATTTTCTCTATTTGGTATATCTTCAAATATTTGCCTAATACTTTCTATATCTTCTGTAAGGAATCTAAATGAATCTGATAATCTAAAAAATTCATAATTGCTAGTGATTTTTGAAAATTTATCCAAAATTGATATTGGATCCATTTCTGCAGATTCTCTTGTTGAAAATTTAATATCCATAATTCCATCAGTTAATGACAATCTAGCATTTTTCAAAACAGACTCTTCTTTGACTTCTTCTTTAATTTCAAATGAATCAGCATATCGTTTTATAGCAACTACAATTGTATTGAGGTTTACAGTATTACCCAAAATCTTTTCAATTTCTGGTTGAATCTTTACTGCCAAAGCAGTATAATTTATCAAATCCATTTTCATGCAATCATAAATCGAGCGATTTCTTGTTACAATCTCTCTTACTATTTCAGGAATGGATGTATTAGAAACTCTCATCGTATGTAATTATATGGTGTCAGTTATAATAGTATTATGTAATAAATATGATAAATATCCGTAATATTTATATAATGTAATGTATATTACATTACATAGATAAATATGACAATATTTGATGATGAATTTGATAGAATCTTCAAAAGAATGTCAAGCTCTTTTTTTGACATAGATGACATTTTTGAAGAATTCAAAGGAAATGGTTCCCAAACTGGCCCATTTTATTATGGTTATACAATGACTGTTGGTCCAAATGGAAAACCTATTGTAAAAGAGTATGGAAATGTAAAACCTGGATTACTTCCATCTGCAGATATTAGAGAACCAATTGTTGATGCAATTGTAGATGAAAAAGAAAAACTGGTAAAACTTGTAGCTGAAATGCCAGGAGTTGAAAAATCAGACGTAAAAATTCTTGTACAAGATAAAACTGTAGATATTTCTGCAGAACATGATGAAAAGAAATATCATGTAAAAGTTCCAATCAAATACAAAGTTGATGAGAACTCTGCAAAAGCTTCATACAAAAATGGGATTCTTGAAGTTATCTTCAAATTAATTGAAGATGAAAAGCCAAAAGGCAAAAAAGTGGAGGTTGAATAAATCCTCATAATTTTTGGAGAAAAAAAATGAATGAAATTATTTTAAAAGTTATTGAAATTCCACAGCAACATGTTGGAAGAGGAAGGGCTATAGTTGATCCTAAAATTATTGAAGAAACAAAATGGAAACCAGGGCAAATTTTAGAGTTAACACATAATAAAAAAACACATGTAAAACTTTGGCCTGGATCAACTGAAGAATACGGTACAGGTATTATCAAAATTGATGGAATGACCAGACAAAACATTGGAGCTGGAATTGGTGATAAAATTTCTATTAAATCTGTAGAAGCTGAAAATGCTGAACAAATTACTTTATCACCAACTGAAAAATTGGCTATTGATGAAGAACAATTACATGATGTTATGATTACAAATTTTCAAAATCATGTTTTTACTGTACATGATTCTATTCAGTTACCTACTCAGATGGGTGGAAAAATCCAATTCATTGTAACTAATACAAAACCATCAAAACCAGTTATTGTAACTGAAAGTACAATATTCAAATTAGGTTCTATGACAAAAGCAGTCGATTCAACTATTCCACGAATTACATATGATGAATTGGGGGGTTTGAAAAATGAAGTTAGAAAAATCCGTGAGATGGTAGAATTACCAATGAAACATCCAGAATTATTTGAGAAAATAGGCGTGGAAGCACCAAAAGGGGTGTTATTATATGGTCCACCTGGAACTGGAAAAACTCTATTGGCCAAAGCAGTAGCTGGTGAGACAAGTGCTCACTTCATCTCCCTAAGTGGACCTGAAATTATGGGAAAATATTATGGTGAAAGTGAGGAAAGAATTAGAGAGATTTTCAAACAAGCAGAAGAAAATTCTCCAAGTATTGTATTTATTGATGAAATTGATTCAATTGCTCCAAAACGAGATGAAGTTTCTGGCGAAGTTGAAAAAAGAATCGTTTCTCAGCTTTTGACATTAATGGATGGTATGAAAAGTAGAGGTAAAGTTGTAGTGATTGCAGCTACTAACAGACCAGACTCAATTGATCCTGCTCTTAGGAGACCTGGTAGATTTGATAGAGAAATTGAAATTGGAATTCCAGATGATGAAGGAAGACATGAAATTCTCTCAATACATACACGTGGAATGCCAATCGATGATAATGTAGATCTTAAACAAATTGCTAAAGTAACACATGGATTTGTAGGAGCAGACCTTGAAATGTTATCAAAAGAGGCAGCTTTACGATCATTAAGAAGAGTTTTACCTGAAATTAATCTCAGTGAAGAAAAAGTTTCAACAGAAATTCTCCAAAAAATTAAGATTACAAGTGATGACTTTAGAGACGCACTAAAAGAAATAAGACCAAGTGCATTACGAGAAGTCCAAGTGCAAATTCCTAATGTCAATTGGGATGATGTAGGAGGTCTTGATGAATTAAAAGAAGAGTTACGAGAAGCTATAGAATGGCCAATTAAACATAAAGAAGCTTTTGATTATGTAAATGTTGAAGCACCAAAAGGAATTTTACTTCATGGTCCACCTGGAACTGGAAAAACAATGATTGCAAAAGCATTGGCAACAATGACTGATTCTAATTTTATTAGCATTAAAGGTCCAGAACTACTTTCAAAATGGGTGGGTGAATCTGAAAAAGGAGTAAGAGAAATTTTCAGAAAAGCTCGTCAAGCAGCACCATGTATAATATTTCTTGATGAAGTTGACGCACTTGTACCAAGAAGAAATAGTGGTGATTCAGGGTCACATGCAACAGAAAATGTTGTATCTCAAATTCTCACTGAAATTGATGGATTAGAAGAACTTCATAATGTATTGATAGTTGGTGCTACAAATAGACTTGATATTGTTGATGAAGCATTACTGAGACCTGGAAGATTTGATAGAATAATTGAGGTTCCAAATCCAGATTCTAAAGGTAGAGAACAAATATTTAGAATTCATACCAAAAAGAAACCGCTAGCAAGTGATGTTAATATTGCAAAAATTGTTGAACTAACAAATGGATTTAGTGGTGCTGAGATAGCTGCTATAGCAAACAGAGCTGCAATTCTTGCTCTGAAAAGACATGTTAACACAAAATCAAAAAATGTCAAAGACATCAAAATAACACAACAAGATATTCTTGACTCAATTGATAAGGTAAAACCAAGGAAAAAAGAGATGCCTATGACTCAATCTATAAAATAGTCTAAATACTAAGAGGGATGACCACAAATTATGAAACTCTATCTTGATTTCGAGCCATGCAAAGAATGTAACACCATGATGAACGAACTTAGTAGTCCTGAAATGTTATTTGCAGACGCAAAGAAAAGAGCTGATGAATCTGCAAAGTTTTTACGACATCTTACATACAATCATAATGAAGTAGTACAAGCTGTAATGGACGATCTACCTAAACAAAAAAGAGATCAAGAATTTGATTTCTTTAAATAACTTTATTTCATAAAATAGTTCATTCGTAATTTTTAGAGTTATCCTATTAGCCTGATCTTATATGAAAATTAAAACAACAATTACATTCTTTTTTAATACATTCTAAATCAGCGTCATGACTACACATTCCGCATTCACAATGAATTAATTTTACACTCATTTACTATTCCCCTGAAATTTTGAGTGTTTTTTTAATTAATGTCACTCTATTTCTTATAGTAACATCACTCACTCCAGATTCACTTGAAAATTTCTTTTGACTAATCTTTTCCCCATTAATCATGCATGCAATATACAAAGAAGCGGCAGCTTGTGCTACAGGATGTTTTCCCGCAGTTATTTCTTTTAATTCACAACGTTTTAAGATATCAAATGCATCACGTTTTGTTTTTTCTTTCAAATTCATATTATTTGAAATCTTAGAAATAAATGATGAAGTGTCATACTGATTTAGTTTTAATCCTAGTTTTTTGATAATTGTTCTCAAATCTCTGGATAAAATTCTTCTTTCAATATTTCCTGCATCTGCAATATCATCTAACGTTCTAGGTATGTTATTTTCTCTACATGCAGCATACAAAGATGCAGAAATCAAAGAAGCCATCGTTCTACCTCTAGTGAGTTTTGCGCTGACTGCTTTTCTGTAAATATATGCTGCATTTTCAATTACATTATTTGGTACTCCTAATTTTGTTTTCATTGCATTTAGTAAAGTAAATGCCTTGCTTAATGCTACAGTTGATCTTGATTTACTTCTCTGATCCCATGTACGAAGTCTATTAAATTCATATTTTGTTTTGCTTGATAAAGCATTACCTGAAGAATCTTTATCCGTACCAATTACAGTTGATAATCCTCTATCATGCATTGTTAATGACGTAGCAGGACCAGTTCTTACAAGTTTCATAAAATCTTCTTGACTGTAACCATTACTTTCATGTGAAGTGTCAGATATGTTTTGCACTAGCACAAGACCGCATCCCCCACAAACCATTTCTCCTCTCTCAGAATCTGTTATTATGGGATAGGTTTTGCAAGTATCTAGTTGACACTTGACATCATAATCATTTGAATAATTTTTTAACACTACTGTCCTCTATTATCATTAGTACAATAAAAATAAGTTGAAACAGGTAATTTTATTACTAATAATGAATTTTGTTTACAAAAAATTCCTCTAATTTTGTTAAGAGTGATTTCTATTTTGTATAGAAATTACATTGTAATAAACGTTAAAAAATTTGTTAATCAAAACAAAAAATTACAAAACATCTATTCTTTTCAAATTGACTCTAAAAAATGACCACAACCAACAATCATCTGAATGATTACCTCAGTTGTATAATCAATTCTATGCTAATCTTCAAAATGTTCTCTTAATTTTTAAGTAATTCAATATTCTTTGCTCCATCTAAAACAAAATCACATTCAAATCCATAATCACTACATCGCAGTTTGAGTCATTTTACTACAAAAATAATTGAATCTATAAAAAACATAAGTTAGATATTCAGATGGCTAAAACTAGCCTCACTTTAAATAAAATATGTAAATCACATTAATAATATCAAATAATACAAAAAATTTAGAGATTAGCAATGAAAGGTTTAGAATTTATATTTTTAGCAGTGGGATCTGTCATTGGAGCTTTTTTAAGATATAAAATTACAGAATCTCCATTATTATTCAATACTTTACCGCTTAATGTTTTAGTCGTAAATATTCTAGGCGCATTTATCCTAGGAATGTTTGTGATTTTATCAGAACAATGGAATCTTGATGGAAGATATTCACTTTTAGCAGCAATTGGTTTTTGTGGTTCACTTACTACAATGTCGTCCTTTGCACTTGATTCTAGTAATTTACTTGATAATCATCATTATGGAACTCTGGTAATTAACATAGTAGCAAATGCAGGATTATCTATTGGTGCATTAATTGGTGGAAAATCACTAATGACTGCCATAATAAATGGATAATCAACTATAAGGACTATAATGTTTATACACTTTGATTACTGATTCATGATACATTTTTCTAATGTCCTCATCTGTTGATATAGCAAGCTGATTCACAAGATCTGTAGCTGTGATAATTCCTATAACTTGATCATCTTCTACAACTGGTAATTTTCGAATTCCTCTAGTATACATTAAATCAGCAACCTTCCACACTGATTCATCTGGACTGATTGTAATTAGAGGTGTTGACATAATCTGTTTTACTGGAGTTGAAATCTGATAAGCATGAGCAACAACCTTTATAGTAAAATCACGATCTGTAACTATTCCCACTGGTGTATTATTTTCCATAATTATAATTGCACCAACCTTAACATCTTCCATAATTTTTGCGGCTTCATTTACAGTAATTGATGAATCTACAGAAATCACTGCTTTTGTCATAACATCTCTAATTGTAATTTTAGTTGCATCTGTCATATTCAAGTAAATACTAAATTTTCTGTATATTAGTGACTTGTATAATCTCACGGTTGAAAATCAAATACGAGAATGTTGTTGTATATCTTAAACTCAGTACTTTGGTAACTTAATCATGCAAAACATAAAGAAAATCCTAGTTCCACTTGATGGTTCAAAGAATTCTTTGAGAGGACTAGATGAGGCAATCTATCTTGCAAGACAATGTCATGCAACAATTACAGGTTTGTATGTAGTACCTTTAGCTAAACCTGTTACAGATTCACAAATTTCCTACATTGAAAAACATTTACTAAATAACGCCTCTAAATTTATGTCAAAAGCAAAAACACGTGCAGCACAAAATGGAATTCTTTTTGATGATGTCATAGATTATGGTGATGAAGGACCAAAAATCACTAACTATGCAAATAAAAAATCATATGATATTATTGTTATTGGAACTAGAGGAATGGGTTCAATTAAAGAAACATTTCTTGGGAGTACTTCAAATTATGTTTTACATAAATCCCAAATTCCTGTTTTAATAGTGAAATAATTCATTTAATATGAGATATTTCTTTATGTGAAAATAAGGATCTCATTTATTAAAAGAAAATCATATAATATGATATGGCTCACACATTTGTAAAAGATGTGATGATTAGTGATTTAGCAGTATTAGACATATCTACTTCAATTAAAGATGCAGCTAAATTAATGGATGAAAAAGATGTTGGTTGTATAATTGTTACAAAAAATGAATTACCTGTAGGTATTCTGACTGAAAGAGATTTTGTTAAACGAATAGCAGCTAAAGAAAAACCATTGACATCTTCAATAGAAGAAGTAATGTCTTCACCAATAATTGATATAGACTCAAATGAAACAGTTTGGGAAGCAGCACAAACTATGAAAACAAACAACATTCACAAACTACCTGTTAAAAAAGACAATCAAATTATTGGAATAGTAACCACTACAGACTTGGTAAAAATTTGTAGTGTTGGATCTGATTCTGAAATGAGAAGAATTTGTGATCAAATAATTACTAGAATGCAAAAAGAATAGTGAATTTAAACATGGTTTTTTCTTATCACGTCATTAAATTTGAAACAATTTCATTTTTACAAGGTACGCATTGGTCTCAATCAATAGGAGACAAAGGAATACTGTACAAATCTACTAAGGATCCGTATTCAAAGTTAATAGTTCAGACATTAGATAATTCAGAAAAACTATTTCATGTTCCAAAAGACAGAACTGTAATAGTTGTAAATAATATAGTTCACTTTCTAGGCGAATTAATCTAAAACCTTACCTGACTAATAATACGGGACATTTAGCTTGTTCGGAAACCTTTCTACTTACACTTCCCAATGTCATTATTTTCCCAATTCCATGTAACCCTTGGCTACCAATAATAATTAATGAAATTCTTTTCTTTTTTGCAAAGTTCAAAATCTCGTTTGCAATATTACCTTGTGAAATATTATATGATGCAGAAATTCCATTTTTATCACATCTTTTAACAGCTAATTGTAACATCTTTTCTGTATCTGCTTTTACAGATTTTTCCCATTTTTTTATGGCATCTTTTTCAGGTTTTGTTCTGATCAACCCTAACATTCCAGGTGGTGAAATATAATCTACATATACAACAGAAAACAGAAAAATCTCTGAATCAAGATTATGTGCAAGTTCCATAGCTCTTGATAATGCTTTGATTGAATGTTTAGATCCATCATATGGAACAAGAATTCTGTTTAGCATTTTTGAAAACATTACAATCACTACTTTATGACCAACACTGGAATTTTTGATTTATGAACTATGGCTTTTGCAACACTGCCCAAAAAAACTTCCTTTAGTCCACTCTGACCCCTAGAACCAATTACAATAATATCAAATCCTTTGTTTTTAGCCATCTCATCAATTTCCATAATTGGACTTCCAAAAACAATTTTAGATTTAAACACAATTCCTTTTTGAGCACATGTAGTCTTTGCGGATTCCATAAATTTTTTAGCTATTTTAGTGAGATGAATCTGATAAGGCATTATAATATCAATAAAATTTCTTGGGTATATCGGAATTACATACAAACCTGTAATTGTTGCATGACATTGTCTTGCAAGATAGATTGCCTCATCTAGTCCTCTCAAAGAATTCTTTGAACCATCAAGTGGAACTAGGATTTTCTTTATGTTTTTTCTAATCATTTATGAATAATCCACATTTTTATGATTTAATACTAAATTAAGATTATCAATAGTAGTAATCAAACAACAATATCAGTATAATAATAAAACAATCTTAGAAAGTACCGTGTTTATGAATGGTATTTTAAAATGATTTTCAAGAATTTAGTTAAATATCGATAAATGGTGAAATTTTACATGAGAAAATCTCTTTACATGAATATTTTAGTGCCACTTGATGGCTCAAAGTACTCAGAAAAAGCTCTATTACATGCATGTGATATAGCAAAAAATTACAAATCTCGATTGATACTTTTGTATGTAGTTGAAAAATCTCTCACAATCAATCTTTTAGATAAAAAAGAATATCTTGAAATTTTACGAAAATTTGGAAATAAAGTTTTGATTAGAGGAAAGGATATAGCTACTCAACAAGGTATTGATTCAAAAATAATTATTAAAGAAGGAAACATTGTAAATGAAATAATAAAACTTGCAAAAAATGAAAAATGTAATTTGGTTATTGTAGGCAATAAAGGACTTGGTTCAACTACAAGATTTTTCCTAGGTAGTGTCTCAAATAAATTGGCAAATAATTCCTCATGTTCTATTTTAATAATAAAATAATCTAAGCCTCTGCAATAGCATTTATAATATCTGTCTTTGTAATAATTCCTACAAGCTTTGATTTTTTAACAACCGGCAATCCACTAATCCTATTTCTTATCATTAATAATACAGCTATTCCGACGTCTTCATCAGCTTCAATTGTAATTGGATTTGATGACATTATATCAACAGCTTTGAAATGTAGAAGATGATTCATCTGATTTACTTGAAATTCATCAAGACTTCCTTTCATTTTATAATTTTCAACTTCTTTTGGATCAGCCGATTGAGCTATCCAATAAGGTAATTTTGCTGGAACAAAATCTCTGTAAGTAATAATTCCTACAGGAATTCTATTACGTTGAATAACAATTCTTGCAACTCTGTTATGAATTAGCAAACTTTCTACATACAATAATGAATCTCCAGGCATGGCTGTAATTACATTTCTAGTCATAATCTTTGAAACTTTTAGGGGAGATACTGCATGCGTCAAAAAAATAGATACAAGATCAGTCTTTGTAATTAAACCTTCTAAAATACCACTGTTACCTAATACAATTATAGAACTGACATGATTTTTTTTCATCAATTTAGCACAATTGTAAATAGAATCTGTTTTCTTTATTGTAATTAATTTTTTAGACATAAAACCAGAAATTTTGATAGATCCAATCGGCTTATCTCCAAGTGCATAGATTGTTTTTGCCATGTCTTTTTCTGTAATTATTCCTAATGGGTGTTTTTTTGAATCTGTTACTACAAGTCGTTTTAAATTATGTCTAAGCAAAACTTGTCTGGCATCCAATATGCTTGCATTTGGACTAATAGTGACAGCTCTTTTAATTACGATTTTATTGAGATCTGCATCTTTTAACAACATTATTTAAAAATTGATTTTATTAGTTAAATATATCAACTAAAATATCAATCATGAATATCAATCATGAAAATCTAGGGGTTTCTTTTAATTTAAAATAGGGAGATTCTACACTAAGTACAGCTATGATTACTGATACAATTCATACACACATGAAAGATATTCAATCTACCAAAATAAAATCTCTAATTACAAAAGCAACCACTATAGAACCAACAGACACACTTTCTCATGTAATTAATAAAATTACCAAGAACAATTCTTATGATGCTTTTTACCTTAAAGACAAAAAAATACTTTCTACAAACATTAGAGCGTTATTAAACTCCAAAAATATCAACAGCATGAAAGTTGAATCATTTCTCTATCCAATCCCACACGTAACACAAAATGACTCTGTTCAAAAAGTAGCAAACATAATTACCCATTACAGAATCAGAGAAGTACCTGTTAAAGACAATAACAAAATAATTGGTGTGGTAACAGCCAAACGAATTATAAAATTACTCTCCTCAATTGACAATAAATGGATAAAAGCTAATCTAATTTACACTCAAAATCCAATTACAGTTCTAGCTGATGAATCTATTAGTAATGCAAGAAGAATAATGACTACCAAACGAATTGATCATTTACCAGTATTGAATCAAGGTAAAATCAAGCAAGTTCTTACATCGTATCATATATTGCAATCAATTATGCCATCAGAAAAACAAGGACGAGGATCTGTGGTTGCAAGAACTGAACATGCATTAGAACTGAAAATTGGTAATACTGGAAGCACTAGAATTCCTCAATGTTCTGCTAATGATGATTTGAATAAAATTATTAATTCAATGCTTAAAGCAGATACGACATGTTGTTTAGTTAATCTGCAAGACACTCTTCAAGGTATTATTACATATAGAGACATACTTGGTTTACTTGCATCCAAATTAGAAACCCCTATTCCATTATACATTGTTGGCATGCCAGAAGATCAACAAAATATAGATTTGATCAGTTCAAAATTTGGTAAAACCCTTAAAAGATTACAACAAGTATATTCAGAAATACATGAAGCTAGAGTTTCAATAAAACAACAAAGAACCGGAAATAGAAAAGAAGGAAAATACGAAGTAACTATTATGATTATAACTCCTCATCATACCCCTTTGATCTATAATTCAATTGGATTTGACTTGAGTGAAGTTTTGGAAGATCTGAGTCAAAAATTATTAAAAAACTTATCTAAACGAGCAAAACATAGATCAAAAGATAGTATTAGAAAAATTGGATTACCTATATTCTAATTATGAAAGTTAGTAAAGTAACATCCCCAGAAAACACATTGATAGTTGGATTCCCAAGCAATGGTCTTATTGGAACCTTTACAATTTCTTATTTGATACATAATTTAGATATGAAACAGATTGGGGAATTAGATCATCCTGATCTTCCACCTACATTATTTGTTGAAAATGGTGAAATACTTGCACCAATTCGAATCTATAAAAAAAATAATATTTTTGCCATAATGTCAGATCTTCCATTTGATCCGTATTTAGCATATGATTTTGCTGAATCAATATTAGAATACTGTAAAAAATACGATATTCATAAAATAATTATTGTAAGCGGCATGGAAACAATTAACAAAGATCCAAAAGCACCCAAAATCTATGGATTAGTAACACACCAATCTTTAGAAGAAACTCTTTACACTAATCAAATTTCTAAATTTTTAGCAGGTTCAATTTTTGGAACAGATGCAGCATTGATAACAGTTTTTAGAAAATCGAAAATTCCTGCATTAATACTATACACTGAATGTCATCCATTTTTTCCTGATCCAGAAGCTTCTATTATAGCAATTACCACACTAGCTAAAATTTTGAATATTAAAGTTGATACAACTGATATTCAAAAGAAAATGGAACATCTAAGAATACAACGTAGAAATCTTATGGAAGAAACAATTCGTGCTTTACAACAACAAAACCTAGAAAATCAACCTCCTAGAGCTCCACAAATTTATCGATGATCTTATGACAGAAAATAATCAAAAAGAATTTGAAATTAGAATGGTTCCATCATCAATAAGTCCATTATTTCATGATGATATTGAACAACAAATTCTTTCTCCTTTATCATGTTTAAGAGAATATGGAACATATTGGTTACTTGAATTTGATCTTCCACTAGTTAACAAAAAAGATATCGAAATCACATCTGATGAAAATTCTATAAGTGTAGAAGCTAAATTAAAAGAAACATATTTTGAAGAAAAATTTGGTAAAAAGACAAAATTTGAATATTTTAAAAAAACTATTACACTTCCAGGAAAAATTAATAATAAAAGAACTTCTGCCAAGTTTGAAAAAGGTAGATTAAAAATAATAATCCCAAAAACTATTTCTAGTCGTAAAATAATTATAAAATAATTACTTAAAAAATTGATCTACTTGATCTCTATATTTGAAAGCTATTTTTCCAAACTCTGCAAAATCTTCAGCATTTGGATATTTCATTCTCATTGCATATTGATTTACAAAAACAGATAATGCACTACCTATAATTAGATTGTAAACACCATCTGCTAAATTTTTTGAATATGGAAATGCTACTTTGATAAATGGAAGATATGTCGCAGTCTGAGAAATCATTAATTTGATATTTTTTTCAACATATTCTTGAACATCATCCGGAATTGGCATATTCTTACTAGGATTGATTTCTTATAATGTTTTATTTTTACGAATAAACCATTTTTTTGGCTTGGAAACGTCACTATTATCTGATCAATTGTTCAAGATACTTTTCTTTACCTTTTCGACTTCGTGGCAAACACCTTAGTTGCCTATTACAACATGGACAAGTTATTCCCTCATAATCCACAAATACCTCACAATGATTACATCTTTTTTGCCCTGCTGCATATCTTCCAATTTGTGACGGCTTTGATGCCTTGTATTTTCTACATTCACCAATACAATACGTCATACACATCTCCCAAATTTTCTTTTATTGCTTTCTAATTTGGTTATAAAACTTTGGAAAAATTTCATTCTTATGCATTATCTCTATCTTAAAAATAAAACCTTTGATTGCAATGCACTCAATTTAATATGTAATTACAGTAATCATTTTTACAGATTTTTTATGAAAAAATTTGTAACATCAATGTTGATAATCAGCTAGACTAATAAATAACCTAATTTCATTTTTTTTTATGAAAAAAATTGAGGCAATAATTAAGCGTTCTACATATCCAGATATTACAAATGAATTAAATAGCATGGGTTATTCAATAATAGATAGAAGAAATCTAGAAGATAGTAAAATTTTCGATAAACAATCAGCTTCAAAAGTAGGTTCTACTGGCATTAAAACAATTCCTTTATCCAAAATAGAATTAGTTGTTTCAGAAAAAGATGCTAGACAAGTAATTAATTTAATTTCAAAAAAATCTGGATTTTCTGCAAAACAAGGAGGAAAAATTTTCATTTCTGAAATGGAAGAAGTTGTAGATATGGAAACTCTTAATGCTCAACAAGATCTTGAATCTGAAAAAACAATTTCTATTCATAAACCAATAATTAAAAGAAGCAGACTAGTCCCTCTTCAAAAATTTACATTAATTAAACTTGGAAAAATATATGAAAATAACAAAGAAAAATTACAAATGGATTATAGGATAAAATCATTTAGTGACTTTGTTAATCATTGTATTATGGGATATCTTCCAACTGTTGAAAAACAACTAAAGCATCCCACAATTGTTTATGAAAATTATTTTCAAGATTTTTAATTAAATTGTTTCTTCGCCTTCTATACCACTTGCAATATCTACAGCACGCAATATTGGTGAAACAAAGATCTTCCCAACAGTTCCTTTCGTTTTAATTATGTTGATTACCTCATCTTCTTTATTCTCCGGAATAATCACTACTATGAGATATTTTTCACTAAATTGAGGTTGAAATATGGCACTTCCTTTTGCAGCATGAAGTTGTGCTGGTGGATGTTTACCCCTTCCTCGTACTTTAGTAACTGTTAGACCGCCAATCTCTATCTTTCTTAATGCTTCACTTATTGCCATTACATCATTATTTCCAAGTAGTGCTTCAATTCTTAACATTTGATAACTCTGCAAGGTTTTTCCCAAATAATAGTTTCAGATTTTGATAATCATGTGATAATCAAATGGTTATCTAATTTCGTTATTATTATTAGTTTTAGAATTTCAAAAATTATGTGCCAATAGATACAGGTGATACAGCATGGATGCTTGTAGCTGGAAGTTTAGTTCTTTTAATGATTCCTGCTCTAGGTCTTTTTGAATCTGGTTTATTGAGAAAGAAAAATACTGTATCTGTTTTCATGCAAATTTTCTTTGGATTAGCATTACTTAGTGTAATGTGGTTTGTTTTTGGTTTTAGTCTAGCATTTGGTCCTGACGAATCAGGAGGATTAATGGGTAATCTTGATTGGGTATTTCTAAAAGGAGTTCCTTGGAATGATGCACTTCATTATGCACCAACAATTCCTGGAGTGTTGTTTGTAAAATTCCAGTTAATGTTTGCTGCAATCACCCCATTACTTCTAACTGGTACTATTGCAGAACGAATGAAATTCAGCTCATTTATCATATTCATTGCTTCTTGGTCCATTTTGATCTATTATCCATTAGTTCATTGGATATGGGGTGGCGGTTGGTTAGCACAACTAGGCGTAGTTGATTTTGCAGGTGGTATAGTTATTCACACTAGTGTTGGAATGGGCGCACTTGCGGCAGCTATGGTGCTTGGCCGTAGAAGATTCTTTGGCCCAGCAATTGAAATTCCACATAGTATACCTTTGGCAGTAACAGGTTCAGCACTTCTTTGGTTAGGTTGGTTTGGATTTAATGCTGGTAGTGCATTAGCTTCTGGTTCACTAGCTGGAAACACTGTCATTGTAACACATATGGCATCCTCTGTTTCTGCATTAATTTGGGTAGGTCTATCTTGGATGAGAACAGGAAAACCATCTGTTGTAGCTGCAGTTAATGGTGCTATTGCAGGGCTTGCAGGAATTACACCAGCATCAGGATATGTTAGTGTAGAACATTCTTTTGTTATTGGTATAGCTATAGGCATTGCATCCTACTCTGGAATTATAATTTTCAAGGAGAAACTAAAGATAGATGATGCATTAGATGTTAGTTCAGTCCACGGTGTTGCAGGAATCATAGGTTCTCTTTCAATTGGACTTTTTGCAAGTAAATTAGTCAATCCAAATGGACCTAACGGTCTGTTATTTGGAAATCCAGAACAATTAGGAATTCAAGCTATTGGAGTTGGAGTTGCAGCAGCTCTTGGATTTTGTGGTACTTGGATAATTATGAAAGTTTTAGATTTCTTAGTTGGAGTAAGAGTATCTCCCGAAGTCGAGGATGCAGGATTGGACATTAGTGAACATGCGGAACGAGCATATGCTGATGAAGAAGAATTCAAGTTAGATATGGATGCTTATGTGGAAGATTTAGAAGAAAAAAAGGAATTTTTCTTCAATAAAAAATAATTTTTTTAGATTATTTTATTAAATTCCAAACTTAATATGATATCACATATACTAGATAACTAAGTTAAATGCAATGAAATCTACTTCAGCTAATAAACAACCACATGCTACAAAAAAAGATCCAACACGTAGTATCACTTATAGACTCCCAACTAAGATTGTAGAAGAATTAGAAACAGAAGCAATGATCAAAAACATATCTCAGAATGTTTTGGTAAAACAAATTCTTGAAAAATATGTTGCATGGGATCGTTTTGGTGATAAAATAGGCATGGTTCCAATTCCTAAGGCAATCTTAAACTCTCTTGGTATCGAAATGAATGGAAAAGATATTACTGAAATTATTAAAGCGGTTTTACCATTAATCAAAGATTCAGTTCTTTTTATGAAAGGAAAATATGATTTACAAAGATGTATTGAAACATTAGAAGATTACATGCGAGCATCCGGAATGAAATCAGATCACAGAATAGAAGGAGAATTACACCATTTTATCATCCAACATGAACTAGGTATGAACTGGTCGTTTTTTACTGAACAACTATTAAAAGAAATTTTTAATCAATTCATACCAACTAAAAACATAAAATTTCAAACAACCAAAAACACAGTAATTGCAACGATTGCATTAGGTTCAGATTTTAGTGAACATGATTATTGATATTTATGGATATTTTGTAAACACGCATGACACAATTTTTCATCATTTTCTGAATTAAAATTACAATTTTTGCACTTACTACACTGACAAATCTTTAAAAAATTTATTTTCATTTGAATCAATTTGTTTAACTTTTTTTAAATTCTAATTAAACTATATTACTAATATCAAATTTGAAAAAGTAATTGCAATGTATACACACTTCTTATCTCTTTATTCGCAGAGAATTATTAATGCATAAAATTCAATATTTAAAAAATATTATATTAAATATAATATCAAATTGAATTTATAATACTAAATGGAGTTTTGATTATTGACTGAACTAAACAAAAAAGTATTTGGAAAAATTACTATGAAAGAAATTATAGGGGCAATCCCACCTGCAATTCCTGATACAAAAAACTTACTAGAAATTGAATTTCAAAACCTGATTAATGAGCTTAAATTACAAACCAAAGATGATTTAAAAAAATTGTTAAAAGAACAACAAATAGCTAATAAACAAATCAATAGTAGACCTGGTGCCATGGCTCTAGCTCAAGACAAAATTAGATTATTCACAGAATATAATCAAAAATATATCCAAACCATTACTGAAAAACTAGATTCTTAATTCTTATTTTTTCTTTATTGTTTTTTTTGCAGATTTTTGACTTTTTCTTATCAATAATGAAATAATTGCACCTGCTGGAATTCCAATTATTGTTCCGATACTTATGTAAGGAGCTATGAAGAAATTCCCTACCCAAATACCACCATCTATAGTTAATTCCATAAAAGTTCTAGGTCGCAATACTGTAGAAACAATCTGAGATTCTCTTTTCTCTTCTCCCATATCATCAGTGTATGTAACTTTAATTTCAAATGGTAATTTGTATTCTGCATTCACTTCTTTAATTGGAGAAATAATTCTTGAAGTAACAGTAACTGGAGAATTTTTTTGTATGGTTGAAAACGAATGTGATGTTTCTCCCCTAAATTGAATATCCGAAGGTGGAACTATCTCAATATTGACATTTTTAATTTCAATATCTTCAGAAACTATTTCCACAATAAATGGAAATTCAGCACTTGCAAAAATCGCTTCTGGAATATTTGCGTGAATCATCACCCTAGGTTCTTTCTTTAGAATTATTGGTATTGCAATATCATGAAATATTGGTTCTTGAGGATCTTTGTTATTACTTACTAAAACTTGAGAGTACTTTACATTAAGAAAATGAACTCCCGGATTACTATCTGATGAAATTTTAAAATCTACATTTCCTCCATATGATCCACCTTGAAATAGTTTGTCTATTACTATGCTGTTTTTTGAAACTGGAATCATTGAATTGTCCTGACTAGTAAGGATAAATGAAATATCTTTCTTGTCTTCCCAACCATTATTTTTTATTAATATGGAAATTGAAACTGTTCTACCAACTATGGATTGATCTGGATGAGTTATTTGAACATCCATACTTCCTTCCATGTTTTGATTTATTGTCTCTCCATACACGTTTGGTAGTAAAATAAAAACTCCCATTACAAGCAGAGGTGTAATTATAGTGAATTTCATGATTTTTACTTGAAATTATTATTGTAATATTACTATTCAATATTATTATAGGCTCATAATTGGCCTAAAAATTGAGTAAAATCTTATGATTCATAAATACGAAAAATCTGAATATCCTAGAATCGTTTATGGTGAGTAAGACCAAAAACCCAAAAGAGCTGTGTCCACGATGTGCTCAAGGAAAACTAGTTACTGATAATGAATCAGGTGAGATGTTTTGTTCTAAATGTGGTTTTGTAATGACTGAAAAATTACAAGAATCTGGACCAGAATGGAGATCCTTTACACAAGATGAACATGGTGATAGGGCAAGAGCAGGTGCACCGACATCACTAACAATGCATGATATGGGCCTTGCAACAATTATCAATCCCATAAACAAAGATGCCACTGGAAAACCACTTTCTGCTTCAATGAAAAGCACTATTGAAAGACTAAGAACGTGGGATAATAGAAGTCAGGTTCATGAACCAGTTGACAGATCGTGATACTGAAACACCACGAAACCTCAAAGATGTAGAACAAGCAGCTAATATTAAGAGAAAAGATATTGCAAGATGTTACAGATTATTAATCAAAGAATTAGATCTAAAGATGCCCGTAACTGATTCAATTCAATGTGTTGCCAGAATTGCAAGCAGAATTGGAATTGCAGAAAAAACTAAAAGATATGCAGTCAACGTCCTTAAACAAGCACAAGAAAATGAAGTCTCTGCAGGTAAAGATCCCATGGGTCTGGCAGCAGCTGCACTGTATTTATCATGTGTCAAAAATGGAGAAGATAAAACACAAAGAGATATTGCAGAAGCAGCTAACGTAACTGAGGTAACAATCAGAAATCGTTACAAAGGACTCAGAGATTCTCTAGACCTTTAATTTTTAAAAATCTGTTATTTTTGTCTTGATAGATTTTTCTTAGGAACAAATTTTAATAATTAATGTTTTGGAGTAATATTACATCAAAAGAAAATCAACTTCAAAATGCTTTCTATCGTAAACTCTTTAAGACCTATTTAACAAATTTCAAATCATGAAACCTTTTGTTTTATGGATGACTGGTTTACCATGCTCAGGCAAAACAACAATTGTAAAAGAACTCCAAAAAGACATTCCAAATTTAGCAATGCTTGATGGAGATGAATTAAGAGAGTGGTTTTCACCAAAAGACTTTTCCAAAGCTGGAAGAGATGAACACAACAAAAGAGTAGCTCATTTGGCAAAATTGTTATTAAAACATGGAGTCCCATCTGCAGTTTCTCTTGTTTCACCATATAAGGAAAATAGAGACAATGCAAGAGAGATAATTAATTCAGGAGATCAATTTGCTGAATGTTACGTTAAATGCTCAGTTGAAAAATGTGAACAGAGAGATGTGAAGGGAATGTATGCCAAGGCAAGAAAAGGTGAAATTAAAGGATTTACTGGAATCGATGACCCATATGATGCCCCACAAAATCCAGATTTGTTAGTTGACACAGAACATGAGTCCCTAATAGATAGTGCCAAAAAGGTAAAGGAATTTCTCAAAAAGAGAAATCTAATCTAATTTTTTAAATTCTTTAACTATTTTATCATGAATTAATCCGTTAGTAACCAAAATCCCATTTTGATGGTTTAGTATTTTATTATTATACATAATATCATTACCTGACATATCAGTCATCTTTCCTCCTGCCTCAGAAATTAAACAATATGATGCTGCTGAATCCCATTCTTTCATCTTGTTAGTTGTAGTGATATAAGCTTCAGCTTCTCCCGAACTAATCTTTCCCACCTTTAATGAACTACCAATACTGGTAAAATCTTTAATTCCTAATTTTTTGATAAAATTTTTTTCTTTTTCTGAAAGATGATGTCTAGAACCAACTACTTTACATTTTGAAAGTTCTGATACTTTTGTAACTGATATCTTCTCCCATTTACCTTTTGAAAATCTAAAAGCACCACATCCTTTTTGTGCTGCAAAAATAATTTTTTCTGTAGGCCAACCAATAACTCCTATTATGGGTTTTTTATTTTTTACAAGTGCAATCATTACAGTAAATTCTCCTGTTTTATCTATAAAATCTGAAGTACCATCAAGAGGATCAACTATCCAAATAATCTCTTCTGATAATCTCTTCTGATCATCTTTATCTTCTTCAGATAAAATTTTATGTTTAGTTTGTGATAAAATAACTTTAATGATCTCATTACTTTTTAGATCAGCTTCCGTAATTGGTGAATCATCACTTTTAGTGAATGTTTCATATTTACTTTCATATATCTCTAAAATTGAATTCCCTGCTTCATAAGCAGCTTCAATAGCCAAATCTAATTCTGGCATTTTATCTAAAATTGGAATATTCTTCAATTGTAATTACCTAGGTTGTTAATTCTGGTTTTAATGTCCAGACAACTCCTAAGACAATAAACGGTATTGACATTACTCCTATTATTGTAAGTATGATGTTAAATTGAGATTCTGACACTTGGGGATTGTTGACTATCCAAGGTAATGGTAATGTAACTACTACCCAAATCGCTCCTAATAGAATTATTAATTTGGCCTTTTTCTTCCTATCTGTAATCATCATTTTCAGTATTCTTTTAGCAGTATTAAATCCATGTGAATTTACTTGACTGATTCCCCACCATCAACTGCAAGTATGGCCCCCGTTGTCCAAGCAGCATCATCTGAAACAAAATACAAAATTGCTTTAGCTACCTCATCTGGCTGACCAATTCTGCCTATGGGGTGCTCATTATTCATAAACTCTCTATCTTTTTCAGTTTTCATAAATGGTTTTGTCATATCTGTATCGACAACTCCTGGACAAACACAATTGACTCTAATCCCGTCCTTTGCGTATTCTAGTGCCCAGCATTTTGTAAGAATAATTAACCCAGCTTTTGCTGCCGAATACGCATCTGCATTAAATCCTTGATATGCTTTTAATCCCGCATCTGATGAAACATTGACTATTGTTCCTAAAGTTTTTTGTAAATAAGGTATTGCCGCTTTTGTAAATCTAAATTGCCCGGTAAGATTCACATCTAAAACTTCATTCCATTCAACTTCATCAATTTCATGTAATTGTTTTATCTTTGGAAAAATCCCAGCATTATTTATTAAAATATCTAACTTGCCAAATTTCTTTACAGTTTGTTCTACAACTTTCTTTACATCTTTTTCATTTTTAATATCAGCTGTTATTCCTATTGAATTTGGGATCTGACTAATTGCATTTTCAAGTCTCTTTGAATCCTTTGCTGTAATGACTACATTTGCACCGTTTTTAGCAAATATTTCAGCAGTTGCAAATCCTATGCCTCTACTTCCACCAGTTATAATTGCAACTTTTCCAGATAATTTCAATATCTTTTTGAATAAATTTCGTAATTTATAGCTCTTTAAGCTAAAACATTGAAAAATTGAATTTTGTTTTCTATTTTAAGAATTAATTGTTGAATTTGAAAATTATTTTAGAATAATCTCGTCGAGTTTATGATTAGTATTAAAATTGAATAAATCAAAAATGTCATGATGAATCATTCCATCTTGTATTATTCTAGTGAGTTTTTTGATTATTCTACCTTCTTAATTTCTAAACAGAAATTATGATAAATTTTTTCATAAAATTATGTAAAATATTATAATATTTTATACTAAATCTTAAATAGTTGAATAAACTATAATAAATAATGCCGAAGGATATAATTCCTATCGACTAAAATAGCGTTGCCCCGCAGAACGAAAAAGGCACTCAGGCGTCTTAACGACCTGACCACGAGAGGAAATCTCTCAGAGTTCTGCAGTAAAGGGGTAAACGCCTTTAATTTCTTATAATATCAACTGACACTGAACCTAATTCATTTCCATTTGGATTAATCTCAATAACCAATGTCTGTTGGTTTGGAATTGAAAATTCTTTTTGTCCATTATAATCCCATGTATAGTATTTTGATATTCCAGTTTTATGCACAGTTCCTTCTAACTTGAAATTTTCAGAAAAATCATAATTTTTCCCTTTTAATAAAACAGTAAGCAATTGAGGACTGTCACCATTAGGAACAAATTTGATAAGATAATTTCCATTACTTGCAGTAAATGTATTTGAATAAATTCCATTTTTGTACAAATTTGGATCTGCTAAAGTGACATGAAAAACCATATTACTATTTTTATCATTATTTTGATTAAATGATATGCTTATTACAACTATTATCAAAACTGCAGAAATAATAACAATTTTCTTATTCATTTCAGTTAAATTATTAATTCCATTATAAAAATAAACTTCAATTATAACTCCAAAGCTTCTTTCAAACCCTTGTATCTATTTCTAATAGTAACTTCTGTAACTCCTGCAGCAACTGCTATGTCTTTTTGCGTTTTATCTTCTCCATTTTTGACACATGATAAATACAGTGCAGCTGCTGCCAGACCCATAGGATCTTTACCTGCAGAAAGTTCAATTTTAGTAGCTTGATCTAAAATCTCAATTGCCTTTCTTTTTGTCTTTTCTGATAATCCTGCAATACTAGATATTCTTGAAATACATTTTACTGGATTAACAACTGGCATTTTTAGATCCAATTCTCTTAATAATAATCTGTAACATCTTGCAACATCTTTTCTCTTGATGTTAATCCCATTTGCAACATCTGTTAATGTTCTAGGAGTTTCAGTATTTCTACATGCAGCATAAAGAGATGCCGCTATAAGACCTGGAATAGAACGGCCCCTTACAAGACCCTTGTCTAAGGCTTTTCTGTAAATATAGGCAGTTTTTTCAATAACAGTATCTGATAGAGCAAGTTTTGTTTTCAATCTGTCTAATTCGCTAAATGCCTGTCTGAAATTTCTGTCAACTGGTTCATGAACCTGACTTCTATTATCCCACGTTCTTAGTCTTTCAATAGTGCTTTTCATTGAAGCAGAAAGTGGTTTTCCAGTGGCATCTTTGTTTATGGGATTGCCCATATCATGTATAGCCAAAGAAGTTGGTGTGCCTGTTCTGGTTCTATTGTCTCCTTCTTCTTTAGAAAACGATCTCCATTCTGGTCCTTCCTGTTCTACCTTATCTGTGGCAACAAAACCGCATTTAGAACAAAACATCTCCCCCGTATTAGAATCAGTTAAAATTGCTCCTTTGTTACATCGTTGACACCTATTCGAATCAACACTTTGAACCATAAATTCAGAAATCCATCTTCATTCTATGCTTAAAAAGATTTGAAAAATACAATAAATTGACTATATTTTCTGAATTTTGGCCCAAAAAAATATTTAAATACAATTTTTTTATCCACAGAAGCATATAATGGTAAAATGTCCACTATGCGGAGAATCGCTAAATAACAATTCAGTGATTCGAAACCATATCCAAAAAATCCATCCTCAAAGAATTCCAGTCCTAAATCTTTAGGAAAGGTATCCTTGTTAGTCTTATTTTATTTCTAGTTAAGCAATATTTACACCTGAAAGGAAATACAAATTAAAAAATAAAATTTTATTGGCTAATCTACAAAATAAATGGAATAAACAACAAAAATCAGGAATCTCTGATAGAATTAGTGACACAATTAATCCAAAAGGAGCACTAAAACCTAAAATCCAGAATGGAATTAAACAATTACAAACACAAATTACAAAACTTAATTCGATGATTTCAAAATTAAATGAAAGAGATAGCAAACTTTTCAAAAGAATAGTTGAAGCAACTCAATTACACGATGTGAATACAAGTAGAATTTTATCTAAAGAATTAGTAGAGGTAAGAAAAACTACAAAAATTTTGAGTAATGCAAGAATAGCCTTGGAACAAATTGAATTAAGATTGACAACTTATCATGATCTTGGAGATACTGTGGTTACTATTATGCCGACAATAGGTTTGATGAAGAATCTTAAATCATCTCTTGTAAAATTTATGCCAAGTGCTGATCAAGAAATTAATCAAATGGCACAAATGTTAGGTGGATTTATGACTGATAGTTTCTCAAGCGATGCTACATTTGGAATGGATGAAATAACAAATTCCGAATCTGAGAGAATTTTACAAGAGGCAGCAGCTGTAGCCGAGAATTCTGTTGGAAATAAATTTCCATCAACGCCTACAAGTACAGGAATTTCATCTAAAAGTAAGTTTTACTAAATCTTAACTTTCTAAAGATTCTCTAGATTCTTTAATTTTTTTAACTTTACTGCCTTCATTATCTATTATTCTATCAATTCCAGATAATCTGTCTCTTAAACTATTGATAAGTGACCCTACCTCATCTGCTTCATTTTCAACCTGTTGCCTCTTGTGAGTAAGTTCTTTGATTCCTCTATTTTCTTCTTCAATATACTGACTCACTTTCTCCAACTTTTCTTTTAGATTTTTAATGTCCACAGATTCTTCTTCAATATCTTTTTCTAAAACAGTTCTTTTATCTTTAAGATTTTTTATCATTAAACCCACATAGTCAATGGCTTCTTCTAATTTGGCACGTTTATCCATCAATTCTACAATTCCAATTTCTTGTACAGTCTCACTAAATGAATCACTGCTTGATTTCACGTTAGTAGAAGGCTCACCCACAGTTCTATCTTCTGTCATTTCTCCCCCACCATCTTTTTTGAATTTATCAAACATTTTACCATCTCTTTTTAAAATGAGAATAAAAAGTTATTATGAATCAAAATATGGCTTACCAACTCATTTTTTATAAATCTAAAGTATTTTGATTGGATTTTAAGTAAAATTCTCTTAGATAGTGTTTCACTGTATGTTCTTTATATATTAAAATTAGATAAAATCTCTGAAAACCAACTAAAAGCCAATTAAAAATTAACTAAAACATATTTTTTTAAAAAATAGTTTTTTTAAAAAAATTCCAGGCATAAGAAATTTCTAGATTTTCTCTCACCGCATTAATTTTTGCTAAAATTACTCATTTTATGGAATAAAACACTTGTTCCGCTTTGCGTTCCGCTATAGAGTTTCAAAATGTTCCTCATTAATCAATTAGTTCTATACTAGAACATGTTAAAACAACAATACAGGTCCGAAATGGGCATAATGGGTGACATCTTGGATGTAACTGCCGATGGTGGTCGTTCTGGAGTCATTGTATCTGCAATATCTCGCAAAGCCAACCTGTCTCACTATGCAGTACTAGACAAATGTGAGAAATTGGTAGAAGCAGGCTTAGTCGAATCCATCAAAAATGACAGGAATAGAGTCTTCCTGATCACTGAAAAGGGACTTCAATTTTTTCAGGAATTCAAAAGATTCCAGGGACTAGTTGAAAGTATGAATTTGAGGTACTAACTAATGAGCCCAGAAATTGTGCTCATTCCCAGAGAAGAGCCTATTCAAGAAGATGGAATGATTTTTGTAAGGACTGATAGTATCCTCGAAACAATGGTTAAGACACCCTTGATAGTTGCTGGCTTAATTATTGCTATAGTAGTGATGCCACTTCAGACCTCATTCAGCTCTACTCGATCTCTTGAACTTACCATTTATTCTGATGGTTCTACACATGTTTCCTCAAAAATAGACGTAGATCCATTAGAACCTGATTTTGAACTTGATTTATTTGGACAATCTATTGATAATTTTGTTGCAACAGGTGATTCTGGGTTTTTACTATCTGAAGAAATAGTTGGAAACAAAGCAATAATTGACAAATTTGGTTCATCAAGTATTACAATTGATTATGATATTCATGATTTAATTTCCAAAGAAGGACGAGTTTGGACATTCTCACTAAATTCTACATCTGACTATGCACTACTTATGCCAAAAAACTCAGTCATAGTTGGTATGAGCGGTTTACCAAATAACATGGAAGTAATAGATGAAAAAACTAAGCTAGATCTTTCTGCTGGGTTAACTGAAATAAACTATATTTTTACACCAATAAATCCTATCACTCATAATCCATCAGTTTCAAATGAATTCAAATTTGATTATAATAATGCCATAATTATTGGTGGTCCAATTATAGCTGCAATGGCAGGCATAATATTAATACTAAAAAGAAAACAATCCAAACCTTCACAATTAATTCAACAATCAGAACCAATCTCTGAAAAACAAACCGAAACAAAATCTATCGATGTAAAAACAATATTTGATTTTAGACCAGAAATGCGTGATGATGATAAAGAAATCGTGAAATTTATTTCTGATAGCGGAGGACAAGTACTTGAAAGTGAATTAAGAAAAAAATTCCTTCAACCAAGAACCACCATGTGGAGGGCTGTAAAAAGATTAGAACGATTAGGAGTAATTGAAATTGATAAAAAAGATTTACAAAATTTAGTAAAATTAAAAAAAGATTTGGAGAAAGAAGAATGAAAAAAATAACTTCATCTATATTGTTAATTTTAATATCTAGTATGATTTTTGGCGGTATTACTCATACTGCTCAAGCTCAAACTGATCCTTCAATTCTTTTAAAAATTGCAAAACAAGCCCAAAAACAGCTTGAAAATCAGATAAATCAAGATTCATCAGATAAAACAAAACAACTTTTCAGAGAAGGTACACAGGAAATTCAAGCCTTAGAAGAATCTCTTGCAAATAATGATATTGATTTAGCAAAAAAACATTTTCTTTCAGCAATGAAAATATTCAAAGAGATATCTCAGCAATTAACAAACAAAAAATTCCCACAACCAGAAGTGGCTACTCTTAAAGCTAGAGCAGAAGATCCTTCCGCCGATCTTATTAGAATGCAAGAATATGTTGACAATCTTAAGACAATTGCAAAAAAGTACAATTCATTAATTGATTTTTCTGAACTAGACGATCTATTTGTAATTGCAAAAAAACAAATCATGGATAAACAATTCGATGATGCAGTACAAACAATTAGTAAAATTAAGCAAATTACAGTTGATTTTAATAACAAAATTCATGAATATGCCTCTCAACAAGAACAATCTCGTGCTAAAGATTATGCCCAATCATATCTAGAGCAACTTGATAGATTAATTGAAAACGCAAAGAATCAAGGCTTATCTGAAGATATTATTCAAAAACTTGAATCTGCCCGAGAAAATCTTTCATCAACAACAGATCCACATGAAATAATCAAACAAATAAGAAAAATAATATCAATTAAAGAGCAATTTGAATTAACAAAAAATGATCGACTAGAATCTCGAGTTATGCAAGTTGAAAAAATATTACTCGAATTATCAAACTCTGATAAATTAAGTCAGTCTGATCTTGAAGATGCTAAAAAAACACTTCAAACTATTAAACGTCAACTAGCACAAGGTGAATTTGATAGTGCAAATGAACTATTACGATCATTGGCAACACTACTAGCACAATTTCAAAATTAACTCTCTTATCATAAACTTCATATATATTTTCTAAACAGAATTTATCATGGCTTCTAAAGCAATCACTATTGGTGTAGGAATTCCAATGATTGTAGTTGGTGCTTTGATGGCATGGTTATTAGCTCCATTTCAAGGTGAAATGCAAAATACAGTAGAATTTGTGGGAAGCTTAATTGGAATTTTAGGTGTAGTTTTCTTTATTTCTGGTTTATTCTATACAAAAGAACCTGTAATGCACTGATCAAAACTCATTGAATAAATAATGAAAAAAAACACAACAATTACTTGAAAGTTAGATTATTTGAGATATTTACATCCGTTGAAGGAGAAGGAATTCTTTATGGTACAAAAACACTTTTTGTTAGATTAGCTGGTTGTCCATTTACTTGTTTTTATTGTGATACAAAAGAATCGCTTCCACTTGATTCTGGAAATGAATACACAATTGAGGAAGCATGCAAACTAATAGATTCTAATCTCAAAAATCAAACATACAAAGTTAATTTTACAGGTGGTGATCCACTAATTCAACACGAAGCAGTAGCTCAACTTGCAAAACATATTCAAACTAAAAAAATTCCAACATATCTAGAATCATCATGCTTTGATTCTGATAAATTCATTCATGTATTACCATTTATTGATATTGTTAAAATAGAATTTAAAACAAAAGATTCTGATTTTGTAGACTTTAAACACTATGAAAGACTAATTGATAACGCAATGAAATGTCTTCAATCCTCAGTTGCATCTAAAAAAACTACCTATATCAAAATAGTTGTAAGCTCTAAAACTAAATTGGAATATTTTAAAGATTTAGTCAATAAAATATTTAATATTATTTCAAAACAAGATATTGATGGATTTATTATTCAACCAACATATGGTGTTGCAGAACCTTCCTTAGATCTGCTACTAAATTTGTATGATATAGTTTATCCACATTATAATGATGTAAAAGTTGTGCCTCAACTTCATAAATTTATTGGAGCTCCGTAATTTTAGCACCAGCCTAAAAATCAGACTAGGTTCAAATACTAGAAAAAATCTGTGAAAATATCAAATGGATAAAGAACGTGTAAAAAAACTGGTGAGAGAATTAATAATAGAAATTGGTGAGGATCCCACTCGTGAAGGTCTCAGGGATACACCTGAAAGAATTGCAAATATGTATCAAGAAATCTTTGGTGGATATGAGTCTGATTCTGAATTATCAGTACAATTCTCTGAAGATTCTGATGTAGTTGTAGCACGTAATATTCAGTTTTATTCAATGTGTGAACATCACATGTTACCATTTTTTGGAAAGATTCACATTGCATATTCTCCTAATGGCCGAGTCTTTGGTATTTCGAAATTAGTACGATTAGTTGAAAAATACTCTAAAAGATTGCAAATTCAAGAACGATTAACCAAGAATATAGCTGATGAATTATTTGTCCAAGGTGTAAAAGGAGTAGTAGTTTTAGCTGATGCTGAGCACTTTTGTATGAAAATGCGTGGAGTTAGAAATGATGCAACACTCACCACATCTGCATATAGAGGAATTTATGAGAATAAAGAAGAAAAAGAGAGTATCATGACCATGATTAGACGACGCAACTCCGATGAATTACTCTAAACTCTACTGAAAAATTAAATAATCACTCTTTTACACACAAATCATGGGAGCTCATCCTAATGTCCACATTCCAAAAGAATCATGGCCTAGCTGGACATGGTATGCAATTGAATTTGGAATTGTTATTGCAGTTTCAATGCTAGTTTCAAGAGAAATCACTAATTCCATAGCAGGGTTAACTCCACAAATCCAAAACTATGTGTTTATGGGAATTGTTGGTGGAATCTTCTTTATTTGGTATATTATAATTAGAAATTTAGTTTTCAAAAAGAAGATTCTTGATAACAAATACTAGTTTTATTTTAGATATTTTGTTTTATCCGTAATACCTGCTTTTTGAAATGCGGTTTTTCTATTATTGCAGGATTCACAAACTCCGCAATGAAATTTTTGGCTAGAATAACAACTCCATGTTTTGAAAATAACATCACCAAGTGTTTTAAAACCACTCTTTATCAAATCACTTTTTGAAATTCCTTCACGATACGGCGACCATATTTTGATATTTTTTCGTAATCTTGAATTTATTCCATCTATTTCTCCTAAATTAAAAGCCAATTCTAGCTTTTTTGCAAATATTGGTCTACAATCAGGATAGTGCTTATCTCCAGTATGTGCACCATATGCCACAAGTGAAGCATTAAGCGTAAATGCCCATGCAGAAGCAATTGACAGAAATACTGCATTTCTGATTGGAACTACAATCGAATAATCAAATTTGCTTGGTATTTTCCTCTTTGAACTAGTTAACACATTAGAATTACCATACAACTCTTTCATAAAACCAATATTGATAATTTTATGTTGTTTTAATCCAAGCTTTTTTGCAAAAGTTTTAGCTGCAATAATTTCCCTGTCAGCTTTTTGACCATATGAAAATGAAATTCCATAGAGTTCGTATTTAGCTTTTAAATAACTAACCATACAAACTGAATCTACTCCACCACTAAACACAATAACTGCTTTTTTCATAAATTTTCTTCCAAAATTATCTTATTACTATTGCACCCTTACTAGGTTTACAAATTACAGTTTGACATTTAGTATTTGCAGATGCAAATCCCTTTGACATTGCTAAACTTATCTTCTTAAGATCTGTTGAACTTTCTGAAAATGCAATTACTGAAGGACCAGCACCACTAATTGTTACACCAAAAGCACCCGCCTTGAGAGCATTTTCTTTAACTTTGGCAAATCCTGGTATCATATGTTGTCTTGCAGGCTCTACAATCACATCTTTTATTGAATTTCCTATCATCTCAGAATCTTTTTTCATAAATCCCGCAACAATTGCAGCAGCATTTGACAAGTTTGCAATACTATCAATTAATCTAACTTTTTTTGGTATTACACCTCGTGATACTTTGGTTTTCTTTTTTGGAACTTCAAGTTTGGGAACAGCGACACACATTCTTAGATTAGTTGGTGGTTCAATTTTAATTACATTTAGAGGATTTGTTCTTACTATTACAAATCCTCCTAAAACTGATGCTGCTACATTATCATAATGAATAGAACCAGCACTAGCCTTTTCTCCAGTCCCAGCAAATTCTACAAGTGTATTTTCATCTAATTTTAATCCGTACATTTTATCAAATGCAATCACAGTAGCTGCTGCCGAAGCTGCACTACTTCCCATTCCAAATCCAGCTGGAACACCTTTTTTGATTTTAATTTCTATACCATCTTTAATTTTGAATTTTTTTATCATATTTTTAACAACTAATCCAGCTGTATTGTTATCTGGATTTGTTGGAACATTATCTTCAGTGATTATGCTTATTCCACTTTTCTTTTTTGTTAACGTAATTTCATCAAAAAAAGCATCAACTGCCAATCCAAACACATCAAACCCTGGACCTAAATTTGCTGTAGAAGACGGTGCCCTCACAGTAATACTTGAAACCAACTAATCTTCTACCTCCTCACCTAAATTAAGAATTCTGCTTAACGCCCCCTCTAAATTCACTAATCCCTCTCCTGTCGCATTAGAAACTGGAATTAATCCTTGAGCAAAGCCACTAAGATTTAAACCTCGTAAAATATTTGTAGTCAAACTATAAGTCTCACCATCTGCTTCTTTAGCAATGGCATTTTCTAATAATTTTAGATTGTTTGACCAATCTATGATATTTCTTAGTTTAGATCCAATAAGATCTGTTTTAGTAAGCACATTAATTGTTGGCAAATTCAAACGCAACTTTATTGATGTTGCAAGAAGAGCAATTGACACAAAATTTACTGGAGTAGTCACTAATGCACCATCAAAAAGAAATATGCTTGTTTTTTCTTCAGATGAAATATTTTCTACAACAAATCTACCACTAGAACGATATGCAAACAATTCGATTTGACCTGGTGTGTCTACAATTAGATAATCTGGATTTACCTTACTAATTTGTTCTTGAATCTCATCAATCTTTGAAGCAATAAGGTCATTTGCCATAACTACTGCACCATTTGGACCTAGATCATATTTTTGCATTATATCTATTACATCTACATAATCTCTAACATCAATATCACATGTATATGGTAAATTCCTAACACCGGGATCCAAATTTAATACAGCTGCAAATGCACTGTTTTTTGTATAATATTCATATAGTTTTGATGTTAAAAGAGATTTTCCTGCTCCTGCCGTTCCTGTTACAAAAATAGATTTCAATGCTAACTAAATTTTTTTCTTTGGCTTATATTTCAAACGAGTTACACTTACTATCTACACATATGCCACAATGGAAATCAATAATCAAGTAAAATTCCGACCGATCTATAACATAATACATTACATGAAATTTGTGATTCCTAACTCTCTTGATGAAAAAGAGACTCATCTAAAAGAACTAGTCATTAAATTATTAGAAGAAAAAAATTTTTCAAATTATGAGCTTTTAGATTCATTATTTGCCGAAGTCAAAGAAGAAATTCAAAAAAACCGTTAATTGAGCATTAATTTCTTTGATTTTTTCAAAATTCACGCCTACATCAAATGTCAATAAAACATTGAAGTTTAGTCAACTTTCATATTTGAATCTGTAAAAAAATTACTGATGAACTGGAGAATTATTGCCATTCCGGCAACTCTTATTCCTATTTTCATAATAGCAATTCAATTTAATATAAAATTTGAAGATGTATTGGCAATTGGAATTATTCCATTTGTATTAGCTATAGTTTCCATGATAATAAAACTAGGTCTTCAAGGAATAAAATTTGCATATATTGCACACAAATATCTTGGAAAATTTGATTCTTTTTGGAAGTTATGTGGTGTAAGAATCGGAAGCGAATTTATCAAATTTACTACTCCAATGTTTGTAGGTGCAGAATTTGTTATAATTTACTATTTACATAAAAAAGGAGTTGCACCATCAAAATCAACTTGGATAGCAATAATGGATATAGTTACTGAAGTTTTTGCAGGCGGTTTGTTATCAATTATGGCTGGTATTTTTGCATTGATGAATGGAGCATATGTTGTTGGTGGTTTAATTTTAGGAATTAGTACTACTATTACCTTGTTGTGGATGGTTCTATTCTTTTTGTCATCTAGAAGAACCTTCCAAGTTCCAAAGATCATTGTTAGCTTAACAAAACGCTTTGCTAAAGAAAAAGGATCAAAATACATTGAACAGACCAATTCATGGATGGAAGAAGTTTGTACTATGAGTAGAAAAAATCTTAGGACAACAGAATCAAAAAAAGTCTTTACAATATCTTTTTTCTTCTCACTTGTATCATGGTCATTTTATGGAATATCTTTTATGATAATTGCAATGGGCACAGGATACATCATTGATGTTTTTCATTCAATCATGGCAGTAATGGGTGCAAATGCAATTGGAAACTTGCCAATTACAGTAGGTGGTTCTGGATTGGCAGAGTTTGGCATTATTGCATATCTAAATAACTTGGATCCATTCAATCTATCTATTCCTCAAGGAACAGTAGCCTGGGATGCAGTAATTGGATGGAGAATTGCTACTTACTATGTACCTATTTTGATAACTTGGCTTTTACTGGTGAAACTAGCCTTGAGTAAGATCACAAAAAATGAAAAATCATAGTATATCTATACAATATTTGCTTAATAGAAACCACTCTATATATGCAGTATATGTCATATAAACAGTAGATAATATATATTTGGACACCCATACTAATGCATGCAACAACTCTTGGAGCAAAATGCACAGGCATTCCTCGATTCGGTGTTCATCATGTCACACAGCTACAGCACAGTAAGTTCGTACAGGCTTGCAATCTCAAACAAAAACAATACTGGATTCAGAGACTTTCTAAAACAAAGATACAGCATCAATGAAATTGAATTTGCAGAACAAACAAAACAAGAAAAGTATGACATCTACAATGTCCTAAGAGACTATGTTATTTTTCTAGACAAGAACAACTACAAGCCAAAGACAATCACATCAAGGCTTGCAGCAATCAAGGGATATCTTCGATTCTTGGGATTGAAGATCTACACAGAGGACTGCAAGCACATAATCAGAGTTCCAAAAAACATCCAAGAACCAGAAACAGCACTGACAAAAGAAATAATTCTTCGAGTGTTAAGAAATGCACCACCAAGACTTCAGACTGTAATTCTTGTATTATCATCAAGCGGAATGAGAATTGGCGAACTCGTACAACTAAAACTGTCTGACATTGACTTTGCAACAACACCAACAACAATCAGATTGCCAGCAAAAATTACAAAGACAAGAACTGCAAGAGAAACATTCATCACAACAGAAGCAACAAATTCCTTGAAAGACTATCTTTCTCGATTTCTAAAATGGGACGAAAAGAAAAACAACTCGCATCTTGATGATGTAATTATTTTTGGAAGAGATCTTACAAGCAAACGCATACTAAAAGAAAATCCAAAACAGCCTCCTTACCTTATCGCAGAAGGTCTGCTGATGAGGCAACTGAAATACTATCTTGAAAAAATTCCAGATCTCAACAAGATCAACCTCAACGGAATCAGAGTGATTCATTTTCACGCACTGAGAAAGTTCTTCAGAACTACCGTAGGCAACGCCTCAGGCAGGGATTTTGCTGAGGCACTGATTGGCCACAAGTTCTACATGAGCACATACTATCAGATGAATAACGAGAAAAAAAGAGAAATGTATCTACAGGTGGAACCACACCTTACAATATCTGACTTTGAGACTGTAGAGAAGAACATCAAGAAACTTTCTGAAAAGAATTCTCAATTAGAAGAAAAGTTCAATGATCTACTGCAATATCTAAGGACAAACAAGATTGAAGTTCCAACTTTTTAATGATAGATAAATTTAGACAATTCCATTTTTAATATGTTAATCATATGTTATTAGTTTAAGTATCGCTATCTTTTTATTTTTTTTCATTGGATCCTGTAATTAACACATTAAAAAAAACAATTTATTTCATTGGCAAAAGTAATGGCAACAAAATGATTCCATATGCTACAGGTTTCCTTATGGGTCTTGGTGGAGTTAATCATATTGTTACCGCAAAACATGTAATTATGGATGCAAATGGAAAATTGCAAGATAAAAATCTTAAATTTTTCTTTAACGGTAAGAATGGAAAAATCATAAATCGTTCAATCAAAGATCTTAAGAGATCAGGCGCAAATTGGATATTTCATGATAATAAACATGTAGATATTGCAATAATTCCAATCAACGTACATAGATCAATTGATGATGTTGTTGCAATTCCTGAAAGAGCAACTTTAAAATCAAATAAATTAACTGAAACTGAAGATGTCATATTTTTATCATACCAACCAGGTATATCTTTAGAAAAAGTATCGCCAATAATTAGGCGAGGAATGATAAGTAGATTTAATCACAATAATACTTTTTACATTGACGGATTTGCGTTTCCTGGAAATAGTGGTAGTCCTGTTTTACTAAAAGCTAGATTGACTGATATTGCTTCATCAAAAAATAATCCAGCACTATTAGTTGGAGTTATAGGTGCTTACATTCCATATAGTGAAGAAGCTATTAGTTTACAAACTGGTAAGACCCGTGTAATTTTTGAGGATAATACAGGATTATCCATAGTTTGGCCAATTGAGAAAATACTAGAATTAACCTTAAAAAAACAATTTAAACTTCAAGTAGAAATGTTACTAAAACAAGATCAATCATCAAGAACTCAAAATAACATTATTAGCAATAATAAATCAGATGAGTCAAAAACAAAACCTGTTTAAGCATACGGTGTGAATATAATCAGTTAAGCCTAATTACAAGATATTAATTTAGACCAAAAAACCAATTTTTCTCGAGCTTGTTTATCATAATATCACTTTTTATCAATCAATATGGCATTACAGTCAAATCAACATAACACAAATTCTCAAACAGTATCATCACAAACTGAGCCTATACAGCATAATGAAATAAAAAATAAACAAGCTTACTCTATCGCATTAATTGTAATCATACCTTTTATAGTATATTTTGGAACATCTCTTTTTGTACTTGGAATAGAATCTACAAAAGAGATGACTGCTCTATTAGGAGGATATGTAGCAACTGTGCTAGTTTATTTTTTTGGTAAAGAACAATCTCAATCATTGTCAAATCAGGTTAAAGCAACAACTGACGAGAAAATCATCATTTTAAAAGAACTAGATGAAAAAAATAAAGAACTTAAAACTAATAACACATCACTATCAAAAATACCT
Organism: Nitrosarchaeum sp.; assembly: GCA_021414365.1. GTDB lineage: Archaea > Thermoproteota > Nitrososphaeria > Nitrososphaerales > Nitrosopumilaceae > Nitrosarchaeum. The sequence goes on from JAIOOR010000006.1 coordinate 142,428, forward strand.
ATGACAGTTTCAGGTTATGAAAAATTACAAATGGAAAATGAGAATAATAAAAAACAAGTTGAGCAATTAATGCAGCAAATACAAGTACTACAACCTTTAATATCAGCACTATGTAATAATGATAAGGAAGAATCATGACACAATATAAAACAAGATCTAAAAAAATAAAAAATGAAGAATCAAGTAATGATGACATTGCGGTTGTGTCTATTAAAAAACATGGAAAGAAAATAAAAGAAATCGAACTTAAAAATACTGACATTGAAAAAATTAGAACTTTGAGTAAAACAGCTCAAAATCTTCTAAATAACATCAATCAAACTCATCAAAGTATTCTCAAGAACAAATCTGTAGTGGATTCAATTGCTGCATCTTTATACCAATCTTCCAGTTAAAGTTTTAATTTTTTTATACAGTAATAAAAAACACTCAACATGTGATATTTTTTAAATTTTCTAAAATTCCCAATTTTATATTCTTATATGTAAAAACAGATTACAGGTAATCCCGATTTCTGATATGACATAGACAGAACATACTAAGTGGTGGGCTGAGTGAGATTCGAACTCACGATCACTGCCATGTCGGGGCAGTATCCTAACCGGCTAGACTACCAGCCCACGAAAACCACCATCTTCAGACTCTTTTAACAGTTCACAAAAACATTAAGACCTACTATCAGTTCCCACAATACTTTTCTCATATGCATAACTCATCTTGACATGGTATATGATGATAACAAAGGTCACAGTTACGAAAAACTCATTGCAGGTATTCTGAAGGCAAGAAAAATCAGGATCACAGAGCCAGCAGGATCATCAGACGCAACAGACATAGAATTCTTCCACAACGGAAAGCAATACAACCTTGAAATGAAAAACGACGCTGTGGGGCCTGACTGGGGACAGGTCAGTCTCAGATACAGAAAAGACAGATGGGTGTGGACAACCTCAAAGAAAAGAAAGGACATAATTGAAATCTATGACAGCCTTGAACTTGACGGAATAACCGGAGTGCTGAACTTTTTCACCGCAAAGATCATGCCATACATGGGACGAGTGGAAAAAATAGGAAAAAAAGAACATGACGAAGACTTCAAACTGCTTGACAAGTATTTCGAGATAGACCCAAGCGCGCTGGAAATTTTCTACGCCGATACAGACTATCTCCAAGTAGGAAATGGCTACGGTTTCTACCACATCAGATCAGATCCAGCCAATCTTGGTACAGAAAAAATAAACGCTGCATTCAAGCTGCGATTGAGAGTAAAACCATTTCATAATCACCACAACCGCTGCCCGAAGTGCCAGGAAAGATACAGAGGATCATACAAAACTTGCAAGAAGTGCGACTTGAAACTAAGCACAGACACTCCAACGATCTGCAGCGAATGCGGCGAAGAAGTGCAATATTCTGACTTCATCCATGTATATGACAGCTACGGATTTTTTGCTGTCCTGAAATGCGAATCAATCTCCAACAAGTCAAAACTCAACATCGAAGAAAACAAGGAACAAAAATTTCCGCCGATAAAAAGTTAGGCTGACACAAACTTTGTAATTGGTATCATGTCCTCTGTGAGATCCTTTTCATAGTCAAATGCGTTGTGCCTTACCACTCTTGATTGCATCGTCGCAGCTTTCTTTTTCTCCCTGATCATCTTGATGATTGCTTTTCCGAGTGCCTTTGCCAGAAGAGGCGGAACCGCATTGCCGATCTGTCTCTGCTGTTGTGAGACTGTTCCTACAAACTTGTAGTGATTGGGAAAACTCTGTATTGCCGCAGCCTCCCTGCATGTAATGTATCTTGTCTCAACGGGATGAAAGTATGTGTGCCTGCTTGTCATGATAGTTGGAGCAACTTCTTTTCTTCCAAGCCTGTGATACTGCTCTTCTCTGAGCCTGCCTTCGTCAATAGTATTCCAATCAACCCCGAGCCACAGGCTCTTTGGAAGAAACTCTTTCTCGTCCTCTTCATATCTTATGCCGCACCCTTCTGGAATTCTTTCTACTCTTTTTCTGACAATGCTTTTGGAAATATTTGCAGACTCCACATCATGATTGAAAATTTTCCCCTCGTCCGTCTTCATATCTTTAATCACATCGCCTATGGTTACAACCGGCTTTAGTTTTGGTGACTTGCCATGGGTCGGAAGCGGAAACTCGTTCTCGTAACCCATTCTGTTTCCTATGAAAATTGTTCTCCTTCTTTTCTGAGGAACCCCATAATTCTCCGCGGACATTACTCTGACATGCATCGTATAGCCAATCTTGTTGAATTCCTTCAGAACTCCGTTAAGGATCTTCTCGTTCTTTTTACCCAACAGGCCTGTCACATTTTCCATCAGTACAAACTCCGGACGAATCGTCTTTACAATTCTTACAAACTGCAGAAAAAGAAAATTTCTCGGATCATCTGGTATGCCTTCCCCCACAGTTGACATTCCCTGACATGGAGGGCCGCCACATACCAGCGAGATTTTTTTGCCATCCAATATTTTTTTCAAGACGCTTCCTTTCAGCCTTGAGACATCATCGACATATGTTGGAACTCCCCTGTGATTCTCTTCAAAAGTTTTGATGGCTTCCTTGTTGTTATCCACCGCAAGTGCGCACTTCATCCCCGCCATTCCGAGACCGCATGAGAGCCCTCCTGCGCCGGAAAACAAATCCACAAAATAAACGTCATCGCTTTTTCTCTTCAAACTAACTCACTTCCACTTTTCTATTAATTAAGATATTTTTCAAATACGTTTCCCTTTCAACTGATCTGATATTTGATCAATACTGCATTGACTTTCTTGTCTGGATTGTCAGGATCCACAATCTTAATCTCCTTCTTTTCCACTTGTGACTTTTCCAGCCTTTCACGATCCTTTGCAGGGAATGACTCGTACTTGCTCTTCCTCATTACAGAAACCATCAAGAACTGTGAATTTTCCCCCAAATCCACATATTTTTTAAAAATCTTCCATGGAGAGTACATCCCGTTGATGGGCCTGACCCTCATGTATACGCCATTTCCAAGCCCGTCCACATTCTTCAATGTCCCATACTCGTTGCCATCCGGAGATATCTCTCCAGTTGACGTGACCCTTGCCTTGATCTCGTTGAATTTTTCCTTGTAGTATTCATTTTTCTTTGCATAGCAATCCCCATAAAAAAAGAAAAGGCTCTTGACCCTTCTCTCGTTCTTTGGAACATGCCCCACGACATAAAGCAGATCTCGTGACTCCCACTGCTCGCATGCCCTGGCTTTTGAATTGACCATCCTGTCGGATGCAAAAATCATGGTCTTTGGAAGTGAACTGTTAAGAACAATATCCGTTTTCTGCGTCTCCACCTTCTTGGTTTCAATTGCATCGCCACCACTGATTATCATCGCATCTGGCGGATTGTTTGACGAACCCATATACGAAAAAACTTTTTCAGGTCTTACGAAACTTTCCTTTTTCCCAGGAATACCACAAAACAGTGCTCTTACAAAAACTTCAAGAGGCTTCCCTTCGGCTGATACATAATTCGGAATAAACTCATCGTTCTTCTTCAGAGTAAAGTCCTTGCATTCTGCAACATTACAAATTGCAACCAGGTGATTCATGACAATCATGCATTAAGCTTTCCTATATCTGCTTCAGTCAAAATAAATTTTACATGTTAAGGTTGCAAGCAATTGTGAATATGCTAGTCTAACACACATGCATCAGACAGGTTTTTAGAATCATCACAATTTACAAATGTTGGACTCGTTGCACAGTCTGGATAGTGCGAGCGGCTTCGAACCGCTAGGTCGAGGGATCGAAGCCCTCCGAGCCCTTTTTTTTAAATTCTCTGCATCTCCAAAATAATTGATATAGTCTTATGCTATACAACATATGATATTAATTTGAACGACAAGGAAATAGAGAAAAAAATTTTACGCATTATAGGAGAACACAGTTCTAATCCGCATGGGATTACAAAGACAGAGCTTACAAGAATATTTACCGAGAGGTGGGGAACAGGCAAGACCACCATATGGGATTACATAGTGGACATGATCGAATCCGGACAAATAGAACTCAGAAAAACAAAAAAAATTCAGAGTGCGTTGTTTATTCCAGAATAGATTGTAATTCGCAATGACTGACATCTTCACTCCTGAAAAAAGATCATGGGTCATGTCAAGGATCAGAGGAACAAACACAAAGATTGATCTTCAGATGAAAAAAATGCTACAAGAAAACAAAATCAAATTTGAGATGTATCCCAAGATGTTTGGTAATCCAGACTTTGTACTGAAAAACAAAAAGATCATAATTTTTTGCGATGGTGACTTTTGGCATGGATACAGGTATCACGAGAAAAAGAAACTGCCAAAGAAATACTGGCGCGACAAGATCGAGACAAACATGAAACGTGACAAAAGAATCACAAGAAAACTAAGACGTGAAGGCTGGTCTGTTCTTCGGTTCTGGGAGCATGATATTGAAAAGAGAACTGACGTTTGCATTAATAGGATCTTGAGAAAGATAAGAGAAAAATGATACCTGTTGGAGTTTTGCGCCTACTTTTTACACAAATTTCATTTTGATATCGTACAGTACCAAAAAAAGTGGTAGTAGTGGTAGTAGTGGTAGAATACTGCCACCTACCGCCACTTATACGACGTTATAGATCGTTGGTATGGTATTTTTCAGATAATATCTTCGATACCTTCTCATCGAATCTATAGCACGTTGTCTGCCTTCTGATCCCATTTTCTGTTTTGATCTTCGATTCTCTTTTTGCTTGGAACTTTTCTAAGAGAGTCTTGGAAACAAAGTTCTTTGTTATTCTGTGTTGGTCTTCAGAGAACTCATCACTTGTTGTAAGGACGTTCAAGAATCGAAGAAACTCAACCTCGTTGTTTTCATCAAGACATGATTTCAAGGCTCTGAATATCCTTGCTTCGAGACTGTCAGTTATGGTCTGCTGCCTCTGGCTTACATAACCGTCAACAACTTGCTTTGCAACATTTTCATGCTTTGTTCCTGCAAACACCGAAAGAAAATCCTCAAAGAGTTCCTGATCACGGCCTGTTAGTCCGGAATCAATCCTCTGGAATTCTTTTCCGATGTTTTGCAGTTTCCAAAAAAGCAGTTTCTTTCGAAGCGGCGTAATGTGTTCCTCCTTCCATTGTTTGTCTTTGGGACGCTTGATGTTGTCCTTTGGATTTCCCTTCATCATGTAGATGGGAATTGTTCTTTCTCTTACTGCTTGGTCCTCAAGAAGACTTTCACCTGAAAAGAACACCATGCAGAATGTATTGTAGAATAACTGCACCTTTGTCTTTCCAGTCATGTCGATCTTTGGAATCTTCCGACCCTTTGCATAGGAGATTCTGTAGATTCGCATTTTCTCTATGTCTTTTTCAGTAGCATCCACTTCATCCTCGCAGATACAGCCTACGCCTTCCTCCCCAGTTCCAAGAAAATTATAGATGTTCGCTGGCGTAATTGAACCTGCCATCATGCAGCGATATCCTACTTCTCCTATGATCTGACTTGCATTGGTCTTGCCAGAACCCCTGTCTCCTACAAAAAACAGAAAGTGCGTTGTGCTGATCCATTCCAAGCAATAGGTCAAAAAGCTGTTCCCTGTCACAAGAATCTGCTTATCCAGTGACATGTCTGCATACTGCTGAACTATTTCTAGAATGCCATCAAGCAATTCCTCCTTTTGGAATGTGGTGGAATTCCACTCCTCGATTTCTTCAGAAGTAAACTCAAACGGTATGTATCCCATCTCCTCTCTCCTAAGAGGCCTGAATATTCCATTTGGCGTAAGTGCTTTGTACAGTATCGATTTCTTGCCAGTACTGGTGTCTACCGTCAAAAACGCAGGCTTTGAATCGACAATTACAGACTCTACATACTGAGTCTTGCTGATCCAGCCTTTCACAATCGACCTTGCCTTGTCTGAAGGATCTTTCTTTGTTTCATCAGTCATTTTCTAATTGGTTGGCTTCTGATGTACAGCCTGTTCTGAAAGACGTACACGTCAAATTCCGTATCTTCAAACATATCGGCCCATGCATTCTCAAGGGCAAGCAGCAAATACTTTTCCTCGAACCTGTACGGCTTTATCGTGCAGATGTTTTTCATATCTTTCTATCCCAGTATTCCGGATGGAATTCTATGTAATTGATCATTCTATTTATTGCAGTATCATAGCTTTCGCCTTCACCGCATAACGGTCTGAGTCTTTTTCTAGTCTCACGACGTATCGGGATTTTTACCTTATCCATTTTACTTCATCTCCTTATTTCTTATTGGACTAACTGTCCAAATCAAAAATTCATTGTTTACGAATCTTGCTTTCCATAGCTTTCGCTATCTTGCAAAATTCGTTATACAATGATTATTCAATTCATCTCGATAATCCAGATTGTAATGTTTACAATCTTTCTTATCAAAACTTCTATCAATATGGAATTCTCCATTTAATCTATCATATTCATCAATTGTGTTTGGATACTTTTTGTTAAATGATGTTTTGTTATCCGAACCAATTTTATTATCTAGACTAACTTGTAATCTAGTTTTATTACTTGATTCACTTGTGTCTTTTTCATTTGAAACACAAGATGTATTCATCATTCCGCCATAACTATAGTGACCGTAGTATTTATCCCTGTTGATCTAAAAAATCAGCTTCGCTATTTTTTCTTTTTGTATAAATTGATCAAATATAAAATGACATCATCCATCGTTGTTGTCTCACCTGATTTAGCTTGCATCTCACCTTGGATCTTGAGAAGCTCTTTGTGCAGTATGTCTTTTCCTAAACGAATTGATCTTACCATTTAGTAGTTTCTGTATATTTAGTATATTTACATTTTTTCTATCAAATTGATCACTTTCTTACTAGATTCGTGCCTAATTTACGTTCAACATCAAACTCTGAAATAAATTTGCCCCTTTTCTCATGCAAGCACACAAAAAATATCCATGCTATTTTTCAGTTTGAAAAAGGTCACAGAGTTTTGCAGACAACCATGACGACGTTGACCACAGTACAAGAGCAAACAAGTTATGAAATGATTTCCACTTGTTTTCTGACTACAACGTTGATCTGAAGAGTATGTCTGTGATTTTTTTGAACAGGATCTGAAACATCTAATTTATTTCAATAATCTTGATCTTGCTTTTGAGATCACAACAGCAGGTGCGACAATATACATTCCAACGTTCATCAAAATAATTCCTATGCCATATCCTAGCATTTCTTGTTCTGAGTCAATATCTACATAATTCAGTATTGATAATGTTGTTAACATTGGTGTTAGTGTTACTTTAACAGCTTCTTTGAAAATTGGTTGCTCTCTTTCAAAGTCTGCAACTGTAGGTGAAAATGAATAATAAAACTGGTTAAACGCTGTCATGAATACCGTTCCCGATTTTGTATTTAGAATTGTACTGTCTCTTAATTCTCTGAGTTGTTGTACTTGGGGAGACAACTCTGAACCATATGCTGCAGTAGCAATCAGACATCCTCCGCCTTTTGAGCTTGTATCCGTTAACTGTTGCTGATTACTAGATTCTGTGGATTGAGTTTTTATTTCTGATATCTTCTCTGTTGGCTCATTCAAGTATGTGATCTTCTGCGTAAAGATGCCGGTAGTCAAACCGGCGTTTGTCTCAATCCAACTAAAAGAGACATTGACATCGTCATACGTTTCGCTGCTGTGGTATTCGCCCTTGTCCTTGTTATCCGATAATACCGTAAAGGGGTCTGTAGAGACAGGATGATTCGTTAGCCGTGACATTATGTCGTATGCCACACGATCTGCCAAGGCAATTGATCTTGCATCCCCGCTGTACATTGTAGATACGCTAACCGACGATATCCTGTCGCTGCCATACAGTTTCAAGACTCCAAGATCAGTGCCGTCTTTTACTCGTATGATGTCATAAGTGGTTATCTTTGGTTCTGTCAGGCTTACAAATTCATTTGTTATGACAAATTCGGAGCTAGGAACTTCCACAAAGTACTCTGAAAGTTTTTCCAATATCTCGTCTCTGTCATTTACTGCACGCTTTTGTTTTTGATCAGTACCCATATCTTCAGGATAGTCGACTGCATAAACCTCAATGTCCACCCATCCTGACTCGTGAGTGTTTGTGTTGGTGACCGTCACATCCTTGTACGTTGATAAAAGAATGCCAGTCTTTTGGTCATATCTGAAAAGGCTTGTAACTTCGTATTCCATTACATTTTCAACAACGCCTGGTTTCCATGTGTTTGAAAAAGTATTGAAAGACGTAAACACATTGCTCTTAATTCCGTAACCGTACTGATCATCGTCTATCTTTGAAAAAATTACCTCCCCGAACTGATCCCCGTCAAACCTGCTTCCGAATTCAAGGTTTGTCGGCATTGCAAAAAATGTCATAGGATCAAACTCCGCCAAGTCAAGCTTCCTTGGCTCAAGCTTCATCTCAGAACCGCTAGTTAATTTTACGGTCCTGTCAAACGTTACGGCAGTCCCTGAAACATCCGCGACTGTGTATTTTACCCACTCCGTGTCATCTACGCTGTACCCTGAATTCTCTGCAAACTGATCCTTCATCGATTGCTCCAACGGCTCCAATATTTTTTTCATGTCGCCCTCGCCATCAACACGTATGGCCGGCTTGTATTTTACCCACTGACCTACTGTCAGCCCTGTTTCGGGCTCGTTGACATCAACTGCATAAACTGGATTCATAATTGTCATAGCTGCAAATACAATTATCCCGATAAGCACAAAAACAATTGCGGCATCTTTGTTCTGCCTCATCCGCATTCACTTGCTTCTTGTATCAATTATGCAGTACAGTCGTAAATATCTGGCAATAATGCCAAATTCAATGATGCCTTTTTTCTTTAATTTACTCATTAATTCTCACCCTAAATTTTAGCCTCAAACATGCATTGCTTTCCAAGATCTCCTTACTTTCCTTGGTCTAGTTAATCAGTCTTTTCTTACTTCCCTTACTTGTAAGACATGTCAAAAAAAGAGGTTCTTGGAATGACCACAATCACATACAAGTACCAAGTGACCATTCCAAAAAAACTGAGAGAAAAGCATCGCCTCAAGGAAGGTGACACAATAATATTTGTAGAGGAAGATGGCAAAGTGTTTCTGAAAAAGAGCACAGACATGTCATAGTTGTCTGCCTTACTCCAAAGCTGAAGAAAGGAAGGCTGTATGAGTTAACTGCTATCGGAAAGAAAATTCTAAAAAATATCTGATATTTAGGTATGCTTAAGTTCATACAAATCTAATTTGATATAATGAGTCTTACAAGTTTTTTAAAAATACCAACTGTTAGAGCAAAATTTACAGAAACATTTCCATTTCAGGTGCCAAAACTTTCAGGAGAACTTTTAGCACCATCACAAACTAAAAACTATTCTCTCATAGGTACGGCATTTGATTATCTGTTAAGATTTCATATAGAAAGACTAAACCCAAACACGCTCAAACGATCATGGGTAGCAGAATCAGGAGTATCACTAATAGAAGATCAACCTAAAGAATACAGAAAATTGAATGCTCTTCTAACAGCAATAAAAGACGGTCCTTATTCAGATTTTATAAAAACTGGAAAACTTACAGAATCATTATTTTCATCAACACTAGTTCTTGCAAAATTAGATATGATTGTAAGAATAGGAAGAGTAGAACCAAATCTAATGGACTATCTAAATGAAGATGTTCTTGACCTGAAAAATTTACTTTCTATTGTAGATAATTCATTGTTTAAATCAAAAAAGTTCTGTTCGCTAAATCCTATTTTTGATGATGCTTCATTACTGGTTAATGGAGCCGATGCAGATATGATAATTGATAATACATTAATTGACATAAAAACAACAAAGGATCTAAAATTTCAAAAAGATTACTATCATCAATTAATTGGATATTATATTCTAAGTAAAATTGGTAATGTAGAAGGTATGCAAGAAGACATTGAGAAAATTGGGATATATTTTTCTCGTTATGGTGTATTACATACAATCCCAGTAGCACAATTTGAGGATAACCCAAAATTTGATTCGTTTGTAAAGTGGTTTGAAAAGGAAGCGGAACTAGTTTTCAGTAGTTGAAATGAACTAAAAGTATCAAATCAAGCATGATGTTATTGAAAATACATCGAAATCAAAGCAAAATGTGGCAAAAAATCAAAAACTAAGCGATCATAAATTGATCCAATTTATTCTTAAAAATCAAATTTTATTCCTAATTTACTGATCTCATAAGTTCTTAATTATTAACAAAGTGTTTAGATGTATTTTATAGAGTGTTTTTAGACCAGATCTACTAACAATTTTTATGGAATTTGAATATGATATTTTTCTTTGTCATAATAGCAATGACAAACCTTGGGTTGAAAAATTGGCAGAATCTATTGAGAATGAAGATTACAATAACAACAAACTCAGAGTATTCTATGATGATTGGGATGTCATTCCAGGCGAAAATTTAGTTTTAAAAATAGAACATGCTATGAAAAAATCCCGTTTTGTGGCTGTTATCTTATCAGAACATTCCATCAATGCTGAATGGCCTAATATGGAATGGACAATGGCTGTTTATAACGATCCAAGCGGTAAACGTGGATTTGTTATTCCTATGTGGCTTGGCGGTTGTGAAATCCCACCATCACTTCTCATAAGATATGTGTTGTATTGCAACACTGATATCGCATATAAAAAATCATACACAAAACTTTTGGCACTTTTAAAAAATCAACGACTTCCTCGTGGACAAATGCGACCATCCGTCTTAAACTCTCTTCCAACAGAAACATTGTTTCCTATCGAATATGCTGATGAAATAGAAGAACAACTTGCAAGTAATTTACTTCCAATCTTAAAAATTCCAAATCACATATGGAGTGGACCTGTTGGCTCAATCACTTATCGTGACGTGTTTGACCATTTGCATAGAAAAGTAAAAGGAGTTCATCCTACTTTTATGATGAAAGAAAACAGAATTTATTCATTTCATGATTTAAATGACAAACATAATGTGTTTAGAGAATTATTAACTGCTGACTCTATTGAAAAAACTGAACTAACTCCTTGGATAAACAATCTAGATAAAAAAAACGGTTTGATAGAAATGCTCAACCGTGCACTCAGAAATCACTGTCATAATTTAGAAATGCGTTATGATAAAAAACACGATAGATTTTTTTTCTTACCACGAGGAGGAGGCAACAGAGAAATTGATTGGAATACAGGAACACGGAAATCAACAAGGAAAGTAGTTAAAAAATATCAAAAAGGTACGGACGGTTCTATCTTTTGGGCGCATCAAGCACTGCAAGCAAAGTTTCTATTATTGGATGGGGAAATATTTCTCCAAATTGTGCCTGGATGGACTTTTACTTCTGACGGCGAGCACTCCATCTCCCCTAGAGAAATAGGATCACTTTCATCAAAATGGACTCATAATGAGTATAATTCATCTGTTTTGTATCACGTTCGCTTTTGGTCGTTCATACTTTCAAAAGGACAAGAAAAAATTTCAATGAAACTAGCAGAAAACAGTCAAATTACAATAGATATCACACCAGCAGTTTCTGATATATCAGTTGGAATAGATGGAGATCAACTCTCAATAGATAAGGTGTTTGAAGTGGCTGAGGATGATACAAAAGCAGATTTCAATATTGATGACATTGAAGATGATGAAGATGACATTGAAGATGATGAAAATGAAATTGTAGATGAAGGGGTTGAAGATTGACCGAACTTCAAGAATCTAAGCATGTTAGTCTTACCAGTAGTAAAAAATTTCAGAGTTGGTTTATACCTGAACCATTGTTGGTTTTTGGAAACGGCAAGACCCACATTGATCCAAAAATTGGATTGACATTGTATGGTCCATTAAGGACAGATCCGAAAATTCCTACTCCCACATCTATTTCTGTTGGAATAATAGGTACAGGTGAAACAATAGGATATGCAAAAACTTTTCTACAGAATTTAATGAAAAAAATACCCAGCTCAAATGATAATCCATTTCATCATCCGCCATTTCCAGGTTTTCAAGATGCATTCAGTTGTATTCTTACCCTGTCTGATGATTTCAATGAAACGATAACGACTTTTGATGTAACAAGAGCCATCGAGCAACCAATATTCGAACAAAGAGTAGAACATGCCGTTAAATTATTTCTTGATAAAATTGAGAATATTAGCGAAAGAGTTCCAAGACCGAATGTTGTAGTATGTGCATTACCACAAAACATTGTAGATACTTGTGTGGTCAAAAGAACATCGTCTGGAATTGTAAAAACTAAGAAACAACCTAAAAGAGGAGATTTGGCAGAAACTTTGAAGCATCATATTGCAGAAAACCAAACTTTTCTAGATAATTTTAAAGCTGAAGCATTGAAAATAATTGAAAAAGATGTTCAAGTTACAAATTTTTGGCGTGCTTTAAAAGCTGGCAGTATGTCTTTTGGTATGCCCACACAAATTGTATGGCCATCCACAACAAAACCCAAGAAAGAAAATGAAAAACAAGATCGTCAAGATCCAGCAACTATTGCATGGAACTTCTCTGTGGCTTTACATTACAAGGGCAGTGGTTTTCCGTGGACTATGACTCGTATGAAACAAGGCACATGTTATGTTGGTATAACCTTCTTCAAAGATTTAACGGATGATGAAAATAGAATGCGAACTAGTATGGCTCAAGTATTTACCTATACTGGAGAGGGGTTGGTAATAAGAGGTGACAGATTTGAGTGGAATACCTTCCAAGATCGTTCCCCACATCTTGATGAAAAAGGAGCAGAAGAATTACTGAAAAAAGCAATTGAACTTTATACCAATAGAATTGGACAATCCCCATTACGCGTAGTTGTTCACAAGTCATCAAAATACTGGGATGATGAAAAAAAAGGATTTGAAAATGCATTAAAAGAAATTAAAATGCATGATCTGGTCGCTATTGGCGAACGTGATATACGCTTCTTTAGATACGGTCAATTTCCACCTCTACGAGGTACTGTAATACAACTTGGAAAGACGAATTATTTGTTATACACTAGAGGGTTTACCCCATATCTCAGAACCTATCCTGGGGCACATGTTCCATTACCATTAGATATATTGGAACATCATGGAGATTCACCGCGTGATGTTATTCTTACTGAGATACTTGCACTAAGTAAAATGAACTGGAACAGTGCAGAATTCAGTCTTGCAAAACCAATAACATTATTGTTTTCTAAAAGAGTAGGCGAAATCATGGCAAGTTTACCTGACTCGATGAATCCTAGACATGAGTATCTATATTACATGTAATCAATCAAAATTTCCTGTTTATATGACAAAATAAGCACATAGAAACCACTTTATCTTTTGATGAATTTTTTGATTTATGGATTTCAAAGATAAAGTTGTACTTGTTACTGGTGCTTCATCTGGAATAGGTAGAGAAACTGCTATTCAATTTGCTAAAAAAGGCTCCAATGTTATTTTAGTTGCACGAAGAAAACAAAAACTGGAACAACTAGACAATGAACTAAAAAAATACAATATCTCTACTCTGATTTGTGAATGCGATGTTTCTGACAAATTACAAGTAAAAAAAATGTCAAAATTTGTTTTAGAAAAATTTGGATGTATTGATGTTTTGGTAAATAACGCCGGATTTGCAATCTATGGAACAGTTTTTGATTTAACAATTGAAGAAATTGAGTCACAAATGGCAACAAATTATTTTGGAATGATCTACTGCACCAAAAACTTTCTTCCATCAATGCTTGAAAAAAAATCTGGTCATATCGTTAATGTTGCTTCTGTTGCAGCAAGTATTGGTTTGCCTGGTATTGCATCATACTGTGCATCCAAGTTTGCAATGCTGGGTTTTTCAGAAGGTCTAAAACATGAGCTTAAAGGAACCGGTGTTGGAATAACTGTTGTTAGTCCAATAATGGTTAGAACTAACTTTTTTGATGATCCTTCCTTTAAAAAAATGCCAAAATTTTCACTATCTCTTAGCGATAGAACTGTCGCAAAAGTAATTTTAAGAGCTGCAAATTCTTCACGATTAGAAATTATTGTTCCATCAATAGTTCGTGAAGCTGTATGGTTAAAAAACACATTTCCATACTTGATTAATCCAATTTTAGGTAAGGCTTTTAAAAAATTAAACTCTAAAACAAAAAACTAATCTTATTCTTCCAAATCTTCATCTGCAGACGCACTAGAACCCACATCTAGTAATTCCATTTTTTTTAACTCAAATTGATATATTGCATTCATATCTATCTCTTTTTCTTTTTGAAGATACTCTGATACTTTTTTACTCAATGGTGCTTTGTGTTGATCAAAAGTAAACTCATAAACAACACCTTTTTCTAAATCTGAAGCTTTATTTTTTTTTGGCAAATCAAGTGTAACTATATGCCTACCATCCTCAACAGGATCATACAGCTGAGCATCTATTTTATTATCTGATTCATAAATTTCAAGAATGTATCCAGTTCTTTTTAGTTCCACAGGTTTTTCAAATTTTGCATTCTGAATTTCTTCAGTAACCCAATCTGGAATGTCATCTTCTTTAGATGATTTTTTTTCTTTCTTAGCTGGTTTTTCCTCGCTTGTCTTTTTTACCATAAAATAACAACTCTAATTCAATTCTTTATCTTTTTTACTTTTTTGCCACCATTCTAGATAATCATCTTGTTTGTCTTCACGTGTCTTCTCTTTTTGATTTAATCTATATTTGATGTCTGAGACTTGTTCTCTTGTAGCATAAAGCCCACATCTCTTACAAATGAAATGTTTTGTAGCAGAGTCCATTTTCATAGGAATCTCTATTTCATCAAATAATTTGAATAAATCATCTCTGCCTCTATTTTCTTCTAGAGTTTCAGCTTCGTATTTTGCTTGTATCTTCTTTCTTTCTCTTGCTGTACATTCTGGGCAGTTAGGCACTAATAATTTGGCTTAATTTTTTCCATAAAAGCGTTCCCACTTTATTAGAAGATCGATTTAAAATCTGACACGCGGATTTTATCGTCATCCCTTGCGGTCAGTTCGCCCATCGAACATCCCGCGTGCCAGATAATAAAAAATATCCAAATAATGTATTATTTCTTTTCTTCTAGAATACTTGCTGCTATCTTTGCTGTATTTTCTGCCCCATTAGGAACAAAATTTTTGGAAAAATCAGCTAAATTTTCCTCAAATTTATTGTAATTTTCTTTAATTTTTGAAATAGCCTCAACTACTTGCTTTGTTTTTACGGCTAATATTCCAAGATTCTTTTCTTCTGCCCACTTGATATTATTTACATGTTCATCGTAAATTGGAATACCGATTATTGGTTTTGCTTTGCCCCCAAGAATTTCACCCATCACAGTATGAGAACCATTTACTACAGCATATTTGCTCAAATTCAAAATGGTTTCTTTTTGTTGTTCTGATAAAAATCCTACATCAATTTGAATCCAATCAATTTTTTTCTCCAAAGCAGTAGATATAGTATATTTTTTTCCATCTTTTCCCAAAACAGAATCAATTGTTACATCATTTTTTGCATGAGATATTATTCTTTTTTCATCTTTCATTTCATTTTGATGAAATACTTGCTCATATCTCTGACCTGTTCCATCATTTGTTGATTTATTTCCAGTTCTCATCCAATATCCAAACTCTGAATTTTCTACAAGTTTTTCAAGATCTGAAGTAATTATTTTTTCAATATTTACACTAGTAGTAAAATGACCTACATACGTTACTTTATCTTGAACTTCTTTTGTGAAATTTAAATTATATTCACACATTGTATATGGTGGAGGAGAATCTGCTACAAGAATTCTTGATGCCTTTGCAATCTGATTTGAAACATATACTAATGCTGGATAAAAATATGATCTTGTTCTATACAATTTTGGTCTAAACTGATTTGTTATAAACAGACTTGGAATTTTACGATTTTTTGCCAAAATATTTGAACCCATATCACCATCATTAATCACCAGATCAAATTTTTCTTTATCATACAACTTGCTTTCTTCTCTCAAGTAGCTTGCAATCTGTTTTAGAAGAGGGGGATTTTTTGAAATTGGTAATAATAAATTCATCAATGATAATGAAACACTTGGTCCAAACTTTCCATCAATTGGAGTTGGCATTAATATTTCATGGATTTGATTTTTTTGATCTGGAAATTTTTCTAATAATTTCTGATAAACATGATCTTTGCTTGAAAAATGCAACTCAAATTTCTCTTTGATATGATCATCTAACACTGCATTCAGCCTCATCATTCGGGAATAATGACCGCCTCCCCAAGGATAAATGAATTCGCCGATTTTTAACACAGAATTCAATCCTCAAATGCCGTTTAAATTCTCAGTGATTTTATTCTAAAGAATCAAGTATGTCATGAATATTATTTGGTCCCACTTTTATGGTGATACTTTTCTTTGTTTTTAGAGCATAATCTACGTCTTTACTTGAAAAATTTGGTGTTTCATTGGAATTTATCATAAATAATTTTCCTAACTTTGTGATTTGTTTTTCCAATCCGATCTCCTTTGCTTCTTCAAAGAGTTTGGTATCTACTCCACTTAATGGCATTATAGGAAATCTGTTTTTTTGAAATACTCTTTTCATTGAATAATCAATAAAGTCTGTAGAAAACATCAATGGAGATAATGCAAGAGATACATGAGTTATGTTATTTGATTTTGCTTGATGAAGCATAATTTCTAAAACTGAATTTACAAAGATTAGATAGTTTTTGATTCCAGATTGATTGATCTTGAGATTAAAAAATTCCAGTACAATTTCTTGTTTTACAAGTCTTGGAATTATTTGATTGATTGTTTTAATTAAATTCATCAATTCAGATTTTTGTCTATAACAAATTATAATTTTTGAATCAAATCCTTGTTTTATTGTTTCAAAACAAGATATTGCAGAAATTTCATCATATACACTGCATATGGCATTTTTATTTTGTGATTGATATGGTATTCCACCCTGACCATTATCTGAAAAAATACAAACATATGCATTATCTTTTGTCAAATATGTGTACAATAATTTATCAAAATTTTCTTCTGTTCCAGGATGTGCGCCCATCTCTGCCTTTTTTTCTATAATGCCAGATGTTGCTGCAATTTCGATATCTTTTGTAAAAAATCCTTTTGATGTTCCTTCAACTCTAACAAGAAATTTTTCTCCCTTTAGTAGTAAATTTCCACCTACTGTAGTAATTTCAGAGACAACTTTTTGAAAATCATTTTTTACTTGTCTAGCAATAGCTATTTTTTCTATACCAAATAGCAAATTAATTGCAGATGACGAAAACACAGGATCATTTGCATCAACTAAAATAATATCTCCATCACGCTTTACTGATTTGAACTCTTGATTTTGGATCTTCAAAATTTTTTTAATATTAATAATTAGTTGTGGAATTTTATTTTTAGAAAAAACCGTTGGAAAAACTACCACATAAGAAATATCTTCCATCTTTTCTTTTTTAAAATCTACCTGTTTATAATTTAGGATAAAAAATTTGGGTAATCAATATAAAACTAAACAATTCAAGTGTATTTGTGAAATTCACCCAACAACAAGTAGATGAACTTAATTCAAAAATAAAGACAACAAATGAGGCGCTTCAATGGGTATCTGATAATCTCCATCCACGAGTTGCAAAAGCATCAAGTTTTGGTGCAGAAGATGCAGTAATTATGGATATGATGCTTAAGATTAATCCAAAGTTTAGATTCTTTACATTAGATACAGGACGACTACCACAGGAAACCTATGACATTATGGATATTGTAAGAAAAAAGTACAACATTACAATTGAAGTTTTGTTTCCAGATACTAAAGAAGTAGAAGATATGGTACGAGAAAAAGGAATGAATCTTTTCTATGAAAGTGTAGAAAACAGAAAATTATGTTGTGAAATACGTAAAGTACATCCAATTAATAGAATGTTATCTACATTAGACGGATGGATAACAGGACTAAGACGGGATCAGACAGAAGTAAGAAAGGATGTTAATATTTTCCAAATAGATAATGGACATGATGGAATTTTAAAAATAAATCCAATAATTGATTGGACTTGGGATCAAATTCAAGATTACATCAAGAAAAATAACTTACCATACAACAGTCTTCTTGATAAGGGCTATCCAAGTATTGGATGTGAGCCATGTACTAGGGCAATTAAACCTGGAGAAGACTTGAGGGCAGGACGCTGGTGGTGGGAACAAGGAGAACACAAAGAATGTGGCCTTCATATAGACCATAAATAGGGAATTTAGTATATGGCTGATTCAATTAAACCACATGGTGGAAAACTGGTAAACAGAATCACAAAAGCTGATTCCTCAGGATTATTCTCAATTAACATTACTGAAGACCTTGCAAACGATGTTGAAAACATCGCAGATGGAATCTTTAGTCCATTGGAGGGATTTTTGGGGAAAAAAGACTTTGAAAGTGTCATAACAAAAGGTAGATTATCAAATGGATTGGCATGGACTATTCCAATAGTTCTTGATGTAGATGAATCAACAGCTGCAAAAATGAAAAAAGTAGGCAAAGTATTACTTCAAAATCATCAAGGACTAGGTATTGCAATTTTACATGTCAAAGAGACATTTACATTTGATAAAGAAAAGACTGCAAAGGGAGTATACGGGACAAATGATTCATCGCATCCTGGTGTTGCAAAGACAATGTCCATGCAAGACTATCTAGTAGGAGGAAAAATTGATTACATTCAAAGACCTGAAGAGACTGAAATTAGAAAATATAGATTAACTCCATTGCAAACTCGTGAGGAATTTGCAAAGGCTGGATGGAAGACAATTGTAGCATTTCAGACAAGAAATCCCCCACACGTAGCACATGAAATGCTTCAAAAAACATCAATTACAACAAGAGATGGAGTGTTTGTAAATCCAGTAATTGGAAAGAAAAAGTCTGGCGACTTTGTAGATGAGGTAATTGTAAAATGCTATGAAACGATGATTAAACATTATTATCCAGAAAACAGATGCAAACTTGGAACATTACATACTGAAATGAAGTATGCTGGACCAAAAGAAGCAATACATCATGCAATTATGAGACAAAACTATGGATGCACACACATCATTATTGGTAGAGATCATGCAGGAGTTGGAACATTTTATGATCCATTTGCTGCACAAAAAATCTTTGATGACTATCCAGAACTAGAGATATCTCCAGTATTTTTTCCTGCATTTTTCTATTGTAGAAAATGTCTGACATATACAAATCCAAAGGCATGTCCACATGGAGATGATGCAAAAGAGCAAATTAGTGGAACCAAACTAAGACAAATGATTGATGAAGGTAAATCACCATCTGAATTTATCTTGAGACCTGAAGTATCAAAGGTAATACTTGATTATCCTCACCCATTTGTTGATTAAGTATTTATTCACTCAAACTAGATTTAGCTTGTGAAATATCTTCTTACATTAGTTTTACTTTTTGGAATTACCATGTCACCTATATTTGCAATCGAATCAAATAATCCATCACTAATAATTAATACAATAGAAATTCCATCATACGAATTTAATAAAGTTCTAAAGGATACAGAAATTATTCAGATGGAAAGACCACATTCAGTAAGCTGGCAAGTTACAATTGATAACCGTCTTCTATATGCAAATCCTGATGGAAATGCAGTTTTGAGACTCTATGACAAGGACAATCCTGATAAATTTGTTGAAGTAGGAATGGGTGCAAAACCAAACGAAAAATTTTGGGTAGCAGTACAGACTCCAAAGGAAGGATACGTGGTTGTTCATGATGACTTGGAGCGTGGATGGTCACAAAATTACAAACCAATAATATCATACACCGAGCGAGCAGGAATGACGGTAAATAATGGTGCAAGAATTGTAGTATCTAATCTTGATATCGGAGAATTTGTAATTAATTCATATTCTGTTCATGGAATGGAAAGTTCCACTGATCCACCCGCAGTAAATTCTGGAAGTATGACTGTGGAATTTATTTCAGGTGATCCTGCAAAGAATCCGTTTGCATTTATTCCATTTTATATTGCTGCCGGAGTTGGTATAATCGTGGCAACCTTGTATCTAACTAAGAAGCGTTCTTAGTTTTATAATATTTACATTCTTTTTTAATTTTACACACACTACACATTGGTGAAATTGGCTTGCAAATATTTTGGCCATACATTACAAAAGTATCATTAATATCAATCCAGTATTTTTTTGGAATTATTCTAATTAGTTCCTGCTCCGTCTCCTCTGGGTTTTTTGTATTTACCAATCCCAGTCTATTTGAGATTCTATGAACATGAATATCTACTGGAATTGCTGGCTTGTCAAATGCATACACAAGTACACAGTTTGCAGTCTTTCTTCCAACCCCTGGCAGCTCTACTAGTTTTTCTAAATCGTCTGGAACTTTTCCCTTGTACTTGGAGCTGATAATTTTTGCAACCTCGATTATTCTTTTTGATTTTACATGATAGAATCCAATTGACTTTATAATTTTCTCCACATCTTTTGTTTTTGCATTTGCAAGCTCTTTTGCGTTTTTGTATTTTGAGAACAATACCTTTACTGCTTTAGTTGTTGTTTCGTCTTTTGTTCTTGCAGAAAGTATTGTTCCAATCAAAATGCTAAATGAACCTGTTTCTGCTTCGTGTAACTCTCTTAATGCAGTCATTCTTGGAGGCTTTACAGAATTCATAGTATCAATCATTCCACGAAGAATTTTCTGCATTATACATGGAATTTTACGTACAAGTATTATATCTGTAATAGTCAAACTAGTATCATTGGAGCTAACAAAACAAGAGGAATCTGCACTAAAAGGTGAACAAGGTGAAATTATGCAGATGGCATACAGAATTTTGGTTGCAACAGGTGAGGCAACAGATGCTGAAAAGCTAATTCCAATAGAGTGGGCACATCTCTCAGGCGTAAATTACAACACAATTGGAGATGCAGGTGAGGAATTTCTATCTGGCATTAGCAAAAATGCCAGAGTCAAAGTTAGAACCACTCTAAACCCAATGGGCTTTGACATTGATAATGTATCAAAGTATGGTTTAGATGATAATTTTATCTCAAAGCAACTATCAATTAAAAACTCGTATGAAAAAATGGGTGTTATTCCATCATTTTCATGTATTCCTTACGAAATCTTTGATATTCCAAAGGAAGGAACACAAGTTGCATTTGCAGAAAGCAATGCTGCAATTCATGCAAACTCGTATGATAATCTAAAAACAAACAAAGAAAGTGCATTTAGTGCACTTGCAAGTGCAATCACTGGAAAAAGCCCATACTCTTCAATACGAAAAGATGATACTCCAAATCTTACAATTAGAATGAAAGTCAAAAATCCAAACGAATTGACATATGGTATGCTTGGATTTTTTGCAGGAAAAGTAGGAGATACGTCTGTAAACATTTCTGGACTTGGGGAGATGGACAAAAGACAATGCAAGGCAATGTGTGGGGGAATGGGAACATCAGGAACTTGTGCCAAATTTCTTTTCGGTGACGGAGATCCAAGATGTGAAAAAGTAGACTTTGATCAAAAAGAGATGCAAAATGTTTACGATGAGCTAAATACTGCAGAGAAAGGTGATCTAATTACACTTGGTAGTCCACAACTTGGACTGGATGAAATATCTGATCTTGCTGGCAAACTAAAAGGCCGTTCATTTAAAAAAAGATGCATGATCTTTTGTCCTAGAACTGTAAAAGAACAAGCAAGAAAAATTGGTTATACAAACGAACTGGAACGAGCCGGATGTGAGATTCTATCTGACTGTTGTACATGTTTGACTCCGTTGATTAGCAAAGACGATGTAGATTCTGTCACTACAAATAGTATCAAGGGTGCATTTTATCTCAAAAATTCAAACGGTGTAAATGTAAATCTAAAATCATTGTCACAAATAGTTGAAGATGAGACAAGATGAAAATTTTGGTTCAAGGAAAAACACAAGGAACCATTCTAAAATCTAACACTCCAATTAATTTTCTAGGCACAGTTGATAAAAAAACAGGCATAATTAGCGACAAAAATCATGAACTATATAATAAATCAATTAAAAATTCCATTCTTGTTTTTCCATCTGGTGTGGGAAGCAGTGTAGGTGCTTATACCATTTATTCTATTAAATCAAATGACACTGCACCACTTGCAATGATTTGTCAAAAAGCAGACCTTACCGTTGCAACGGGATGTGCACTTGCAAACATTCCACTTTTAGTAGATGACAAATTGTTTTCATCACTTCAAACTGGACAAAAAATTTCACTAGACACTGATACTTCTAATCCTCTAACACTTCTTTGATAACTGGACCATTTGGATATTCTTCTTTGAATACAACTCCTTCAAACTTTTGAATCTCAGTATCTAGATTTTTCCATTCATTTTTTGACAATCCAGCTTTTTGACATGTATATTCTAGAAACTCTTCTTCATTCCATCCGTATTCTAATGGAACTTGTGGTAAGAGTAATCCTGAATAAAACCCCTTTTTGACAATTAATCCGTCCCTTCCAACTTTTATTTTTGACAAATACTCTTTTGGATGATTTACAATAATTTTTTTTGGTGGTGTAAGTACAGTCACTTCAAATGTAATTGAATTCAATTCTTCATATTTGACAGGAAAAAATCTTGGATCTTCTGTTGCAGCTGAAATTGCAGCATCTTCTAGTGCATTAAATAATGATTTATCTGGTAATGGATATCCAATACATCCTCTCAAACCAAGATCATTATTTAGAGTAACAAATACACCAGATTTAAAAGAAAAATTATCTTTAAACTCATTTTCTAGTTTTGGTTTTTCATTATTTTTTAGATATTCAGTCACAACTTTCCTAGCAGTTTTTACAAGCGTATGACCATCGTCTACTGATAAATTGTTACAGTCTTTCATTTACCTTACCTACAAACTCTTGCAAATTTTTAATATGTGTACCTTCCCAATACAGATGATCACAACACTTACATTTCCAAAATATATCATTTGAGTTAAAAACTCCTTGAGGAATTTTTTCTTTGATACTGTCTTTATCTATTGATTCAGTTAGTGAGTTACATTTGGGGCATCTTGCAGTATTGCCATTAATTTGAATTTTTAAATTTACACTGGTAATTATTTCTAAAAATTGATCAATCTCTTCGATTTTAGTGACGTAAATTGATCTTATGCCTAATTTCTGAGCTTTTTTAATTAATTCTTCATCTTTTGAGATAATTATCCGATTTTCTTTTTTTGCATCATCAATTAATTTTTCGTCATCAATATTTGAATAATATTTTGAATCATAACCTAACAGTCTTAATTTTTTTGCAATGTTTCCCAACATTGCATCAACAAAAAATGTTGGTTCATCATTTATTTTAAGAAGC
The DNA here is from genome assembly GCA_021414365.1 of Nitrosarchaeum sp. Classification (GTDB taxonomy): domain Archaea; phylum Thermoproteota; class Nitrososphaeria; order Nitrososphaerales; family Nitrosopumilaceae; genus Nitrosarchaeum. The sequence continues at coordinate 165,890 of JAIOOR010000006.1, forward strand.
ATCTCCTAGACCTACTTCAGTAATCTGACTTTCTCCTGCTGGAAGTGCACGAACAAAATCATCTATGTTGATTTTCTTTACAATATCTTCTTCTAGTTTTAAAAATTCTAGTCTGACTTTTTTTGCAGCATCTACCATTTCCAACCCATGTGGTTCAATTATTGCATAACATATGGAATTTTTTTTAATTGGTTCAGGAGGACCACATGTCACAGTATAGTCATCTCCTTGTGGCATTAGCCCAACGGCTAATTTGAGAGTAGATATCTTTACAAAATTTCTCTGTCCTTCTATGGTAAATGATCCTTTTGGAAGAAATTGTCCACTTGGAGCTGATTTTTTTACTTGCTCTGGATTTACCCAAAATGCACTTACACCATACATTCCCTCTCTCCAGGCTCTGCTAAAGCAGACAGTAGCATGAGCAACTTCATTCAAACTAGCTGGAGGTGGATTTTCCGCATCCTTTAAAATGAAAAAAGGAGAACCAAAAATATCACCATGAAATATCTTGTCGTTTTTCCCCAAATGTTTTCTTACTACAGCAGAGTTTGACGGAGCATCTCTTCCTCCTATTGCAAGAATTCCATCTGATGTAAAAAACCACCTGTATCTCTCATACCAGTTCTTTTTTCTAATTTCTGCAAAAGTAACTGATTCTTTTTCAGTCTCTGCTTTGTTTTGTAACTTTGTCAGTTTTTTTTGTGTGTTGATTTTGATTTGCTCAATTGACTTTATTGCACCTGATTTTCGTTTTGCCTCATTAAATAATACTGATGCAATTGATTGTAATGGTGATTGAGAATTTACTTTTATCTTCTCATCGTCAACTATGATGAGAGTTATTCCTTTCTCTTTAGTTAATTTAGAATTATGAGTTGACAAAATTTCTTCTGCCCTTGGATCTTCGATAGATGTAATACCTTTTGAGATCATCTCAAAAAGAGAATTTGCAACCATTGTTATATGATTTGATTTTTCTTTTACTGTTTCTATTGCTTTTTCCTGCTCTGCTAACTGATTTTCTAATTCTTTAATTTTCTTATCAGAGCCACCAGTTTGAATTGATTTACCAACTTCTACAAGATTTTCTGTGAAGACAGTATCCAAACCTTCGATAAAACTGCTAATAACAGTGCATTTCTCATCTAACTTTCCTAGTCTAACGGGAATGATTTCTGGTTTTTCATTTCTAATAATTACAGGTTCATGTTTTCCAGTAACTACATCTGTAACAATTTTTTTTGTTGTATCGTATAATTTTTTTATTTGCTCAGATGTAAGATTGTTTCCTGGAATTTTTGAATCAATATCAGAGATTTCAAACATGCCTTCGACATATTTTTTTGGCAATCCTAATGTTCGTCCAAGCCATTTCCCTGCAGTCAAATCCGATATCTTTAGTTCTTCAAAGTCTGATTCTGTTACCTTAATTACATCTAATCCATTGAGCGGTGGTGGTGTATACACTAAACCTACACCAAGCTTTCTATGTCTTACATCAATGGAATGCTGTAACGCAAGAATCTTCATCTCATTATTGCATAACAAAATATTGCCATCGCCAAAAAATTCACCAACAATTACAAACTCCTTATCAAATCCCTCAAAAGTAAAATATGCGATCCTCTCTGATGCAATCTGCTCTATTTTTTTTAATTTTAATCGTAACAGATCACTTCGCAGTCTTTTTAGTAATTTGTTTGGCTCCATCTGCTCAATTTTTACAGATGTTAACCAAACACCAGAAGTTGATACCATCATGTAAATATCTGGTTTTTCAGTGTGATGAAGTTTGAATAGTATACTGTCTTTTGTCACACCATAGATGTTACTTACATAGTAGTCCTGAGCTGTATCTGAAATCTGATTCACTAAATAACGTAGTTCTATTCCTGCTAGAGTCACACCAATCCATTTTGTATCTGAAATTATACTCTTACTCTGTTTTATGCTCATTTTGTGACCAAAGATTTTAAACGAGGCAAAGCAGAGTCAACCTAGAAATTTACTTGGCAAAATTCAAAAAAAAGAAATCTGAACCAACTCCTGACCCTGAAGATTCTAAAAAAGAGTCAATAAAGGATGAAAATGAAACTCCGCAGACAGAATCAAGTGATTCAGAGAGTGTAGAGCCTGTCATAAGTCAAGATGGGAAAAGCGAAAAAGACAGGAAATTAGATAGACTATTTTGGTTAAGGGTTGGATTTGCAGTGATTGGTGGTACTTTAGCTACTTTTCTCTTTGAAGATATTCAGGGTGAAGAGAGAAGATGGGCATCAATTGTATTTATGATAATTATGTTTATTGTAACTGTGTTTATTGCAAAATCAATGAAGATACAATTACCATCATCTGATAGAAAAAAGATTGTAATGCAAGGATTAGGAAGTTATATTTTCATTTACTTGTTTGTCTGGATTCTGACATATACCATAGTACATGCAGGTTCTATTACAAAGGGTATTACTCCAATTTCATAGATTCGGTTTTGGTTTATGTGGAATTTTAAAACGCCTGGAATTCCGGATGATATTTTTGAGAGAACTGAAAACGTACCAATAACAAAAGAAGAAGTACGTACAATCCAAATTAGTAAAGCAAGACTTTGTCCAGGGTATACTGTATATGATATTGGATGTGGAAGCGGTTCAATATCTATTGAAGCTGCAATCCAAGTTGAGACAGGCAAAGTAATTGCAATAGACTATGATACAAATGCAATTGAATTGACAAAAAAAAATATTGAGAAATTTGGATTAAAAAATATCTCTGTAATTTTTGGCAATGCAAAAGAAAAGATTCTAGAACTTGATCAGGCTGATGCTGTATTCATTGGAGGAACTGGCAGTGATACTGGAGAAATTATCAATTTGTGTCAGAATAAACTAAAGTCTGGGGGAAGAATTGTCATTGGAATCATCTTAATTGAAACCTTGTACTCTGTATTGCAAGTTTTGGAAAAATCACAATTTGATTCAGTAGATATTACTCAGGTTACCATATCAAAGAGCAGAAAGACCTCAAAAGGCACAATGATGCTAGCTAGAAATCCAGTCACAATAATATCTGCAACAAAGATCTAATCTAGATTTTTAATTGGGAAGAAAATCATATTTCTCATGCCTGAATTAATCGGAGTGGGAGTAGGCCCTGGCGATCCAGAATTACTAACAGTAAAGGCTGCAAAAGCAATCCAAAATGCAGATGTCATCATGTGTCCCGCATCAAATGAGGACAGACCTAGCATCGCATTATCTATAGTATCTTCACTAATTGACAAATCAAAAAATCAAGAAATAATAAAGTTGATCTTTCCAATGACTAAAGATAAAGACGTTCTTGAAGCAACATGGAAAAAAAATGCAAAGATTATGGCTGATAAAGTTTTGACAGGAAAAAATGTTGTCTATCTTACAATAGGTGATCCATATTTGTACAGCACTTGGATTTACATGCACAAAGACATTGAGCTGAATCACCCTGAAATTAAGATCAGTGTAATTCCAGGAATTGTTTCAATGTTTACTTTTGCTGCCAAAGTCGGTGTTAGCATTGCAGAGGGATCAGAGAAAGTTTCGATAATTCCATCATGTTATGACTTGAGTTCAGTAAAAGAGATCGCAAAAAATTCTGAGACGATGGTATTTCTAAAAGATGGTAGATACTTTGATAAAGTAATTGAGGTGTTAAAGGAAGCTGGATTTCCAGATAATTCAATTTTTGCAATAGGACAAGATCTTGGAACAGAAAATGAAATTATTCGAAAACTTACTCTTGGTGAAGTAAATGATGGAACATTGACTACAAAATATTTCTCAATCTTGGTGGTAAAGCGTGTCTAGAGTTTATTTTGTAGGATGCGGTCCAGGTGATCCAGAACTAATTACAATTAAAGCAAAAAAATTAATTCAAAAAGCAGATGTTGTAGTTTATTCAGGCTCTTTGATTCCTCCACCAATTCTAAAGTTATGTAAAAAAGGAGAGTTGCATGACGCAGCAGGTTTGGTCAGAGAGGAAATTTTTGATCTGCTTTACAAAAATGCAAAAAACGACAAGCTAGTAGTTAGACTGCATGATGGTGATCCATCAATTTATGGAGCAATAAAAGAACAAATAGATAATCTGGCAAAAAACGGAATTGAATCTATAGTAGTTCCTGGTATTACTGCATTTTTAGCCTCAGCTGCTGCACTTGGGACTCAGCTTACTCTACCAGGCATAACTCAAACCATTATTGTAACTCGTGCAGAATCTAGAACCAAAGTACCAAAGCGAGAAAAAATCTCCGAGCTTGCAAAGCACAAAGCTACTTTGATCTTTTATCTTAGTGTTCATTTGCTTTCTAATATTGTAAAAGAAGCAGTTGCTGGTGGATACAAAAAATCTACACCTGTTGCAGTTGTGTACAGGGCAAGCTGGGATGATCAAAAAATTATCAAAGGAACCTTAAATGATATTGTAAAAAAAGTTAGAGATGAAAAAATTACACGAACTGCAATTGTAATTATTAGCAACGTGATTGATTCAACTGATTATGAATACTCTAAATTATATGACAAGAACTTTAGCCACGGCTATAGAAAAATAAAAAAATAAAAATATAAAGAATTTTCTCTAACTGAATGCGTCGCTACCATCAATAGTGATGTCCCAGTTAACTGTTAACTGATCTCCATTATTCATGACAACATTGCTTGGGAAGTTTTTAACTGCAAATGTTGATGAAGCAGTTGTTGCAACCGTACTATTGAATAAACCTGCTTGATTAATTGTGTTTGATGTAGCTCCACCCCATGTAAATGTGGCCTTTATTCTTTGTACAGCAGGATCACTGTTATTGGTTGAATTTGTAAATGTGTCCAACGTACCTGTTGTTCTAGTAATTCCGTTGTCATTTACGTAACCATTCAATAACAATTGACTGGTACTTCCACCAAGTGCGGTGCCGTTACCAATACCAATTACAGTGTATTTTCCTAATCCAGCTGCAGTAGATGCACGACAACCTGAATTTGGTCCAAACAATAACATTGCAACACAATTTCTTCCGTCATTAACTATTGCATTGTCAGTCTGTTGGTATGAGATAACATTTCCATCCTTATCAGTATGTATGAGTTCAATATGTCCTAGAATACTTCCTCCATCCATTGTAGAAGCAGGAGTACTATCTTGCAATTTTAATTGACCGTCAGAAAAGTTGATTCCAACCATTCCTACAGCAAATGCAATTGCAGCGAACATACCGATCGTTGTAGTTTTCATTATCTACCTACATGTAAATTTGTTTATAGGTGTGCTGGTAAATTTTCTTTAATTAAAGATCCAAAATGGAACTTACGGACTCTCCTTAAAGCCTACAGATTCATGTAAATCAACTGTAAAACTTTGTGGGACTCTTTGTGTCTCCTTCACATTTGTAACCTCACTTTTGCCATTTTGACTCATCTGTCCAAAACTGACAGCACCAATACCAATAACAACAACAATGATTATGCCAATTATTATTTTTTTATTCACAATTAGCATCTTTAAAACAAGTATTAAAAGAATTACAAAATTTTTTTAATGCACAATTGATATCTTAACTTGATGATTTCAAAGTTATTTTTTATACAATCTGTTATTTTTTTCCTTATGTTCTTGCCAATATACTTCTTGAATGTTTATGGTGAAGAACCAATTCTAATATCGATTTCATCTCAACTTGATAATGTAGTATTTGATGGAAAATGGACAACTCCAGATGAATGGAAACAATCCAGCTATAACAGACTTGGATTTGATGATGGTACAGAGATTCATCTACGAACAGCTTATCAGGGTGATTTTATCTACGTTCAAGTCAATATAGCCTCTGATAAATTTATTGACAAACTTGCAGATAGCGCATTAATTTGTTTTGATACTAAAAATGACAAAACAACATTACCACAATCTGATGATTATTGTTTTTTTACTGCTCTTGATGCAAAAAAATCATTTTCTTATCAAGGAAGTGATTTACCTGCAATAAATGGATATTTTACAAAAATTACAAATGATAAAGATTTTGTTGCTGTAGGTTCATCATCTGATAAACATGATAGATATGACAAGACACCACATCCTAGTTATGAATTCAAAATACCGCTGAATCTTTTAGGTCGTTCAGATAACTATGGATTTTTTATTTCCGTATTTGATGCACATACTAAAACACATCACTCTTGGCCTTACAAAGTTGATAACCAAAGTATTATCTCAATTCCAAGTCCCAGTAAATGGGGAGATATAGTATCTCCGGATAAATCACTTCCAGAATTTAACTTGTCTATACTTTTTGTTGTGATATTTCCAATAATTCTTAGTATGCAATTATTTTTAAAATTTAGATTTTCAAAATCATCATTGTTTCTAAAATAATTTAGTTTATTTGATAACATCGAGTCAATATTACTAAAACCTAATATTCATTAGTTATAGCGATATAATAGAAAATGCCAAATAATTTTAAATTTCAATTATTCATATTTTTAGTAAATATATCTAAAATAAGTTTGAAGGAAAATTCATGATAAATATCAATAAAATAATTATCTTTATTTTAATTGCAATTGGGGTGATATCTGCAATCATTTACTATGGTTCCGTTCAAAAAGATGAACAAAAATTCTTTAATTTTAACATCAAAACCAACCAAGCTAACTTGGAACAGCAACAAATTGACTCTATATTCAAAATAAGTGGCATTAAAGGAGATTTTATTGTGGATGAAAATACGCATGCATATCGAAAACTTTTTTTTGAACTTGACGAGAAAAACCAATCCATCTATGATGAATTAATTAACAATAATGATAAGACTATTGTAATTTATCCAATTTTTACTGCATCTGCGTACAATTCACCTGGCTTTTATGATTACTACAAAGGACAATGTGATTACAACTGTTTAACAGTTCCAATAAAACTAATTTTACGTGCAGAAGTAGGAGGAAATGGAGCACAAATACTAAAACTTCTAAATTATAAATTCCTCAGTGACATTGATATTGATAAAAATCCAGACATTCTCAAAAAATTTGATAAAGTAATCCTATTACACAATGAATATGTAACTCAAAACGAATTTGATGCAATAACATCACATCCTAAAGTAATCTATCTGTATCCAAACGCATTATATGGAAAAATTGATGCTAATTATGACAACAATACAATTACTCTCATAAAAGGACATGGATATCCTGATGCAAGTATTGATAATGGTTTTAATTGGAAATTTGATAATACACATCCATATGAATTTGATAGAGAATGTAAAAATTGGGAGTTTTATAATATTGACAATGGAAAAATGCTAAATTGTTTTCCAGATGAATTCATTTATCAAAATCCTGCATTACTTAAGAAGTTGAGAGATTTTTAAAAAGTAAAAAGTTTGACTTTCGCTTTCTAACATAATCTACTAGTAAGTAGATTGTGAAGATTGCGAAAGTCCAGTTGATGTTGGTACAGATGGGAATTTGTCTCCAATCTGTTGCTCTGCTACTGCAGATGCTTCTTGTAAGATTCTTTCTGTCTCTTCACTTGAAGCACCAGTCTCCATGCTAAATGAGTCTCCTGCGAGAGAGTCCATCATTAGACCATTGAGTGTCTGTGTCATGGAATTCAATTCTGAGTCTGCCTCTGGCATGAATCTTCCTAGTGATGACTTCAATCCCTTCATTGTAGACATCGCTGGGCCGATTGCTACCATAGCATCGCCTAGATCATGAATAGTTGTCAGTCTTAATTGGACTTGTTCCAATGACATTCTTGCATTGCCGAGCATCTTTGTAACCTTACGAATTTCAGCTAATTCGTTTGACAAAACTCTGCTTGTACTTGTATCATGTTG
>JAIOOR010000014.1 GCA_021414365.1 Nitrosarchaeum sp.
ATGTTCTTCCACAGGAATATCAGTCTTGTTCTTTTTTTCGCCTAACTTTATGCTGTCTTTGAATTTCTTCCACTTTCCAGATTCCGTAAGAACTGGAAACACACCAGTTCCAATGACTATTTCTTTTACGTGGGGATCAGTTGATATTTGATGAATGTTTTTTCGGTAAAAATCAACATTGTATTCTCCCTTAATTTTCCATATTGGTTCAAAAAATAAATCAATTGAAGAAACAGTGACTTCATCGGGTTTAGGTCTTGTAAATGCAGTACCAAATAAACTAGTTTTTTTATCATCTGCTAAATCTTTAATCTCATCCAAGCTTAAATTGGGTTTTAAGATGATAATGTTTTTTTTGGCAATAATTCTGTCCATGTAGGTTATGGTTTTTTACATTTGTGATATAAAAGTCATGCAAATTTCTAATCATATTGCAGTTTCAGAGTCATCAATTTTTTTTGATTTTTCTTTTTTATGAATGAATTGGATTCTAATTAAATACAGCACACTGAGAACTATTTCAACTAACATTGCCACAACGATAAATGATGCAATTTGGACGATAAAAGAAGGGATTTCTTTTAGCCTGTTTGCAATATCTTCAAATGAAAAAAATTGTGGGTTGTAAAGAAAAATACCAAGCAATGCGAAGGGGAGTAATTTTGCAAGATCCCTTGAAAGATCCTCACTGTAATATGCAGATATTCTTACTGCGACAATCAAAGCACTAGAAACAAGAAAGATTGTGGCAGTAGGTAATTGGTGTACAAGAAGAAACATTATTGATGAATAACCCAAAAACCACAGAAACGCTACAAACGGAAAAATAAAGAAATTCATTGCAATAAACGCTGCAACTCGGGGAGCAGCAGATACTGCTTCTCCACTAGATCTGAATTTTTTGTAAGATAAGCGCTGGTCTAAATTAATAGAAAACATATCACGTTTTGAAAGGAATCTGTAAAAATGATAAACAAATATCCCATAAACCACCATTCCAATAGAAAACCCAATTAAATCATAAATTGAGGACCCAGATGAGATGGCCTTTACAGGATTAATTAGAAAGTCAATCTGCGCGATAACGGAATTTGGAAAATCTTGAAAGATATTTCTGACATTATCAGATGACGTGACTTGTTGTGAATTAGATAATTCATTTCCATTTTGTAATAATATAAGTTTAGAATTTTGATCATATGTAAATGAAGTTGAGCATAGCAGGAAAACAGATGAAAGTGTAATCATAGAAATAAAGATCAGATTTTTTTTCAATCTAGGTTAACGGTGTTTGATTTGGTATTAAAACTAAAACGTTTGTAAAAAAGAGCATTTACCACGTCAAAATGATTTTAATATCAAGAGTCACTGCCCTCACCTTTTAGCAGATCTCCAATACCATATTTTTCAATGAGTTCTTTACGCTCGGAATCAAGCTTGTCAATTTCTTGAGTCTCTTTTTTTTCATCTCCTTGATAGACGGAGTAAAATCAAGAGAAGAGTCATTGAATTTATCAAATCGTACAGTTGGTTGCTCTAGTTCCAAGACAAACTGTTTATCACAGCCACAGCTAGGTTTGTTTTCATCAAGGTTGGGACATTTTGATTGAATAGCAAGATGTCTTCCTTTGGCATCCTTTACTTCACGTAATGCGCGAAGTCCTACTTTCATCAAAGCCGCTGCCACTTGTTTTGGATCATTTAGATAAGAAACTCCAACTTGAACAGATGCCGGTACAAGAGCAAATTCTTTGGTATAATTAATTATCTCACTTGTGACAAGTTGTCTTGTGGGAACAATTGCGACAGACTCATTTAATGGATGTTTGACATATGTCACACGAGAAGTGATTTTGTAGACTATTCCTTTGTATCCACTCGTTAAAGCAATTCTGTCACCTTCAACAAAGATTTTGTCTTTTCTTATCATAAGATAAGCAAAGTAGTTCTCAAATGTTTCTTTTAATGCGAAACCAACTCCAAGGGCAATACCTCCACTTGCTGTTGCTAAAACAAAGAGATCAATACCCCACCAAGCAATTATTCCTATAATAGCCCCAAGAAAAAATCCTAGAGGAATAAAATTTCTAAAAGGTTTTGGTAGACCTTCTCTTTTCTTTTCTGCATAACCTGGAGGTTTTGAACCTGGTATAACTGGCTCAAAATTTGCAACTCGTTTTTCTTCTGCCCAAATGTCAATTTCATAAATCTCATCAGGCACTCTACCAGGAAGTAAAGGCCTACCCAATTCATTTTCTCCAGTGATGCAATCATTGTAATATTTTTCATATTTTTTTTGTTCTGATTTTTTCCATTCTGAGAATGGATCTTTTACTAGTTTGTGATAGCTGCCTATTCGTGAACCTCCAGAAGTGATGAATTTTTCAAGGTGTTCCCTACCTTCTTTTGTTTTTAATAATTCCTGAAATTCTTGTTCACTAATGTCCTCAGGTGGACGTTTAGGTGCAATCCATTGGTAACACTTGTGAAACAAATCATCTTCATCATCTTTGAAACCATTTAATTCTAGCCAAGATTGAAAGTCTTGTTTTTCATACTTGAGTTTTTCTCCTTTCTCAAGCAGAATAGTTATGATGTGGCCAATGGTAAATACAATTACTAGTACATTCATAGAGTTTAGAAGTTTTGCAAAAGTTTCTCCGGCAGTTAGTTCAATGTTTTTTTGTTCTTGTAGAATCTCATTTGGATCATCAAATATTTCAAAAGTTTGAATGTAGATGTTAATTGTTGAGATTAGAGCTAGTGCGAGTATAGGCAGGACAGCCCTTCGAATTATCTCTGCAAGTATAGGATTACTGTAACTAAATTTTTTTCTTAGTGTCCATTGTCTGAATTGATTATAAGTTAATCCAAGTACTACTAGTCCAACTACTAAAATTGCAAATGCAATCTGTAGTGAAACTGAAGAGGTCAATAAATCTACCAAAGTTTCAATCTGTCCAGCAGATACTTGTGTTGCTTGTTCTTCTGCAGCTAGTATTTCTCCTGCCATTTACAATACACCGTGTCCTTTGAAGACGCTCACAGTAAAATATTGATTCTTATCATTTTTAAATCATTCAATTTAATTTTTAAAAATAAAAAATTTTTGATTAAGGTTAACATTTAACAATGATGAAAAACAAGAATATATGTGCAAAAACAAGATTCTGTGTGGAAAATTAATGAATCACCACGCATCAAAAGTTATACTCTAGCAAATTTTCGAGAATTGCCTCAAATTCAAAAAATGGGTGTAGGAAAACAGTTTGAAATGGAAGTGGTTGGAAATGTTCTTCCATTTAAGACAAATAATTATGTAGTGGAGCAATTAATTGATTGGAGCAACATTCCAGATGATCCAATGTTTGTTTTGACATTTCCACAAAAAGGGATGTTAATTCCTGAACATTATGCAAAAATGGAATCGGCACTTAAAAGTGGGGATAAAAAACAAATTCAAAATACTGCAAATGAAATCAGACTCCAATTAAACCCCCATCCAGCAGGACAGATGGAACTAAACGTTCCAACGCTAAAAGATGGAACAAAACTGTACGGGATGCAGCACAAATACAACGAAACATGTCTCTTCTTCCCAAGTCAAAGCCAGACATGTCATGCATACTGTAGTTTTTGTTTTAGATGGCCACAGTTTGTTGGAATGGATGAACTCAAGTTTGCAATGCGAGAAGGAGAACAACTAGTTCAGTATCTAAAAGAGCATCCAGAAATTTCAGACGTTCTCTTTACTGGAGGAGATCCGATGATCATGAAGGCAAGAGTGTTTTCAACATACATCAATCCATTACTTGAAGCAAATCTTTCAAATCTCAAAACAATACGAATAGGGACTAAAGCATTGGCATACTGGCCGTACAAATTCCTAACAGATGACGATGCAGAAGAAATGCTCGACATATTTAGAAGAGTTGTAGACAAAGGAATTCACCTGGCATTTATGGGACATTTTAATCACATAGTAGAATTAAAGACAGATGCGGTAAGAGAAGCAATAAAAAAAGTGCGCCTTACAGGTGCTCAAATTAGAACCCAGTCACCACTACTCCGTCACATCAATGATGACTCTTACATGTGGGCTGAAATGTGGAAGGCTCAGGTTCAACTTGGTTGTATTCCATACTACATGTTTGTTGTACGAGATACGGGAGCTCAGCATTATTTTGGCATACCTTTGGTTGAGGCACAGAAAATATTTCGAGATGCATACAAAAAAGTTACAGGTCTTGCAAGAACAGTAAGAGGTCCAAGCATGTCTGCAACTCCTGGAAAAATTCAGATTCTTGGAATAACTGAATTAGATAATCAGAAAGTCATGGTGTTGAGATTCTTGCAAGGAAGAAATCCGGATTGGGTACAAATCCCATTTTTAGCAAAGTATGATGAAAAAGCAATATGGCTTGATGATCTCAAACCAGTTACAGGGGACAAATTCTTTTTTGAAGAGGAATTAAAAGAAAAAATGAAGACATTGAAAAATGAAGATTATCCGGAATCTTGAAGGTATGAATTTACAATATAGCTCAAAGAATATCACAAGATCACATTAGTAAGATGAGGAGAGAAATAAAAACGGAGTAATGAATTCAAAGCAAATTTTAGAAAAAATTCACAAAGAAAACATTTCATTTATTGATTTTTGGTTTGTAGATATTTTTGGAGAACTACATTGTATGGGAATGCCAAGTTACGCTTTATCAGAAAATGATTTTGATAATGGACTTGAAAAGCTTGATGCAAGCTCCATTGTGGGTTTTAGTTCAGTGAATAAATCAGATATGATGCTAAAGCCAGACCCTTCTACATTTCATATCTTACCACCTGATTATGATTCTAATAGAAAAAATGCAAGAATGTTTTGTGATATTTTTGAGGGAAATGTAGTAGAAGAAACTCGATTTAACAGAGATTCGCGAGGAATAGTGTCAAAAGCAAAAAGAAAGCTTGAGGAATTTGGATTGACACATACAATGTGGGGTCCAGAGATTGAATTTTTTGTTTTTGATGCAATCAATATTTATCCTTCTCCATATGGTGCGACTCATTCTTACGGTGGTTCGGGGTATTCCATTGAATCAAAAGAATCACCATGGGCAAAGGGAAATGCCAGTACTGCAATAGATCTCAAAGAAGGGTACTATCCATCACAGCCTAAAGATACACTTGGAAGTTTGAGAAAAGACATTTGTGATGATTTGTATCGTTATTTTGGCATCAAAGTTGAAGCAGAACACCATGAAGTTGCAACTTCAGGACAAAGTGAAATCAATTTCAAATACGGTGAAATGAGTGAGATTGCCGATGCAGTGGTTACAATAAAAAATGTAATAAAAGTAAAAGCCAAAAAAAGAAATAAAGTTGCGACTTTTATGTCAAAACCAATTTTCGGAGATAATGCTTCTGCAATGCACACTCACCAAAGTTTGTGGTGTGATGAGACAAACAGAATGTATGATCCAAACGATAAAGTTGCACAAATTTCACAGGAAGGGCGGTACTACATAGGAGGACTATTGGAACATGCATCAGCATTATGTGCAATAACAAACCCCACAACAAATTCCTACAAGAGACTAGTACCAAATTTTGAAGCGCCTGTGAATGTGTGTTGGGGATTAGGCAATCGTTCTGCTGCTATTCGTGTGCCAATGTATTCAAGAGATAATGAAAAAAGTAAACGAATAGAGTATCGTGTGCCAGATCCTACAGCAAATATCTATTTACTTGAATCAGCACTTTTACTTGCAGGACTAGATGGAATCAAAAACAAGATAGACCCAGGGGATCATGTGGAAGAAAACGTCTACAAACTCAGTACAGAAAAGAAAAGAGAGCTCAACATAGGTTCCTTGCCTGCTTCGCTTAAAGAAGCACTAGATTCGTTTCAAAGCGATATGAAATTTCTAGAGGATGTGTTTACTAAAGATTTTCTTGATGTATATGTAGAATTAAAATACAAAGAATATAGTTCATTTGCACAAACTCCAACTGCCTGGGAAGTATCAATGTATACTGATGCATAATCAAATACCAGATATAGAAAATACCATGAGATTGGAGTAAAAATAGTACATATAGGTTGTTTGGAAAAAACATGCATGGTTTTAACTTATTATATGCATGTAAGCAATTATGAGTAATCTTGCCTTGAAAATTCTAATTGTAGAGGATTCCAAGGCTACTGCGATGACATATAGAGAGATTTTAGAAGCAAATGGGCACAAAGTCTTTGTCACTCACGACGGAAAATCTGAACTTGAAACTTTTGAAAAAGAGTTAAACAAAGACCTGACTAAAAAAACTCCTTTTGACCTGATTATCAGCGATAATTCAATGCCTGAGATGAACGGTGTAGATGCAGGAAAGATTATTCACAGTTTTTTTCCAGATCAGAAATTCTTTTTTATCACATCAGAAAAAAGACTTGTTTTAGATGCATTTGATGTGGATGGAAAAAATATCGACGTGGAACAAAAACCAATTTCTACTGAATTATTCATCAAAAAAGTAGCAGAGATCACTCAACAATAACATTTCACCAGAATCCAAGTTTAAAATATTAAGAGAATTTTGCAGACAAAGAAAATTTCTAATCAAAATTTGAAAATTAATTTTACTTGGATTCCACTAATAGATTCATTATACTGTGATTGGTCACAATTCCAACTAGATTTTCATTCTTAGGATCAATGACAGGAATTATATCAAATGAATGTGAGTTCATCTTTTGAATTACTGAATAAAGATATTCATCAGGGGATGCAGAGTTAAATTTTTTATTCATTGCATTTCCAACTGTTGTAACGTCATAAGTTTTCTTGTCGAATTTTTCTATTTCATGTTTTGAGATTATTCCCACAGCCTTGTTTTGTCCATCCATTACTAGAAAAGATCTTTTTCCAAGATCATTTTTAGCAAGAAATTCTTTGATAGTCAAGTTTTGTGTCGTTTTTGGAAAATCTGTAACTATAACTGCTATTGCAGGTACGTCAGAAACTACTTGTCTAAAATATGCAGGGATGAGCCCCAGCTCTAAAGTACCTACTTTGACATGAATGATTTTCTTTAACTTGCGTTGAAGTTCAACGCTGGAAATAATCATAACTATCAGAGTCCCAAGCACAAGCAATGAGAATAACTCATTGCTCAGAATTGCCACTTGTAACAAAGATAGCATCAAGGCCAAGTCTACAGCGCCCTTTGCCATTACCCCATAGGCAACAGTTGTTGCAGGACGCATCTTTGCAATTTTTACAGCAATGTAAGAGCCAAGAAACTTGACGCCAATCATTATTCCAAGAAAGCCAGTTATTACCCACAGTTCTAAATTAAGAAAACTAAAGCTAAAGTGAAGACCGATGCCTGCAAAAAATATCGGAATAAAAATTCCATGACCAATAACATTGATGTTTTTGGAAATTTCAGAATACTCTATCTTGTTCATTCTAGATACTGCAATTCCTAAAAGAAGCGCACCTATCGCACCATGAATTCCACTAACCTCTGCAAAATACGCTACAAGTAAAATTACTCCAATTACTATTGCAAAGTAGATTTGCTCAGCATAGAGATGTTTTCTTATTATTCGGAAGATCTTTGGCAAAACAAAAACAGAGAGTAGTCCTGCCACTGCAAAAAAGATGATCATTTTTACAAACAACCACAAAAAGTCTGAAACCTCTGGACTTGAACTTGAATTAACCTGAATTAGCACGCTTGTAATAATAATCGCTACAAATTCTACAATTGCGGTGACAGTAAAAATTTCAAGACCTATTGCAGATTTTAGCTTTCCAAGATCACTGAGTACCTTTGCAGTAACTCCAAGACTTGAAGATGCAATCACACTGGCAATAGCAAATGATTTTACAAAATCAAGATCAAGTAATAAACCAAAAAAGCCCGCAACTGAAAAAGGGATCAGAAATGCAGCAATAGAACCTGCAAATATTCTTCCCCGCATTACACGGAACAGCCCAGCTAAATCAATTTCTTCAAGACCAATTAGGAAAAATAAGAAAAACACTCCAATAGAGGTAAAAATTTCTATCTCGTCAATTGGTGTGACAAGAGCAAAAAGAGCAGGACCAACTACAACTCCAGCAAGAACATTTCCTATAATTGTAGGCTGATGAATCCTATGCATTAATTCGCCAAATAGTTTTGCGGCAATAATCAATACTGCAAGGTATAGAATTGCCTCAAAGACCATCAATTAAACTTCAAATCATAAGCTCATATCAGTTTCGAAATTAGGATAATAAGATTTTATTTAGCCGGAAATATATTCACTGAGATCATTCAAGTATGGGTTGGTAACAGTGTAAACACTCTGATATGCATCAACTATATCTCTAGCAGTTACAACATGAACCAACAAGCCATCTTTTACAAGACCCAACCTTTTGATGTCTTTTGATGCCATTATGCTTGCTGCATCATGCACATTGATTCCCTCATTTGCAACAACCAATGGCGATGAGGAGTGTTGACCAACTGAGTCATGAAGATTAGATGAAGAAGCAAGATGTATCAAGAGATCACGCTCGGTAAAAATCCCATAGCCTTTCATATCACCTACGATTATGCTGCCAATTCTTTTTTCATGTAATTTTTTTACTACCTCATAAATCGAATCTGAAGACTTGCATTTTTCAACGGTAGAGCCAACAACGTCATCTAAAGATAAATCACTTTTTGTCTTTCTAAATGCCCGCATCAAATCGGTAACCGTGACAATTCCTACAAGTTTGTCTCCATCAAAAACCAACAATCTGGATTTTTTTCTTATCATTTGATGTGCAGCATCCAAAACGGTATGCCCCAAGGACAATCTAACATATGGCTGCCATCCTGCATCTTGGACTGTTAATTTATTGACATCTTTTGAATCTGCAATTACCTTTAAAATTTCTCGTTCTGTTAGAATGCCTTTTGGAATTGTTCCGTCACTGACAATTAAATTCCCAAATCCCTTATCCACCATGAAATTGATTGCTTTTATTAGTGGCACTTTTGGTTCAACGGATATTGGATATGCAGTCATATAGTTAGAAATTGGAAGATTTGTAATTTTTAACCCCATAAATAAGAAAAGTAGAAAACAGTATTTGATGAGTTGTGTCAAATATCAAATATGATAATTCATCCATTTTTCAAATAAATCAACTGTAAAATCCAAACTCTGATAAAAGTGAATTAAGAAATTTGATTGGTATAACAGTGATTCAAAAACCACTTCTAAGAAAGAAGTTTAGTGGTTAAATATTACAAGCGCCAATAACTATCGAAATTCATAAGGTCCAAGTGTGTGGAAGCTGTGGCATCTTATGGTCACGCGAAAAAAGAGTGAGAGCGGATCGTCTATGCCCGAATTGCGGATATGAAATTTCAGATACTGCAGAAACCTAAAAAGAATAATTGTTATAGGAGATAGTCAAATTAAGTTTAAAATGGAAAAAATAGACTATGAAGGAATTGTTTGGGCAATTAATCACAATAATCCAGAACCACTAGTAGAGCATGCCCTGCATACATTGGAGATGCACGGAGTAAAAAAAGAGGATATTCAATTGACGGATGCTCCAGATAATGTCAAAGTAGGGGCAATCGTAGTGGAGATTTGGCCATATCACCTAGATGTTGCCAGAGTGAGAACTATACGTAATGAATCATTTATCAGCGGTACTGTTATGACAATTGAGTTAAAGTTAGACGGCGAAGGTAACTATACAGATTAGTTTTGAAAAAAGCAAAGAAGCAAAACATCATCATTGCATCCATTGCCATCATCATTGTAGTGACAATAGTTGCTTACAATTATTCATACGATCAAACAAGACAAAAAGGGTTCAAGTTTGGCAACGACCTTCAGCAAATTCAAGAGGAAGTAAAGCAGTTACAAGTGGAATTTAATTCAAAAATCACACAGTGGAAAGAAGGAGACTTGAGTCAGCAAGAATTAGAAGCGTTTTCAAAAGAGCATGTTGAAAAAATGCAGAATGTGATTTTAAAATATGATGAACTAATTGCGCCAAAGTCGTTTGCTCCATCAGTTGAATTATTCAAGCTTTCAACTCAAGCACAACTAGACAGCGACAAGGAGTTTATGGAATGGATAAATACAAACGACGAATCACACAGCGTCAGATCAGACTCGTTGTTACAAGAATCATTTGACTATGAAATGACGGCATTGGCAGAATTTAACGCTGCAAAGGCAGGATTGCGATAATAAATAATTTTTAAAATATTCTAAAAATCCCGATGTAATTATAACAGATTTAGTTTTTGCAGCAAGTCCAATGTGGGGGAGATTTCTTTTATAATTTCACTTTTGTCCAATGGAGTAGGTTCAGAAAAAGTAATTGGAAAGGTGATTGTAAGCATGTCAGGATCAGTGTGAGATACCCTAATGGAATGAACAGTGTTGTTTGTTTTTGAAATGAAATCTTTCCATTTTTTCAAGTGCTCTTGTACACGAATCACATGACTCTCTAATTCATCAATATCAATATCCAGTTCAGTATCAAATAATCCGAATTTCACAAGTGGAATCATGACAAGGCCGCCTGTTATTTTATCATGATTTTTTAACATTTGGGAGATAATTTCTGCTGAATGTTCTTTTGGAAATATATCCCCATAATCAGGATCAAAGTATCCAGCTATGAGTTTTTTAGAATCAAATATTCGAAAATATTCATCGTCTAAATCTAATTTCCACATTAACTAGGCAACATTGCATAAATAAATAAATGATTTACCAGAGTTAAATAAACAAGGAGTAAAAGAAAAGAAAATGGCAATTTCCAAAGAAAACAAAGACTTCATTGACAGTTTAATTGATTATTACATTAGTGAATCAGAATCATACAGGCAAATTGCAGAAAACTTTGTTCCCGAAGTGGAATCTGTGGCAGATACTGCATTTGGCATCATCACAGGTTGTGTTTATTCTGGATTTTTACAAGCTTATCAGAATCAGCAGCAATCCCCAGGATTGGAAGACATCAGAGAGTTTAATCGAATCATAAAAAGGCGGGCTCCATTAATTAAAAAAGCCGTTCTCAAACCGGTCAATAGCAACTAGACGAGTTACCAAATAATCAGACAACAAATCAAAGTTTAATTTGATTTCATAGTTACAAAAATCATGAAGATAGACGGCAGCAAACTCATCTTTATTTTAGGAGTTGCATCTGCAGTGGCAACTGCAATAGTGGCACTGTATTTTTCAATACGTTGATAAATCAACAAATGATACAAACGTCATTGTCAGCTACAGATGAATTCAGAGTTACGCAAATAGTGGACAATGGCCAAATAGTCCAACTGGCATTAATTGAAAATGTGTCAACTGAGCCAATATCACAAAAACAGATGATTATAGATAATGTCTCAAAAAGACTGGATGCTGAAACAAAAGAGCAGGTAATGCCGCTACTAGAGGCGATTTTACAATCTCAGCCAACAGTCAACATCAATAGCTATCAGCAGACTCAAATCACAATCGTGATGCCAAGATCAAGATACGAGGGCATGGGCAGACCCCAAGTTGGAAGCGTTGTTGGGATAAATCTAAAAAAACTCTAAAGATGCAAGTCTATTTCTGCAATGGACTTCAAAGGTAGTGAGCAGGCAAAATCCTTACAAACAAAAACAGATGTCTTTTCATCGAAAGTTTTGCCTGCAAAAAATGGGAATTTTGCAAGATTTTCTAATTGTGTTTTATGATGTATCATTACCAAAATTGATTCTGGTAGGAATTTACCATTAAGAAACTTGCAAATCTCAGAGTGTTCAGAGTTGATAATTGTAATTTCAGTTGGTTTTTGCAAGTATGTGTAAATTGTATTTAGCAGATAGCCAAACCCAAACGGATTTTCTGCTGCAATTTGTGCCTGGGATTCCATGATTTTGGTTGCGATTTTTAAGAATTTTTCTTCCTGGGTCAGATGGAATAATCTAAGCATTACAAAACAAGAGACAGAATTGCCTGAGGGAAGTGACAGATCATAGTTGCTCTTTGGTCTGATGATTAATTTTTCATGATTGTCAGATGTCATAAAGAAGCTGTTGGTTTCAGAATCCCAAAAGTGATCAACTAGGTAATGCCCTAATTTTTGCGCCAATTCTAGATATTTTGATTCTGGCTCTACCTCAAATACATCAAGCAAAGAATTTGCAAAATAAGAATAATCCTCCAAATATCCATCAATTTTTGCAGTATTGTTTTTGTACGTTCTAAGGAGTTTGTCACCATGAAGCAGATTTGATTCAATAAATGAAATACATTTTTTTGCAGCATCCAAATATTTTGTATCATCAGTTACACGATACCCTTTTGCAAATGCGGTTATCATCAGAGAGTTCCAAGATGTCAGAATTTTATCATCCAGTCCAGGTGAAATTCGTTTAGAGCGAACTTTCAATAATTTTTCAGAATATGTAGCAAGAATTTCTTTAATTTTGTCTTCGGGCATTCCAAAATGAAAAGAGACAGCAGAGAGTTGGATATTATTGCACAAGATGTTGTTGCCTTCCCAATTTCCTCCATCAGTCACATCATAGTATAAACAAAATATGTCGGCATCATCACCTAGAATCTCTTTGATTTCACTTTTCTTCCACACATAGAATTTTCCTTCTATACCTTCTGAATCAGCATCATATGCTGAAAAAAATCCACCATTAGTTGCAGTCATTTCTCTTAACACGTAACCCAAAGTTTTGTTTAAAACTTCAAGATAGAACGGGTCTTTGGTAATCTGGTATGCCTCTGCATAATTTACAGGAATCAGCGCGTTGTCATAAAGCATCTTTTCAAAGTGTGGGACAAGCCATCTGGCATCTGTTGAATACCTGTGAAATCCGCCACCGATCTGGTCAAATATGCCGCCTTTGGCCATTTTATTTAGGGTTTTAAGCGCAAATTCATTGAATTTTGCAAGTCCTGTAAGTTTTGCATATCGAAACAAAAATGAAATGTTTGCAGCATTTGGAAATTTTGGAGCAGAGCCAAATCCACCATATGATGAATCGCCCAGTTGAAACAAGTTCATGGCTGCTTCATCGAGAATTACTTTTTCTAGTTTGGATGGAATTTGTACAGTTTCTGTTTTTTGCAGTGTTCCAAGAAAGTTTGCGGCAGACTTTTCAATGTCTTTAGGTTTTTCTTTCCAAGCTTGTGCCAGTTGTCTTGTGATACTTCCAAATCCAGGGCGACCATAAGAATCAAAAACTGGAAAATAAGTTCCAACATAAAACGGCTTTTGATCAGGAGTCAAAAAGACACTTAGTGGCCAACCACCTTGTCCGGTTGCAATCTGGCAAACTTTTTGATAAATGTCATCAATGTCTGGTCGCTCTTCCCTGTCAACCTTAATGTTAACAAAATTTTCATTCATGAATTCTGCGACATCTTCATTTTCAAATGACTCGTGTGCCATTACATGGCACCAGTGACAAGCACTGTACCCTACACTTAGAAATATTGGCTTGTTTTCATCTTTTGCTTTTTTTATAGATTCATCATTCCAGGCATACCATTTTACTGGATTATGTGCATGTTGAAGTAAGTACGGGCTGGTTTCATTTATCAGACTATTTTCTGTCACAATAAATCGTATTCCTTTTGCTATTTGTATCTAATTGGTATAAGCTAGTAAAAGATCCCTTTGCCTTCTTCTAACTCGTAAATTCTGGTATTGATTTTATTTAATAGTTTAACTTTTGATTTATGGGCTTTTTTGTCATGGCTGTAGTCTTTTTTTTCTACCAACTCTTGTAATCGTTTTAGTTGTACTACTGTAAGTTTTTTGAATTCGCTTTTTGAGCTAGAGACAAGTTGAAGTAGTTTTATTCGCTCACGATCTTCAGAAGAGATATCCTTTGACATAGAATATCATAGGAAGGGGTTCTTTATTTTTCTAATGAATGAAAATGGCTACGGCAGTATGTCTGGAAATAATTCAGAATCAATTATTGGTTTTGGAAACTAGTTCAAGTGGGATTTGTGCACTTCCAAAGGGTTCGTCTATTTTCAGAAAATACTCTTTTGAAGGATCATATTTGAAGTCAACATAGTTTCCATACCCTTGTGCTGGTCCAAACAAAATATTGATAAATCTTGCCTGGCCAGGATTTAGACCTACATTGCCTGAAGTAAAGTCATGTGAAGAGTGTATGTATGTGGTTTTACCGTCCCAGATGTGATAGTTACATGATGCTGCCCCTCCACAATGAAGCAGTACAGCATCAGAAGAGCCAGTGTTTTCTGCCAGCATTCTCAAATTGAAAACTACTATTTCTTGTTCAGAAATATCCACTTCTCCACCTGCATAATAATATGTGATTGGGCCAACAACAAATGCTTGCGATTTTTGTTTGAATTCCAATGTTTTAATTTCGCTTTTAATTGGATACTCACACTCTGCAACTAGTCCAGGATTTCTCTGATCTTTACATGATATCAAATCAGTATTAAGAACATCCAATCTTTTTTCAAGATCTGTTGGAATATTTTGTTGCTCAATCATGTCATAACTGCGAGGAATGTAGCTGTTCACAAATACTATGACAGCAAATGACACAAATATTATAAAAAAGATATAGATTTTTTTCATTATCTTTTATTTCGAGACTTTGTTCTCAAAACAGCTCCACAGCAAGGACATCTAGCATTTGGAGTGTTTAGAAAAAGTCCACACATTGAGCATCTCTTTTGGCCATACTCGTAACGTGAGCCATTTGGAGCACTTTCTGCTTTAAAATCAACACAGAATCCTTTACAAAAAAACCCATCTTTATTTCCCCCTTACGAATGGATCATGGCAGCATGGACATCGAGAATATTTTGAGATCATGTACAGATTACAAGTAGAACAGTATTTTTTAAAAATTTCATGTGTCTCTTGTCGAAACTTTGATTCTGCGTCATAATATTGACATATACTTCTACAAGGCTCAGACATGTACATTGCCTCTTTTTTTAAAAATTACTTTAAATTTTGAATTACAATTTTTACACAATACCACATCCCCGTTTCTATTAACACTCACACTACCACATTCAATACAAATTCGAACCATTTCATTGATTGTCTTTATTTCAGATTCTATTTGTAATTGAGATAGCATCAATTTGAAGCCCTCCTAAAAAATATGGATAAAGGAGTGAAATGGTTCATTTCAATTACTCCAATACAGAGCGTAGCATCCAAGATGTCTTTTCATGTTTTTCCATCAGACCTGTTAGAAAGTCCTGAGTGCCAACATCGTTATATTTTCCACAACCATCAATATCTAGACGAATGCTTTGAATTATTTTTTCATGGTCTGAAACCAAGTTTTGTATCATTGATTTTGCTTCTGGATACTTTCCAGGATGTTCTTCAAGCCTAGAATTTTTTGCAAATTCCTCAAGAGTTGCACTTGTCTTACTTCCTAGAGAACGAATTCTTTCTGCAATTTCATCAATGTCAGCAGAAAGCCCGTCATATTGTCCTTCAAACATCTTGTGGTAATCACTGAAGTGTTCTCCTACCACATTCCAGTGATAGTTTCTGGTTTTTGTGTAAAGTACATACTCGTCTGCTAAAAGTTTAGCAAGGATGTCTACAACTCCTTTACGATCTTGATCTGATATTCCAATGTTTATGTTAGTCATTACATACTATTAGGAATACTTCCTATTTAGGTATTGTTATTGATTAGAAATTATTCCTAATAAGAAATATTAAATAGGATAGATCGACAAATACAATATGCTTCAAATAGAAGAATTGGCAAATTCGCTGAGAACTGATGGATTCAGAATTACTCCTCAGCGCATTGCCATTGTAGAGTATTTGCTAAAAACAGATGATCACCCCAGTGCAGAGCGTATACACAGAGTGATCCAAAAAAAATATCCCATGGTTAGTCTATCTACAGTATACAAAACCCTGGATCTACTAAAAGAAAAGAAACTAGTCAATGAGATCGAAGTTGACGGGGAGGCAAGATTTGATGCCCATACTGATGAGCACATTAATTTGGTATGTGTCAATTGTGGAAAAATAGAAGATATTGATGAGGATTCACTCAGAGAGATTCAAACAAGAGCTGCTAGAAAATCAAAATACATGATTTTGAAAAGCAATTTTGAATTGTTTGGATATTGCAGTAGTTGCAAATCAAAATTTACAGTTTAATAAAAAAGATAGAGTCTATGGCTGGACAGTTGCTAGTTTGTCTTGGACTCTATCATAGTAGCCATTTAGTTCCATTGCTGGAACATAAAATGATGCTGAAACAGTGTCTCCGACTTTGGCACTACATTGAGGCACGACTACGCTTATTCCATACTGAGATTCCCCAACACAGCCATGCTCGGTAACTGCGATTACTTTTACGTTTTCAGTTACTTGTACAGGAATGTAATTCCATGGTGCAATTGTAAGAATCAGTATCACTGCAAGCCCACCTGCAATCAATGCAATGAACTTTAGTCTCGGACTTTTCTCATCTTGTATTTGGTTCATATTTTTCACCTATCATTAATGGCTGGATTTAAGATAAAAACAACATGGATACAACGCACTCATTTGCAGGTAAACTGATAAGATACGACATGTGTTGTGAAAATACTTGTGTGCAAAAAAATCTGACAGTGTTACTTTTCGAATAGATGAAAAATATGATAAAGTATTGCGAAAGATGGCAGATGAGCAAAAAATTAGTCTGAACACTCTTGTCAATCATATTTTTGGCAATTATGTCGAAACTGAGGTGTACTTGCAAAAATTTGGCACATTAAAACTAAGCACGGATTCTTTTAGGCGTATTTTAGCAGAGCTTGATGATAAAACAATAGTCGATATTGCCATCAGGGCAGGAAGTCTTGAAGGAAGAGAGTTTATTTTATTCAAATGGAAGGAACTAAACTTGCAAACAGTGACTAGTTTTATTAAATTATTTTTTGATGTTTGTGGATTTGGCAGATGTGATCTTGTTGCAGATTCGTCAAAAGTTGCACTTAGTGCACATCATGATCTAAAAGAAAAGGGGTCATTATACATCAAACATTTCTTAGAGTCATTGATTAGAACGTCATTGGATAAATCATGTGAAACAACTATCACTGAAGATTCTGTAACTGTTGAATTTCAACCATGATAATTGAATAATTGGTTTAAATTTATTTTCAGGGTCATTTCTGCAATGAATAAAAATGCAATATGGGGTATTTTTGCAGGAATTACAACAGCCGTGATCATCACCTTGATCTCATCAAATAGTCTAGCTCAGATGGCAGGTCATGATATGGACAGTATGGGTGGTTCTACGATGGAAGGTTCAACAAGCGGTTCCATGATGAGTGGTTCTGTTGGCAATTACCCAGGTGTAGTTCAGCAAATGTGTCATCCTGAAGGAAATATGCCCCCACATTATTGTGAGCCATCATACATGGTAATGAGTTCTGTAAGAGGACTAAGCATATCGACTGTTGATGCAGTGTCAGATAATGAAGTAATGCTAACCGTCAAGCAGATTGGTTCATCTGCAGGAACTGTTTCTCAGAAACTAGTTGTAGTTGGAGGGTCTGGAAATCTAGCAGGTGCGACAGTCATTGATGGGGACTGGACAAAATCTACAATGGTACATCTAAAGTTTGATGGATTTGGAACAATATATGATCAAGGACAAATGCATATTCACCTATTCCCATATACTGGGCAATAGACTTTTTTTCTTTTTAGAACACTTGTAATGCATTGAAAAATCAGGTTATACATCTTGAGACATAAGGCAACAAGTATAATTTCTGAGACATAGAATTAAAAAGAATATATTTTATAGAAATACAAGATATGTCATTTTTTAAGACGATAGAAAAAAGACGATCAATAAGATCATTTTCAAAAAAACCTGTGGATAAATCAAAAATACAGAAAATTCTAAAGACAGTTTGGCAAGCTCCTTCAGCAAAAGGATTACAGAATTATCGAGTGTATGTTGTTAAAGATATAAAGAAAAAAGAGAATCTGGTTAAAGCAACATACAATCAAGAATATGTAAATTCAGATCTAGTGCTAGTATTTTGTGCAGACCCAAAGAGAATAAAATTCATGGGTGCACGGGGTGAAAAACTTCTTGCGGTTCAGGATGCCACTATTGCGGCAGCGTATGCACAGTTATCTGCAACTGCATTAGGGCTATCAAGTGTGTGGGTTGGGCATTTCAAAGAAAAAGAAGTTGCATTAGTTCTCAAAACCAAACTTCGGCCAGTGGCAATTATTCCGATTGGGTATGGAAATGAAAAGCCACAACCAAAGAAAAACCAGAAAATGAATAATCTGTTCAAAATAGTTTAGTTTTCATGAGTAATCATTCATTACTTTTACTACCTTTTCTTCTTCTTCAATCATGACTTTTTCAAATTCTAATCTTAGATTATCACATTTGATTTGTTTTTCACCTTCATTCATTTTAGAAAATCGGATATTTCTAATTTCATTTACAATAGCTGAGATCTTTTCATTTGTCTCATACATTATCTCGTCAATCTTTTTCTGTGTTTCAGGATTCATGATTAATTTTAAATCATTTTACTTTATCAATTATCCCAATTAACTTTGTTTCGATCTCTCTTCCAAGTTCTGAAAGTTTTGTATCTGAAATTATAGAAAGAAGGGCAGTAGGCTTTGCTAGACTAATGTAAGTTTCATTATTTTTTCTATAAACGGCGATAGTGCAAGGAAGAAGAAGGCCCAAGTCAAGATCAGAGTCCAAAACATGTTTTGCGGCAATAGGATTGCAAATTTCTAATAGTTTATACTCGTTTTCAAACTCAATCCCTTTTTTTTCAAATATGTTCTTAAAGTCTAATGTTCCTAAAACTCCAAATTGAATTTCTGAAAGAGATAATGTAAGATCTTGTACGGTTTGTTCAACACTTTTTTGTGTTTTGATTGTATAATTAAAACTCAATTCATGTCAGCCCAGATTTATGGATTTATGTGCTAACATCTTATAATTAGACTTGTCTTTCCAGTTATTTTTTCAATATCTTAATCCTTGGAAATCTCCTCAACTTTATTCATGTCCATGTTGGTTGACATGCTGACTGACTAAAATTTTTTATTGATATATGGTATCTTTTACAGCATGTAACTCATTTTGTGTTTGCTTAATCATCTTTTCAACTTTGACTGTCTCGCCTTCAATGAGTTTCAAATTGCATGGGAGATTTGGAATCAACATCCCCATTGTTAGACATAGTTTTGCGCCATACTCCAAGTCAGTGTTAGTGTTGCTTTTCTCAGAGAATAACAAAACTATCACATCTTGATTAGAGAATCTTCCTTTAACTAACAATATTCCTGGAATTCCAGGCATTGTTGCATTTAAAATAATATTCATTCCAAGTTTTCTTATTGTATCTCTGGCATTATCTGTACTACC
Source organism: Nitrosarchaeum sp. (assembly GCA_021414365.1). Classification (GTDB taxonomy): domain Archaea; phylum Thermoproteota; class Nitrososphaeria; order Nitrososphaerales; family Nitrosopumilaceae; genus Nitrosarchaeum. Next base: position 19,471 of record JAIOOR010000014.1, read on the forward strand.
TACTGCGCTGATTTCTTTTGAAATTTCTACTCCAGTTATCTTCATGCTGCTGATAATTTGCTTACATTGATGTTTTTTTGCATATTCTAAAATGACTATGGCAATTTCTTTTGAAAACGATTCAGGCAAATGAAGATGTGATAAAAATACTGCAACTTTGAGTTTTTCATTGACAAATATGTTGACAGGGTAATTTGGTATTCCCTCCCGTATGATACTTACAGGTGGAAAAGATTCTGAATCCATAAAGCCTGCAAATTCAAAGTCCGAAGTTCTAATCATGGACTCTGCAGCAATACTTCCAGCATACCCATCATATGGAAATCCATCTACTATGTAACCGCCTTTCAAATCGAAATCTTTGAGTTCTGTGATCTTGATGTCTCCGGTCATGACAAAAATATATTTAATTTGTATAAAAGATGTTGCTTAATTTTCATCTTTTTTATTCTAAGCAGTAAAGAACTTGTATTTTCTCTAAAAAAAGAAGTTTAAAAAAAGAAAAAAGAGATCAGATTCTTGGAAGTAGTGTTAATTGCTTATTTTTTGACACTAGAATCATCGTGCTAATTATTCCAACAACTAGAATCAGTACAGCAATTGTGCCAAATTCTGGAACTACTTTTGCTACCACGTCCATTTTTGTAAGTATGTCATCTACTTGTTGATTTATCTCAGACATTGGAGCATCATTTTTTATCATGTCTCGCAGTTCTATTCTCATCATGGTTTCCATGTCATTTACTAATTCTTTCTGACCAGATTCTTTTAGTGGAGATTCCAAATACTCAAAGTTATCAAGATACGCCTTTGTTGCAAGGCTCATTGCTGTATCTTTATCACCTTCAGCATATTTTTCTTTAACTTGATTCAACAAATCACGAATGTTTTCAACATATGTCAAAAAGTCTGTTTCTTTAGTCTCCTCACCTATTGCCACTCCGAGCTTGTTGATTATGCTGTGGGCAAATGTTGCAATTTCTTCAGGAGATGATCTTTTGTCATATGCATTCCACAAATCAGAGTAAAATTCCTCAATCTCTTTTGATTCATCTTCTGGTAGATCAGATTTTATTTCATCAAAAATTTGCTGTGATCTCCAAACAAATGCAGAGCCATCTTGAAATTCTGCCATCAATTCAATTTGACCGTTTTGTACCCCTTCCGCGTATTCTCCAATTGATGTCTTTAGCAGACCTTGCATTAGTTTTACTTTGAATGTAGTATCTTGACTTAGTTCTTCTCCTACAACCAAAATTCTCGCCTCTTGAATTATCTCCTTTGCTTCATCTATTGCTGTTTGTGCATCTTGTCTTGTTACATCAGAGCCCGTTTTTTTGCCCAATTCCATGAGTGTCTTTTGTACTTTTGCATCAAATTCTGGATTTGCTGTTTTCAATTCTGGTTTCATGGAACTATACAGTTCTGCAATAGGATGAGATGCATGGACTAGTGCAAGCTTTGCATTATTATCATCAAGATTTTGCTCAACTGCCCAAAAATGCCCCAGTGTCTCTTCAAGATATCCTGCAAATGACAGTTTATCATCGTAATCGGATTCTGCAAGAACATATTGAGATGACAGCGATACAAGTAATATCATTGCCAAAATCATAGCTGTGTATTTTATCATTAATGATACAAGAAATAAAGTGAATATAACATGTGCAAAGATTCTATAGCATTATTCTAAATTACTAGAATACATGTAGATAACATAAAAAACATGATTGCATATTTTAAAATCACAACATATGGGATTCAACTAATGCCATAGGACGTGAAGATAGTTAGAATTCAATTAACACTGCAGCTTTTTCAGAGATAGTAAGTTCTTCTCTAACCGCATCTACAATATCAGATGAATTAATCAAACTGGAATAATCTACCAGTTTCAAATCATTTAGAAGATACACTTTGGGCGCAATATCTGAATGTCTGGATTCTAAAAACTCATCTAGTTCTTCCAGTATCGTGATTTTACCACCTTGAAAGATTTTGCCATTTTTTATTGAGAGTTTTGATTTTCCATACCTGTCTAAAACTAAAATATGGTGTTGATTCTTTTTGCTAAATAATTTTTTTATTTCTATATGACCAGTAAATACAAAATAATGGTCTGTTTCATAACTCAGATCGATTAATTCTTCTGGTATTTCAATAATTTCACTTGTTCTTTTTCGTGCATCATCTAGAGTGAAAATGTTTTTTGAGGTTTCTGCACTATCTAATTCAACATTGCCTATTGCAGTTACACGAAGAAGCGCTCTATCTGAAACATATTCGCTATTTATCATAACGGATTCAGGAATTGCACCCTTGTCAACTAACATTGCATGAATTTTTTTGTGTACCTGATTGATTTTTTCAGGGGTTGGTTCCACCATTGTTTGTTCTATTTCTTCTTGAAGCATAGAAGATGCCACACCAATTGAGGATATTACTTCGGCATATTCTGCTTTTTCATATTTAATCCCTAATTGTTTTGCAACAAATGGGACAAGAACTGATGCTCCTCCCCCTCCACCAATCACGGCAGTGTTAGACGGGCTCATTTTGAATTCTTTTAATATTTTGCTGATGGTTTTTGTTATCTCAAATGATGCAGTCTGAATAATAGACATTGCAATCTCATGGTATGAGACTCCGACAAATTCGGCAAGAGATTTCAGGGCAATTTTTGCAGATTCTTGGTTTGCAAAAGCATAATCGTCTTTTTCTATCATGCCTAATGCATTAGCAGCACACGTATTGGTAATTGCATATGTCTCTTTATCACATTTTATTGCCACATATTCTGATTTATCATTGGACATTGGTTTTATCAAAATTATTTTTCCAGTCTTAAGATCATCAGGATCTGCAAAACAAGAATATTTGAGACCAGCAATATGGGCGCTACGTGGGCCTACGCTAGACACTCTGTTTTGATCCAATCCAATCATACTTCCTCCTGCAACTCCTAAAATTCTAACATCCATTGATCGAATACATGTAGGATGATCTTTTACTGTCACATAACGAATTTCAGGTTTGCCGTTTTTTATTATGCAAATATTGGTGCTGGTACCACCCACTTCTACAAATATCCCATTAGTCACCTTAAGATGTAATAACGCACCAGCTACACTAGCTGCAGGACCTGAAAGAATTGTAAGAATTGGTTTTGTCCTAAAAGTATCCATGCTAGTAACACCACCATCTCCTTTCATTATCATTAGCGGTGCAGTAATCCCAGTCTTACGAATTGCATCCTCTACATAATTTGCAACTTGAAATGTTTTTGGTAAAACACTGGCGTTCACAGCTGCAGTAAGAGTTCGTATCTCCAATCCATAAATTCCAGAAATCTCATGAGACGCAGTAGAAGGAATGTTTTGCTTTGATGCAACATTCATAACAAATAATTCATTTGACGGATCATCTACTCCAAATGCCTCAGTTGCAATAATTACTTCAGCGCCTTTTTCTTTTAGTCGATTTATCACATTGGTGACTTCGTTTTCTGAAATTAAGTGAGATGTGTCTAAAAACTCGTGAATCGTTTTGATATCCTGATTGGTGTTAATTGATGCATCCTGCAGATTTGTTCTTTTGATGACATCTTTTTTTGTAGGTTCCACACCCATTGCAATTATTCCAACCTTTGATGTATCAGATTCCAATAATGCATTAATTGCCTGAGTAGTGCTATGGGAGATTAACTCAATGTCGTCAACTCCGATGCCTGTTTGTTCTATGATTTTTGTTAATACACTTACAATGCCTTCAGAGACACCTTTCTCAGCACTATGTGTTGTTGGAACAGTGGATTTTGCCAAAAGTGCGCCTGTTTTTACATCTATTGCAACAGCTTTTGTAAAAGTTCCACCAACATCAATTCCTACTCTGATTCGTCTTTTGTTATTCATTTTGAGTCTTCCTTGATTTTCTCATAGCTACAAGTTTTTGCTCTTTACGTGGTTTGGATATTAAAACATACGAAGCTGCAAACATGTAGACTCCTAACAAGATCAGCTGTCCAATTAATGTTTCAAGTGTAGGATAAATGCCAGTCATTGATGCCATGTTGATATCTAATCTTGGAATTATGCCAAGCATACTAGTGTATGGAATTATGTCAAGAATCTGCAATTCCCTTATGGCATTTCCTAAAAATGCAACAGAAAGATATGCACCTATTCCCATAGTCAATCCAAACAAAACACGTAATGGTAATTTTCTACCTAGTTTTCTCATGATAAAAAACACTCCTACAAGAGACACAATGCCAATAATAAATCCAAGACCTACAAACAATTCCATATATTTTGCAAATCCAAACATTGCTTGATAGAACAAGACGGTTTCAAATCCTTCACGGTAAACAGTAAAAAATGAAAGCATGACAAAAACCATAAATCCACCAGTAGCACCAGCTTGCCACACCTTTGCTTTGACAAACTCCATCCATTTTTTGTGTTCAATCTTATTTAGAATCCAGAAACTCACATAGAACAAAACAGCAGTTGCAGATAATGCAGCTATTGCCTCTACAAGTTCTCGGCTAGCACCAGAAATATCTACAATATATGATGCGACAAGCCAAGTTACTATGGTTGCAACAACTGCAATAATAATACCATAGTAGACATATGGCTTGAATTTCGTATTTCTAGATGCTTCAAGGTATGTTAGCACAGCACCAAGTATCAACACCGACTCCAACCCTTCTCTAAAAATCACAGCAAATGAAGAAGTAAATGCAATGGCAGGGGCAATCTCGCCAGTTCCGGTAACAATTCTTTCAGACTCGTCTAGATTTCTTCTAATGTCAATTATGATATCTTGAATCTCTTTTTGTGGAGCTTCTTCTTTAATCAAGTTACGCAGTGTTGCAAACTGATATTCAACCTCAAGGGTAAAATCAGGATCAATGGCTCTGAGAGGTATCTCCACAAACTCGTAACTGTCAAGGTATGCAGAGCGTGCAGAAGTATGAGCTGATTGTAAATCACCATGGTTGTAATACTGTAATGTATCCTCCAATCGTTCACGGATAATATCAATTTTATTTTTCACACCAGACTTTTGATCTTCAGATGCATCACCAATAGGTTTTAGATCTTTTTGAGGTACTGTAGGATCTGTTGTTGGAGATAATTTGCTAGTTAGGGATTCAGCTTTTGCCAAATCGGGCAGAATGGAAGTTTCAACAAATGCAATGATTGAATCAGGATCCTCTTTTTGTACAATCATATTTCGAATGTTTTCGCGCATATTGAGTTCTAATGAATAAAGTAGTTTCTCGTCAACTTTTTCAATATCTGATTCTAAATACTCAAAATTATCAAGATATGCCTCAATTCCAAGTTCTTCAGCAGTGGAATAATCCCCAGATTTTACGGCAGTGAATAATTTAGAATATAAATTTCGGATTTCATCGTATGTGTTTGTTTTATCATTTGTAACTGTCTTGGCTTGTATCAAATCACGCTGTATTGCAGTAATTAAGGTTCCAACAACAACAAAGTCATCTTTATTTGAAATGGATTTGTCTAAATCATTAAAAAATGAATTCATCTCTTCATTCTGACGATCGTTGGATGTGGGATTTTGTTTTAAAATAATTTTTGAGTGCTCTATTAATGATAAAGTTAGAAAGTAAGATTCAGAATTTTCATGTTGTATAGCTGTTTGATATTGCTCATCAGCTTCGGACAGTATGGATGACACGATGATACGAGAATTACCATCTAAAGGAATTTGAGAAAATGCTTCTTGAAGTTTGTTAATTTGATCAATTAGATCTTTAGAGTTTGATTTTGATAAAATACTAGAGTGTAAATCAAGTAATTCAAGATGAGTCTCATCTGAAAAAGCAGAGTCATATGATCTTAAGAATTGGATATTCTTCCCATAGAAGTTATTTGTCAGGGTAGAATATTTTTCTGCAGAATCATAGTTATCAGTTAGCAGTGACTGTTTTGTTAATTCTAGACCAATTCCAGTAATTGTAATTACTGATGAATAATTTTCTTCCTCATTTTGAGCATATCCAATATTAGTAAATGAGAAAATACCAAACGCAAAAATAACAATACCAAAATAGAAATAAAATTTTGATTTCATGAATTGGTGATTAGGTCTAGCTAACGATATTTAAACAAAAGAGTAGTTCTACAAACTTGGAATAAGAAACTAGAATATGGCACGGCTTTAAAAAAGTAAAAAAGGATGAAAAACTATCAGTTTTTCTTTTTGCTATCGTAATTACTGTGATCATCACCATGATTGTTGTAATTATCACCATGATCATTGTGATCATTACTGTGATCGTCTCCATGATAATCGTCTTGAGAATCATCATCACGAGGATCTACAAATGAATAGGTAACATCGATTATTCCAGTATCGATTTTGTTGCATTCAATGAAAACGCCATTGATGTCATTGAATTTTGCAAGTGTTACAATATCGCATTCAGGATACTCAAATAGGTCTGCGATTCCATCTGCTGTAGAACCTAATGGGAAGTTATTTTGTTCATTGACATTGACTGTAACCAATGTTCGTGTATTCAAAAGTGCAGGATCTGCAATAAACACTTCATTTAGATCATCTGAACCAAGAGGATTCATTAGAACACATGGGGCAGCATGAGCATCACAACTATCAAGACCAGTCATGTTTCCAAAGTCAAATGACAGTGAATTTGCATACAAGTTGGCATTGGAGCTGCTTTGTCCGCTTTGATTGCTATGTCCCTCCTTGTCATAAGTTGCAAAAACACTGGAACTGACTGCTATGGAGCCAATTAGAATTCCGGCAATTGCAAATATTGACATGAGATGCATTGTTTTAATCATTGAAAAAATTGATTTTTTCACAACATTATAGAATTATTGTGTTCAAATAAACAGCAATTATTTTAATAATGTTGAAAAATAATAATCGGTTTTAAGAAAAAATTATCAATTCATGAGTTTTTGGAAATCATCAACTAAGATCATACTAATGAATTATCTGTTTGTCCACTTAAGATTTCAGAAGGCATGATTTTGTTTTTAATAGGAATGATTAATTTTCCTAAATCTTCCATAGCATTATCTATTTTCTTTTTTTGATTTACACTAAGTTTAGAACCGACTCTTTGCTCATATTCTGAAATTTCAATGAAAAGTTTTTGGCATTTAGATATTAGTTCATGTGCATCTTTGATAGGATTTGGATTATCATCCCAATTCCAATTAAGTCTTGCAATTGCTTCTGACAACTCAAAAGATTTGATGACTTTGAGTAGACCTTCCTCATCGAAGTACTCTGAATTCATATGTACTAAAATTCCACTAACATATTAAAAAATGATCTGCATGTGTCATTTGAAATTTACAATACTTAGACTCATAATGTGATAACTCTAGGTTTAGTTTTAATGCGATAAGTTAATGAATCAAAAATTATGGGTCATTTTTGGGCAAAAGGACTAGGCAACTTTTAATGAATAAATATTAAAATTTCATCCAGAAATAGAACGGTATGCAAAAAATGCGAGTTATGATGTTATCTGAATGTGCTCCAATTGAGACCAATCCATTAAAATTAACTGAAATCGACAGACATGAAATCAAAAAACCAGATGAGATTTTATTAAAAATAGAGGCTTGTGGAGTTTGTCATTCACAACTGCATGGAATTGAAGGGGATTGGAAAGATATTGGAATTCCACCTAGTTTGCCCACTGTTCCAGGTCATGAATTAGTAGGCAAAGTAATTGAAATTGGCAAAAGGGTAACCAAATTCAAAATAGGAGATAGGGCCGGAATTACTCCCTTACTTGAGGCATGTAGAAAATGCCAGTATTGCAAAGAAGGTAAAGAGCAACTTTGTGAATCATCAATAATTACAGGTGAATCACTCAGAGGAGGATACGCCGAATACATAACAGTGTCAGAGGAGTTTGCAACAAAAATTCCAGAAAGCATGAAGTCTGAATATGCTGCACCCTTGTTTTGTGCAGGGATAACGGCATACAAAGCTGTAAAAGCTGCAGAGCCAAAATCGCACAAAAAGATTGGAATATTTGGAATTGGAGGAGTTGGTCACATGGCAGTGCAATTTGCCAAAGTAGAGGGATGTCAAGTCATTGCATTTTCTAGAAGTAAGGAACATCTCAATATTGCAAAAAAATTGGGTGCAACAGATGCCATGACATTTAGCGAAGATCAAGAGTTTCTTGATGAGATAAAAAAAAGACATGGAATGTTAGATGCTGCGATTGTTTTTGCACCAGCTGACGTTGTAACAGATGTTGCAATCAAGGCAGTAAAGAGAGGCGGGTTGATAGTAATTGCAACGGTTGGCAAAAATCCAACATTTTTTGCATTTGATGAAAAAACAATTCGTGGTACTGTGATTGGTTCAACACAAGACATGGAGCAAGTAATCAAAATATGTGATGAAAACAAACTTGCAGTAATTACAGAAACTTATCCATTGGAAAAGGCAAACGAGGTTCTAAAAAAACTAAAAAATTCTCAAATTCATGCAAGAGCTGTACTGATACCATAATTTATTGAATTTAGTAAAATACGTAAAACATAGATTTATGAAATAAATGTTACAAAACATAGATTATGAGTGGATTTAAGTCAATCTATATAGATTAGGGTCATACTATAGAAATACAACAAAACATTACGATTTGATTATACATCAATTCTTCCAACACAATGCATGAAAAATACACCATTCCTAGACATGGAAGACTCTATTGAAGGAGAACTAGAATACGACGATGATGGACTCTATTACGGCGAATAGATTTCACAGTCAATGTTTTAGAAAATCATTTTTTGATAGGATAAATTAATTTTAGAAAATCTTTGCAGATATAATAAAAATCAGAGATTCAAATCTATTTGAAAACTCAAGAAGATATTCTCTCTATTCCATCAAATCCTTCATCAAGTGCAGGGATATCAAATGAATTGATTTGCTCCAAGATCACCTCTTTTGGGATGGATTTTCCAGTTTTTTGCTCCCTTTTTTTTAGTCTCTCAAATATCGTGGCTTTTGGCAATTCAAAACTCACTGCAATCAGCTCCAGATTCTTTCCATGCTCTTTGGCAAATGACTTTAATTCGTTAATTAGGGAAATTCGAATATTTCGTTTAAGATGTGTTCTATCTATTACAAAATCATTCTCATTTAAGATACAGTCATGAATTTTTTCAAAAAACTTTGCTGTAATGTAATCAAATTTTTTCTTATTTTGAATATACTCAAATGCCTCAGTGTAAGAAATTCCCATCAGTTCTGCCAATTGCTCAATTACTGAATCAGTTGAGCATGCAACGTATTGCTTATGAGAATTTACCCAGGTGGTTTTGCCAGAACCTGAGACCCCAATCATGAATATTCCTTTCACAGATTATCATGATTTTAGACAATTATTTGAGTCTAAACCAATGCTGTAAAATACAAAACTAAAGCCAAATTAATAGAAATTTGGACTAGGCACATTTACAATGGTTTAATTAAGACACAAAATAACCGGATTTTAGAAAGATATGCCATTCGATAGAGACGGGCCGAGAGAAATGTTTACTGCAACCTGTGGTGACTGTGGAAATGAATGTCAAATACCATTCAAACCAAAAGACGACAGACCTGTATATTGCAGAGAATGTTTCCAAAAGCATAAACCCCAAGAACGTACTGGTGGTTCTAGATTTGGCGGTAGATCAAGTGATAGAGGATCAAGTTATGGCAGAGGATCCGATAGAGGATCAAGTTATGGCAGAGGATCAAGATTCAATAGAGATGATAGACCAAGAGAAATGTTTACTGCAACCTGTGGTGACTGTGGAAATGAATGTCAAATACCATTCAAACCAAAAGACGACAGACCTGTATATTGCAGAGAATGTTTCCAAAATCATAGACAAAACTAGATAATTGTTTTGAGTAACTCTCAAAACTTCGCTATTTTATAAAAACACTTACAATCTATGATCTGTATCATATCTCATTGAATCAAATTCCATCAAGGGATAAAATAAAAATCGGCACAACAGTGCAGATAGTTCAAAAACAAGATCAGCGTTCAGGAAATCTGACTCAAGGAATGGTCAAGAGAATTCTCACTTCAAGTAATTCTCATCCACATGGAATCAAAGTTGAATTAGACGACGGGAAGATAGGAAGAGTTCAGAACATAGTATAAGAGAAAAGCATTATTTTTGAAATTGTGTGTTATTTGCTGGCTTAAATAACGGAGTGGTAAAATTTTCATGTGAACTGCAAACGATGTCACCACACTGACGAAGCACATATTCCATCAAATCAAAGCGAATCATTGATGAGGGTGGGCAAATGCAATATTCCAAATTGCACATGCAGGCAATATCTTGATCCAATTCAAAGGATAGACGAAGAGTTAATGTAACTATAATTCATATATCAAATTCAATTAAGACATTTCATGAACAAACATGCACCAGCTGACGAAATGAAAAAAGAGCTAGACAACCTTTTGTCAAAACTAAACGCGATGGAGATTATTGCATCTGATGATTTTCAAAAAAGCTCAGTCAAAGTACAAAGAGCGCTAGTGGAAGGACAAATTCATTCAATTAATGAGTTTGAGCATTTGAAAAAAGCAATAGACTTACTGACATTGGAATTATTCAAAGTTCAAAGTAAGATCAAGAGTTAAGCCTAGTGTCACTCATCCCACATTGAATGCAACGGATAACAGTGGTATTTTCAAGGATTTTTTCAACTTCCATATTAGAACCACAGCAAGGACAAGAAACTATGGATGTTTTTTTCAAGTCCTGTTTAGGACGTATTTTATAATCAGGTTTTGATTCAGGCTTTATCTCCAAATTACAGACAGGGCGATAACGTTCAATTATTTTATCTAAAACTTTTTTTCTTTCATCATTTCCGGATTCAAACATGGGGAAAATTGCAAGATATAGAGAATCCTCAGAGTTTGAGGCAGTCCAGCATTTAAAACTGGAATGACCTGTAAAAAAATCCCCTTCAAAAGTCTGTTCACAGTCACCGGCATAAATTATGTTAAAAGAGTCTTTTTGACGAGACATGATAAGATATACTACTTTTTCCATCGGAGGTCCCCATTCTTGGAGTTTGATTGGACCTAGAAACTCATACTGGAGAATCTGAATACTCAATAGATACTGATGTTATTGCTTTCTTTTGTTTTTTACTGACATTATACTAATAGTATCAAAATTTGATCGTTGATCTGCTTCTTGAAAAGAATAAATTCAAGTGGGATTGATTTTTGTTAAATGAAAGAGCCACATAATTATGCCCATGTAGGTTATGGCATGATTGCAGTTGCAGCAAGTCTCACAGTAATTGCTCTTGTTGCATTGGTGATTGGTTCAAACGTTCTTTATGGAGATCATCTTCAAAGAGAGAAAACTGCAGAATTTAAAGAATGCAAAGCAAATGATTTCAAAACGCCTGGATGTGAAAAATATTGGGACAAAATCAATACAGATGTTTCTGGAATTCATGTAGATTTAGGCAAATAGAAACCTAGTATCCGTTTGCAAAATCTTCTACCATGTTTAGATTTTTTGTCAATTTATTCATGGCATAAAATGCACCACCGACGATTCCTGCGTGATAAAATGTATACAAAAATACAGCCGAAGATGTATGATCAGATTTTGTAAAGCTGAGAATCAACATTGTAAAGAAGATAAAAGTACTAACACATGTCAATAGTTTATCGAGAATACCTGCGCCCATACCGACAATTCTTTTTGTTGCACCTGCCATCAAAGCAATACTAGTAAGTATCAAAAATGTCGCACCGCCGTTTGTAGTGACGTATTCATTTAGCCAAGGTATCAGGCCATCTTTCAAAATATCAGATGTTGGCATTGTACTTCCGCCATTTAGTGCAAAGTTAACAGCACTAAACATGCTACCTATTACAAAAAAGAACAGGAGAGTTTTGACAATAGACCTTTTCAAAGGACTGCGTATTTCACTAGGCTTTACTGCTCGTTCGGTAATTCTCACACCATAAAGAAATCCTATTGCTGCAGCTGGGAGAAACATGAGGTTGATTAGAATTGGGGATTCTTGATTAATTTGATCAATTTGGGGATAAAACACCAAAAACAAAAGCACAGATACGGATGCAGATACTGCAAACAAAATCAAATTCACATACGCACGGTTACCTGATTCAGCACCAGTTTCCCAATTGTACATTTCTAAGAATCAGGGCAAAATCATTAAAGACCGACTCGGAAAATCATTTGGTCAATTTATCAATTCTCTTTACCCTTTTTACTATCAATCACCCATGAGTATTAGATGAAAGGCAAATCAGTCATAATCACAGGCACTGTTATTTTGATTATGGGTTTGATTTTTCATCTTCAAGGAAAGTCCATTGTTGGACCGGAATCATCTTTTATGTATTCAAATCCGCAATGGGTCACATATGGAATTGAGATATCAGTTTTGGGAGGGATTATTTTGGCAATAGGGACAAGTCTGAATTTTTTCAGAAAAAACTAGTCAGTTACACGAAGTGTTATGGTGCTACGAATTTTTTCTAATCTCCTAATTTTTGATGAAATGACTGCATTCATTTCTTCCAAAGTGTTAGTTTCAAATTCTGCAACAATATCATAACTACCATAAGTAATAATGCAGTCTTTAATTTCTGGAATTTCTTTTAGCTTGGAATAAACTGAATGTTCTTCTCCCACGTCACAGCTGATCAACATGTATGCTTTTTCCATGATGTTTGAGATTTCTAAAATCACCTGTAACTTAAAGACATCTTAAAATATTTTAGATCTTAAAAACCTGCAAGAATAGGATCTTCGGGTTTCATTATTTCACGTAACAGTATTGTAGCAAACGATCCTCTAGAAAGAGAAAAGTCCACAACAGAGTCTTTTGCAGAATAATTGGTGCATTGTATTGCAGCTTGTCTGAATCCACCTTCGCTGCTAATTTCCTGCATTTCTTTAATGAAAAAATCTTTTGGTGAGATCTCTTCTGTTTCTAAAATTTTAGATATTTGAAAATCAAAACGAGTTTTTTTGTAATACGAGTATCCTACAAATGGCAATGCAAGATGCTGGTCTAGACCTTTGATGTATTTTCCTAGTATCCCATGAAGATCATAACATACGTCTCCATCTTGTGCAGCAAAGAGGTTTTCCCCATCTGCAAATGCCGCACTTAGTGTCTGATTGAAAATAAAAGACTGGTACGCCTGGACATAAAATCTTCTAAGGGATAGAGGTACTGCATGTATTGCTTTTTGCGCATCATCGTGTTCAATCATTTCCTGAAGCACGATTCTTTCAATATCCATTTGCGGTGGAACTTGATCAAAGTATTTTTTGTAATTTGACTTGTCAACTAGTTTTTCTCGAATCTCCGTGTTTTCTTTAGAGTCATAAGGCGAGGTAAAAGAGACGATTAATTCGACTGCTTTTTTAAAATTGCGCTGCAAAAGCGCCTTACCAATTAGATGGGTGACAGGTCTTTTAGAGCCGAATCTTTGATAGCCGTAAAAATTGAGAATCTTTTCATAATCTGTAAAGTCGGATAAATTATCAGAGCAATCAGAAATTTTTATGTTAAAATGATTGGCAATCATGTCTTTTTTAGACAGCGGTTTTTTTGAAAAGCCGATTTTTTCAAGAGAGTATTTTTCAGTAGCAAAATTTTCTATGGATTTTCCTTTATTATCTGAGCAAACAAATTGCTCAGTTACTGCAAAAGCATCCTTTAGTCCAAGTGCTTTGAGTCTAATTCCTTTTTTTCTAAAAATATCAGAGAGGGCATGATTTGTGTCGATTTTTTTCTTTTTTAATTTGTAAACAGCATAACCATCTTGCGGGGTAATTGACTTTAGTGATTTATCAGATATGACTTCAGATACTCGAAAATCTTCAGCTTCGGCTCTTATTCGTCCACCAATTCCATTAAAGGTTGTACTAAAAACAGAGATGCCTATTTGAGAATCTATTTTAGGTATCACGGTAATATTGTCACAGTAACAAATTTACTGATTGAAACATCTTCAATCTGAGCTCCTAGTAACACTTTGTATGTTCCCGGAACTGCATCAGAAGATGCAGAGATTACCACATCTACGGATTTAGAAGTGGAATCCAAGTTGAAAGGAGTTGAAACACCTGTAGTCTCATTTAGAAAGTCGTTAGGATCAGACAAAATCAAAGATATTCCAGATACGTCTTTTTGTGAAGTGATCATAAAAGATGTGTTCTTTGACTCTCCTGGCTTGAGTGAAATGTCTTTTGATTCAAGATCAATTGTAAATGGAAGTGGGACTGATGTGTCAACTACGCCAATATTATTTTCCACCCATTCAGTAAACCAAATTTTGTCTTTAATTATTGCAAAATCAAAGATTTGAGCAACGCCGCAATCAGAGTTTGGCTCACAGTCGCCCCACGCCGGATTTTTTGATGGAATCAGATATTCTACAAGGGATTCAGATTTTGGGTCTAATACTGCAATATTGTTTGCAGTTTGTTCATTGAAAACTAGTTGTCCGTCTGGGGCAATTTTTATCCAGTAAGGTCTAGAGATTGGTGATTTTATCACTCCAGTGGCGTTTCCATATGTAGATAATTTAGGATCAGATGTGACATATGGAGTGTATTTTTCAGTGGTGGGATCAAAGCTAAAGATTGCAGACCTTGATGTATCTGCCAACCAAACCATTCCGTCACTAGAAACTGCTACTCCGTTTGGAGTGAGCAACTCGGTAGGCAATGCAAACACTTTGAAGAAATCAAGTTTTGGCATAGATTCATCTTTTGCATTGGCTATAGAACTGCGATATCCTTCTTGATCAAATTTTATCAAGACACCGCCATGTTGGAAGAGCCAATTAGTATACCAGACATTTTTAGCATTATCAATAGCAAAAGCACCTGTAACAGAACCGTTAACGGGTGAGGGGAGATTCAAATATTTCATGCCGTCAGATGATTGAGTAGGATCTAAAAAGGTAATTTTGTTTCCAGTAAAATCATTTATTACAATTTGTGAACCATCAACTTTCAATTTTTGTGGCAATGTATCCCCATCAGCTGGGAATGCTAATCTATGATATTTTTGATCTTCTGTTGTGAATTGCCATATGGAATCATATGATTCATCAGTATACCACAGTGAACCATCAGGGGAATAATCAATTCCCCACATCATAGAGCGGCCATTTTTTGGCCATAAAGAATTATCAAATTCTGAAAAAGTTTCAGTGCTAGGATCAAATTTTCCTAGTTTGCCAGTGTTGGTTTGTGCAAACCACAGATTTCCGGTATAGTCTGCAACTATTGCCAAAGGATTTGTACAGACAGTTGGAATTGCAAATTCTTTTACAAATGTTGATGATTTTGGATTGTCTGAACCACAGAATTGTGCACGTTGAGCATCAGGGAAATGATCAGCGGGAGTTCCAGTAGTGGTAACTTCAGGTTTAGCGGTTTGTGGCGGAGTTTGGTTTAACATTACACCTGCTGCCAAAGATGTCAGCATAATGAATCCAAAAAAGCCTGCTAAAATTACTCCTTTCTTCTTCACAATTTGAAAAATATCTACCCAAGTTATATCTTATTCCAAGTGAAAAGATGAAAATCTAAAGCAGTTTCAAGTTTCCAGTTATTTTGTCTATTAGATTTTCAGGAGCTGGACCAATAGAAATGCAAGTCACGGTACCAGGAGCAATTTGAGTATGTCCTGCATCTGTGACTTCTGACCATGGAAGATTCAAATCAATTGCGTGTCTTTTTACTTCTTGTAATTCTTTAATGCCTGAAACTTTGAGTACAACTTTTTCTTGACCGCCCCACCATTTTTCAAACCACTCTGGATGAGATTTTCTAACATGTTCAGCACCTAGAACACAGGCATGGCCTACCTGTGCAGCGATTTTGCCTTTTCCCATTTCAAGATCAGTTCTAATCACAATTACTTGTTTGATGTCTCCCATAAGGATATCAAAAAACACACCTAATGAAAAACTTTTGAATTAAATAGTTAGGGTTTCCGAGCTTATTTATTTCGCGATCTTGATCAAAACAACAAATTCAGAGATTTGAACGTCAGGTTTGAATAATATTTTGCAGATAAGACTAGAAAATTATAGAATAAATTAATTATCAATATTTTGAAATGTTAGTTTCAATAGTTTTAAACTAGACCAAAGTTTCCAGTGGCATCAAGACTCCACTGCTTTGCAATCTTGCTTCTAGCTGAATCAATTGTAAATGATACAGGTTGGCTCAAGTCACTAGTAATTGGAGTTGCAGTGTTTAATGTCAATCTAACTGTGCTGACATTTCCCTGATCATCCATTATCTGACCAAGTACAATCACAGAGGTAGTTCCATCAGATGATGCTAATCTTGCTTTTCCAAAAACAAAGTCATAAAATGTATCGCCAATCAAAATGTCACCACCAGTTACACGCAGTTTAAAAGAATCTGAACCAGTTGTTATTGATTCCAAGTAGATATTGCCATCCACATCAGATACTATAGAAGCATCATCAAGCGAGGTTGCAGTACCAGTAAAGGATGCAGCATAAGAATTTGGTGTAGAGTCTGCATTAGTTACAGTGCCAAAGTATTTTCCAGATTCAAATTTGTTTAGCAAGTCTTGCAGTCTTTGTTCTAGCTGATCAATTTTTTGCTGCAATTGCAGTACGGTGTTATCGGCTGTTTTTTTAGCATCATTTTCATGTTTTGTAGTGTTCTCACGGGCTATGTCATTTTTACCAGATGGTTCTTTGGAGTGATCTTCAGTATGAAAATTCCAGTCTGCTCTAATTTGTTCTTCAGTTAATCCTGTTTTGTCCATAATTGTAGCAATAATTGCAGATTCAGATGTATCATTGACTATGAATCTGTATTGGTCACCATTGAGATATATCTTGACTATCGCTTTGTCACTTTTGACTTCTACTTCAATCTCAGTTTCATTTGAGTTGTTTTTAGTTTCGTCTTTAGTGTTGTCATCTGTGTTGTCTTTATTTTTGTCATCTGTACTGTCTTCGTTTTCATTATTGGTGTTATCACTTGTGTTGTAGTTGTTCTTATCATCTATTTTGTCTTCAGTTTCATGATTGGTTTTGTCTTTATTCTTGTCATCTATGTTGTCTTTAGTGTCACTGTTTGTTTTATCAGATGTTTTATCTTCAGAACCATCATCTGAGTTGTCTTCACTATCTTCAGCAAATGCCGAAATTAGATAACTAGAAATTTTTACGTCAGATACTGTTTTATCTCCAAAATTCATTGATGGATAACTAATCATTCCAAGTAATAGCACTGAAAATATAAAAATTGTATTAAAAGATAGGCGCAATAAGTATCGAATTTTATGATCGTATTTAGCAATTACTTATCATTGATACTACAAAACAAATGTGTTTTTTTTTGTAAATATCGATCAAGAATTTTTAGTAAATAATTACAATTTTGATTATAATGTTAGTATGTAGTCAAATCTAGACTTCTTATCCATACTCCTCAACAAAAATGCTGGGGATGTAGTCATCATGATCAATGTAGATATCAAGATGTGATATTATCACTCTATGTTTTTTTATTTCATTTTATCATGTATGATTTTTAGTTCGATAAATTGTGATATGGGAAAAGAAAAAGAAATAATTGAAAATCTAAAGCAAATAGATGACATTAAGAATGTTTATGGTACTTTTGGGGCATATGATATTTTGGTCAAAATTGAATCAGATGATGTTAAAAAAATCAGAGGAATCATCACACAGAAGATAAGAAAAATTGAAAAAATCAGATCAACACTAACCCTTACGGTTATAGAAGACCAATAACAATCATATTTTTTGTTGCCATGATGTTACATTTTTTTGATTTTGTGCTTGATTTGTATCGAGGTCATAATTACAAAATGAACCAGTGCGAAATCTCTTCATGCCTTGTACATTAGACATAACTGAAAATTGTTTTAATACATAACAAGTCATACATACACTAATGATTGTAAAATGTGCAGAATGCCAATGCGTGCCTCAATACTGTACAAAAGTAACTGATGTTTCATCGTGTAATGCATGCACAAAAGAAATTTGCTGCTGCGTTGAAATTCATACCACTTTTACATCCATGAAATTAGCGATGATGCCAACTCTAGATGACTGCTGTTCTACAGATACATGCAAAACGGATATGGTAAACAACACAAAATCACATTCTAGAATATCTCAATTCCTTAGAAACGCCAAAAAACTTTATGCTGCTGCACTTGGAATAGAAATTCTTTGCATTACTGCAGCTGAGATTGGCGAAAATATGGGTCTTTACATTTTTGGATTAAATCCAGTTGGAATCGCTATTGCCTTTGTAATGGGTTATTCCTTTGCAGGATTTACTACATTTACAGCAATACTTGGAAGATACAACAATAATGAAAAAATTGACAGTTGTTGCTCTGTTTTGGAACACAATTCACAAAAAGGATTTCTTGTTAATCTTGTATCTACCTTCAAAGACTTTGCAATAGGAATAAAGAGAATTCCAAAACTATACAGAGTGCAAAACCGAAATCAGATTCTAAAATCAACTGCCTATATCTTGGTGACTGCAGAGAGTGCATGCATATTGACTGCCGAAGTAGTTGATCTTGTATTGTACAAGCATTCTTTTTTGCTTGGAGTGGCATTGGCATTAGTTGCAGGCGCATTTGCAGTAGTTGCACCACAAGCATACAAAATGACCCATCGTCAAACACATGGATAGTTTGATTCTGTCCTTGTAATGTAAAACCTATGCGGGACTAATTACTGTCTCTTTTCTGCTCACCAAATAAACTCCAAAAATCATAATTCCAGCTGCAATAATCTGATATTCACTAATTTTTTCTGCTAAGAATATCCCAGCTGCTACAAGACCGAATACAGATGACATTGAAAAGATCGTAATAGTTCTAACTGTTCCTATTCTCTTTAACCCCTGTAAGAAAAAGAACAGAGACGCTGCAAACCCAACAGAGCCTAGTACTAAAATTGGAATTATCTGCGATGCTTCTAAATTAATATCAACTCTGAATACAAACAATGCAATTACAAGTAACATCACTCCACCTATTGCAGATTTTATCTGTACAATATTTGCAACATCCATTTTTTGTGCTAGATATCTGCTAAGATTGTTATCAAGTGCCCAAAACAACATGGATAAAATCAGCAACATGTCTTTGTAGTGTATTTGCTGCAAGGTAAAGTCCGCAAAATTAAGATTTGTTGTTATGATTACCATTCCAGCTAAAACCAAAAGAATTGCTATCCATCCCACAACTCTTAGTTTTTCCCTGAAAAACATAACTGCAAGTAAAACTGAGAAAAATACCTCACCATTTGCAATCAAAGCTGCATCTGATGCACTTGCATGTGTCAATCCTACAAAATACAAGCTAGGTGCAATGACTGCACCACATACTGCTATTGATAAAATCAACAAAAGATCTCTTTTTGTAAGATGTCTCTTTTTCTTTTGTGCAAAAGGACTCAGAGTGATCGCAGATATGATGTAAACTAGAGATGCAAGCAAAATGGGATCAACTGAAGATACAAGCGGTTTTGCCAATACCGATACAGAACCAAACATCACTGCTGCAAGAATTGCACAAAAATAACCGATTCTTTCTTGCTTGTCTGAAATGGTAAATGACATTAAATTCTCTGTGTCCCTTGCTTTGTTGAATCAAGTATAAATTGTCACATGGTATTTTGGGGTAATTTTCCAAATTGAGATTTTTACGTAAAATTAAAAAGGTGAAAATTAAAGAAATGCAATGAATTTCAAAATAATAATTTTAGCCGTTTTGGTCATCATTGGATTCGCGGTGTTTTTTGGTTTTAGTGGTCAAAGTAGCGTGAAATCTGCTCAGGTTTATCCATCAGAAAGAATACAATCTACAATTTCTTTTCAAAACATAGACAATAAAACTGCAATCATAGGCATAAGTGGAATAAGCGGAATTAACCCTACACTAATTAGCCGAACAGACTATAACTATTTTCTAACCATTTACAACAATGATACACTCCCTCACATGTTCTTCATTGATGGTTTGAATGTAAATTCAAAAGTCATTCAACCCGGCGAAAATGTTACAATGACCATCTATTCACTAAAAGAGGGGGATTACAAATATTATGATCGATTTGAAGCAGGAAAAAAACTAGGTGATTTTAAAATAGTTAAAGTTGGACTGTTAAATCAATACCCATAAATCAATTCATAAATTTAACATGTTTTCATGCATATATTGTCAGATTTGAGGGTTTTGTCTTTGAGCTTTGTAAATTTTCATTAATTTTTCTTCACCGTTGGTAATGTTGTAACGCTTTAGCATGGCAGAATTGGCAATGACTGAGATTGAGCTTAGTGCCATGGCAGCTGCTGCAATGATTGGACTGAGTAACCCTATTGCAGCCAAAGGGATTGCTCCAGAATTATACGCAAATGCCCAAAACAAATTCTGTTTGATTTTTTTCATAGTTGCCTGGCTTAGTCTAATTGCACGAGAGACATCCATTATGTCATCTCTGATTAGAACAATTCCACCTGTTTCTTTTGCAATATCAGAACCACTACCTATTGCAATTCCAATATCTGCTTGTGCCAATGCGGGTGCGTCATTAATGCCATCACCTACCATTGCAACAATCTTTCCTTGAGATTGCAGCTTCTTTATCTCCGATGCCTTCTCAGATGGAAGAACATTTGCAATCACTTTTTCAATTCCAACTTCTTTTGCTATTGCACTTGCAGTTTTTTCATTATCCCCTGTAATCATTATACATTCTATTCCAAGATCTTTTAATGCAGTAATTGCCATTGGTGACGATTCTTTTAGAGAGTCAGCTACTGCGATTATTCCCTCAATTTTGTTATCTACTGCAACCATTATTGCGGTCTTTCCTTGAGACTCTAGTTCTTTTAATTTGTGCTCTACATTTTCAGTTGACATGCCATATTTTTTCATCATTTTTCTATTTCCGTCATAGATTTGTTGTCCATGAATAACAGCTTGAACCCCAAGACCGTTTATGGATTCAAAGTCATTTAGAGTCAAAAGCATGCCAATTTCTTTTGTTTTTTTAACAATGGCTTTGGCAATAGGATGCTCAGAGCCAGACTCTACGGAACCTCCTAATTCCATTATCTCTTGTTCTGAAAACTTTCCTAATGATACAATATCTGTTACTTCTGGCTCGCCTTTGGTAAGTGTCCCAGTTTTGTCAAATACAATAGTGGTGATTTTTTGTGAACGTTCCAAATATTCTGCGCCACGAATCAATATTCCAGATTCTGCGCCTTTTCCTACCCCTACCATAAGTGCAGCTGGAGTTGCAACTCCTAATGCACATGGACATGCAATGATTAACACTGCAACAAAGGCTAATAATCCTGAAATAAAATCATGCATGACAAAATGCCAAATCAAGAAAGTGACAACTGATGCAGATACTACAGCTGGTACAAATTTTGCTGCAATAGAATCGGCTAACCTCTGAGCCTTTGCAGTAGATGCCTGTGCTTGCTCTACCACATGAATAATCTGCGATAATGCAGTCTCTTGTCCTACTTTGGTTGCCTTTACTTTGAGTAGTCCTTGCTTGTTTAGAGTTGCGCCAATCACTTCATCTCCGGGTTGTTTTCCAACTGGAAGACTCTCACCAGTGATCATCTTCTCATCAACTGATGATTTTCCATCAATTACTATTCCATCTGTTGGAATTTTTTCTCCAGGCTTTACTATCATTACATCGCCCTGAATTACTTGGTTTGATGGAATATCAATTTCGGAACCAGCACGTATGATACAAGCCATTGCTGGCTTTAGATCCAATAATTTTCTTACAGCAGCTGAACTCTTCTTTTTTATTGCCTCTTCCATGTATTTGCCTAACAAAACAAACGCAATGATTACGGCAGAAACTTCAAAGTAGACATATTTTTCTTCTCCTGGAATTACATCTGGGAAAAACAACACAACAGTACTGTAAATGTATGCAGTTAGAGTAGCAACTGCAATTAAAAGATCCATGTTTGCTGTTCTGTGTTTTATGGAATGGTATGCTCCAACATAGAAAGACCATCCACCAATAAATTGAACAGGAGTTACTATGATAAACAACAACATGCCGTATGAAAGAAATGGAATTTCAGGGAATGGTACCCATGATACTACCATTGCACCAGCTGCGACACTAATGTAAAGTGCAGCTCGCATTACTGCCAAGACAAGAGCCCCAGATGCTGCAACATACATTCTCTTTTTCATTTTTGCAAGTTCTTTTTCGGGTTGAATGAAAGTCTGCTTGCACATTGGACTGCAAAAATAAAACAGTCTTCCACCCACTTCGGAGCTCATGCCTGTTTCTTCATTTACAATCATTCCACAGACAGGATCCTTTGCCATGATTATACATACCAGAAGCAGATGTTTAACATGTCTGCTTTACATTTGTAAAGAGAACTCTAAATACAAAAAGATGGAATCTATTTTATGGTGTATGAACTCGATAAAATTGATACAGATATAATCAATTCTCTTATGGAAGATGGCAGAAAGTCATTTAGACAGATTTCACGTGAGATTGATGTCAGCACGCCTACAGTAAAGGATAGATTTCAGAAACTGGTGAACATGGGACTAATAAAATCAGTAGCACCTGTATTAGATACATCCAAACTAAATAATTCTGGAATAAAACTCCAATCAAACAAGAAGATAAAAAATGGAATGGCTGTCAAGCTTGATTGCGATTACTGTGGTGGTTCAATTAATGGTACACCAAAAATATTGAGATTTGCAAACATTGAAAGATTTCTTTGTTGTAATGGATGCAAAACACACTACAAGGAAAAATATAAAGGCAGAATAGAATCCTTAACGGAGCAATACAATAACTCTAAGAAATAATCTGTTTTACAAATGTAAAGTATGTGTTTTAATATGTGCCATGATGTTTCAGAATATGGTTAATCAATCAATTTGGATTGGCATTACAATAGGAGTTTTCATTGCAGGTCTTGGTATCGGCTTTGCAGTATTTTCAAATTCAAATCAATCAATGAACGCATTTCATAATCAAAATATGTTTAATCAAATGATGGGACAAAATCCACAAACAATGACTTGGATGATGAGTGATCCTCAGGTGAGACAACAAATGTTTCAACAAATGATGCAAGATCCAGAACAAATGATGGGATGGATGGCAAATGATCCAAAACATGTAGAACAGATGTCTCAGATAATGAAAGAAGATCATGTGTTTATGTCAAAAATGATGTCCACTATGATGAATGATCCTGATTTAAGATTACAGATGGTAGGGCATATGTCAGAAAATCCAGAAGCACTAAAACAAATGATGACGATGTGGGGTTCTGGGAATGTGACAAATAACATGTCAGGCATGATGGGAAATAACATGATAGGTTCTGGCATGATGGGTCAAATGCAAGGACAAAGTGACGATATACAAACGGACACAATGTCCTACGTCAAGATGGTAGATGGTATTCAAATAGTAACAGTACATGCAAAGGATTTCAAATTCATTCCTTCTGAAATACACGTCAGTGCAGGAAAGACCAAATTTGTTATGATAAATGATGGAATGGCTGAACATGAATTTGTTGTTTATGATGCTTCTAAAAAAGAGATAGTCGACAAAGCAGAGATTGCAGAAGATGAGGAAACAATCCAGGCAAACATTCTCTTTGAAATAGATCATACTCCTGGCAGTCAATCAGCTGAAAGCAATGTCATAGATCTCAAAGTTGGTTCATACATTATAGGATGTCACGTAGCAGGACATTATGAAGTAGGAATGAAGGGAACCCTTTACGTAGAGGAATAATCTAAAATGACCTTTAACTATACTGTAAAAACCAAAAAAAACATTGATGATATAATTGAGCAAATCACATCAAGTCTTTCAGAAATAAAATTTGGGGTTCTTGGGACTTTGGACTTTAAAGCAATTTTTTCAAAAAAAGGAATTGATTATCCACATGAATACAAATTATTGGAGATTTGTAACCCTCAAGCTGCAAAACAATCTTTGGATTCCGATCCAAACATCGGATTATTACTTCCATGTACGCTGGCAGTTTATGAGAAAGATGGTGAGAATTATATCAGCTTGGCAAAACCTACAACATTACTTGCTGTTGCATCAAACACAGAGTTAGAATCCATGGGAAAAGAGATTGAAGCAAAACTGATTGAAGTAATAGAAAATATAAAATAATTATTTTAAGATTCACGCCTATCTGCGTCCATTTTTATCCCCAATTTGGTAGGTGAATCCCTGTGATGTGGAATCAAAATAATTTCTTTATCTAAAAACGGTTCAAGCCCTTTAAGATTCACCTATGCATACAGAATAAAATTAGACATTAATTTCATCAGTATTGTTTGATTTCAAGCAGTTAGATTTAACTCAACAAGGTTGTAATCAAAAGAGATTCATAGATTTACAATTAATATTGGATAATTATCTACTGTAATGATAGTATTATGGAAACAGCATATGTTTTGATAAATTGTGACTTGGGAAAAGAAGATGAAGTAATTGAAAATCTAAAACACATAGATTCTATCAAAGAAATACATGGTACATATGGTGAATATGATATTATAGTAAAAGTTGAACATGTTGAAAAAATGAAACTACAAGAAATCATTGTTTGGAATATTAGAAAAATAGACCATGTTAGATCTACGCTTACTCTTTTGGGAATACCAGGACAAAACTAGAGTATGTCAAATAACAATAAATTTACTCCTAGTTGGAAACACCTTGAAATTCATCACAGGAATTCATAAGATTATTGTAATTAATAATTAATAATGAAAATGACGAGATTTTTTGTAGGAACTGCCGAGGCAGAGCATGTTGAAATGTATCTAAAGGCAATTTGGCATATCAAAGAAAGAGAAGCTGTGAAAACAGATAACAACATAATGAATAATATTTCATAATTAACCTGATTTGACGTTCTACTTTTTTTCTAATCTATTGACATCATCAAGTTCTATCAAAATTGAATTTTCTGTAAACTCTGTTTTTATTTTGGAACCCAACTCAAAAAACACTGTCTCATAATATGTTTTAAAAAATAAAGACCACTGTTCACCCATTTCATGATGCATCACCAATTTTGTATTATTGTTTTCGTTATACTCTTTAATTGAAAATCCTGATGATTTAGCACGTTCTTTTAAAATTGAAATCCATTCATCAACACCGTATTTCCCTCTCATGGATAATGCAATTTCCTTTGCACCGCTTTCGGCCGAATCTTTAGCTATTTTGATTATTGTTTCATTATCTACATGCTTTATCAATTCCACTGATGCAGATTTTAACATGACAATCCATCCTATCTCAGAAGCATTGACATCCCAGTTTACATGAGAGTCAAAAATTTGGTTGACATACGTGTTGAGGCTTAATTTCTGATCTTTAGAAATTTTTTTCAAATTATCTAGAGTATTTGTGTTTATTCGAAAACTGGCATGTTCTGTAGGTGCTCTTTTTTTCTGAATCATTATTGGGTTGCCTTGATGATGTAGCCATTTTAATTTAATTAAAAAATAATGATGTTTTGTGTATCATCTTGCTTCCTTTCTATGGCGTTATAAGCACTATTCATGATTTTGTGCTACACTGTGCTACACTGTATACTTAGAAATTATATCGACATAGAGCTTGTAAGCCTCATGTACAAAGTAATCTGCAAAGATCTTGGCTTTGACTGCAATTTTACTATAAAAAATAACGATAGGGAAACACTAGCAACTAATTTCGGAAACCATTTACAAGTTGACCACAAGCAATCTTATCCAGAAAAAGAAATTTTTGATTTTATTGATAATCAAAATAGCAAACAAAGTAATTCAAAATATGTGAAAATTGAAAAATCAACATGTGTTGATAGTTGTGAGTCATTTAGATTAGAAAAATGGCAAATAGGTCGTAGAAATTTTCCATAAATAAATTTAGGAGAAAGTCAAAAATTGCCCCATAGTAATTATCTAGACACAAATGTCTTTGAAGTGTTTTGATTGAAAATGACTTCTAATTTGTATTTTTCAAACGATATGTTACGATGTGGTAGATGCGGTAAAGAATCAATAATTCATGACAGAAGCTTGGGAGAAATATTTTGTAAGTCATGTGGATTTGTTATTGTTGAGAAAATTAATGATTTGAATCATGATTCAATTAATTTTGATAATGATAAAGACAATAGGAGAACTGGAGCAAAAATGTCCATGTCTGTACATGATTTTGGATTGTCAACTATGATTGGCGGTATTAACAAAGATGCAAAAGGCAATACAATATCTGCATCAACAAATGCCACACTGAAAAGAATACGAATACTGGATCAAAGGAGTCAATTACACAAACATAGTGACATTAACTATAGAATTGCATTTGATATATTACAAAGAATTCAGGATAAAATCGGTGTTTCTAATCATGTAAAAGAACTTGCTGCATACATTTACCGAAAAGCAGTGGAGAGAAAAATCACACAGGGACGGTCAATTAATGCAGTAATTGCAGCTTCAATGTATGCTGCATGCAGAAATACTCAGACACTTCGAACACTACGGGATATATCTGAAGTCACTGACATCAAGCCAAAAAAAATTGCCCAGAGTTACAGAGCGATTGTAAAACAACTTGATTTGAAAATTCCAGTAGTAAATCAAGTGAATTGCCTTTCAAAGATTTCAAATAATCTTGGCGCATCTGAAAAAACAAAATATCTGGCTATGGAAATACTGCAAAAGGCAGCAGATTTGGGAATTTTGGCCGGAAGAGATCCCGTGGGAATATCTGCAGCTGCCTTGTATTATGCATGCTTGATAAAAAAAGAATCATTCACACAAACTCAGGTTGCAGAGGCATCAAGGGTCACAGTGGTTACTGTTAGAAATAGATTTCATGAGATTAAAAAAATAATTCCATTTAGTTTGAATTAATGACAAATGAGTAAACCATGAAATATAAAATTCTTCTAAAAATTGCCAGGATCGAATATACGAAATTCGAATTGATGGAAGAGATCTAAGTTGGTAGAAAATTTGTTTCTAATATGTGCAATTTTTGCATTTTTTTCTTTAGGTGCTACTTTAGGATTACTTACTAGAGGTCACAAATATCATTCATATTTTACTTATATTCCATCTTCTTTTGCATCATTTTTAACAATCACTTTATCACTGATTATAATTTTTTCTGAATCCACACATCTGACTTTTTTTAACATACAACATCTTTTTGATTTTGAAATTTTCATAGATGGTGTTTCCGCATTTTTTCTTCTAATAATTGGTTTGATCTCATTTGCAGTTTCAATTTACTCACTTTCTTATTCTAAA
Organism: Nitrosarchaeum sp.; assembly: GCA_021414365.1. GTDB lineage: Archaea > Thermoproteota > Nitrososphaeria > Nitrososphaerales > Nitrosopumilaceae > Nitrosarchaeum. Next base: position 46,966 of record JAIOOR010000014.1, read on the forward strand.
AAATTTGATGATAAGAAAAATAACTCTGCACTTGGAATGCTGTTTAATGTTTTTATTATTTCGATGGTTCTAGTAGTAATTAGTAATAATGTATTCTTTTTTCTAATCTTTTGGGAGTTGATGTCCCTCACATCATTCTTTTTAGTTATTTATGAACATGAAAATAAAAACAATCTCAAATCTGGTCTGACCTATCTTGTAATGACTCATTTGGGAACTGGATTCATTTTTGCATCTTTTATCCTCATGTACACTCAAACTGGAAGTTTCAGCTTTGATTCTTTTAGAGATATTACAATAATTCCGCAACATGTAAAAGATATTGCATTTGTTTTGGCTTTTGTAGGATTTGGAACAAAAGCAGGAATGGTACCTTTACACATTTGGCTGCCAAAAGCACACCCATCAGCACCAAGTAATGTGTCTGCCTTAATGTCTGCAGTAATGCTAAAAATTGCAATTTATGGCATTGTTCGATGTATTTTTGATTTTAATGCAGTTGACGGCTCTACTGACTATGTATGGCTAGGCATGGGAATGATCATAATTGGATCAATTTCTGCACTGGTGGGTATTCTTTACGCATTGGTTGAAAATGACATTAAACGAGCACTTGCTTTTTCTAGTATTGAAAATGTCGGAATAATCTTCATCGGATTGGGCCTATCAATAGTGTTTGCCGCATTTCATTTACAGGCTTTATCTGTTTTAGCTTTTATTGCAAGCATGTTTCATGTTTTGAATCATTCAATTTTCAAAGGACTGTTGTTTATGACAGCGGGTTCTATTCATTATAGCACACACACAAAGAACATCGAAGAGTTAGGAGGATTGATTAAAAAAATGCCTTGGACTGCCATGATGTTTCTTATTGGTTCTATTGCAATAATTGGATTGCCGCCACTTAATGGTTTCATAAGTGAATGGTTGACATTACAATCACTTCTTGCAGTATTTCAAATTCCTTCAAATATTTTACAGGTGTCTCTTGCATTTGCCATATTGGCATTTGCACTTACCATTGGTCTGGCAGGTGCAACATTTGTAAGATTGTTTGGAATAACTTTTTTGTCAAAAGGTAGAAGTACAAAAGCAGTAAATGCAATAGAAGTTCCAAAATTCATGTTAATAGGAAAAGCAATTCTTGCATCCTCGTGTATTTTATTGGGAATTTTACCTTTTATTGGAATGAATTTGATTGTATCTGCTTTTAACTTGCCGTATATGTCATCGAGTCCATTTGAAACAATTTCAATAACAAATACCACTGATAGTAATTTTGCAAGTCTCATGATGCCTGGTGTACTGGTTATTTTAGCATCTGTATTTGTTGGAGTTTTTGTAGTAGTTAGAATCATTGGTGGTAAAACAAAGACAATAAAATATGGCACATGGGATTGTGGGTTTGGAAATTTATCTGAAAAAACTCAATATACTGCAACATCATTGGCAGATCCAATACGCAGAATTTTTGGGGTTTTTTATAAACCTCACAATGATATTGATGTTGATTTTTATACAAAAGAAAATTCTTATTTTAAAAAATCAATTCATGTAATTTCTACAACCAAAAATGTTTTTGATGAAAAGATGTATGGAAAAACAATCTCTGGTAGTCTGTTTGTATTAAATAAAATACGAAAAATACAGTCAGGAAAAGTTAATGCGTATATTTTGTACATTATGATTACTCTAATTGCTCTTCTCTTATTCGTAGGATTTGGTGCACATGAGTGATTTTTCCATGTTAGAGTATGGTTTAGGCACACTTCAGGCTCTTTTGATCATAGTTTTGTCTCCATTAATTGTTGGAGTAATGAGAAAAATCAAGGCTAAATCACAAAAACGAACAGGCTCTGGAATTTTTCAGCCATATTATGATATTATAAAATTGCTAAGAAAAGATGAGATAGTATCTGATCAAAGTTCTTGGATATTTCGTTATACTCCTTGGATAAATTTTGTTAGCACTGCATCTGCAGCATTTTTCATTCCTGTGTTTCTCGTCTACTCTCCTTTTGGTGTTGTGGGCGATATTTTGCTTGTTGTTGGCTTGTTTGCACTTGGACGATTCTTTACAATGCTTGCAGGACTAGATGTAGCAAGCTCCTTTGGGGGTTTGGGAAGTAGTAGAGAAATGATGGTATCTGCACTTTTAGAACCTGCATTATTTATGACAATTTTTGTTATTGCGTTGTTCTATGGTGGGACAAACATCAGTACAATTGTTTCATCTGCAAATGACATGTCAATCTTAATTGTGCCAGGAGTTCTATTTGCACTAATTGCATTTTTTATTATTATGATGGCCGAAACTGGAAAACTTCCATTTGATAATCCCTCTACTCATCTAGAGTTGACAATGATTCATGAGTCTATGATACTAGAATATTCTGGAAAAAATTTAGCACTAATGGAGTGGTCCCATGCAATAAAACAAATGATTTTGTTTACATTATTTGTAGACATATTTTTCACATGGAATTTTGTAGAACAAATTTCATTAGTTGGAATTAGTATTGGAATACTTTTTTTCATTGCCAAAGTATCGGCATTGGCAAGTTTCACCGCATTTATTGAAACACGAGTGGCAAAGTGGAGATTATTCAGAGTCTCAGATCTAATTGCAATGGCAATATCTAGTTCTATGATAGGAGTGATTTTCTTTTTCTTGTAGATATGTCTGATTTGATCTTACCCACACAAATTGATTTGTTACATGTATCTGCAGTAATTTTACTAGTTGCTACTTTTGGAATTGTTGTAAGAAGAGGTTTTTCAGATTGGTTGCATGCATATAGATATCAGACAATCATTCTTGCAGGAGTTGTTGCCCTAATCGCATTTGTGACTGGAATTTGGGAGCTTTATATCGTATCTGCCCTTACCTTGGGAATCAAGGCAATAGTCATTCCAAAAGTTTTGTTTTATGTAACAAAAAAACTGGATTCTCCTATCAAACTGGAAATTAACCCGTATGTTAGCCTCAGAATCTCTGTAATTGTCTCAGCATTATTAGTTACAATGTCTTATTTTATGGCCTTACAATTACCCATATCATCAGATAAAACTATTGCCGTATTTCTGCCAGTATCTTTTTCATTATTTTTTATTGGTTTGTTTATCATAATCAGCAGAAGAAAAGCACTCAACCAAATAGTAGGTTTGCTAACTATTGAAAACGGGTTATTCTTGTTTGCCGTAGTAGTTACACATGGATTCTCATTAGTTATTGAGATAGGACTCATGGCAGATATTTTAGTAGGTGTGGTAATATCTAGCATTTTATTATTCAGAATGAGTCGCACCTTTGATAGTATAGATATTAAAAATCTAGAAAGTTTGAGGGATGACTAATGTTTGATACGGCATTTTCATCTATTGAATCAGTACTTGTAGTTTCGCTTCTTTTAACTCCCGTCATCAGTGGATTACTAGTCACATTATTAAAAAGAAAACGAATCATTGAAACTACTACAGTAATCTCTTCATTGTTGATATTAATTCAAGGATTATTCCTATTGTCTAGTATCTTAGAAAAAAAATCTATCTTAATTTTTGATGGCATATTTTATCTTGATTCACTAAGTGCAATTATGATAATTACAATTTCTCTCGTAGGCTTTCTCTCATCACTTTATTCTGTAAATTACATGGGCAGACAATATGAAAAATTAATTGTGGACAGACAAAAACTTGTCAGATATTATCAGGGATTTAACATGTTCTTATTTACAATGTTGCTTGTGCCAATTTCTAATAATCTTGGTATAATGTGGATTGCAATTGAAGCTACCACGCTTGTTTCTGTCTTGCTGATTATGCTTTATACAAAACAGGGTTCTATTGAAGCATCATGGAAATATTTGCTAATAGCTACTGTGGGTTTATCACTTGCCCTTTTTGGAATAATTTTATTTTACTATGCAAATTCGGTTTATGATAATTCCTTTAACTCCATTCACGGGATGGATTGGACAAACATGGTTGAAAATGCTCCTCAGTTTGATCCTAACCTTGTCAAATTTGCCTTTATTTTCATACTTGTAGGATTTGGAACAAAAGCAGGCCTTGCACCAATGCATACGTGGCTACCTGACGCTCATAGTGAGGCTCCATCCCCGATTAGTGCTCTTTTATCAGGTGTTTTACTAAACTGTGCATTTTATGGCCTTTTACGATTTCATATAATTTCTAGTCATTCCATTGGTTCTGGCTTTTCAAATACCCTGCTGATTATTCTTGGAATAATATCGCTTGGCATTGCTGCAGCATCGATATATTTTCAGAAAGACATCAAACGCATGTTGGCCTTTTCGAGTGTTGAACATATGGGAATAATTTCTGTGTCTATGGGCTTTGGAGTTTTTCTAGGAATTTATGGTGCATTACTACATGTGATTAATCATGCTGTTGTAAAATCTCTGTTGTTTTTTTCAAGCGGTTCAATTTCCCAAAAATATCAAACAAAATCTATCGCAGATACAAGTGGAATAATTAAGACAATGCCAATAACCGGCTTTATGTTTTTGATAGGAGGATTAGCAATAATTGGAATGCCGCCGTTCAATATTTTTATGAGTGAATTTTTAATGCTGAGTTCTGGATTTAGTTCTGAAAACTTTCTTGCTAGTGCACTTGTGATTTTGTTTCTGGTGGTAATCTTTGCAAGTTTTGGAAAACATTTACTACACATGATATTTGGAAATCCAAAATCTGTAATGGAAAAAGGGGATCTTGGAAAACTTTCGATTTTGCCCATGGTTATTTTAGTTTCAATAGTTTTCATAATGGGAATTTATGTTCCAGAACCTTTACAAACATTGATTGAAGATGCATCAAAAATTATACTAGTGGGCGGTGCCAACTCTTGATGAGTTCAAATATACATCATACTTCAGAGGTAAAAATTTGAATCATAAAGAAACTACTAAAAAATATTATTTGGAATTGGAAAAATTTGACTCTGATCTCAAAAAACTCGAAAGCAATAATGAATTACATCTCTCTCTAAATGATCCATACCAATTACATGATCTTTGTGAATTTTTGAAAAAGAATTTTGAACTTAGATTATTGTCAATAATCTGCTCTGATGAACAAAAATTAAATGGCAAATTCAAAATTAGGCACATTTTTGGCTCTGATGTTGATGATTTTTTCTTATTTGTAATCTCATCGATAGATTCAAGTCATATTTATTTTCCTAGCATCTACGATGTATTCCCTTCTTCAATTTTGTATGAGAGGGAAATTAATGACATGTTTGGATTAATTGCTAAAGAAAACCCAAACATTAAACCATTGATCCTGCATGATTTTCCAAATGATGTTTTTCCACTACGAAAGAACTTTAAATTAAATAATATTGTACAGGGAAATTTAAAACAGTTTGAATTTACTCCAATCACTGGAGAGGGAGTATGTGAAATTCCTGTGGGTCCAATACATGCAGGAATAATTGAACCGGGTCATTTTAGATTCAGCGTTGTAGGTGAAACTATAATCAACTTGGAAACTCGTTTAGGTTATACTCACAAAGGAATAGAAAAACTTGCGGAAAGCATGCCAATTAATGACGTGGTATTTTTATCAGAAAGAATTTCTGGAGATGAATCTGTGGCAAACTCTGTGGCATTTTGTCAGGCAGTAGAGAAAATTGCACAGTTAACAATTCCTAAAAAAGCACAACAAATCAGATTGTTATTTGCCGAGCTAGAAAGAATCTATAATCATTTTGGAACTATGGGCGGCATTCTTGCAGACATAGGATTTCCATATGGTGCATCCCGATTAAATATTTTAAAAGAACAAATGATGCAATTAAACGAAAAATTATCTGGAAGTAGAATACTGTTTGGTATTAATCAAATCGGTGGAGTAAAAGCTAACATTACTGATGAAATGCTAACATGCATTCACTATGTTTTAGATGATGCTTTTCAAACTTTTGAAAAAACATTTGATCTTTTAAAATCAAATTCATCTGTAATGGACAGACTACGAAATACGGGCATAATTGAGAAACAAACGGCAAGGGATTTTGGGTTGGTTGGAATATCTTCTAGATGCATTGGCATTGAAACAGACGCTAGACATACTCATCCATATGGATATTATCCATCAATAAACTTGAAACAAAAGACACCTAGAGAAACAATGGAGCATCAGGTGGAATTACAAAAACAAATTGGTGATGTTTTATCTAGATTTATGAATCGTGTTAATGACTTGAGACAATCAAAAAACATCATAGACTCTATTACTACTATGGAAAACGATGAATTATCAATACAGATGAATGGCGAATTAACTCCGTACTCATCAGGTTTAGGTTACACTGAATCTCATAGAGGTGAGACATTACACTGGGTTATGATTGGGGAACACAATTCAATTTTTAGATATAAGATCAGAACTGCTTCATTTTCTAACTGGCCTATCATTGAGCACGCTGTATTGAATAACATTGTTGCTGACTTTCCAGTAATTAACAAAAGTTTTGATTTTTCTTATTCGGGGAACGACTTATGAAAAAAAATACTGGTAAAAAAGATCACTTCATTGATATGTCATTTGAGCCCACTACGATAAAAAATCCATTGAAAATGGATGACAGTATTGCAGCAAATTATAGAGGATATGTTACATTAGATCCTAACAAAGATTTTATCTTAAATGACAAAATCGGAAAGATACTAGAAAACTCATGTCCTACACATGCCATTACATATCAAAAAGATGATTTAAAAATTAATCTTGATAATGGAAAGTGCATTTTATGTGGAAATTGTCAAGTAAAATCTCCTGAACTAATTAAAATTACAAATAAATTTGATTTGGCAAAAAAAAGAAGAGACGATCTCATTGAAACATTTTCCATGTCGGTTCCATTTGGAAAAACATACGATGAATTAGGAAAAGAATTAAAAAATAAAATCGACAAAATTTTTGGAAGATCTTTAGCTATAAGAGAAATCGATGCGGGGTCTTGTAATGGATGTGAGATTGAGATCAACGCATTGAATAATCCAATTTATGACATTGAGCGATATGGTATTACATTTGTGGCATCCCCACGTCATGCTGATATATTATTGGTAACAGGTCCTCCATCCAAAAACATGGAAAGAGCACTAAAGATAGCATACGACTCCACTCCAAATCCTAAACTCGTTATTGCTGTAGGTGCATGTGCTTGTAGCGGTGGAATATTTGGTAATAATTATGCAACCACAGGAGGCATAGACAACATTGTACCTGTGAATGTCTACATTCCAGGATGTCCTCCCAGACCACAAGCTTTGCTTTATGGCATACTTATGGCAATAAACAAAAGTGGATTTGCATGATTTTAAAAAATAATGGGTTTTAGAAATTTGCATGATTTGGATTGGAATAATTTTCAGATATTGTAATGATTTGATTGTTTAGATCGATGATCGCATCTAAAAACAAATTTAAATTCATATTTTTTAGACAATTGGTAATTGAGCATTAAAGAAATCATACAAGCTGCTAGCCAGTTGGGGCTTAGAATCAACAACCTAGAAGATTTGGATGAGAAAACTCTGAAAGAAATGCGACAAGCAATAATAGAATATGAAAAAAACAGGAATAACAATCACATAATTGATTACATGTGGTAAGATCAATTTCAGATTTTCTTGTATCATACAAAAATTTTATTAGATTCAACGACCATAAATGTACGGAAGCTGGATGGTTCATAGATCTCGATATTAGCAGGTGATTATTCTCTTACCAAGATATCCTATTCCACCGGAGAATAATCTATCTGGCTTCCAAAAATAGTACAAATGCAACAGATATAATTTGAAATTAAAATTTAATTTTTTATCTGCTTAATGATAATCTGAATGTGCATTTCAAAGAAATATTTTTTGTTTTAATCATTTCCAAGGATCTGTCTTTTCATCCCATGACTCTGCCCCTTTGAGTTCCTCTACAGAACTACTGTTTTTTATGTCTGCAAAAATGCATTCATCAGAACAGTGGCTAAGTAATGGATTTTTCATTATCTTTCCACATTTCTTGCAGAAATCACCCATACTCATAAAATGACTTGAAGTTATAAACCCAATTCGCTGATTCTCATGAATGAGATCAAATATTCGTATAGGGCATGGAGATCAGACTTAATACGATCCAATAGTAAAATATTATGTTAATACATGGATATTTCCACAGTAACAAGAAAGGCACATGTCCCAAAAAAGGAAAAAACGAGGACAGTGACGTTTAGGTTTCCTGAAAAAATTATTCAGGAAATTGAAACTGAAGCGATGCAGCGTGGAATATCACAAAACGTCTTGGTAAGACAAATTCTTGAAAAATTTGTCCAGTGGGACAGATTCGGAGACAAGATAGGCATGATACCGGTTCCAAAAGGAATATTGAAATCACTTGGGGTAAATCTGGAAGGAAGTGACATCAACATGATAGTAGAAATTTTAAAACCTGTCATAAAAGACAATGTCTTGTTTATGAAAGGCAAGTATGATCTGAAAAGATGCATAGAGACATTAGAAGATTACATGCGTGCATCTGGAATGAAATCAGACCACAGAACAGAGGGTTCTTTGCATCACTTTATTGTACAGCATGAGCTTGGAATGACTTGGTCGTTGTTTACCGAGCAACTACTAAAGGAGATATTTCACGAGTTTTTGCCAGAAAAAAATGTAAAGACCCAGACAACAGAATCCACAGTCATTACAACCATTGGCTTGGGGGCTGACTTTAATGAACATGATTATTAAAAAAAGAACTAGTTGTTGAGAATTAGCTCAACTTCTATTTGTCCATCATTGAATGTGCTTTGAATTCCTCTGATCTTGCTTTTGTACAAAAAGAACTTTTTTCCTTCAACACTGATGTTGCCAGAGGTTGAAAGCAATTTGTTGTCATGAAGGGTCTGAATTCTTCTATACACTGTACTTATAGGAATTCCAGTCTCAGCAGTAATCTCTATTGCTGACTTTGGTTTGTGTATGGTGGATTCCAGAATGGATCTACAGTATTTGTCAGATAGTACTTCAAGCAGACCGTCTTTTCTTTCAATTTCTTGGATTTTTAAGGCAGGTTGTAATACTTGCATAAACTGTATTGTTTGGCTTTTGATATAATGAGTAGGTACACGTTGTATTGCAATGCAAACAGAATAGTAAGATATAGATAAGATTTCACCGGTTATTGAAAAAACACTTGAAACTGAACCTAATTTTCAGATTTATCTTAATGCCTTAGAAAAAAGACCATCAAATGAGCATGTGCAAATGAAAATAATATCTACCAACGCCACATATCATCTCAATTCATTAAAATTAGATATTTACAAGCCTGCAAAAACTAAATCGGAATAATCATGTCCCGACCTTTGACAGAGTAAATATGTTCAATACATTTGACAGAACCAAAATTAAACACATTATATTTTCTTAAATGTAAAAAAGCATTGAAACCTTGATGGTTATTGATTATTTGATTTAATTTGTTTGAAAAGCAATCATATCACAGTCATCACAAACAGGTATTTTCTTTGAAGTTAATCCCATTTTAATCAGGTATTCCACACTTTGTGACAATTCAAAATATTCATTACAATTAGAACAAAGCAGATTCATCAAATAATAATTTCACAAATATATCTTAAAGAACATGTGGTATTTTTTTGAACATACAAACCCCCCAGAGGGGAATACATCAAAAGAGATGCGACATCTTCTGGAATCATCTATGATGTATAGTATTATCATTTTTCGTTAATGGATTGTTGTGTGAGTGAATAATTCACTCTGTTTAAAATCATGCACGACCCTTGACAGAAATAAGATGTTCAATCAACTTGATCGAACCAAACATTATATTTTCACCATTCTTCTAACATACATGGTTCGTTGTTCAAAATGTGGTAAAATAAACATCAAGTTTGTAGATAGATGTTCCAACTGTAATGCAAAAATTGATAAAAACAAAAAATAGACTTTATGCTAACTTCATGTCCCGACTCCGAACACAGAGAAAATGCCCCATGAATCAAACATCACCTAGAATTTAGCGTCTATATCTCTGGCGTGAACTAAATAATTGAATTAAATAATTGACAAAGAAACGAAATATGTGTACTTTGATGCAGTGATTGCCGGTGGAAGTGTTGCAGGATTAATCTGTGCAAGAGAGATTGCCAGCAATAAGCACAGCGTGCTAGTAATTGAAGAAGATTATGAGATTGGAACACCGGAGCATTGTGGAGGACTAGTAAGCACTGCAGGATTGGAAGATCTTGGAATAGTTCCATTTAGAAAAACTTTTGATCATATGATAGAATCTGCCAAAGTTCATGCACCAAATGGAAATAGTTTTTCAATAAATTCAAAAAAACAAAAGGTTGCAGAAATCAGCAGAAGAGAGTTAGACAAACAAATAGCACATCAAGCTCAAAAAAATGGCGCGGTAATCAAAGTAAGAACAAGTTTTCAAGAACTAACAGATGATGGAGTAAGAACAAGCGAAGGGGAAATAAAATACAAAATTTTTGTTGATGCAAGAGGAGTGTCATCGCTTATTCACAAAGACAGAACAGGAATTTTATCATCTGCCCAATACGAGATTTATGCGGATTGGATAAAGAAAGGAAAGGTGGAAGTGTTTTTTGATCAGGAAAAATATCCTGGATTTTTTGCATGGGTGATACCATCTGATGAAGGAAAAGGAAAGGTCGGAGTTGCAGGAAAAGGAATCAATGTCGTAGAAGCGATAGAAAAGTTTCTTGATGGGATTGGAAATTATTCAACAATTAGAAAAATTTATGCACCGATTTGGATCAAAGGACCAATAGAGAAATTCATCGACGGAAAAACAGTGATTGTCGGAGATGCTGCAGGACAAGCAAAGCCAACTACTGCAGGCGGAATTTATTCTAGTGGAATGGGCGGATTGTATGCAGGTCAAGCAATCTCAAAATTTTTAGAATCAAAAGACATTGCAGATCTTGAGGAGTATCAAAAAAGATGGACAGAGAAATTTGGAAAGGAATTTGAAAAGCAGTTATTTGCAAGAAAAATTTTAGAAAGATTGGACAATAGCACAATCAACAAATTATTTGAATCAGTAACACCGGAAATCACAAAAGAGATTTCAGAAAAAGATGATTTTGACTTTCACACAGGATCCATAGTAAAATTACTTGGGATCAAAGGTTCAATCAAAACTGCCCAAGCCATAATTGGCGGAGAATTTAAAAAACTACTAAGTTGAGTGTATAAATTCAAAGCAAGCTATAAATGATGTTTGAAGAAAATTGTTGCATGTCATCTACCATTTCATTACCAAAATGTAGTTGTTGTCACAGACATATTATGCCTAATGATAAATGTGTAAAATTCAATTGTCCAAATTGTGGCGAAATTCTAGTATGGAGATGTGAAAGTTGCAGAGAAGCCGCAAGAACATACACTTGTAGTTCATGTAATTTTCAGGGACCTTAGAAATTGACTCAGTTACTATTAGTTACTAAAATTCTCCCAACTGGAATGGATGTAGATCTCGATAAACTATCTGAAACAATCAAAAGTGCACTAAAAGAAGGAATACAAATGAAAAGACATGCAAAAGAACCATTGGCATTTGGGTTAGAATTTCTAAAGGCAGAATTTGTCCTTGAAGACAAAGAAGGTCAAATGGACTCGCTAGAAGATGCAGTAAAATCTGTAGAGGGCGTAAGTGAATTCGAAGTACTCAACATGAGTAGAATGTCAGTGGACATGAAATAGGTGATTTTTTGACACGCAAAGACGAACCTTTGCAAATGCGAGTTGGAGAAGCTAAACAAAGAGACGTTGGCAAAAAACGTGCAAGGATTGGACCAGAAGCTATGGATTTTCTCAAAGTGACACCGGGCGACATCATTGAAGTTATGGGTTCAAGAACTAGTTGCGCAGTTGTATGGCCAGCAGATGAAGATGAAAAAACTCCAGACATAGTTAGAATCGATGGACAGACAAGAAAAAATGTCGGCGCATCATTAAATGACATTGTAAAGATAAGAAAAGCAACATCAAAGGTTGCAAAATCAGTTATGCTAATACCAGTCAATGATTCTGTAACAGTTGACAAAGAATTTACAGATTTTGTAAAAAACAGATTGAAAGGATTACCAATTACTCATGGAGATGAAATTTCTGTGATGATTTTGGGAAACTCTATGGACTTTAAGATCAGCAAGACATCTCCAAAAAACATTGTCAAAATAGACAGAGCGACAGTTCTTACAATTTCAGTAGGAGAATCAACAGATAGAAAAGCCAGAGTAACTTATGAGGAGGTCGGTGGGCTTGGACATGAAATAAAATCAATGCGAGAAATTGTAGAATTGCCATTAAAACACCCAGAATTATTTGTAAGATTGGGAGTAGAGCCACATAGTGGAATCTTACTGTATGGTCCTCCGGGTTGTGGTAAGACACTGATTGCCAAAGTTCTTGCAAGTGAATCAGAGGCAAACATGTTTTCAATTAACGGTCCGGAAATTATGAACAAGTATTACGGAGAGACAGAAGCAAAACTAAGGGACATCTTCAAAGAAGCAAAAGACAATTCTCCAAGCATAATATTTATCGATGAGATTGATGCCATTGCTCCAAAAAGAGAAGAGGCGTACGGCGATGTTGAAAAAAGAGTCGTTGCTCAATTATTGGCTCTGATGGATGGACTAAATGACAGAGGAAACGTAATTGTTCTTGGAGCAACCAACAGACCAGAAAGTATTGATCCTGCACTAAGAAGACCAGGAAGATTTGACAGAGAGTTTGAGATATCAGTTCCAAACGAAGATGGCAGACTAGAGATTCTTATCATTCACACAAGAGGAATGCCAGTAGCAGACGATGTAGATCTTAAAGACTTGGCATCAGAATTGCACGGATATACTGGTGCTGATATCAAATCACTTTGCAGAGAAGCTGCATTAAAGGCGATTCGACGTTATCTTCCTGAAATAGATCTTGAAACTGAAAAAATATCATCAGACGTACTAGAGTCAATGGAAATAAAATTAGTCGATTTTTACGATGCAATGCACGATGTCATACCAACTGCAATGAGGGAATTTTATGTGGAAAGACCAAAAGTTTGGTGGCATGACGTTGGCGGTTTGGAGAATGTCAAAAAATCATTGACAGATAACCTGATTGTTGCAATGAAAGAGCCAAGCAAGTTTACTAAAATGGGAATCAGACCTCCAAAGGGGGCATTAATTTATGGACCTCCGGGTTGTGGCAAGACATTGATTGCAAGGGCGCTTGCTACTGAGACTGGAGCCAACATGATTTTGGTAAAAGGTCCAGAAATTCTTTCAAAGTGGATTGGAGAATCTGAAAAAGCAGTAAGAGAAATTTTCAGAAAGGCAAAAACATCATCACCATGTGTTGTAATTTTTGATGAGCTTGATTCACTTGCACGCTACAAGGTAGGAGAAGGCGGTGTAGGCGAGACGGTTCTCAGCCAACTGCTAACAGAGATTGAGGAGGGAACATCGTCAAGAGTGGTAGTAATAGGAATTACAAACAGACCAGATGTACTAGACACATCATTGCTCAGAACAGGAAGATTGGATTTAGTGCTATATGTTGCACCTCCAGACGATAAAGGAAGATTAGAGATAATCAAAATTCTAACAAAGAAGATGCCACTTGCAAGTGATGTCAAACTAGAAGAGATTGCAGTTGCCACTCAAAATTACACAGGAGCTGATTTGGCGGCACTTTGCAGAGAAGCTGCAGTTCAAGCAATGAGAAACAACAATGCAAAAATTTCCAGTTCAGACTTTGCAAACGGTATGAAACAAGTAAGACCATCAATTACCAAAGAGGTGGATCAATGGTACAACACCATAAGAGAAAGTATATCTAACGTAGTACCCAAGTCAGGAGATAAATCATTTTACGGATAGATATGGCAATACCACTAAAAAATTTAATGCATGAAAAAATCAAGGAGATGAATTCCCTTACAGATATTGAGCTGTACAAGGCCATGACAAAAGACGGCATGATTATTGCAGAAGACAGATTCAATAAACTGTTATTGGATCTTGAAATTTTGGGATTGATCAAAGTTGCATGGATAACAAAAGAAGCACGTAGAATTGAGATAGTCACAATAAAAGAAGAGATAGATATAGTTGATGAACAAAATCAAGAGATGATGGAAAAAGACTATGAAGCCAGCTTTCCTGGTTTTGAAAAATAATTAAATTTTTACAAATAAATTTCAGAAATTAAAAAAATAATTCATAGAAGAGAATTATTGGCCAGCTTGTTCTCGGACTTTTTTTGCAATATCCCCAAACGGATCAGTGTGCCATTTTTCTTTGTTTAGCTGAGCCCCCAAACCTGATGGTGATGCAAAAGAGCCTTGCTCTGTTGCAGGTGCTGGAACTACGTCCTTTGGAATATGTGCTTGCTGTTGTTGAGTTCCGTAGACTATTGCACCGGCTATTGCTGCTACCCCGATTGCAATTCCTACGTATACCATGTAATTTGACATTAATCAGTACATATGAAAATTGTATAAATCGAGTTGGTTTGCATTGCACTCACTTTTAAAAAACATTTGTTTTGTTTAATTTTTTATAGTACAGACATCAAGATATTTTGAAATTTGGAATTCAGAAAAATATATGATGAGAGAAAAGAAAAATTCCTATTTGTTTTGGCAGATAAAATATGCAGGACGATAATTGCATCTACGATAGATAGAGCCAAATCAGCCATTGAAATTAGCAATGAGAATAACATTTCAGTAGCAACGGTATATAGAAAGCTGGAAATTTTATTAAACAACAAAATTATCACCCCATCAGCTATTATTTCAAAAGAGGGCAAGAAGATATTTTTTTACAAAGCCCACATATCCCACATACAGACATGCTTTGACATTAATGGAATAGAAGTAAAAATATCAAATTTCCCAAAAATACAAGAAAACAATTAGATGCAAATTAAATTCACATATCAATAAATTTATTTTAAATTTGTTGGAATTCTTGTATTTGTGG
>JAIOOR010000007.1 GCA_021414365.1 Nitrosarchaeum sp.
GACTTGCCTATCATCCAGCAGACAAAACATTTGGTAGCTTTAGTGGTGTTGCTATGACAGTTGATGGATCCGTTGCCCAAACTCAAACATATCAGGCACCTCCTCCACCAAAACCAAGTAGAGGCACATTGCCTAAAGGATTCTAATTCAATTATTCTTTTATTTTATATTTTCAGTATTTTTGATCAATACTGTGTTTGATTCTTTTGGTTGATATTTTCTATCCAATTTTACCTGTATTTGTAAAATCTTTTAAAATATGTGAAATTTTTACATATTGTGATCGATTTTAGGATAAATTTTAATTAAGAATTTTGCCTGATCAAAATGTAAATAAACAATGTGATATTTACTGAAAGGAATGGCAACTAAAAAGCAAACAAAACAAGATCTTGAAGACAAGATTGCAGAATTAGAAGCTAAATTGAATACATTGGCAACACAACTTGAAGCCAAACCAGCTGAAGTAAAACCAGCTCCGGCAAAACCAGCTGAAGTAAAACCAAAAGGCACATTGCCAAAAGGATTTGAAACAAAACCAGCAGATGCACCAAAACCATCTGAGACAAATGCACAACTACCATCTACTATACAATCAGCATTAGAGAACGCTTATCAAAACGCCAAAATGACTGATTTTCATTGGTATAGAGCACATGTCACCGGTTATTCTCCAGCTCCAAACAGATACTTTGTAAGAAGAACTGCTCCAGTAGGTAAAGTTCCAACAACAAATTGGAATGATCAAAAAGCAAAAGTTCCTGGATATACACAACCATCAAACCAGTACTTTGCAACAAGACCAAGACTTGCCTATCATCCAGCAGACAAAACATTTGGTAGCTTTAGTGGTGTTGCTATGACAGTTGATGGATCCGTTGCCCAAACTCAAACATATCAGGCACCTCCTCCACCAAAACCAAGTAGAGGCACATTGCCTAAAGGATAGAAAAGAACAGCTAGCAGAATATGAAAGAGATTACTTGCAAAGAATCGAGCAACAAAGAATAGAAGAAGAACAATCCTATCAACAAGCTGTTGAAGAAGAAGTGCAAACTAGAGCAAATGTAACTCATAGAGCTTTACCAAAAGGGTTTGAACCAACACCATCTCCTGCAAAACCAGCTGAAGTAAAACCAAAAGGCACATTGCCAAAAGGATTTTAATTTTTTTAATCCTTTTTCTTAACTCTTTTTTAATTTATTTTAAAAAATCATCCAAGATTTCTTTTGAATGTCCTGCAGGTTTTACTTTGGAGTATATTTTGAAAATTTTTCCTTTCTCGTTAACTAGAAAAGTGCTTCTATTAACTCCCATATACTCTCTTCCCATGAACTGTTTTTTACCCCAAACTCCAAATTGCTTTGATGCCGACTTGTCTACATCTGCAAGAAGTGGATACTTGATTCCCATTTTATCACAAAATTTTTTGTGGGACTCTACATCATCGGGGCTAATGCCAATTATTTCAATTCCTTCTTTTTGAAATTTTTTGTAATCTTTGGAAAATTCGTCTGCTTCTATGGTACAACCTGGTGTGAAGTCTTTTGGATAAAAGTAAATGACATGCTTTTTTCCTTTAAAATCACTTGATTTTACATTATTGCCCTCTGAATCCTTTAACTCAAATTTTGGGACTGATTCTCCTTCTGTTATCATGATATTTCATTTATTGTTCCATAATTAATTACTTTAACTTCAGGAGTATTGTATCCACTCCGAATCTTTTATATGGAAATTGAATTGGATTTTGCTTGATGGTAAATACAAGAGCATATCTTGCAGAGGGAATCGCAACATATGGTTTGGTATTTTTTGGACCTCTTTCAGTAATTCTAGCAATTGCATCATTTGGTGAATCATTAACCACTCAGTCTGTATTCTTTATAGCGATTGGACACGGTGCAGCTATCGGTTTAATGGTGTATGCATTTGGTCACATATCAGGTGCTCACATCAACCCAGCAGTCACGATTCCTATGATGATTACAAGAAAGATTGGAATTGTAGATGGAGTTGGTTATATTATTTCACAATTAATTGGTGCAGTTGCAGCAGCTGCTACACTAAAAGCAATTCTTCCAGAATTGGGTGCCAAAGTAAACTTTGGAACTCAAAGAGGCCCAAGTGATCTAATTAATCATAGTATTGGATCTGGATTTGCAGTAGAAACAGTATTGACATTTTTCTTAGTAACTGTAGTGTTTATGACTGCCGTTCACAAAAAGGCATCTCCTGGATTACATGGATTGTCCATTGGTGGCATTATCTTTTTGATACATCTAGTGGGTGTTCCATTAACTGGCGCATCCGTAAATCCTGCAAGAACATTCGGTCCTGCATTAATCTCTGGATTCTGGGAATTTCACTGGATGTATTGGGCAGCACCAATTCTAGGTGGAATAATTGCCGGTTTGATAATGAATTATGTCTTTGTCAACAAGGCAGAAAAGGAAGCATAGTCTTTTACATTAATTTTAAAATGTTAATTTGAAAATTCATTTTTGTAAAAAATTATTATTGCGTTGTTGTTTTTTAAAATTAATAACATCCACTCAAAGCAGAAATGAATTGTTAAATCGCAATCCAAATTAAGCCTAAACCCATTAATTATTTCGTTGGACTCGTTGCATAGCTTGGATAGTGCGAACGCTTGCGGAGCGTTAGGTCGTCGGTTCAAATCCGACCGAGCCCGCTTTACTTAAATCTAATAATGTGCTAGAAAACTAAAATGAAAAACCCTTTGAAAATCTCACATGCTATTTTGTTGTCTTTATTAGTGGTTTTGGTGTCTTCTCTTTTCATTCCAATATCAATTAATGCAGAAATTACACCATTAAAACAACTAAAACAAGGAATTAGTCCAGATAAAATTACATGCACCAAAGGACTACAACTTGTACTAAAACAAACAACGGGTATGCCTTACTGTATCAAAGAGTATAGTATTGAGAAATTAATTCAACGAGGTTGGGCAATTCATTTCTTATCTGATTACTCTGACGGAAATAATAATTCTAAAATCTTTAAAATTGGAAAGTACGAAGTGCAAACTGAAAGTGTACAATATTCTGACATATCAATTGGTTTTTTGGCAAGACCTGTATTTGAAGAATCTTTTCCAGGTGTAATTATGATTCATGAGTGGTGGGGATTAAATGAAAATATCAAAGAGATGGCTAAAAAGTTGGCATCACATGGTTATGTTGTACTTGCTGTTGATCTTTATGGTGGACAAGTAGCTACAACTTCTGATGAAGCAAGAAATCTTATGATGTCATTTGATAAAAATGGTGGAATAAAAAATATGAATTCTGCAGTATCTTATCTTGAAGACCATTACTCTCCCGTAAAAATTGGTTCTTTAGGTTGGTGTTTTGGCGGTGGTCAATCTCTTAATCTTGCACTAAATAACAAACTAGATGCAACTGTGATTTATTATGGAAGTCTAGTTACTGATACAAAAACCCTCTCTGCTATTACTTGGCCTGTTCTTGGAATATTTGCAGAACTTGATAAAGGAATCACAGTTTCTACAGTTCATGATTTTGAAAATTCACTTAATCAATTAAAAATTAACAACAAAATAATTATCTATCCTGGAGTTGATCATGCTTTTGCAAATCCATCAGGTAACAGTTATGCCCCTAATGCATCACAAGATGCATGGCAAAAGACACTTGACTTTTTAAATTCTAATCTAAAGTGATGTTTGTTTTTAGAATGTCCTTGTTTTTCTTAAAAAAATAGTGACTGCCATCATATAACATGCAGTTGCAATTACTTCTGATACCAACGATGCGATGTAATTCTCCATTCTAATCTCAAGAAAATAATACAATGATGGCCATCTAATTGCAAGATAAATAATTTCTCCAACTCCAAATGATGAGATCATACTGAATATCTCTTTTCGAATCAAACTTGATTTCATCTGTTTATATCTACTCTTATTGTCCAGATAAAACAAGGTTGAAAAAATTCCAAAATAAATCACATATCCGGTAACGATTGTGATTGTTGTAGTAATTTGGTTCTCATACCCTACTAGTAATTGAGCAACGATTGCAGAAAGTGATGCTGAAACAATAAAACAAATTATAAAATTTCTATTAATCTGCAGTAATTGCTGATTCATTTTCATATTTCATCTTAAATCTAGTAACTATTATTTTATGTTAAATCATCTAATATTATTATGAAGACCAGATGCAGTTGGGCAAAAGATGAACTAAATATCGTATATCATGATGAAGAATGGGGAAATCCACAACATGACGACCAAAAATTATTTGAATTTATTATTCTTGAAGGTGCACAGGCAGGACTGACTTGGTCTACCATACTTAAACGACGAGAAGGCTACAGAAAGGCTTTTTCTAATTTTGTTCCTCTTAAAGTTTCAAAATATACCTCAAAACATGTTGAAAAATTACTAGATAATTCAGAAATAATTAGAAATAGATTAAAAATTAATTCTGCAATAAATAATGCAAAACAGTTTTTGAAAATTCAAAAAGAATTTGGTTCATTTGATAACTATGTTTGGAGTTTTGTAAATCATAAACCCATAAAAAATAATTTCAAAAAACTCTCTGATGTACCTGCATCTTCTCCTATTTCTGAAAAAATGAGCAAAGATCTAAAAAGTCACGGATTTAGTTTTGTAGGTCCTACAATTTGTTATGCTTTCATGCAAGCAATTGGAATGGTAAACGATCACACTTCTGACTGTTTTAAATGTAAAAAATAATCTTATTTTGCATTTGTGAATTTTTTGATTGTTTCAGAATATAGATTCATTGGAACAATTTTGACTGTACTAATGGATGAAATTCCAACATCGATGCATAATTTTTCTATATCATGTGCATGAACTGCGTCAATAACTATAATCCATTCATGTTCTAAAACAGACATATAAAATTCTACAATTTTATTTATGTTGTATTTCTTCATTTCAGTATCCATCTTAGTTTTAAGACTCATGAAAATTTGCTTACTGTTTTCATTGTTTAGAGGACACAATTCTGGACTATGTATGGCAAATACTCCAAAAAGCATGAAGATATTATTATTTTCCGATATTTATCTGATGTCTTTTTTTATTTACAATGTAATTGTTTTCATTCCAATTATTTTTACAAAAACCGTGACTCTATGATTATGGTTTTTAGCAAGTTTTTTTAATGGAGTGTTACATCATAATCTTAGAATCTATGAAAATTTCTAAAAACATGCAAACTGCATTAAACAATCAAATTGTACTTGAAGCAAACGCCTCAAACAGCTATATGGCAATGGCATCTTGGTGTCAAGTTACAGGATATGATGGTAGTGCTAGTTTCTTTTATGCTCAGTCTAATGAAGAACGAGAACACATGTTAAAAATTATTCATTATCTAAATAATTTGGGAATTCCTGCGGTTATCCCGGCAACAAAATTACCTGCATCTAGTTTCAAATCTCTTGAATCAATTCTAAAAATTGCTCTGAACAACGAACAAATTGTTACTACTGCAATTCATAAGATGGTTGAAATTGCTCAAAAAGATAAGGATTATTCCACATCTGCATTTTTGGGATGGTTTGTCAATGAGCAAGTGCAAGAAGAGACAAAGTTTGAAACCTTAATTCAAAAATTTGATCTAATTGGAAGAGATAAACTTGCAATAAACGAAATTGATAAAATTCTAGCATCATCTAAATCTGATTAAGTTATTTTCTAAAATCATTAATACTGGATATCTTTTTGATATCTCATGACAGTTACAGTTACAAAAATACCTGGTGGAATAACTCAATTATTTAATACTGAAACAGGTAGAGTGACATACAAATGTAAAGCCGAATCTGGTTACATGCTAATTGAAGCATTTGAAGGAATTGTACAATTTAATCAAAAAGGTGCAATGGCTACCGTCACTGGTCATTTAACATCACTTGATTCCTGCACTGTACTCAAAGAAAACGATCCTGGTTACGAAAAAGCATTAATTGCAATAATTCTTGCACAAAAAGAATTTGCTCAGCACAAATCTGAAGTATATCAAAAAGAAATTCAAGACTTAGAAAAAAAATTATCTAGTCTCAAGTGAATGCCATTACCGTAGATGTATTGTATGATTTTGCTTAATCTATTTTGTATTGGTGCCAAGAACCCATTTTTCTTTGATTCTTGTTTATTTTTTTCCTTGATACTTTTCACATTTACATCCTTTTACAAGACATCTGCCATTTCCCTCATAGTGAATTGAATTATCGTGATAACATCCAATCTTCTTATTATTGCAATTCATAATACCTCTCTATTTTGAACTTGATTATAGACAATTATAATTATACATGAGGCATATTGCATGCATTGACTAATATCAAGAATATAGGGCGTTTTTTTCTTTTTATTATAGGGGGAATAATTGCAATTATTGTTGGCTCTTTTATGATTCGTGGAACTATGCATTTATGGGATAAACCTAATTCTGAAAAAAAGCATGACAAAAATAATGACTAAAAAATAAGTATCTCTGACTGATTTTACACATGCTGCATGATTCATCCATACGAAAATCAATTGATGATTATGTTAAACTACGAATAAGGGACATACCTTCTGAAATCCATCAAACTTTTCCCAATGTCAAAAAAATTTGGAAATGTGAAAACCAAGTGGACTTTCTTTATGGATATTATGTGGGTAAGATTGAGGAAGGTACTTTACATTATCTTCTCAAAGCAACACGTGCATCTTCAAGTGGATTTGTTGATGTTTTTGAAATTCGGGGAGTTATTGAAACATACCGAACAGATCTAAAAAATTCAATTGAAAAAGCACTTACTTAGTGAAGTAGAAATACTGCTTTGATGTATTGATAATATGGTTGGACCTCAAGACGGTGGATTTGGTTTTGATCAATCAAAAAAATACACCCGTGTCGATAATATTGATCAGGTGTGTGTTCAATGCCAAGCTGGCCAACACAAAAAATGTCTAGTAAAATTAAAACAACAGGATAATTGTGAATGTGAACACTGTTTAATCTATGGATAATTTTTTCACGATTAAGTAGATTCAATAACCTGTTTTTTGAATTCATGAATAATGTCTAAAATTAAGATGATTGCTACTTGGGTTGGTATTATTGGTGGCGGTATTGCCTTTTTCTTTTTCTCACTCTATCTTGTAGATTTTATGCGTTAAATCTGAAAATTAAATATTATTTAATTATAGTTTGTATTACTTTGAACCTTGACTTTCTTTTAATTTTTCAAACTCGTTTTTAGTCTGATTGTGCTCTTTACGCTCCTTTTCTAATAACGCCTGAACTGTCTCAATCTCCTTTTCTGCCAAACTTAATTTTGATTTTAATGAACCCACAACTACACTTGCAGCTTCTATCACTCCTTTCATTTCTTTTTTATCTGTACTTTCTATGAACTCTTTTTCATTATGTGAAAAAACACCCGTTCCATTAAAATTACTCTGAATATTTTTTTCTTCTTGTTTGGCATTGTATAACCTTGAAGTTATTGCCTCTAGTTCTTTTTGTGTCTCAATTTGTTGAGTACGTATTTGATGTAAAGAAGACTGCTCTTCTATGAATTTATCGTTAATTTCATTATACTCTTTTGTTATCTTTTCAAGTTCTTGTTTCTTTTTTGAAAGATTTGTTTCTACCTTATCTAATTCTTCAATTGATTTTTTATTTTTGTTAAATTTTTCATTTACGTCATTTAATTTTAATTTAATGTCTTTGTATTCTAAATATATTGTATCTAATTCCATCTTTTTTTGGTTTGATTCTTTTTTTACTGACATCAAATTGCTTGTTGCTATGCCGTATTCTTCTTTTACATCATTAAGTTTTTTTGTAATGTTTTCAATTTCTTCTTGTTTTGTTCTGAATTCTTTTTGTAAACTTTCTACTTCTGTTTCAAGTGACTCCTTTAAAATGATCTCTTCATTTTTTTCAGATTCCATTTTATCTGATTGCTCTTTTTTCTTTCCAAAAAGACCCATGATTATCACAAATTTCCCCAAAAGATGAACGTTTCTTTAATTTTTTACTCTTGTTCGAACAAACTTGATGTAAAAACCAATTCCCCCAATTAGAATTCCACCAATCAGTGAAATTGTTCCTAGTTCTCGATAATCTGGATATATGTTGGGAGCTAAAATCAGGAGCATTGCCCCAATTATTATCATAGTAAAACTTCCACCGCCTTTCGTTTTGTTGTGTTCATTATGAGGCATTTCTTAGATGTATTCTGAGAGTGTTTTAGCGACTTGTTTTCTTCCAATATCTGTGATTAACGGACCAATTTTAGGTCCCCTTGATGTGCCTAGTATTATCTGATATAATGTTTTGAAGAAATCTTTTGGTTCTACATTATTTGATTTTGCGATTTGATATATTGTATTTTGAATATCTTCTGGTTCTTTTTCTTCATTGAGTGCATTCACTAGTAATTTTAACACATTTTTTATTGATTCATCTATGCTTATTTCTATTTTTTCTTGATGGTCAAATTCATCTGCAAAATTTCCTGCAAGTTCAATTAACTTTTCTATTTCTGGTTCTGGATTTTTAATTACACCGTAATCTAATAATTTTTTCATGACTCTTTCTGTTCTGTTCTCTTTGAACATTTTGGCCAATTCGACTAACAATCTATAATTGACATGAACGTCTGATTTTTTTGGAGGATTTAGTAAATTTACATATTCATAGAGTCCTTTTGATTTGATTAATTTGGCTTGATTATCCACTTTGATTTTTCCAAAAAATATGTCTTCTAATTCGTTATACTCATTCATTAATGATGGAATGTCTTCTAATCCTAATTCTCTAGCCCCTGTAATTCTTTTGTATAACAGCAACAATATGGATTTTGGACTGCCAAATTCTAACCATCTCTGTCCTGTAACTACATTTCCCAATGATTTTGAAATCTTTTTTCCTCCTTTATCTAGAAACATTTCATATTTGACATGATGAGGATGTGGAAAGTGCAAAATTTCATCTGATACCCAGTCATTTACTTTTACAGAATCCATGATGTCTTTTCCATATGCTTCAAATCTAATATCAAATGCAGCCCATCTGGCAGCAAATTCTACTTTCCATGCTAGTTTTCCTAGATCTTTTGTAATGTCTGCTTCTCCTTGATGGTTGCAGCCTCTGATCATTTTAGAGCCAATTTCTGCATCATGGCACTTGTATCTTACTTTCTTTTCATCTGATATGTACTCAAATGCTTCTGCAGTGTAAAGTCTATTACAGTTTGAACAGACTGGAAAATACGGAAGAAATTTTTGATATTTTTCTTGACCTACAAGTTCTGAAATTTTGTCTCCTATTTTTGAGCTGTTTTGCAAAATTGTGTGAATTTGATCTTTTAGCAATCCATTTTTGTATGTGTCTCTTGCTCTTCTAAATTCATATTTTATTCCCATTTTGTCAAGACCATCCAAAAGAATACTGCTCATGTGCATTCCATATGATTCATGACAACCAAATGGATCTGGGATTAATGATACTGGTTTTGCCAAATGTTCTTCTAAAGAATCCGGAAATCCCTCTGGAATCTTTCTTAAACCATCTAAATCGTCCGAATATGCAATTAATTCTGATTTGTATCCAAAGTTTTCTAGAGCAAGCTTAACTCCATATGCTCTTACTGCATCTCCTAAACTGCCAATATGTGGTACTCCGGAAGCTCCAAGACCACTTTCAACTCTTAAAAGATCTAAACTTCTACCTATGGATTTTTCTCGTTCTAGTAATTCATGAGCTAATTTATCTATCCATGTTCCTTTTCCAAATATTTCTTGTTCTGACATTTCCTAATTCAATGATTTTGTCATATATGGTCCATATAACGAATACCCTAATTTCTGATAATATTCTCTTGTTCCTACAGCACTAATAACTAGAATTTTTTTGACATCGAATTCTTCTTTGGATATTTTTTCAGCTTCTCTCATTAAATTTTTCCCCAATCCTGAATGTTGAATTTCTTTTTCTCCTTTTTCTCCCAACTTCAATGATTTTCCATAAACATGTAATTCGCGTACAATACATGAATCCTTCCCAATTTCTTTTCTATGTGCCAAAATGCTAGGTTTTCTTAATCTCAAAAACCCGTAGATTGAATCATTTGTATCTTCATATGACAAAAATACCTCGTTGCCACCCGATGATTCATAATTAATCCTGGTTAATTTCGGCTCCTGCTCGGGTGTTTTTTTGTTTGACAATCCTGCCTCTCTACACCTGATGCATTTACATGACATCCCCTGCTTACTTAGATTTTGGTGAACTATTTGTCTAAGGTTTCCTGATTTAGGACCTGCTATGATTTCATTTGGTGATATCTCTCTTTGTACTCTCATTATTCTAACCCATTTTGGGACATTTTTCTTCACTTCCGTTAAAACTCTGATCATATCTTGATCTGAATATGGAGTATACTCACTGCGTCTGTATTCTTCGTAAAGTGGAGTGTTTTCTATTACTAGAGATGGGTAAATCTTTAACATGTCTGGTTTGAAACTAGCATCTTCAAACAATTTCTTAAAGTCTTCAATGTCTTCTTCTGGAGTCATTGTAGGTAGACCTGGCATCATATGTGCTACGATTTTATATCCCGCATCTTTTGAAATTTGAAATGATTCTATCACGTCATTATAATCATGTCCTCTATTGACAATTTTGTATACTCTTTCTTGGAGTGATTGTACCCCGATCTCAATTCTAGTTATTCCATAGTCTAACATCATATCAACATGTTTTTGTTTGCAATAGTCTGGTTTTGTTTCTATTGTAAATCCAACATTTCTTATTTTTGCATGCTCGTTATTTGATTTCGCTTCCTCCAAACTCTTTGAGTCAATTCCATTTAGTGCGTCATAACAAGATTTGATAAAATTTTCTTGATAATCTTTTGGCATAAATAAAAATGTCCCACCAACAATTACTACTTCCATCTTTGATGGATCATGTCCAAACGCTATCAGTTTTTCAATTTTTGTTGTGATTTGAAGTTTGGGATCAAATTGATTTTCAATTGCATTAAGAGTTGATGGTTCCTTTCCTGTATAGCTGTTAGGCGAATTTGTTTCAATTCCTCCCGGGCAATACGTACATCTCCCATGAGGGCACGCATATGGTTTTGGCATTAGTGCAATTA
The DNA here is from genome assembly GCA_021414365.1 of Nitrosarchaeum sp. Taxonomy (GTDB): domain Archaea; phylum Thermoproteota; class Nitrososphaeria; order Nitrososphaerales; family Nitrosopumilaceae; genus Nitrosarchaeum. The sequence continues at coordinate 11,194 of JAIOOR010000007.1, forward strand.
TTGATACTCCCGACGCTGTTTTGATTGGTTTTTTAAGCAAAACTTTTTGTAATTTAGAGAAATCTGCATTTTTTACCGTTGAGAGAATTTCATGATTTCTAGGAATTCGCTCAAGGGCATATTTTGCACATATTTTTTTTATTTCGTCTTTTACCTGTTTTTTAGTAGGTTCATTTATTGTCAATAGATTTTGTGTAATTTCAGAACACGCCTTTGAAAATATGGGCTCCAACTTATTCATACTTGTATTGCATTGTACATAAATCCATTAAATACCATTACTGTTTTTCAATATCTTGATTTGATTATTTTACAAACATTACTCTTTCTTTTCTTCTGATGATTCTACGTTCTTTTTTAGGTCTTTTTTGTATTCCATCTTTAACCAAATTGGTGTTATGATAGTAGTTGCTGCGACCATAATTACAATAGTTGAATACACATTTGAAGTTAAAACTCCTGTAGATATGCCTACGCCAGCTACGATTAATCCTACTTCCCCTCTTGAAATCATTCCTATTCCGACTCTCATTCCACTCCTTTTGCTTTTCAAAAAATACATTGCAGGTAATCCACATCCTCCAAGTTTTGTTACAATTGCAAGTATTATGATTACTCCGCTTAGAGCAATAATCTCTAAATTAACTGATCTTAGGTCAACTTGTGCACCAATTATTGCAAAGAATAATGGCGCAAAGATCAGACCAATCTGTCTTACGTACCCTTCAACTTTTTCAAATACTTTGGTAGTTGAAAGTGACATTCCTACCGCAAAAGCTCCTACAATAGGAGAAAGTCCAATTGACCCAGCTAATGCAGCTGCGCCAAAAAATGATGCTGTAGCTATTCCCTCTACACTGCCTTTGGCTTTCCATAATCTTGGTGTGATTATTTTTGGCATAATCACAACAGCCACAATAAGCATTACTGCAAACAATCCTAATACCTGAAGTATTGTGATTGTTACTTCCATGATGTCTATGTTTTCTACTCCTCCACTACTTCCTGAAATTGATATTACCACCGACAATACTGCTATTGCTAAAATATCGTCTACTACAGCAGCTCCTATGATGAGACGGGCTTCTGGGGTTTTGAGTTTTCCAAATTCATTTAACACTTGAATTGAAATCGCAATACTTGTTGCGGTTAATGCTGTTGCAATAAGCATTGATTGTAATGCATCAAAACCAAATATCTGAAAAACTGCAAATCCTGCAAAAAATGGAATGACTACTCCTAACGTCGCAACTGTAAATGATGCCTTTCCTCCTTTGAGAAATTCTTTTGGTGTCATTTCTAATCCTGCCATAAACAAAATCACTATTGCCCCCATTTCTCCTAAAACCTTGATCTCGTTATTGATGTGAAGCAATGGTAATCCATCCGTTCCAATAATGTATGCTCCTAACGCAAATGGTCCTACGACAATACCTGCAATTAACTCCCCAAGAACAATTGGAAGTTTGAGCCTAAGAAACAGCTCAGCCATTAATTTCGCAGCAAATAATAAAATTCCTAACCCAATAATTGTTTGAATTAAATCTGACTCTGCTACCATTTTTCTCTCAATCTAACTTCAGTAATTGCTAATATAAGGTGGTATTTGGTTGAAAATTATTTCGTATTTGTATAATTATATTATTTTAGAAGAATTTACGAAAACTCCCCTCTTCGATATTATCTGTCCTATGTTCTGACTTGCAATTTTATGTTTTTTGAAAATTGATTTAATTTCATCTGCTTGTTCTTTTGGTGATATGACACAAAACCCCACTCCCATGTTAAATGTCTTGTACATCTCTTCTTGTTTTACACCTTGCTCTTCTATTAATTTCATGATTGGAGGAATCTTTGGTAAATTGTCTATTTCAAATCCAATTTCTTTTAACCTCATTAGTTTAGTAAATGCTCCACCTGTTATGTGAGCTAATCCATTCACTTTGCATTTTTGGACGATTTCTAAAACTGGTTTTACATAAATCTCCGTTGGAGTTAACAGTGCATCTCCTATGACTCCGACCCCTTTAACTTTGTCTTTTACAGAATATTTTGTTAATAGAGCCTTTCTTGCAAGTGAGTATCCATTTGAGTGAATCCCACTGCTTTTTGCCCCGATGATTATGTCTCCTGTTTTTATTTTATTTCCAAGTACTATGTCTTTTTTTGATACGAGGCCTACTACCATCCCTGCTAAATCAAATGAAAATCCTTTTCCTGCAATGACATCTGGCATTATTGCTGTCTCTCCTCCGACAATAGGCATTGCAGATTTTTTTGCACCTGTTACTAATCCTTCCACAATTTTTTTGAAAATGTTTTGATCATTTTTGTTTGCAGCAATGTAATCTACAAATGACACTGGTGTTGCACCAATACAGATTATATCATTTACATTCATTGCAACACAATCAATTCCAATTGTATTGTATTTTTTCATCAAATTTGCAATTACTACTTTGGTTCCTACACCATCAGTATGTGTAGCTAATAGTTTTTCTCCTGGAATCTCTACTATTCCGGCATAATGTCCAAAACCATGCGCTATCTTTGCCATTTTTTGAAGTTTATGTGTGGATTCAATTAGCCTGCCTATTGCTGCTTGGCTTTGTTTGATTTTAGTTATGTCCACGCCTGCCTTTTTGTAGGTTAAGACCATAGTTTCATGCGTATTTGCTGTGAATAAAAGAATTTGCCTGGTCTAAATCACATGTACATACCGGCAAATTCTTCTCTATGTTTAACATATTTTTGTGATAATTCCCCAAATTCTGAATTAATCCTGTCTTTTTCTTTCTCCAAATCTGACGTATTTATTTGCATATCGTAAAATCTGTTTAGTGCCTCTATCAGTGTCGCAGCTGCTGCAGGATCTGGTAATGTTTTATTTGCTTTTACAAGCAATGCAATTCCTTGAATCTTTCTTACAATGCATTCGTTTAAAATTCCACCTGGAATTCCTGTGATGAATCCCTGAGGAATTACACTGATGTCTTTGTCTGCCATCGTTCTTATCAAATCTTCTCTTGCTGCACAATATGCTTTATCATCATGTTCCTCACTTGGAATTCCATCTAGGATTACCATTTCTTTTGAACCGTTCTTATCACTCCAATCCAAAATAGCTGAAACAATAGAGTAAATTCCCTCCATCCTTAATGTTATTTCGCATATTATCGTACATATCGTGCCTTCTTTATTTGCATAGACTCTGAAAGGATGACGTAATCTCCCATTCATAAAAACTGTTGATGGTGGAAGGTATTTTGATCTCATCAATCCTATTTCTTCCATTTTCAATTGCTCAATTATGTGATTGACTGCAAGTGGTCCTACAAGACCTGCTCCTACAAATCCTGCAAATATTATTGGACTGTTGAGTTCTGTTTTTTTAATTTCAAATATTTCTGCTTCTGGAAACTCTCCTTGCATTATTTCCGTCAATTGTTCTATCTAATTACTTTTTTGAATAAACAGATTCAACATTATTCTTCCTTTGTCTGTTAATGAATAGATCACATTTGCTCCGACCGCTTCTTTTTGTATAAAGTTGTAATTTACACAAAGATGTAGGTAATTAAGAAATGATCTTTTCATTCTTATTTTCGATTTTGAATACAAATCTGAAAACGTCATCGGGTTTCCTCTAAGTTGATACAGTAATTTCAAAAGAGATAATGTACTGTAATCCCGCGTTCTTGCTTTCACCGCATCAAGTATTTGAACATCTCGTTTTATAATAAAATCCTCGAATTGGTCAGCTACTTCTACAGGTATGTATGTTAGTCTTGCTCGCATCATACCGTACAGTACGGTACATTACCTTATTAATGTTAAACTCGAGCTTTGTTGATCAATCTAGATTGTTTTTTTACACCTTGTTTTGTGCCTATTTGCTCTAAGAATAACAATTTGGAAAAATTTACTCTTATCTTCCATTAATACTGGATTATGTGATTTGCAATAATTATTGCACTCTGGGATTTTTGTATTTAAATTTGTTAATTTTGATTAGCTCTGCATATGAACCAAATTTAGATGAATCTGCAATTTTATCCAACTCATCGTCTATTTCGCCATCCTTGTCAAACCTTTTTAATATTTTGTAATTAGTGCTTCTTTCTGCAGGTATTCTTCCAATTTCTCTAGTTAATCTTCTTATCTCTTTTGGTCTTATCAACTGACCATGATTAGAACCTGCAGATGTTGAAATACTTTCATTGATTAATGTCCCACCAAAATCATTGGCTCCCCACATTAACAATAGCTGTGACATTTTTTGTCCTTCTTTTACCCATGACATTTGAATATTGTCAATGTGATTATTTAGCATAATTCTTGCAATTGCATGTGTCAATAATACATCATTACCACTTGCCCCTTGTCTTATCTCATCATGTATTTGATGTTTGTACATTGGTGCTTCACTATGAATAAAATTAAGTGGAACAAACTCTGTAAATCCGCCCGTCTCTTTTTGAATCTCTCTGATTTTTGCAATGTGATTAACCCTGTCTTCAGCTGTTTCAATATGTCCAAACATCATAGTTGAAGTTGTATTGATTCCAATACTATGAGCAGTTTTGATAACTTCAATCCAATCTTTTACACTAATTCTTCCAGGCGAAATCCTGTCTCTTAATTTTTGATCCAATATTTCTGCAGCTGTTCCTGGCAGAGTATTTACTCCAGATTCTTTGAGTCGCTGTAAATATTCTCTAATTGTAGTACTCGATCTTGATGCTCCATAAAGAACTTCTTCTGGAGAAAATCCATGAATATGAATATCTGGAATTTCTTTTTTAATTTCTCTGCATATATTTTCATACAAATCTCCATCCATATCTGGTGGAAGACCAGCTTGAATGCATACTTCAGTTGCCCCTAACTGATAGGCTTCTTTTGCTCGTCTTACAATTTCTTCTGTTGGAAGGAAATAACCTTCCTCCTCTCTAAAATCTCTGCTAAATGCACAAAAACCACATTGCTTGATACACACATTGGTAAAGTTGATGTTTCTATTTACAACATATGTGACTGTATCGCCCACTCTTCTTTTTCTAATTTCATCTGCAACCAATCCTACTAAATGAAAATCTATTCCTGATGTATTGTACAGTGTTAATCCTTCCTTTGCAGATATTTCTTTATCTGATAATGACTTGTTTAAAATTTCAGAGACTGAAGAATCTGAATTTTTAAGCAATACATCTATGTTGATACTCATTTCCAATACTCCGCTCTTACCAAACCCTCTTCATCTTCGATACTTTTCATCTTACTTCTTAACTCTTTGCCAATAAATGAAAAAAATTCTGGATACACTGGAAATCTGCATTTTAATTCAAATCCTGCATTTTTTGAATTTTGCTCAATTTTTTTAATCTCCGGCCAAGAAAATTCAGGATTCACATAATCTGGTGTAAGTGGAGAAATTCCCCCCCAATCATTAATTCCAACTGTTAGGAAACTATGATATGAATTCGGAGATAAATTTGGAGGAATTTGTATGTTCATTTTTGGAATGATTATTCTCGTTAATGCAACAATTCTCTTGAAATATTTTTCATCTGTTGGAGGAAATTCCTTCATCACAGTGTCTTGTTTTGGTTGAAAATTTTGTACAATGACTTCTTGTATGTTTCCATACTTTTCTTGTAATTTTCTTATTGCTAAAATTGAATCTATTATTTCAGTTGGAGTTTCACCTATCCCTATTAGTATTCCAGTTGTCATCGGAATTCCTAATCTGCCTGCATTTTCTAGCACCTCGAGTCTTGCTTTTGGTTTCTTACTTGCTGCTAAATAATGAGGCATTCCTTTTTTTGTTAGTCTCTCACTAATGTTTTCTAACATTATACCCATCGAAACATTGCTTTTTTGTAATTCTTTCATGTCTTCTTTATTTAAATTTCCTGCGTTAGTATGAGGAAACAATCCCATTTCTATAGCTAATTCAGATGCATGAATCAAATATTCTGTAGTTGATTTGAACCCATTTGTATTTAGCCAATCTCGTGCCTCTTGGTATCTTTGCTCAGGTTGCTCCCCTGTTACAAATAATGCCTCAACACATCTGTATTTTTTTGCAAGACTCAAAAGTTGCTTTATTTCTTGCTTTGACATTAATGATGTTTTTTCTTCTCTTGGCTCTGCTTTGTATGTACAGTATGAACATGTGTCCTTACACAAATTCACGATATTGAAAAATGCTTTTTTTGAAAATGTAACTGAATCTTTTTTAAATTTCTCTCTTAGCATCTGAGCTGTTGAAAATAACTCTGTGGAATTATTTTGTGAATTTTCATATGTTTGTATAATTTCCTCTCTGGAAATTGCCTTGTCTTCTAAAACATTGTTTAAACTCTCAGAGTTTAACACAAGTTTGTTCAATAGTTGTTTTGCTTGTCTAGAAGTATTTATGCTTGTATTGTTTTAATTTCAATTAGGTCTTTCTTCTAAGTTAACTGTAACGTTAGTTGTTCTACCATCACGTAGAATCTCTAAAACCATTTCATCACCAACCGATTTTGCCCTCTGTAGATGGATCAGAATATCGTCTATTTTTCTTACTTGCTTACCGTCTACTGATAAAATAATATCTCCCCCAATCTGATATTTCATACCGTCTATTTCTACAGTTTGGTTGGAACCATGTAACCCAGCTTTCTCTGCTGGACTATCTTTAATTACTGAAACTATGAGAAATCCGACCGTATCATTTAGCTTTAACACTTTGGCAAGATCAGGTTCGATATCTCTTCCAGTTATCCCAATCCATGGATGATGATATGTTCCATCTTCAATTAATTTTGGAATGATCTTTGCTATTGTTTGGGATGGAACTGCAAATCCAACTCCTGTAAATTCCCCTGTTGTGGACTGTATGGCTGTGTTTATTCCAACAATTTCTCCACGCATATTCAATAATGGACCACCAGAATTTCCTGGGTTAATTGCTGCATCTGTCTGAATTACATCTGGAATTGAATATCCTGACCCAGAAGGTAAAAGTCTCCCTAGTTGACTTACAATTCCGGATGTCATGGACCCTGACAAACCAAATGGGTTTCCAATCGCAGCGATGGATTCTCCAACTTTAAGATTAGATGAATCTCCTAGTGATAATGGGTGTAATAATGACAAGTCCGCATTTACTTTGATTACTCCCATATCTGTAAATTCATCATAGCCGATCAATTCTGCATTATATGAACGACCATCAAGAAATGTAACTACTAATTTTTTTGCGTTCTTTACAACATGGGCATTTGTAATTATGTGCCCTTTTTTATCAAAAACAAAACCTGATCCAATTCCACTTGTCCCATTTGATTGATCTGTTCTCTGAACATTAACTCTAACTACTCCTGGTTCTGATTTTTCAAATATTTCAACCAATGAAAGATTTTTTGAATATTCTGAAATTGGTTTTTCAGTAACATTTGGGATTGATTTATCATTTATACTAACTTCAGATTTAATCGCAGTAGGTGGCGCTATTAGAAAAATTGCAAAAATGACTGTGACAATTACAGCACCTATTGCAACTCCTACTAACATTTCTGATTTACTCATTCAAAATCGCTACTTGATTTTCTATGTAAAAGTATTGCTATACATTAATTGAATTTTGAATGTGGTCTTTCATTGAATACTCTCTTCCTCTCCAAGACACAGTGTTGTTTTTAGCATGTAGTAACCCACTCAAAAAACCTAATACAACCACAAAACTCCCTATAGGTGCAAACAAAACATAGACTAATCTTAATTTCAATAGTCTCTTTACCTCAATTATTGCTCCAATGTAAATCGTAATTGAAGCAATTGTTGAAACAACAAATAGAATTGAAAATGACCCTGCCTCTGGTATTCCTGATGCAGAATATGCTAAGATGGGAAATGGCATAAAAAGTAAAAACAAAACTGCAAAAAAGCTACCTATTGCTATTTTTTCACTTTGAAGATACAGCGGAACCATGAGTCTTTTGAGTGCGTTAAATAATGTGGTTTTATCTCGTGCCCACACCGCTTCAATTAGGTGATCTCCTCTTACAATTCTCATTTTATGTCCTGACTCTTTTACTTTTTTCCCAAGTGCCCCATCCTCAATAATTTCATGCTTGACTCCTTCATGCATTCCTACTGATTCGTAGGTTTTTTGTTTGATTATGAAAAAACTACCAAAAAAATACGCTGTTTTTTTTGCAGGATTATTTACCCTAATTGCTGAAAACCTTGAATGAAGAAATACCGAAATCATGGGAAGTGTAATTGCTGTCCAAAAGTCCATCACTCGCATTTTTGGAATTGCCGATAATGCATCTAAATTAAAAGAAAGTAAATGTGATACCGCAAGTGAAATAACTTTTTCTGAATGTTTTGTATCTGCATCTGTAAATAACAAAAGTTCTCCAGTTGCTTTTTTGTATCCTTCCATACATGCCCAATTTTTTCCCATCCAACCATCTGGTTTTGTTCTCGCATTGACTGGTATTATTTTGGTACTTTTTTTTGCATATTCTGAAATAATTTTATTTGTTGCATCATCTGATGAGTCATCAATTACAATAATTTCATAATTTGTATAGTCTTGATTGATTAATGAATCCAAACATTTTCCAATAAACTCCTCCTCATTTCTTGCAGGAAGAATAATTGAAACCTTGGGATTGTTGTGAACTTTACTCTCAAATTTATCTAGGTATGGAGTAAATCTAGCTGAATCCATCAGTGATTTAATTAAAAACACCCATGCAAAAGACACTCCGATTAAAATGACCGTTAATGAATAATTCAATACATCAACAATTAATTCCATAAATCTTATCTCTCTGCTTGTTCTTTGATTTTTTGCAGTGCCTGCACTGTTCCATTTTCAATGTGTTTTTTTATTACTCCTGTGAACATTCCCATCATACCTGTAAGCTTGATGTCCCATTTAGCTTTCAATACTGTTTTTTCATCTTTTGTAGTTAATGTGATGATTTTAATTCCGTCTATGATCCCTTTTGTGAATGTGATTTCTATTTTCTCTTTAGGTTGTATCTTAACTTCTTGCATGCATTTTTGATCTCTAAATGCAATGGTTATCTCCCTAGTGATTGTATCTCCATTTTTTGACAGATTTTTTACCTCTTTAGTTCCCTTCCAAAACTCTGGCTCGTTATCCAAATTTGATACTATGTCCCAAACTTTGTCTATTGGAGCACTAATTTCAACTGAAATTTGAATTTCTGCCATCTTTTACTCGTTGATTTCGCATTAAATATATTAGATTCCTATCTGATGCTATATTGGCTGTGATGGGCAACATGCCTAAAATCCAGAACAGTAACTCCAGTTCTAACGGCAATTGCCAAACTTCCGTCACAGTCAATTACCCTTAAAATGAAACCCTCACGATACATGCCAAAAATTGGAACATTTGATGGAGCCGGATTCTGGAAAAATGCATACGCTCATCAACGCGCCAAGTTACTAAAAATTGTAAATGTTCCAGATGACCAAATAACTGAATTAGTTAATAAAAAATACATTGAACTTCCTGCGGCTTTAAAATATGAAATTGAGACAAGTGGCATTGATAAAAAATCTTTAATATAAAATTTCGAAATTCATTTTAACAGGTTAATTCAGGACTTTGTATGACTTATGTATCATATGAAGATTTTGCAAAATTAGATATTCGTGTAGCAAAAATTATTTCAACTGAACCAATTCCAGGTAAAACCAGAATTATTAAAGGAATTATTGATCTTGGAAATGAAAAAAGAAATGTGATAATTGGTGGTGCACAATATTATAAACCCGAAGTTGTTGTGGGAAAAATTGTTATAGTCATTGCAAACTTGGAACCTAAAACCATGGCAGGCATAGAGTCAAATGCAATGCTATTAGCAGCTGATGTTGATGATAAACCATTTTGGTTAACCGTAAATGAAGACATTCCTTTAGGTAGCCCAATAAAATAATTTGAAAATAAATTTAATCTACGATTAATCGTAGATCATCAAGTTTTTTTCTTCTAATAACGCATGTAAGTTATTCACAGATCTGTATACATCTGGTTCTTTTTTGGCACCAGTACATACAAGTTTTCCAGAAGAGAATAACAAAATTACTGTTTTTGGGTCTAACATTCTATGAATCAATCCTGGAAATTGTTCTGGCTCATACATGCTTCTCGGTAGAGTTCTTGCAGCCTGCTCAAGATGAATTTTTCCACCTAGGTTAATTGATGCTACAATGTTTTGGATTTCAACTGTAGCATCTTTTTTTACTTTAATCCCGCCTTTTCGAAGTTTTTGTACTACTGTTTTTACTGCTTTTCTGGCCATTTCTTCAGATTTTGAACCTGTGCATACCATTTTTCCTGATGTGAAAATCAAAGTTGCTGTTTTTGGACTCTTGAGTCTAAAAACCAGACCTGGAAATTGATCAGGATGGTATTCAACATCTGGGAATGTTCTTGTGATCTCATTCAAGTCCATCTTTTGATCTACTGAAGCAGATGCTACAACATTTTCTACGCTTACAATAGGCTTGGTTTGTGGCATATTCAGGTTTTTTCTATCAGAACTATAATAAAAGCACTCGCCATTTTTTCACCTTCGAGTAGATATTTTTCATAATTCCAACAGCCTACAATTTTTATCCAATCTTGATTATACGAATGATTTAATTTAGATCTGCCTATTTTTGATTCTGTTGGATTTTACAAATATTGATTTTAATCAGATCTTTGGGACAAATGATCAGTCCAACCCAATAATGATGCTGATTTGGATTCTGCCAATTTTCATTTTTGTTTTCTATGGACAGAGGATTCAATTAGCAATAACATCTGGAGAAATAAAAAAAGGAATAAACAAACTAGATAATTACAAAACTCAATCTAGAAACGAATTGATCGATTATATCAAAAAAAATATGAATCCAAAAGATGACCCCACCAAAAAGATTGATCGTTTTTTAGATTATTTTACAATAATGCCAGTTGATATGGATCCAAATGGAATTGTATCTAAAATCAGACACACTATAAGATCTAGAGAAGACTATACTAGACAACATGTGAAATCATTATCTCCTCAAACAAGTGAATTGGAATTAAGCAAAATTCAAACACTTCTGGAAATTGCTACTTCTTTGCAAATGATTTACAAGGTAATTAATCACATGTACTTGACTGCAAAAAAACAAAATAATTACCCTTTAATTTTACCACTTCAAATGATTCTTCCATTTATTATGGAAGAAGCTGAAGCAATGCAAAAAGCCATCCCATCTTTTAAAATGTGTCAACCCATAGGTGATGGTATAGGCCCTATGGTTGTAGGTCAAATGATGCTTGGCACCAAAAAGGAATCTATCGCTTTTCAAACTGTTCTTAGTGAAACCCAATTTGATGAAAGAAAATTATTTTTGTTAAAAGCCGAAGGTCCTGGCTCAACTGTTGGCAGACCTGGCGATGCAGTAGAGAAAATCGTTGCTAAAAATAAACCTGATTTTATAATTATGGTGGATGCTTCGCTAAAAATGGAGGGTGAAGAATCTGCAACCACTGCACAGGGATTTGGTGCTGCGATAGGAGGTATTGGAACTGAACGATTTCAAATAGAAGATATTGCAACAAAAAATAATATCCCTATTTTTGCAATTGTAGTAAAACAATCAGTCAAAGAGGCAATCACCCTGATGACTAAAGATATAGCAGACAAAGCAGACAATGTACGCTCACAAATCTATGATATGATTCATGATAATACAAAACCTGGTCAATCAATTCTGTTAATCGGTGTAGGAAATACAATGGGTGTGTCGCAATAATGTTTTCAAAAGAAAAAATCACCATTACATACACTATGGAAAAATGTAAGCAATGTAATTTTGAAAGAAAAAGAAAATTCAAAGATGGTGATTTTCTTTTTGCTGAGACCTCAAAATGTGACTCCTGTAATGGAATGACTATGATAGAAAAAATCTTTGGCGAAATTATTGAGAAATAGTTGTTACTGTAACCCCGTCCTCATTTGGAATAAACGTATGTTCTGCCTGAGCAACTCTTTGTTCGTTTATTTCAATTAATACTGGGTATGCTTGAACTGACTTTTTATTAATTAGAAATTCTAATAATTCTCTAGCTCTTTTTTCCTCCCAATCTTTTGTAAACCATCTTAATGCAAAAGGTAACATGTTAAAATTCTCCCATATGTAATCTAGTAATTTGTCTGCTTCATAGTTTTTTGTTTTTTTTCTCGAATTTAGTGCAAATATGTTTTTTATTTTACCGTTTCTTACAAAACCTCCTCCTTTTTCTGTAGTGACAAATGGTTCACACGCATAAGCTGTATTTTCTGCTAATGTGAATCCACCAATGGACCAAATATTTGGAATGGATCTTCCTGCATGTATTGTATATTGTCCTAAAGAATGACCACTAAGATTTGCGATTGGCTTGAATCCGTTTTGTTTTATTGTTTTTTCTATTGTTCGTCCAATGTCACTTGCTTTGACTCCAACTTTAATCACAGACATTGCATTACTTAATGCCTCTTCTGCAGTCTTGATCAATCCATCATACTGTGCATCTTGACAAACCGTAACTGCCGTATCTGCAATGTATCCATTGATTTGAGCACCAAGATCAATTTTGACCAAATCTGATTCTGCAATTACTATGGGATCGTTTGGCTCTGCTGTATAATGAGCTGCAATTTCATTAATACTTGCATTTACAGGAAATGCACATTTTGCGCCTCTTTTTTTAATTTGATTTTCTACTTCCTCACAAACCTCGTAAACTGTTTTTCCAACCCAATTTCTCTCTCTTACCATCTCTCTTACTTCAGCTGCAATCTTTCCAGCTTTGAGATAATCTTCTAATTGCAATGTTTTTCTTTTTTTACCTACCTTTAAAATGATTATCTCTGTGTTTTGATATTATATTCTTGTGCTTTTCTCATTACTATGATCTATATGATTCTGCTTCTAAACATCTCATAATTTGCTTGATCTCATACGGCTTGTAAATAACATCTGTAGGTTTGATCTCTCGTAGTTTTTTCTTGGTGGCAGTACTTTGATCTGCTGTAACCATAATTACTTTGGCTTGAGGATCTATCTTGCGGATTTCATCCAGAAGATAAAATCCATCAAAATCTGGCATCATAATATCTAAAAATACAACTTCTGGACGAATTTTCTTAAATATTTCAAGTGCTTTTCCACCGTCAGTGCATCTTTCTACAGAAGAGATTCCTTTAATCTCTAAATACTCTGCAAAAATATTTACTGCGTCAGGATCATCATCTATAACTAGTATGGTGGATTTTTTTTGTTTTACTTTTCTGTTATTTTTATTCTCTGCATGAATTCCTTTACCAGTTTCCCACAAAAATTTACATAAACTCTGCATATTTCTAACTATGTCATTTGAGTTTGTAACCATGACTGATTCTTCGTTTTTATTTTTATTTGAATATGATGATGTATTTCCTGACATCAATACTTGAGATTTATTGCAAAGCAGTCGTCCAGATGTGGGCAACGTTGTAATTTTAAAATATTTAATTCCAAGTCTTTGTACATATTCAAGTTTTGTTGAAATTTCAATATCTGTCATTAATTTAATTATGACCTTTCGTTGGAATGCATTTTTTATGGCTTCTCGAACTGGAGTATAATACATTCGTATTATATCAGAAGGAGTCAATACAATATGTAATTCATCATTTGTATCTTCAATTATTTTTATCATTTGATCATAAATGTTCTCTCTGTTTGAAACTATAGTTAATTTTGGGAGTTCTATTTCTGATTCACAAAGTTTTAGATTTGATAAAATTTTTAAAAATTTAGAGCCGTTTTTTTCTAAATTCTCTACTTTTTGTTTTTGTTTTAATATGATGTTTTTTAATATTGTTTCTGGATCATTTGCTGAAAATTTAATCGGTGAAGACAATGTTGAAGTTGCAAATCCTAAATTTTTTAAATTCTCTAAAATCTTATATGTTCTTACCCTCTCAATTTTTGTAAAATTACTAATCTCACTTGCTTTGGCAAACCCTAGCCTTGCTAATCCAACATATGTCTGTGCCTCATCTTCTTCTAAACCAAAATCTTGAAGAATGCTTATTTCGTTTAGTTCCTTTTCTTGACTATCTAGATCACCGTCTAAGATAATTTCCTGCGTGTGCAATGATGATTTATTGTATTTTTGTTATATCTTTAGGTGTGTTTACGCTATCTACAAACAATTTTGTTGTATACCTACTTTGTATCTGTCAAGCTTAAATTGGGCAATTCTTAGGATTTACTGGGATCGTGGTCTAGCTTGGTATGATTCTGCGTTTGGGACGCAGAGGTCGTGTGTTCAAATCACGCCGATCCCACCATCATTATCTTATTATCAAATAACATCCTAACTTTATTGCCGAGCAATGAGGAAGAGTTAGAGTAATGAATTTGATATGAAGTAAAATTAATAGCTCTGAGCTCCGGCATGTTTTTATGAATTATGAAGCACATCGTTTCTGTTGAAATTTGAAAAGCGAGATATTCTTCTCATTGTAGGTCTTTTGCTTTTCATGATAGGTCTGATTCCGTTTATGGCGCCAGTATATGCTGTGTTAATTGTAATTGTCATGTATTTTGGAATAAAATTCTATGTAGAAATTAGGGCAAAATCCATCAAAAAAGAGATGGGTGAAGGCATATGTGTTGACTGTGGTTCTAAAATCACTGATCAAAAATGCCCAAATTGCGACTCTGCAGACGAATGATTTCTACGGATGCCTTAAAACGATAAAAATCAATTATTATATGTTGATTTTAAGATATATGACTTTAACAACTAGCTCAACTTTTCCTCAATTCAATTCTAAAATGAGACTTTTATGGACTTAATACAGGAAAACATGAAAAATATCTTAATCTTATTTTCTATTTTACTCTTTAGTGGATTGGTTCTCACAGCAAATGCTCAATCTGCAAATCATGTCGTGATAAATGAAATCGATATTAATCCTCCAGGTGATGATTCTAAATCTATTTCAGAATGGGTTGAGCTCTATAACCCGACTAGTTCTAAAATCGATATCAGTGGATGGCAAATTGCATCTACCACTGGATTGAAGAAAACATTGACTATCCCAACTGGTACATTTATTGAACCTGGAAAGTTTTTGACATTTTCATACCAAAGTTTGTGGTTTACTGATAATAACGAAATTGTAGAGCTAAAAGACAAAAATGCAATGGTTGTAGATAAGACTCCTTTATTTTCTGATATATTAAATGATTTTTCATCTTGGCAAAGAATCTATGATGGATATGATACAGATAATGTATCTGATTGGAAATTTGTAATTTCTACAGCTGGTTCTTCAAATGGCAAGTTAACATCTGTAAAAGAATCAGATAGTATCATGGTTTCTATATCTACAGACAAGTCTTCATATTTGTTTGATGAAACTGCTATTATTCAAGGAAGTGTTTCAAAACAAGTCTTTATTGAAAAACCATATTTCCATGCAGATGAAATACTGATAAAAATCTCCGGTCCTAATTTTGATAAAACAATATCCCTTTATCCTGATTTAAAATTAAATTATAAAACCACTTTGAATCTTCAAAAAGTTCTTGGAATAAACAAGGGCACATACAATGTTTCAGTTATTTATGGTGGCGCATCCTCTCAAACCCATTTCTCTGTTGATGATAAAACTAAAACAAGTGTTGTCCAAGAAGAAGGTTCTCTAAGTCTTACTACTGATAAATCACAATATCTCCCAGGGGATTCTTTGTTAATAACTAGTGTTGCTACAAAAATAATTCCATTTGAGGGATTGAAATTTACTATAAAGGATCCAAATGGAAACGTAGCATCTACTGGCACTCTTTATCCTACAAATGGACAATTTTCTACCAAAGTGTTTCTCACTACTGTAAATCCTGTTTATGGGCAATATTCTATAACTGCAGAATATTTTGACAAGGGTGCACAGATATTTTTTGAAGTTGTAAAAGACATCAAAGAAACAAAAGCAATATCATTGTGGACTGATAAGGATGCTTATGGTTTAGGTGAAACTGTTACCATTACTGGCAGATTAAACCAGCAGTGGATTGCGTTTATGGATTTAGAAATCATTCAAACAAAAAATGCAGCGCTTGCATCTAGTGCACTTGGAGGGGGCAATTCGGGATTTACAATTTCTGATACACTAAAGATATCTGGAGATGGTTCTTTTGCATATTCTTTCAAAATCCCCGACAGTGATACAAGGTTAGGGGATTACAAAATTACTGTTTCAAAAGATATTGGCTCTGCATCCAAAATTATCCACGCTGTTGCTAATTCCACAGGATATGTACAAAGCACTGAACCTCTTTCACTTTCAACAGACAAAGTGATTTATGATTTAGGTGATACTATGACAATTAACGGCTTTATTGCAAACTATGAGGCCAATTCCAATCTTCAAATTTACCCCGTAAAAATCTCAATATACCATGCAGACGGAAGTCCATTGAATATAGTTGTACCACCTCCAAATGCTAAAACCATAAACAATAACGGAGTGATAATTAATTACGAATTTACTGCAATTCCTGATTCATCTGGAAGATTTTCGCTTCAAACAAAAATTACCCAAAATACCTTCACTGAAGGTTCTTACAAGATAAAAGCTGAATATGTTGGACAAGTAAAGAGCATTGTTGTCGGAATTATTGATTCTTTAAAATCTAATGCTGTATTACTTACTCTGAATAAGCAAGTTTATGGATTGGGCGAACCAGTTCTTTTAACTGGATTGCTTCCTCCACTGGGTGGGAACACAGTCCAAATCTCCCTTGTAAAACCTGATGGTAGCACAGTTGATTCTGGTGCAACAATTGATAATCAAAGATTCTCTTGGTCATGGGTCACTCCTATTACTGAAAAAGATTCATCAATAAAACAAGATGACCGCTCCATATCAAAATCAAATTACGGAATTTATAAAATTCATATTTCATACCCTTCTACTAGCAAAGACGTTTTCTTCAAAGTTTCAGCAAATCCTGAATCTGACTCTTTATCTTTATCTCCACTAAACGTTTCACCTGAAAAATCTTTGTACAAAGCTGGAGAAAAATTAAAGGTTATTGGAAACGTCGTTGAAAAAGAACAAACTTCTCAAGGACTGATTCCAGAAAGAATTACAATACTTGTACTTGATGGTAAATTCCCATTCAAACAAATCTCCGAATCTACTGTCTACCCAGATCATGGGACTTTTCAGAGCTCATTTGAATTACCCGTGACTATTTTCACTGAGGGTGAATACAAAGTAAAAGCCGTGTATTCAGGAAAAACTGCTGAGTCTACATTTACTGTTGCAAATGATTTTGCTTATGGTTCTGATGACAAACTAAGTCTTTTACTTGCTACTGATAAATCTGAATACCATCCAGGTGATATTGTAACTGTATCTGGAAAGCCAAACAAGCTAATCTATATTGAAAAATTTGATGTTAGTGTAATCCAGAAAATAGAAGGCTCACTAACCTGTGGTTCATTTTATTGTGGCACACATGTAGGTCCTGTAACTACTATTAGGCCTAGTGAATCTGGTTCTTTTTCACACCAATTTCAAATACCTGATTCTTCATCTAGTATAGGTTCATATGAAATTACGGTCGATGCTGGGTTTGCAGTAAAATCTCTGATGTTTAATGTCGTAGAAAAACCAGTTGTCATAGAATCTGTAAAATCTTCGACTATTATTGAAAAAGTCAACCGAATCTTAGATGATCAAATACCTGTTCTTACAAATGAAAAAACCGTAAATGGCACTGTTATGTTGCCCCGTGTGTTTTCTGGATCATTAATTGTTGCAAAGACTGATCAATCAAATGTGAATCTGATGGTTACCTCTGAATCTGGAGTTTGTGTTATTGGTCCTGAAGAAAATTGTCTTGTAAAAGACTCTACTAGAAAACAAGGACAAATTTATGATGTTGTTACAGTGGATGGCATTAATCTTAAAGTCAGATACAGTGGTCCTGATGTATTTTTTGAGAAATTTGACATACTTCCAGAGTCTGACGATGGATTCTTACCTGATACAAACTGGAATGTCGATATAATCAAAGATTCTCAGGCATCTAGATTTTATTATAAAATCAATTACAGTGTACTAGGGTAAGTTCAAAATACTGATTATTTCCTATTTGATTAGATGAATCTTCAAGTTTTGATGTTTTACCAAGATGATCCAAAAAAATGCACAGCTGCAAAAATGGTAAAATTTGGAATTGCAAAAAATATCAAAAAAATTGGAAATCGAGGACTTGTATTAGATCCTTTTTCTGAAAAAACTCTTTTACCTAGTGATAAATCTTTGATAAACGCTATAATTGGAATTGATTGTTCATGGAATCTTGTAGACCAAGCATTTTCAAAAAAATTTAATGGTATCAAAAGAAAACTGCCGCCATTACTAGCTGGAAACCCGATTAATTATGCAAAACTCAATAAATTAACTACTGCAGAAGCGCTATCTGCATCATTATTTATTTTAGGTTTCAGGAATGAAGCACTTACAATCCTTGATAAATTCAAGTGGGGGCATACTTTTTATGAATTAAATCAAAATCTTTTAGAAGATTATTCAAAATTAGAATCAGAAGATCAAATTGATGTAATTCTACAAGAATATGGCCTATCTAATCAATGATGTTTTCTTTTCTTAATGTATATTACAATTATTATTGTAATTACTACGATTATGACTAACCATATTTCTTCAAAATAATTATTTTTATTAAATTCTATGTTCTCTTGATTTATTTCAGGTAATGTTTTGTTATTTTTTACTACTAGGAAACTTGTAGAATAGTAATCAGGTTTCAGAACTGAATTGGAGATTGCAAATATTTTTACATCTTTTGCCCCAGTGCCAAATTTTTCCATTGTTTCTCCGGGAATCTTTATTTTTGTTACATTTTCATCTATATTGATCAATTCTGAGACTGTTGAGTTTCCATCATTGTTTGTTACAAAATAGAGAATAGAATCTACATTTGTTGTTTCTATGTTTATCTCTAATTCACTTCCTTTTTCAATAATGTTAGGTACGTTTACATTCGTTATTTTGGGAAACACTGTTTTTTCAAATTCTGACCAATGTCCTAATTTGAATGGGTATGAATTATCGTCAAAAGCATTTACTGTGATTGTTCTTGATTCTGGTGAATACGAATCAAGATAAAATGGACCATTGCTAATTACAGCATGATTATGCGTACTAATCCATTTGGACGATGCACTATATCTGTTATCAAAATAACTAAAATCTGTTTCAGATGACTCTAGTGCTTTTGGAACATGTTTTTTTTCACTAAAATCATTCAAATAATCTTTAATCATTTGAGCGTCATTTGGAATAATTAATGAAACCCAACTGACATTTTTGTTGGCTGCCCCTGATCTTGAAAATGATGCCTTTCCATCTAATACCTCTTGTTCCATTGCGGCTGAAATTTCCCATGGCACTGTACTCCACACTGATGCCCAATCTGCAATCTCTCCATCGTCAAAGTGCCAGTAATTTACATAAACATCAATTGTATTCTCATCGATAACTTTGATTCCAATTAATGATTGAACTGTCTGTGAAGCTATAGGTGTAAACTCTATGTCATATGTTTTGTCATTTTCATCTGTCTGCACTCCCCACTCCATAGTAAAATACAATGAATACAAAATATCATTCATGTCCATTTTTTGACCGTTATGCCAATTACTAAATTTGAAATTAAATCTGATCTTGCTTGTTGCTTGAGTTCCAGATGGTACATCTTTCCATTGGTGCTCTATAGGATCCCAAACTTTAGCATCTTCCGGCAAATTTATTTTTCCTTTTGGTCCTACTGTGTCTACTTTCCAATCTGCTCTGACTGGAAATGTTTTTCCTGTAAATGGATGTTTGAAAGTAATAGGATCTGATATGATATCCCATATTTGCCTGCTATAAGAGTCACTTAATCCCATTACAGGATTCCATGCTCCTTGATAGATTTGTTTGACTCCGATTACCAATTCTTTACTATCACTTCTAGAATTAATGGGAGTGAATCTACTTGGAACCCCTGCACCCAAATCATTTACGATTCCTTCCATTTTCTCATTTGCTACATATTGATCAATTTTACTTGCTAGGAAAATCCTTACTGATTGATCAATCCCCTCAGAAATTGCATCTCTGATTAAACTTGCTCTTTGTTCTTCTGACTCGAAATCACCTGTGTATATTTTTTGAGTCACATTATCCAAGTGTTCATTTTTGTAATTCCAAAATGAAGGATTGTTAAATCCTGGCATATTTGAAACCCATGGGGAATACATTTGAGCTAATCCGACCGAATCATATTTCACAAAAGCTGATCTTTTCCATCCTTCCGTGTACAAACTCCATTTCAATTCTTTTGGATCAGATCCATACACTACAACAAAAGCTTTATTCAAATCCCCAAAATCTTTTTTAACCGTAAATCCCAACTTTTTTAATTCTGAAGATAAAATCTCCCCAATAGATTTTCTTACGGGATCATCTGTTCTAATAAAAATTGTAATTTCAATGGGTTTGTGATTGATTTCCCATTGACCGTTTGATTTTATGGCACCTTTCTCTTTTAATGCATTTGAAATAATCTCATCAGCCAATGTGGGATTGTATCTGAAATTGTATGTCTCTAATTGTTTTAACACTGTGATGTATTCTGGATCCGATGGGCTATAGTAGGAAATTATTGGTGCTCCGTAACCTCCCATTAATTCATTAACAATTAATTTCCTATCAATTAGATAGTTTAATGCAAATCTGACATCTTTGAGTGAAAATGGATTAAACTCATCTGACTCTGCTGGATTCACTAATATGCTATAAGATCCACCAGTTGAATCAAACACTTCTAACCCTTCACGTGATTTTTGATTTTCTAACCTATCTGAAGAAATTTTATCATAATATATGTCCAAATTTCCATTTCTTACTTCTTCAAGTGCTGTGTTTTCATCTAAATACTGAATAAATCTTACAGAATCAAAAAATGTACTTTTTTCTGCAAATGAATTATTATCGATTAAATATATGACTAGGAATGCTAGCACAAATACTAGCAATATTTTCATAATCCTCTTTTTTGATATTGTAATAAAAATATAATTAAATTATAATCGTATTTTCATTTACTATTTTACATGTATGATGCTTTGGAAGTGTCTTTTGTCCACAACTCATGCAAATCTCTTGAAATATCAAACGACAATTTTGACATTTTTTATCTACATACAAAGGACTTCCACATCTTCTACAACTTTCATCAGGCATATTGGATATTGTGTGTGATTTAACAAAAATAGACTGTCAATAGAATCAATAAAGTACCATGTTCTCCTGTACTATCATACCTCTACGTGATTTATGTTTGATATTGTTTTCCAAGACTTTCAATAATTTTTATTTTAATAATGTTTCTCACACTGTTAAGCATTTATTTTTTATTTTGGTCCAAAGAAATAACCTAATCTCTATTGAAAACATACGCTATTCTCATAAAATTTGTCTGAATTAATTTTTAATGTGTGCTTCCATTGACCTCACTCTTAATTTTTAATAAGTAAAAAAGGTTTTTCATAATTAACAATGTTAATCATTTCCTAAATACTACTTTCATAAATATGCTGTAATGCAGAAGCACACATATCTACTCCGAGAGAAAAACACAAGAATTCACTCCCATTTCGATTCAACACTGAATGGCTTTCATTTACTGCCTGGCTCCGATGTTTTCTCCAGATATGCTTCTGCATTTTTAAATCTCTTTTATGAAATAGTATAGTACAGTCATTAGTTAACAATGTTAAGGAACTACTAAAAGAAATTATTTCTAATATTGTCATATGGAGTTTACTAAAACCTGCCCCCTATGCAAACAACATTTTCTTTCACTTATTACCTATATGTCCCATATCAAGAGTGATCACAATAAAGTTTCTCCAGATATGATCACAAAAGATACTGCTGAATTAAAATGGTCATGGACTAAAAATGACTGATTTTGATAATTTATTCTTCATTTAGTGATTAAAAAATGTTCTAAAACACTAAATCTGTGCCTATTTTAATCACAATCATAAAAAAATTTCAAATTTATAATTAAATTGTCCATTTTTAATTAAATCTAGATCGTTATGTTGATAACTCAACTTTCAAAATATTATACATATCAAAATAAAATTACAAATACCATCATCCTAAAAAAAACAAAAAATTTACAGGTGATTCATTAATTATTATTTTTTTAAAATGAAAAAATAGTTTCCTATTTCTGATCGCTATTGTATATTGCACTTTTTATATTTGATATTTACAATCTGTTTATGAAAAAAGAATTGAAACCTTCAGAGCTTCACATGATGATGAATATGTTAAAAACTGCAATTAATCAAGATCGTGAATTTACTGCAGATGAATCAAATAAATTTAATGACTTGTTTGAAACAATACTGGAAAACAAAATTATCCGCAAATTCTAAACCATCCTGTTTTTTGACACTTTTCCTAAAACCTATATCGTCTTAATTATGAATAAAAAATAACATGCAATTTAATCATACTTTGATAACTGGATTAAATGGAATCATTCCAGGAGGCATATCTGTTGATGATTTCACTGCTATTACAAAAGCAAATGTTATAGATTCACAAAAAATTCTTGATGGATACATCAAAAGTGGAATTGGAACAAAACTAGAAAGCAAATATTATTTTGAAGATGGTGATAAACTCAAAGCTGCAATTGAATTGATAAAAAATGGTGCTCCTCTAGATGAAATTTCAATCATACTTGATTGGAGGGATTTTGAAGGACTAGTTGCTGAAATTTTATATTCAAAAAACTTTGCAATTATAAAAAATCTTGTTCTCACCAAGCCTCGAATGGAAATTGATGTAATTGGTATACGGTTGGGTATTGCAATGTTAATAGATTGTAAGCATTGGAAACGCTATAGTTCTTCGACTCTCTCCATGGCAGTAAAAAAGCAAATAGCAAGAACAAAACACTATATTTTAAAAACTCCGGGCGCTATAGCAGTGCCTGTGATTGTGACTTTATATCATGATAAAATAGACTTTATTGATCGGGTGCCTATAGTACCAATTTTTCAATTTTCATCTTTTGTGGATGAATTTTATGGTAATCTTGATCAAATGAATGCCATAGGAAAAAAATAGTGATTAATTTGGCTGTGTTGATTTTGGACAAAAAATTTGTCAATTTCATGTCAAGTAACGGTCTATTTGTAATGAATAAAATCATTAAAATAAATTCATGTGGTAAATAAATTATGAGAAATAGAATAATCTGCAAAGATTGTCATCAAGAACTAGAAACACGTTCCGAACGTAGCATAAGGAAATGTGAAGGCTGTCAGCTACAATAGATCCTAATTTGATCAATTGATATTCGTTTGCTTATATGAACAGTGTAATTATGAATAGAATTACACTTCCAATCATGAATCCTTTTGTAATTTTTAAAGAATTATCAAGTGCTTTGGAATAATCTTCGTATATTCCACGACCCATTACTTTTACATCTGTTTCATTTTCCAAAATTTCAAATTTTGCAGATGTGATTTTTGACTCTGCATTTTTTGCAATTTCTAAAAACCACTTTGATAATTTTTCTGCACTTGTAATTAGTCCTAATTGATAGTATCCATTTCTATTTCTGGCTTTAACTGGAGCATAATGTGTATCTGAAGTACATATTTCTAATAATCTATATCCAGCGCTTGCAAAATTTTCTACAATTTTCTCCCTTATTCCATTTTCCATGTTGTTTGCATCTGCCCAACCTAGGAAGAATTTTTTATCGTTAATTTTAAGGCAAACTATTCCAAGACCACCCATTGCCAAATCTTCTGTCCAAACATCCATGTTATCTGAATTTGCATAACCAAATTCTAATTGGTAGCTTTCTTTTGTAATTAAAGAATCAAGACATGATTTTGCTGCTTTTAGCATGTCTTCACCATCTTCTTTTGAAATTTCTTCACCCATTGCATTATGGCAATCAACGATTAATGTTCTGGTGTAATTCCTGTTTTTGGCGTATTGTTCAATTTCTTTTTTCATATAGTTTGGAATATCTTCCATTCCAAATGGTGAGAGTGAGAGAAACAATAATGGATTTCTTCCAAATAGTAATCCTGTCACTCTAGCTTTGTTAATCTGAACTGTAACTGGCTCAGTACACATCAACCCTTCTTCTTTTACAGTACTTTTGTCCAAGTTTTTTAAATAATTTTCAACTTCATTTTTTGATGGTAGGTTTAGTGAATGATCTGAAATACTATGCATGATCATTGCTGAAGAATCTAAGTTTTTGTACATCAAATATGGGATGTTGCTTCCTCCAACTGGATGATATGGTCCTGGATGAATCTCAGGTAAAACCATTCTAAATTCAGAGCTTCCGTTAGATGATCTGAGTCTTATTTGAGATGTTGACACTTTTGTTTTATATGAGCGTTGTTCAATGATTTCTTCGGCTTCTGAAAAATCATTTCCTTGTGATGCCAAGTATGCTTGAATTGTTCTGTGTGTGCTCTCCATACCTGGTCTTCCAGCTCTGTCTGTTAATACTGACCACACACTGGCAATTATCAAAAATACTATTCCAAATCCAATTGACATTGGATTTGTTAAAGTTGAACTCCACATATCATAAGGAATTATCACTAAAAACATGGCAAGTGGTTGTATCATGCATATTGCCCATGCTTTTCTGATGCTTGCCCCTAATGTTGTAGTAAAAATTCCTATTCTGAAACTAGCAAACAAAAACATTCCATATGTTACAAAAAACAATGATGTCTCTTTTACTAGAACAACACTTGCAAGCAGTCCCATGAGCAGTACTGCAATCCATAACATATTTCCAAAAAGTGATGCATGTAGTGATTTTGAATATTCTTTTTTTCTAGTAAAACGTGTATCTACTAATTGAGTTAATGCCAACACTCCAATTACTAATGGAATTCTAAACCAAATTTCATTTGAACCCTTGTATCCAAAATAAACTGTGGCTGTAATCACAGCTGCAATAATCAATGAACCTATAAGTGAAAAATAATGTGATGCCGGATTAATTAATGTAAGGGAAAACCTATTATGTATATTTGAAACGTCATCTGAAGATTTTTCCATGTCCTATCTCGGAAGCAAAAATATGTCTACAAGCCATGAAACAACAATTAAGCTAATTGGAATTGATACAACTATTTTTGGATCAATTTTGAATCCTTTGGTTTCATCCTCAAAGAATCTCATGAGGCCTCCACTTGATGCTGGTAGTGGGGCTCCCTTCTTTTTACTGCTCATTGTTGTTTTCAAAACTAGGATTTTGACATAAATACTTTATTCTCTGCCAAAATTGGCATTAATTGTAAAAAGTGGCTATTTTACGCTTAATTTATTCTATATGTTGATCCATGGGATCACATGTGTACTTTTTGTCACAGATAAAAACAAAATGAAAAAATTTGGTCTTCATGTTATTCACGTGATAAAATATGACTGTATATTGAAGTATGTTGGATTTTTTACGAGATAAAGCTTTAACAAAATCATCTATAATTGTTAAAACGATCAGATATGCACTTGTCTCTTATTTTTCAATTTTTTTTATTGTTTCTATGATGGAATTAATTGATCTCAGAATGTCCTGTTGTTTTTCATGATTTGTTTCTTGTTCTAATTCTTTTGATAACTCTGATAATTTTTTTCCTAATGTTATCTCTAATGTAGATTTTGTTGCTTGTTGTTTGTCTTTAATCTGGATCTCTCTTTTTTCAGGTTCGCTCCCGCATTTGATACATAGTGCATGTCCTTCTTTCATTACTCTTACTCCTGAACAATATGGGCATGGTTCACTTAGCAGTGTTGCTCCATTCAATAACATGTCTGCTGCCTTTTTCGTCAGTTCTTTTGACATGTGCTAAGTTGGAATTTCTCTCTAAAAAATGCAATTATTTGCTTTTTAATTCGTCCTCAAACAAGGCTTAATAGTGCGTAAAATCAAAATAATTTAGAACGTATGGCGGTAATTTGTAATACATGTGGGCTTCCTGAAGATCTATGTGCTTGTGGTGAACTCGCTAAAGATAGTACAAAAATTATAATTCGTTTGGAAACTAGAAGATTCAAGAAAAAAGGAACTATGATAGAAGGACTTGATCCTAAATTAAATAATCTAGAAACCGTTGCCAAAGAATTGAAAAACAAATATGCTTGCGGCGGAACTGCAAAAGATGGATACATATTTCTTCAAGGTGATCATCGAGATACAATCAAAGATACTCTAATTCATTTAGGATTCCCTGAATCTAGCATCGAACTTCATTAGATAGACATTGCAAATATCTGATAACATTTCTCAAATTATACGAATTCCCCATTTAGCACTTTTATCAATTATATTTTCTATGATGCTACTATCGTTTCCATTTGGGGTATTTGTTGTGTTTGATACTGATATTGGTAACGATATTAATTTTCAATATCCGTTAAACCATTTGACTCTCTTTAAAGAAATCGGTTATCTTATTCCATCTGGTGTTGAAATAGGAGATCTTTTTATTGTTTTATGGTCTGCGTATGCTATTCTTTTTGCAATTGCTATTCTTGGTCCTGACTATGGATTTCTAAAAACACTTTCTATTCATCTTGGTCATGGAAAATTAGAAACAAAATCAAACTACATGTTTACAATCACAAAATGGTTTTCAATTCTCATTTTACTGTCGATCATTATTGATTTTGTACAACAGGGATTTGGAATAGTTACTCTGCCTCCGTCAGTAGATAATGATCTTACTCAATTTTTGTATGTGAGTCTATCTCCAATTGTAGAAGAATTTGGATTTAGATTGATGCTCATAGGTTTGCCATTATTTGTGTTTTATTCCCATAAATTGTCCTTGAATCATTTTTTAAAATCCCTTTGGAATCCAAGTAGTAATTTACATATCAGTGATTTTAAAAAACCGCTTATTTTGATAGTCTTAGTTGGTATCTTTTTTGGTTTATCTCATATTATGACGGGTGAACCTTGGAGTGAAGGAAAATTTGCACAGGCATCTGTAAGTGGAATTATTCTTGGATGGTTATATTTTCGGTTTGGTTTGATTCCTGCAATTCTCGTTCACTGGGGAACAAATTATTTTATTTTCTCATATGCTAATTTTATATCTCAAATTAATCAGATTACTGTAGAGGACGCATTTTCACAGCCTCTAATAGACACCATGGAATTATTATTTTTCATATCTGGTATATTTTCAGTATCTATATTGTTGATCAATCACTTTAAGTCTAAAAGAGAATCAAAATTAAGAGTTGAATGATATCTTGAGTTTATTTCTAAATTGTTTTGAAATTCAATGTGTTTTTTTACAGTTTAATTTATTTTGATTTTAAATTATTTTAAAGATCTAATGCAAGTTTTAGCCCTTTGTATCTATTTCTAATGGTGACCTCTGTAACTCCCGCTGCTTCTGCCACGTCTCTCTGAGTTTTACTTTCACCATTTGTAACACATGCTACATAGAGTGCAGCTGCTGCAAGTCCCATGGGATCTTTTCCTGCAGAAATTTTTTGCTCTTCTGCAGTCTGCAGTATTTTTGTAGCTGCTCTTTTTGTTTTTTCAGACAATCCTGCCTTACTTGCAATTCTTGAAATGCATTTTACAGGATCCACTACTGGCATTTTCAAATTAAGCTCCCTTAGTAATAGACGGTAGCATCTTGCAATGTCTTTTCGTTTAATGTTACTTGCTTGACCAATATCTTTTAGTGTTCTTGGTGTTTCTGTATCTCTACATGCAGCATAGAGTGCAGATGCAATTAATGCAGAAATTGAACGTCCTCTGACCAAACCTTTCTCTAATGCTTTCCGATAAATATAAGCAGCCTTTTCAATAACTGCATCGCCTACTGCTAATTTGTCTTTTAATCTATCTAGTTCGCTAAATGCCTGTCTAAAGTTTCTATCAACTGGCTCATGAACTTGACTTCTACTATCCCAAGTTCTTAACCTCTCAATGGTACTTTTCATGGCAGAAGTTAGTGGTTTGCCTGTTGCATCTCTATTTTGAGGATTGATTACTGTTGCCAGTCCCATATCATGCATTGCTAATGATGTTGGCACTCCAGCCCTGCTTTTGTTTTCACCCTCATTAGAAAATGATCTCCATTCGGGACCTGATTCATCCACTTTTTCAGTAATAACAAAACCACACTTTCCACAGAAATTCTCTCCCGTAGTGGCATCTGTGACTAGTGTACCTTGCCCACATCTTGGGCATCTGTCTTTGGGATTTACATTTTTAACCATTTTTTTCCTTTCAAAACCTTTTATGATGATATTTAACCATTGCTAATTCATTTCTTATAAATCTGATGGTGATCCATGTCTAAAATCATCAAATTTAACAAAAATAACTTATTATTTCTTATTTAACAACTAAGATACTTCGAATTTTCTTAGCAATCTCTGGTTTTTCATTTTGCTCTAGTAGAAAATTCAAATCTTCTATATTGTCTACATCCCACATAATTCTTTTTACAAAAACTAGTGCTACATTTCTTGTATGTTCTTTTGCAGTGCTCATATGAATTTTATAACTGTCTTCATCATAATGTGTTATCATCAAATCTGTGGGCATTCTTACAAGTGCGTTTGTACCGTCAAATCTTCTGGATGGAACGACTATTGCAAAATTTGGTGGTGTTTTGTAGTTTAACATAAAATCTATGTCTTGAGTTTTGATAAATGGTATGTCTTGGGGAAAAACAATTGATGCATCAAATTGATTTTCTAAAAGATATTTGTCCGCTAAAGCTACTGCATTATTGACACTTTTTTCATCATTATCTGGAATAATCACCGTATTGTATTTTTCCCCTATTTGTATTGCTTTTTCTTCTTTTGTTACGATTACTATTTTATTAATTTGTGGAGAAATTGATAGTGTGTGAATTATTTCTTCTAACATAATTTTGCATAATTCTTCTTTTTGTTGTAATGTTAAATCTAAACGCGTTTTTGCTAGAGAGAAAGTCTTTACAGGAATGATTGCTGCAATTTTCAAATTATACGTGTATTTGTTTTAAAATAAAATTTGCTAATGCGTCTTCAGCTAGTTTGTTGTTCATGGTGATTTTTGTTTCAAACACTTTCATATCTAAACTCTGAATTTTTTTTACTAATAATCTATCTTTAGAATCAATTACTATGTTTGAGCATACATCTGAATACATTTTTGCAAGTCCATATGCGTTTGTTTCAATTCCTGCCGCCTCCATGTATTTAGCAGCTGGTCCACTAATTGCTTTGTCTCCGATTAGTGGACTAACTGCAACAACTTTCTTTTTGATTTTTGAGAGTTCTTTTCTAATTCCTTTAATTTGTAGCATTGGTCCAATTGATGTGAGTGGATTTCCAGGTGCTAAAATTACCATGTCTGCATCATGAATTGCATTAACAGCTTCAGGGTTTGGGCGAGCCTTGTCTGCTCCAATATACTGAATCCCTTCAACTGGGTCTCTTCCTCTATGTTTTACCCAGTATTCTTGAAGATGTAATTCTCCTTTGTCCGTGGTAATTCTTGTTTCAACACTGTTATCTGTAACTGGAATTATGTTTGCACTAACTGCAAATTTTTCACACATCCATTTTGTAATATCGCTCAAATTTTTGCCATTCTTTAACATGTTTGTTCTTATCAGATGAGTTGCTGCATCTCTGTCTCCTACTCTAAACCATGTTTCCTCTCCAAACACCTCCATCTGTCTTAGAAAATTGAACGTATCTTTTTTGATGCCCCATCCTCTCTCTTGATCTAATAAATCTGCTAAACCATAAACAATTGTATCAATATCTGGACATACGTATAATCCATAAAGCCAATAATTATCTCCCACATTACTTATTACGTTGACTTTAGATTCTTGGGCTACTAATCCTCTGACTAGTTTTACCGAACCTGTCCCACCTGCTAGTACTGTAATCATTCCATTTTCTCCTAAAACTGTAAATCTAATTATTGTCTCTCCATATTACTTTTTCAGAAATTCCCGATCTAATTTTTTAGGATAAGTTTATTACTAATTAATTTACGATTTTATTCGTGACTAGGACTGTATTTTTAGCAGTTTTGATTGCTGGAATGTTTGTAATTGGTTCTAGCTCTTCTGTTTGGGCAGCGCAAGTTGATGCCAGAATCAATCCTAATAGTGATACCTCTCCATTTTCATACCATTATCAGAAAACAATATTTATTGAATATCCAGATGGAGGAAAACTCTTTGATGAACTTCATGAAAAAGAGTGGACAGTAACTGGTTCTGCCGACTCTTCAAATCCCGGAGTTCAAAAATTAATTGAAAGTCTTAATACTAAAATGCAAAATGATAAAAGCCATGCAAAAATTTCTGATTTAAAAATATCATATGAAATTTATCTTAAAGGAAGAAATCTCAATACATCTATTGATTATAAGATAATAATTGAAGGTTTACTTTCTAACTATGTAATTACAAAGGATCAGGTACGCACACTAATTGATATGGGTTGGAGAGGAGTTGGTACTAATGATCCTGTTATAATTGATGGTCAAGAAATTAACTTTCCAATTAGTATCTTAAAAGAAAAAGAGCCTGAAGTATTTTCAGTTCTTTCAGGAACTGAAGCAGAGTCTATACTATCAAAACCTCTTATCAACGCTGATTATATTTTAGAGCAGCCAATGACTAACTGGCACTTTTTGTTTGATCCTACTGGAATCAATGTTGATGCTGGAACATTTGGTTTAGACAAATCTATCTCTGGCTTTGTTGTATCTAAATGGACAATGGGTGAAAGTAGTCTTAGAGAAGGTAGACAAGTGGAAAAGACTTTCTCAGCAGATGTTGTAGCTGATAAAAATTACGCAGTTAGAAGTGTTCAGTCTGCAGATCAAGGAAATATAGCTGCAATTGGATTTGGAGCATTAGATGTTATTGATGGTTTGGAAATTGCAGGAATTACTCCCAAGCCCCCAAGTGGATACGCTACAACTTCTACTGGTGGATTTCCTATAACTATCATTTATGGTATGGCAGGATTGGCTGCAATTGGCGGTATTGCATTTTTCATATTTAGTAACAGATCATTAAAGAATGAAAAAATAGGTCAACAAGGAATTGACCCAGGTAGATTAGTAAGTTATCAGACAAGTGCATCTTCTGGTGGTTATCAAACCAATAGAGGTGAAGCATATCTTGCTGACACAAATGACTATGAGCAGACTAGGAGTGTGTATGAGGAACATCAACAAAGTCCGTCACTCACAGTCTCTAGTCAAGAGGAAGCAGCATGTGGTTGTGCGGCATCTGAAGAGATTGGCACTGAGTGTGATTGTGTTATGCATGGTTCATGTTTATGTGATGCAACATGCAAATGTGGTGCTGATCTTTGTAAAGAAACAGCATCTTCTATGAGATAATCCATTTACAAAAATATTTTAAAAATTTGTGTGTGCTGGGAGTAACCCTCCTTCTGTTTTCACGATATTGCGCTTTGCAGCCTACCTGAACTTGGTACAGGATCCTAAAGTTCTGTTTGGCTTTGCTCCATGTGGGACGTCTTTTTCATTCCTTCTCTGGAAATCTCAGGTTTTACCATCATCGTGCGCCAGGTTGGATTCTTTTCTGCTCCGTTGCCAACCATCTCTGATTATCCATCTCCGGATCACATTTCCTGTATGGAGGGAGGAGTTTCCTCTGCCGTAGCAGCGTGTCGTGCTCCAGCTCACACATTCTAGGTGTTTTTTGATTTAATTTGAAGATTGCCTTTCTGGCTTTTTACCTATAATAAACAATGTTCCAAACTCACGCTTCCATTTTTTTCTACTCTTTACATCTCTAACATGTTTTGTTTTTGTTTCAAATCCTGTATCTGCAAATTTTTTTTTCCATTCTTTTTTTGAAAGTAAATGCATTTGAATTTTCATCATGTTGGCCCATTTTACAGTTGCCCTGTTATCTGAATAAAAATCTGTACCACAAAAAAACACTCCTCCAGGTTTTAATAGTTTGTATATTTTTTTGAGAGCAGTATCTAAAGAATTTACATAGTATAATGATTCCATTGAAAATATAAAATCTAATTTGCCATGATTTTTTAAGGATTCGATATCTGTGTGAATGTATTTTTCTTTAATACTTTTTTTCTTTGATTTTGCTTGCAAGATCATATTTTTGCTTTTATCTATACCTGTGGCATTTTTGCATAGTTTGTTTTCTGCAATTTTTCTCACTACCCATCCATTACCACATCCTACATCTAGAAATGAAAACTGTTTTTCAAATGAAACTGTTTTTAAAAATTTGATAACGTTTTTCCTGTGCTCTTTTTCCATTATCTTATCTCTGCCATTATTAGCCCATTCATCAAAAATTTTACTTACTGAATCCATTGATTTGAGAAAATCGTCTTTTAATTATAATCTTCGTCTTACTGAGCTTTGATATGAACGAGTTCTACGTTTTACTTATATCCAAATTTTTGATAAGAAATTTGAAAATAACTTGCCAGATGAATCATGTAGAAATTGTGGGGGGAGACTGGTTGATTATTGCAAGTGCACTCAATGTAATAAAACAATTAAAATGATTTGCACTTCATGCGGGACTAGAACTCTTGAGCAATTTCACAGCTTTTGTATTTCTTATAAAATTCTCTCAAACAGTTCTCCCGTAATAAATAAGTCTGATAACTCTTATCTGGAAATGTTGGCTTGATACTTTACAAATCAGACAAATTTTTAGTATAATTGTTTCCCAAGTTTTAAGTAATATGAAAGCAAAATTTTATTTCTGAAACGAGAAATCATAGTTCCAGGATTGGTATTGTTGCTAATTATGCCTGTATATGCTAGTGCTCAAAGTTCTGAACGCATTAGCTTAATTGATAATTTTGGTGATTTTGGTCGTGGTGAGCCTTTTTTCATTTATGGCCAAGTATCTACATTTGTTGACGGATCTTATCTTATTATGGAAATTATTAATCCTCAAGGAGATTTATGCCAAATTCAACAAATCATTCCATTATCTAATGGTGCTTTCATAACTGATGTTATTCCATTACAAGGTAGAGTATGCGGTCTAGTTGGAGACTATGAAGTCAAGTTGTTTTATGGAGAATATTCTACAACTGCTAGTTTTAGAGTAAATGATAATTCTTTCTCCAAACCTGATTCAGATGAATTAATCACATCTGCAAAAAATTCACTTTCAAAAAGTATGTCTGTAATTAGTGAAAAATCTGAAATTGATTCTACTTTTATTAGTGAACTAAACAATGCACTTTTGTCAAATGATTTATCTGAAATAGAACAAGCATATGTTGATCTCTGGATTAAATTCTATTCTGATGACTTTTTTTCTGAAGTAATTCCTGTTCTTAGACCAGCTGTTTCTTCATCATTAGAGTCTGTTTCACAAATGCTATCTGATCAAGAGATTTCATCTGATATTGCAAACTCTATTGATGAGAAAATCTATTCATCTGTTTTTTATTATGAGATTGGAGATAAACATCACTCCATTGATTTACTTTCTGATGTGTTTGTAGATATTAGAAACAGTAATCCGAAAAAAACTCCCGTGACAAAAATTTTGACCTTTGATGATCTTGAGGATACTTTGTTAAATTTAATGAAAAAATCTGATACTGTAATGAGTAGACCAGTGAAAGAAGAAATCGGTTTTATTTTTGCAAGAGGTACAGCTCCCGTACATACACAAGAAATTTCTAATCTTATTGAACTTTTATCAAAGGCTAGATATCTCGATGTAATTTCAAGAAAACAAAGTGATCTGTATCGATTAGTTCAAAATGATTGGGATACTCTAAAGCCTTCTCTTGAAAGTAAAGAATCCATTGAAAAATTACTTGCGGCAAGTGAGAAAGTAAGTCACCTCCATCAGGCTGCAATATTGCTAAAAGAATTAGATGATGTTGAACACTTTATCACTTCAAATTCTAATGAAAACTCTGATCTTGCAAATATTCTCAAGCCTGATTGGGACAATCTTAAATCTCAACTAGAATTGGCATCCTCATCTGATGATATTATTGAATCTGAAATTCAAATCAATCAAATGAGTCAAATCATCGACATTTCCTCAAGAATCACTAAGGCAGTTGAAATATCTAAAGAAAATGGAGTCAACTCTGATCTTATATCTAATTGGAATTCTCTTTTAGAAAAAGTTCAAAATGCAAATTCTGCTAATGAAATATTAAAAATTGTTTCTGAATTTGATCAATCTATGAATGAATTAAGAGACAAAAGAAGCCCTTTGACTGTTTTAAAATTTGAATATCAAACAATGAAACAAAAAGCTGAACTTCAAGCTGACTACAATAATCTGTATCTCATTGACAATGCCTTAAAAATTCTAAATACTGCAGAACAGATGGAATCTGGAAATCCATCTGTTATGAGAATTGATAGGATTGAAGTTTTGTTGACTTGGGTAAGCGAGCAAGCACCTAAAATAAAATCAGATTTAAATTCCTATGATGAAGCTGCTTTCAAAGTACGTGCAACTGATATTTTACAGAGAGCAAAATCATTAGACGATTTAGTGGAGACAGGTTTACGTACTCATAAATTCTTACCTGGATACATCGACTTTACCAGTTCATTTAGCGAAAAAATTGATAATGTCCGAGATCTTGTAATAAAAAATGATCTTAATGAAGCAGACAAATTAGTTGGAGATTTATTTAGTGAATGGAATCAAGTTTCAAAAGCATATGCTGATGATCCGTATGGTTCAGATGTTGGATATAACGGAGATGAGCTAAAACGTATAGAGTACCGTGCAAAATTAGATGCTTACTCTAATATGGTTGCAACTTTCTATAACAGTGAATTTTCTCCATATGCTGAAGAATTCAATAATATGATTTCCGACACCTCTCGCCTAATTGATTATGGAAACTTTGTTGATACCGAATCCAAACTTTTGGAACTTGGTCAATTTTTAAACGATCATCTAGTTTTACATAATTCAAAAATAATTTATGATATCTCTTATGATCCTGAGAAAGATATTTGGGTAATTCGCGGTGCAGTTGACAAACCTGTTTTTGATAGAAGAGAGAACCTATACGTCACTGTTTTTAATATGGATGGAAGTATCCACAGCAGTTTAGAGTTTACTGATACAAAGCAGGGGGATTTTTACACTCAATGGATAACTCCTGCAAGTCCTGGTCTTTATGTTGTTATGTTGCAATATCAAGATTCTAAGGCAACTCAGATAGTATATGTCAAAGAACGTTTTGAAAACAACTTTTCTGAAACTGATTTGAATATGGTTAAACT
Source organism: Nitrosarchaeum sp. (assembly GCA_021414365.1). Taxonomy (GTDB): domain Archaea; phylum Thermoproteota; class Nitrososphaeria; order Nitrososphaerales; family Nitrosopumilaceae; genus Nitrosarchaeum. The sequence continues at coordinate 46,696 of JAIOOR010000007.1, forward strand.
TGAACGTGATTTTGAAGAGTTAAAAATATTTATTGAAAAATTTGGCGGTTCTTCATATGATGATTCTAGATTCACTTCTACAATTCATGATATTGAATTAGGCTTTATAAATAAAGATTCAAAACAAGTCAATGACAAATTAAATGATTTAAAATCCTTAATTGAAAAATACCTCCCGTTACGTTCAAAATCTGCCGTAATTGAAGTGCAATATGATAATGATCGCCTAATTATTTCAGGAGCAGTTCAAAAATCCGTAGCCTTTAGAGAAGACCTGTTTGTTGATATCTTTGATCAAAGAGGTGCCTTGGTAGATTCTATAACGCTAAAAGATAACTCGTCTGGCTTGTTTAATGAAGTTTTATCGCGTCCATTTGATTCTGGTATCTATGTAGCTCAACTGCAATATCACGATGTAACAGTTAATGATTTTTTTACTGTCAAATAGTTACTTGTTTTTATTTTTTACCAAATTAAATAATTGTCTAACTGCTAATTTTGGATGATTTACTGCTAATCTTAACATGTTTGCCAATCCGAAATCTGCTTTGATAAAATCCAAAAATTCTTCAGGCTTTAGTTCTTTGATGATGTCTAATTCTTTATCCCACTCATCATCTGATAGTCCTATCCATCTGTCCTGAACTTTTCCTGCGGATTTTATTTTTGCTTGAATGTCTTTTTTCCAATTTTCTTCATATGGGTATAATGCCGCTTCATCTGTTTTACCTGATTTTATTGCATCAGCTGCAATCCCTCCTGCTATTCTACCAAATTTTATTGCGTATCTTATTCCCTCCAATACTAATGGATTGGCTTGCCCTGCTGAATCCCCCACCAAAATCAAATTATTGTATACTGTTTTTCTTGTCAATCCATCATTTGGAATTAATCCATAATGAAATTCAATAGGTGTGATTTTTCCCAATTTACCAATAGGACCAGTTTTTGAATCCATCAATTCTTTTAATCTCTCTGTAGGGTCTACTGTTGATTCTGGCTTTCCTACGCCTACTCCTATTCTAACAATATTTCTTCCAACCGGAAAAATCCATGCATACCCTGCAGGAGAATATTTTTGACCCACCATGAGCCACCATGTCTCTTGATCAACATTTTCAGCTTGTACTTCATACTCTGCACCAGCTCCGAATCTTTCCCACTGTGTTACATATCCCATAGATTTTGATACAGTAGAAGAAAATCCACTTGCATCTACGACCACTTTGGAATGAAATACTACTTCGCCTTCTTTGTTTACTCCGCTTACTCCTACAATATCGCCCGCTTTGTTTTTTATTATATCTTTGATGTTTGTCTTGAGATGAATATCTGCACCATGATCTTCTGCTTGTTTTGCCAACCATCGATATGTTTTTCTTACATCTAAAACTGCTGCATGTGGTACTGTATCTGAAATTGTCACTTCATTATTTGGGGAACAAAATGAGTACTTTTTAATTGGATTGTAACAATCATCTGGAATGCCAAATTCTTTTATGTTTTGTATCCATGTTACACCACTAGTTCTAACGGAATGTGCAATGGTTTCTTCTTTCTCTAAAAGTGCAACTTTAATTCCTTTTTTTGCAGCTTCATATGCCACTGAAGATCCTGCAGGTCCACCTCCCACTACAACTAAATCATAATTATATTCTGATGTCAACTTTATTGCTTTGTTGATCCTTGAATATAATTTTGAGGTATGGCGAGTGTATTGTCTTTTTAATTATTTTTTTAAGATAGGATTTCCTGCACCATCGTTTTCTCTTTCTGAATCAAATGTACTCATATGAGCCAGATCTCTATGCATAAAACTATGTGTTTCCCCTTCCTTTTTTCTACAAAATTTCCCATGAATTGTCTGCTCGATCTTTAATGTGTCTTCATTTTCATGAAATAACTGCTTCCCGCAATCTGGACACGTGAATTCAGGCATGACTGTCTTTTACATCAAATCTATTTAGATGTTTCAGAAATAACTCTGAAATTTATTTAATTGCCTTATTTTTTTAAACCGAAACTTTAGATGTTTAATTTACCCATAGTTGGTTAATGGTCGAATCCGATGTCACTTCATTTGTGATCTGGTCTATAATTACAGTAATAATTATGGGCGTTACTGGTTTTAGTTACAGATCGTATAATAGGAAAAGAAAAAATGAAAACCCTGCATCTTGAAAAAAAAGGTTTACGCTGTATTGCCATTGCTGAAAGTTTCAAAGAAAATTCAGAGAAATCAATATTGTCTGGATTAATCATGAGAAAAGATTTCGTAATTGATGGATTTGTATTTGGAAGTGCTACATTGAAAGGCGATGATGCCACTGATCAAATACTGCACATGTATGATGAACTCCAGAGAACTGATATCAATTATATGCTTCTTTCTGGATTGATTATTTCAATGTACAATATAATTAATTTGAAAAAACTATTTGATTCATTAAAAATCCCTATAATCGGAATCGCTTATCGTGAATCTTTAGGAATTGAAAACTCGATAAGACAACATTTTCCAAAATCTTTTGAAGCAAAAATCAACGAGTATAAAAAATTAGGAAAAAGAGAAAAAATTACTTTGAATACATCACATAATCTTTTTGTACGATATGAAGGATGTACAATTTCTGAAGTCACACGTCTCTTAAATGACTTGACACTACATGGTTCAATTCCTGAACCTCTTAGAGTATCTCAATTACTTGCTAATGCATTACTTCAAAAAGGATTATCCTTCTGAAGCTGTTTTTCCACCATCTACGTTTAGGATGGTGCCCGTAATCCAATTTGCTTCATCAGATGCTAAGAATAAGACTGCATTTGCAACATCTTCTGGCTCTCCTATTCTTGCTAATGGCAATCTTTCTTCTAGCACTTTTCTTGCTTGCGGATCATCCAGATATGGTTTTATCATGCCTGAATTAATAATTCCAGGATTTACACAATTACATCTAATGTGTCTTCTTGCATATTCGACTGCAATTGATTTTGTAAACATTGTAATTGCAGCTTTTGTTGCAGAGTAAGCAGCTAGATGTACCCTGGGTATTGCTCTTTCACTTGATATCGAACCAATGTTTACAATGGCTCCTTTTTTAACTTCAGACATTTTATTTAGTACTGCTTTTGTTATGTGGAAAACTCCAAACAAATTGATATCTATTAGTTTTTTAATTTCAGAATCTGCCATTTCATGAAAATGAACAGGATCATTTATCGCACCTGCGTTATTTACTAAAATATCTATTTTTCCATACGTGTTCATAATTTGATTAATTGTTTGTACTACTTCAGACTCGTTTGTCAAATCACATGACATGGATGTTGTGGATTTTTCATTCCCTATCTCTTTTCTTGCTTTTTCCAATCCTTCTAGTTTTCTTGCAATTAGAATGACTTGTGCTCCTTCCTCAGCAAATCTTTTTGCAATTCCTTTTCCTATATCGCTTGATGCGCCAGTGACTATAGCTACTTTGTCCTTTAATCGCATATTGTAATTTTATTGATGTAGCTTATAGAATTTTTGGTAAATTTTAGTCACGATTTATTTGTGATCTTGAGAATTGTTTATTTTTTTGACATATGCCAAAATTCCTGTATAGTCAATATCCCCAAATCCTTGTTTTACGGCGTCTGTGTATACTTCTTCTGCTTTTTTTATCATTGGCAAGTTAATCCCTAATGATTTTGCAGTATCTGTGATGATGCTGATATCTTTTTTTAAATTTGATAGAGTAAATGTCGCGTTAAATTCATCCTGGATCATTTTGTATGCTTTATTTTCACTCATTCCAGTTTTGAAATAGGTTGAATTTAAAATATCTAGGAATATCTTTGGATCTACATTTGCGCCTCTTGTCAGAGTAATACCTTCAGAGAGCGCTAGTGCAAGCATTGTTATTTGAAGATTCATTGAAAGTTTTACTAAATGGGCGGTTCCCTCTCTACCTAAAAAAAACATCTTGTTTGCAATTTTTTCAAAAACTTCTTTGAATCTATCAAATGTCTTTTTATCACCTGAAGCCATTAATATCAACTCTCCAGTTCTTGCTACATTTGGTCCTCCCATTACAGGCGTGTCTATTTTAATTATTTTGTGTTCCAAGAATTTTTCTGAAATCTTTTTTGATTCTATTGGACTTATGGTGCTCATATCTGCAACTACTAATCCTTCATGTTTTCCTTCAATGATTCCATTTTTTCCAAATGATACTTCCTCTACTGCATCTGCATCTTTTACAACTATTATTACTAATTCAGAATTCTCTGCTACTTTCTTTGGCGAGTCTGCAATTTTTGCACCCTTACTTTTTAGCTCATTAGTTTTTTCTGTTTTTCTATTGTATACTGTTAAATCAAAACCAGATTCCAATAAATGAATGCCTACCGCATTTCCAAGCATGCCTGTTCCCACAATTCCGATTTTTGTCATAATGTGTTCTCCGATCTATGTGAATTATTATTTACGTTCTTCATTTTTTACCTCCCAGTGACCATTGCCAAATCTTAATGCTTCAAATTCTAACTGCCCTATTGTCTTTTCATCTTTCCTAACTTTGGCATAATCAAATTTTTTCATTCGAAAAATTTTTTCTTTTGGTTTGTATCCTCCCTCAATTACTTTGATCTTGAATCTTTTACTTGCCTTGTTGATTAATTTTCTTGCAATCTGTACATCTCCTATCCATGAAAACATTTCAAAATTTCCAAAATTTTTTGTAGAAATTGTATACCCGTACAGTCTAGCCTCTAATTTGTAACCTTGAGCCTTAGATTGTTCATTTAGCCATGAAACTACTTCTTCACCATATCCTTTTTCTATGCCAAATGTTTCAGAATCTCTCATCTCTGAAAATGATTGTTTTAAACCATAATAATCATTTTCAAATATCTGTTAAACTAAAATATTGATTAAGATAGCAATCATTGTGCTTACAATTGACTGTAGAGATGTTGCATCAATAAAGAGTGAATTGGTGGTTTATGTATCAGATCAAGTTGCTGCAATCCCGACTCTGAAGATCAATGAATTCATGTTGTCTTCATTAAATGACGAAAAAATTGATAAAAGCATAGTGATCACTGCCATCAAAGAATTCCTAGAGTCTATTGGTGAGGGGCAAAATTTTGCTGTGATCTCTAATAATGATATTATTATGATTAAATCAATTTCTGGAAAAATGATTCAAAGAGAATCCAAGTCCACATATGGGTTATTTTCATGCACACACTGCGGATTTGTTACTAGTTATGAGGTAGAACTTCAAAACCACATGAAAATTCATTATCTGTAATTTCTAGTTTTATGATTGTTACACTGCTATTTTGATTACTGATCTATTCTTTTTTAATTATAAAGTCAAAAATTATGATTTTTTTACAATTGATGATTTTCAACAGGATCTTTATAAGTTCTGAATATAAAAAACACATATGGTCAAATTCAATAAAAACAATGTATCTAAAGTATATTGTACTAGATGTGATCTAATATTTGATTCAAGAAAGGCATTTGAGAAACATTCGGTTAAACATTCCTATACTGCTCTTTGTGAGACATGCCCTGTTGATATTGCCATTTCTAAATTTGTAAATCTCTTTAAGAGAAAACCATCACACAATTTGGAATAAGTTTTTTCAAGTAATTTTCTAAATTTTTACTTGTGAATATTCGATGTTATTTTTTTATTTTAAATACCATTACTATTCTTAGGGAAAAACCATTTGAGCCTACGTTGCTCTGTTTTTAAACTAGTGATGTGAATAATTCAATATGTCCTCTACTCTGAGCCTCATATTTTCAAATTACTTGTATGTTGTTTTGGCATCTACCGTTTTTACATTTATGCTAATTGGACTGTTAATTGTTTCACAGTATGTCTTCTTGGAACCCTACTTAGTTGGTCATATTCAACAAGGTTCAGAAATTGGTTTTGTTTTGATTGTTATTCTTTCAGCATTGTCTGGATTGGTAATCCCGATGAACATTTACCGAATTAATATTTTAAAAAAATCTAAAGGGAAAATCAGTGGAAGTCTTTTTGGTTCATTTGTTGGTTCAATAGCCGGAGCTTGCAGTTGTGGGCCTATTGGATTTGCAGCAATCTCTACTTTTGGTTCAGTAGGTGCATCTGCTTTTTCATTTCTAACAAATTTTGAAATTCCAATTAGAGTAGGAGCAATAGCATTATTGGTATTTACATATTATACAACAATCAAATCCATTAAAGTTGAATGTAGTATTGTTAAATGACATGCTCTAAAATTTTGCACGTTTTACATTTTCTGATTTTTATATGATGCATTCATATTCACATAAAATAATTAAAAACATGGCATCTCTTAAAGTTGGACTGAGCTTCTTTGTCCCATTTGCAATATTGACCGTGATGATTGCAGTTGACACATTTTTTCATTTGTAATAATATTTTGAATAAAATACTGTTTTCTGATTTTTTTGAATATTTGGTACTGTTTGGTTAATTTTAACTAAATATTGATGAAATTACAATCATAAATCATACTAAATTCTAACCTAATGTGTTCTTGATTTTTAATCCAAGTAAAATTTTGATTCAGGCATTATAGATTTGGCGTTTGTTCAGATTTTTGCGTATTCAAAAAACTGCGTTTTGTCTTAATTATACACTAAAAGAACAAATTTTTAAAACCTTAGACTCTATTTTGTGGCAAAATCAACAACATCATATGTCCATCATGTATGTTCCAATCAGACCTGGAAGACGAAATGCTGAATATGATGAATTAGACGATACAGATGAATAACATCCTACATTATGTGCTCAAATGAGTTTTTAGGAACTTTGAGATTCAAAAAATTCATTGGCTGAATAATTTTTGCAAAAATCTCTAAACCTGTGATTGTTCTTATGCTTGGTTTGCTAAAATAAGAATTTGCGTCAACTGCAAAAACCTTTTCTGATTTTACAGCTCTTAATGAGTTCCACAGTTTGTTGTTTTTTAATATTTTATTATATTCCGACATTGTTCGAAACACATCAAAACCACATGGCATCATAATAATGATGTCCGGATCTGAATCTATGATCTCTTTGATGCTTAGTCTTCTGGAATGTTCTCCAGTAGCACTTATCATGTTTTTTCCACCTGCATATGTGATCATTTCTGGAATCCAATGACCTGCAGTAAAAAATGGCTCAATCCATTCAATGGCAAGAACCTTTGGTTTTATCTTTGGTGTGTTGTCTCTTACGTTTTTTATTCTCTCTTCAAGTAATTCGGTGATCTCTTTTGCTTTATTTTCTTTGTCAATAATTTTTCCAATTCCGTTTACTGATTCTACAATTTCTTGTAAATTATGAGGATCCATTGAATGGATTAATGGTTTTCTTTGTAAAATCTGCAATATCCTTGTAATGTGATTATTGTGTGCTGCACATGCCTCGCATGTTTCTTGAGAAATTATGAGATCTGGGTTTGCTTCTATCATATTTTTTTCATGCAATGTAAAGATTTCTTTTCCCTCACTTAGTAATTGACAAGTCTTTGTGTCTATCTCTTTACTGGATAATACATCTGAGTCAATTACTGAATTTATAACACATGGTTTTGTTTTTGCATTTTCAGGATATTTACATTCATGTGTTACTCCATACAACATTTCCTCTGCACCTAACTCGTATAGTAATTCAGTAGCACTTGGCAAAAGAGACACAATTCTTTTCACTGACATATTTTTTCTTTGGATTTGTTCTTTAAACATCATACGTTGAGTTAAAGTCAATTTTACCGATTAGGCAAGTTAATAGGCACATTTTAGGCACAAATTTCATTGTCTGCAAATTCACAGGATATCCGAAAAGCAATTCTGGCAAAATGGCATGAAAATTTATCAAAATATGGAAATTTGTTTTCATCCGATTCGATTAGTGGTTCTAGTCCGCCATCCGTGTTTGTAGGTTCATACAATTATCCTAAAGTGTTTGTAGGACCAATGGTTCCACCAATACATGGTGATACAAGTTTACTTGACAGCCCTGAAAGATGGGCAGGTAAATCACTTGAAGATATTGTAAATTTTAGATTAAATCTAATTCGTGGAATTCAAAAAGTTTCAATTAATCAAACCGAAGGGCGTTACATAGAAAATTTACAAGAAATCACAATGTCTTCAAAACCTACTGATTCTGATTTAGAATTTACCCAGACTACCTCCTCCAGTGTTTCACTTGATGGTGAAAGTGCACCTTTTGGACCTGTAGGTGAAATCAAGTCTGCAAAGTTTTACACTACGTCTGCCACAAAATCAATTGAAAAAATATTCTATGATAAAGATCTAAACGCAAAAGATGCAGTCCTACATCTTTATAATTCTGGTATAGATATTTCAAAAATCCAAAAATGTTTTAGCATAGGAATGCTTGGGCAAAAAAGAAAACTGGTTCCTACGAAATGGAGTATTACTGCAACTGATGATATTGTTTCTAAATCACTCACCAAAGAAATATTGGATTATCCCTTGATTGATTCATCCAAAGTTTTTTTCTATGAGCATCTCGGAAATTTATTTTCTGTAATTTTGTTTCCACACAGATGGATTTACGAAATGATTGAAGCCTGGTATTCCAATGGTGTTTTGGGATTTGGCTTTGATTTTGAAGATGCGCGTGGGATTAATCATCCTCCTGCAATTGCGGGTGCATATTTTGCAGCTAAACTAGGGGTAACTGAATATCTAGAAAAAAATAAAATCCAATCAGGTGTGATCATCTTAAGGGAAATTAGACCAGAATATGCAATTCCTGTAGGTGTATGGCAGGTAAGAGAAGGCATTCGTTCGGCCATGATGCAAACTCCGATAATTGGTGATACTTTTGATGATGCTCTTACTTTGGCATCAAAGAAAATGAGCATTACAAAACATGAATGGCTTTCAAAAGGAAACATTATGAAATTAATCCGTCAGAAAACCATTGCGGATTTCTTTTAATGTTAAGATTTGATTTATCTGATTGAGAATAGTCTTTATTGATTATTACATCCTATTTCTAATCTACTTTTACTCTCAAAATCATTCATGGATACGCTCATGTGTGTTAGATGTCATAAACCCATCCCAAAAACTGGAAATTATGCTATAGTTGTGTTTTTGGTCAAGGATAGACTGTCTGATCCATTTTATGAACATGTTATTTGCCCTAAGAAATTTTCCGTACTTCGTTAATATGACCTTGATCTATTTATTGACCACATTTTAATTCAAATGTGTTGCAAAACAAGAACTTGATAATTGGCATTGCTATAATTGCCAGTCCAATTGTTTTTGCACTTATTGCATTTCCTAATAGCTTTAGTTTAAGTTGGAATCAAGGACGAGGAGGATTCCTTTTTGCACTGGTGTTTATCATTGCTGAATTAATTGGTCTGAAAATTACAATTTCTAAAAATAAACTGATAACTGTAATTCCATTGGCTGCATTGGTAATTGTTTACATTGCCGGATTGGAATATGGTTTGAGAGATTATCTTTTGGCATCTGCTGAACAATTTCATGTACAGTTGATTTATTCTTGGACATGGATGTGGGATTTTATAATAATGGGTATTTTTGTAATTACCGCACTCAGTATATTTTTTGGTAAACGTTGGATAAGAATTGCACCTGCTGGACCAATCTTTCTTGCTGGCAGTGCTATTATTCTTTCTCTAGATGCATTTTTCCCATACGATACACTTGGTCCATTACAATATGTTGTACCTTATCTAGTTCAAACAAATGTTTGGCTGGTAAATCTATTTGATCTTGGAACTGCTACTGCACGCGATAATATCATGTTCTTAAAGGGTGATTTTGGTCCAATGGTACTTCAGGTGTTTTGGCCATCTGCCGGAGTTCATAGTATCATAATCTATTCTTTGGTTATGGGGGCATTTCTATTGAAAATGAATATTCCTAGAAATAGAAAAGCTGTCTATTTTGGATTGGGAATTGCAGGAACAATAGGTGTCAACATGATTAGAATTTTCTCTCTGTCTTGGTATGCTCTCAAAGTTACAACAGATGTAAAACAATGGGAGGAATTTCATTCTGTAGCAGGTGAGATTATGTTTTTGCCCTGGCTGTTTTTGTTTTTGTTATTGGTGATTCTAATAGAAACAAAGAGGCTAAAAAAATTAGAATCTGAAGGGAAATCTATTCCTAAAAATAACTAGTAATGTTACTTTGACCACGAACTTCTGAAAGTTCTGAAACTTTAACTCCTAATCTTCTAATTGTATTTTTTTGATCTTCCAGAGATTCTTTTAATAATTGTATGGCGTTTTTTTGCAACTCTTCCAAACTCGATGTGGAATTTTTTAACATTCTTGATTTTGTTTTGTTTGTTAAATCTGATTGAATAAATTGTATTCCAACTGATTTGAACATTTTGTTATTTTTTTGAATCACTTCAAATAATTCATTACATAACTCGTTAATGTTTTCTGCTAAAAAATCAAAATCAATTGAATCTTTTTTTAAAGTAGTAATTTTACTATATTGAACACTTGGGTCTCTCTCTTTTACTGGTTCATTATCAATTCCTCTGGCGGCATTGAATATGTATGTGCCGTGCTTTCTTCCAAATTCTTTATTCAATGTAAACACGTCTAATTTTTTTAGATCCTCTATTGTTTCAAAATTCATTTGTGTAAATCTCTCTTCTGTCTTTTTTCCAATACCTGGTATTGCTCGTATTTTTAATTGGCCTAAAAACTCGTCAATTTTGTCTGGTGATACAACTGTTAGTCCATCTGGCTTTTTGAAATCTGACGCAATTTTTGCAATTAGCTTATTTGATGAGATACCTATTGAACAACTCATTTTTAATTTTTCTCTGATTGAATTTTTGATTTGTTGTGCCAAATGACTTGCTCTGTTAAAATCTCCTTTAACTCTATCACTAACATCGAGATATGCTTCATCTTTTCCCACATATTCAAAAACATCTGCATTTTCCTTTATGATGCTCATGGCATTCTCTGAAATTTCTATGTAATAATCAAAATCTACTGGAAGAAACACGGCATCTTTTCTTTCCTCTAATCTTTTTTTTGCAAAACTAATTGATATTCCTGATTTTACTCCGTATTTTCTGGCTATGTAGTTTGCAGTTGCAATTGCTCCGCTATCTCCGCCCCTGTCTGAAAAAACACAAACACAAACTGGTTTTGATTTTAGATCTGGTGTTCGTATTTCTTCACATTGAGCATAGAAATAATCAAAATCTACATGGAAAACTACTCTATCTCCCATTATTTTGATTGTTCATTTGATTATTATTGTATTGTGTATTCACCTACATTATTTGGTGCCCAAAAATAGTTCAAGCTTAGGAATTGAATCTGAATATATGTAAAATAAACTAATTATTTTATAATTTGACTTGTTCGCAATTTGAATTTTTTTAACAACATTGGTTCAATTTTTGAACACTTGATACTATCTTTGCACAACGAAATACGGATGTGATTCAACCATGACAATGGCAGAACCAATCATAAAACAACAAAAGGAGATTATCATCGATGCAGTAGATAGACAAATTCTCAATTTACTTATTGCAAATGCACGAGATTCTACACGAACGATAGTCAAAAAACTTGCAGGCATGGGAATCAAAATGTCTGAACGAGGAATGGGTAAAAGAATAGCAAGACTAGAAAAAATGGGAGTAATTCATGGCTACACTGCAATGGTTGATCTCAAACAAGTTAGCATGCCAATCCTGCGTCTTGTAACTGTAAAATTTACATCTCCAAAGGATTTTGTTGAAAGACTTGAGAATATGAAAGAGTATCTCACAAATTCACCGTTTTGTGATTTTTCTGCAAGGACAAATGGTAATATTGATTGGATTGAGATGAAATTTTTCAACAATCATGACCAGGCACAACAAGAAGAAGACATGTACAGAGCATGGTTTGGAGATATAATTGAGGATTACAGATCATATGACCTTGACATACACAAGATGGGTTGGCAGTTGTTTGATGAAGATGATTTTAATCGGTTTATGCAAAGTACATTCAAAAAACAAGACGTATAGTGTCTAATTTGATAAATTTTGTTTAGGCTCATATAATTTTCAAACTAGTTCAGAAAATGAACTGATCATATCACTATGACATTCAATATCTGAACAAAAATGATACAAAAAGTTAGATCCAATCTAATTACTTCTGTCACTTTGTTATTTGTATGAGTACATACAGCATACAACAAGTATCCGAGGACACAAAAACAAAACTCGGAATAATAGGCTTGGTTGCCTTGCCTATAGTTGCAGCAGTGTATTCCTCTGAAAGTCTGTCTTTGGGACAAGTTCCAGAGATACTTACAAGCGGGGTATTCTCCATTGGGTTTACCTTATTCTCTTGGGGGATTGCTGCTAAAATGGCAATGAAGTTGAGAAAGTAATTTTATTTTTCTTTCTCAGTCTTTTTATTTTCTTTAATTTTCAAGCCTCTTGTGTCTCGTTTATCTCGATAATGGGTATATCATATCTGTGAGATTAATCTAAAATTATGTTTTGGATGAAAATCCTGACAAATAATTGATACACTTCACCTAAATATTGAATATTTTTAATGATTGTGTGGCTTACCCCGTTACTTCTGATGAAAATGGTCTTAACATAAAGCCAGAATTGATGGAAAAAGAAAAACTATATCATCACGTGTTTAAGGACAAAGTTCTTCTTTTGTTCAAAGATTCACAAGATTTCTTAAATTGTTATGAAATTGAAGACGTTGAACTTGTAAATCAAGTAAAAAACAGCAAAAGTGATGATGAAGTTGAAAAAATCTTTGAAAAATACATCGAACGCGAAGACATCAAAAATTAAATAAAAGCCAAAGAAGATTTTGTTGTTAAAGGAATAATAAATTGAGTGACCCTAAATCTAAAGACGCAGAAGACATTTTGTCTGAATTTGAGACTCATGTCTCTCCAGAACCTCAACTATCATCACCTGAACCCGAACCTCAACTATCATCATCTGAAAGTGATCCTTCCGCAAAACCTTATCATGATCCTGAAGAACGCGATGTTATTTTTGTTGGAACTAAACCAATAATGACATATGTTTCAGCCACTCTGACACAACTTTCAACAAGACATACTGTAACAATCAAAGCTAGAGGCAAAAGAATTACTCAGGCAGTTGATGTATCTCAAATGATTGTTAAAAGAATGAACACTGTTGGATATGTTGTCAGTGATGTTAGAATTTTATCTGATTCACTTACCTCTCAAGATGGTAAAACACGTAATGTTTCTACAATAGAAATTGACATTACTAAAAATTAATAACATTAGAATATTGATTCTAGTCTCTGTTTGTATCTTTGCTGTTGCAATTGTTTTGGGATTTATGGTGTATTCATGTGGATTTAGACACATTACAATTATGAATGATCTAAAGTCATATGAAAAATCACTTGATCCTGAATTTTGTGATGCTTTAGTTGAAAAAATTAATTTATTTAATCTTGATTGCAAGCCCGAAGTCGACATTCTAGATTGTGGCTAAATTACATCTGATATGAATGAAATTCCAAAATATATCAATATGGAACTCAAACCAATCATTAAAATTTTATACTTTCTGTTTGAAAGAATTTTTGAGCTTTTAGAAGCAAGGTGTGCAACTGAATACAGCCATACAAAATCCATCCATATGTGAAGCAAAAAAACAATAATGATTCCTGAAAATGCCCATATCAACATTGCATCTGAAATTAATTTGAAACCAATACTTAGCCACCATATAATGAAAAATGGATTTAATGCGCTAAGTATGATTCCTGTAATGACTGCATCATGTTTTAAATTAAATTTATTTTCTTTTTTAATTTGCACTGTTGTTTTAATTTGAATTCCGGCAAACACAAAAAGTGCTATTGCTCCTAAAACCGAAATCCACGTTTGGAATTCTGGAAAAATTTCAAATGAAAACACACCGATTCCTAACAACACCACGAGTGGTAATTCTACTATTGCATGACCTATTGCCATTTTGATTCCTGCTTTTCCTCCATTTTGTAGTCCATAAGCTACATTTGCTGTAAATAATGGGCCTGGTGTCATCACTCCTGACACCGAAACAAGAACGACAATTCCTGCAAATTCTAAAATTTGATTCATGAATTTTCTATTCTTGTTTGTAATTTATTATAAAATAAACATAGTAATTTGGTTTATCTGTAAATTGAATCTTTTATTTGACGTGTTTCTTCATCTGTTTCTTTAATTGATTGTTCAGCTTTTTCTGCCTCTCTTTGTAAAAGTGGAATATCACACGATGTACCTGGAATTAATTGTGATATTCCGCTACATAACTGTGCACTAGATCTAAAGTCTGGACCTGTTCCCTCTGATTGAAATAGAATCACAATTACGTCTTGATTTGTAATACTGCCTTCATTAAGAAGCATTCCTGGTATTCCTGGAATTGTACCATGTTGGAGAACTTTTAACCCTGATTCTTTTAATTTTTTTCTTGCAGACTCTGTATTTCCAACTGCCATCATTCCTTCAATTCCAGCAAGTGATTTTACTGCAACACTGCTTACAATTAATTGAATTTTATGTTTTTTCGCCCAGTTGAGCATTGTCTTTGCAACAACTCTGTGTAGTGATTCATCAATGGTAAGATATGACAAAAAAATTGAAACTTTAAGATCCTCGTTTACAAAAATTCTAGTTGGATAATTTGGTTTGCCTTCTTTAACTACACTGATTGGCGGAAAACTATCTGAATCAATTATCCCTACTATGTCAAACTGTGAAATTTGTATCATAGATTCAGTTGCAATTGCACTAGCAAATCCCATTGAAGGAAATCCATCTATGAGATAACCCCCCTCCAAATTAATTGGTTTCAACTCTCTAATCTTTATTCTAGAATACAATACACCACATTGAATTTTACTGAATAATAGTTTTTATCTACTTTGATTTTTTAGTCTTGAAGCAAGTGCTGCATAAATGAATGGCAAAATCGTAGTGACTTCGGCGTGAAGTGTTGCTTGTCTTGCTTGCTGTGTTACTTTTCCCCATGAAATAGCTTCTCTTACTAGTGCTCCGCTTAAACTACCGTCAAACTCTTGCGCAGTTGTAATGTAAAATGCATAATCCAAGCCTTCTCTGTATTGATTCCACCAAAGTGTATGGTGTTTTGAAATTCCACCTCCTATCATTAAGGCTCCAGATTTTTTTGCTTTGAAAATTAATCCTGACAGTAAATCTGCATCTGCAGCTAAATTTAATTTAAAATCATTGTGTCTTTGAATGAATAACCATATCTGACTTCCTACAGCACCGTCCATAATTCCGGGAACCACTACATCGATTTCATTTTTGTAAGCCCAATACAGAAATGAATTCTCTCCAAGATGCTTTCCTATCATCTTGCAAATTTGGGCAGTAGACATTTCTTTTACTCCTTTTTTGTATTCTTCTTCTAAAAATGACTGCATTTTTTCTTCGATAAGTGGACCGTAACTTTCCATTGGCACTAAAATATTTCCTAATCTATGGATGTGCTGATCTGCTAACTCTCCATCATCCATAGTAAACGAACCTTCGTTGTAATTTGAAAAATGTCGTGCAATATCATGATCCAAAGATCCACATGTTGTAATTGCAACATCAAACCACTTGTTTTTTATCATGTCTTTGATAATTCCACGCAATCCTGTAGATATTACTGCACCAACAAATGAAACAAATCTTAAACATTCTTGATCTGAGATCATTGTAGTCAAAATATCAAGACCGTCTGAAAGATTTACTGATTCAAACCCGCCTGATTTTGATATCTCATCAAAAATTTTTTCAATTGATGTGTTTGAATCAATTTCAATGTCTTTTACAGGACGACCAGGTTTTATCATATCGTAATTTCTTTCTGACAGGTATAAAATTCTGCCTTTCTATAATGAATTGAAAGTATCTGCAAAAGAGTCTGCAGCACTTGATACGATTCCTGGATGATATGATTCAATTAACCCATCCACTGATTTTCTATCCTTTACAAAATATTTTTTTTGTCTATTGTCTATCTGTATGGAAATAATTTCATCTTCCACAAGTTGAGACAAATAAAACGATACAGTAGATTGGCTTTTGCCTATTTTATCTGGAATTGCAGAAAATTCTACACCTTTATTTCCTTCTGACATTAGGTATAAAATAATTTTTTTAGGAGTTTCTTTTCTTAATGCTGATATGATCTTTTGGTCTGAATTTGTTATGTTCAGTGGAAAAAATTTTGTTTGTTTTGGATTTCTTTCAATCTTAACCATGCCCCTACTCTCAATTTTATTTACGTAATGACTAAGAACTCCGTTTTTCATTCCACTCTGCTTCATTAATTCTCTGAATTGAATTCCTGGATTATTGTGGATAATTTCTAATATTGTTGATATTCGGTTATCTGATCTAATCATTTCTAAATGCCCCTAAAGCTAACATTCCAATCGTACCGAATATCAAAATATGACTTATCTCTAATAAACTTAATTCTCCGACATAAAAATAAGACGACCATACAGATTCGATTAGATTAACTACTGCCACTGCAATAAATATTGAAAATGCTGACATGGTGAGCAAGAGTCTTTTTGTTCTCATTCTATAGTAAGCAATAATTGATAGAATTCCAATAAACACTGCGAGAATTAGTTCACCTATGTGAAGAGAGATGTGCAAAAAATGTCCTGGGTGAAGAATATGTGGAAAAATTATCGGTACACTGACTATGGCAATAATGGAAAGTGTGATGATTGTAAAAAGATTTGATTTTCTTTCAAAGATTGTTTCGAATAGCGACATAGACAAAATTTACTATTATTGGATTTAACTAAACTGGTTCAATTATCGAATGAGTTAAAAAAATACCGAATACCAGAATAAGCAATTTCGAAAGCACATGTTTACTTGCGGTCGGCATTTTAACAGTCAGTTCAGATTAAAAAAGAACTTTGGTTCATTTTACGAATGTACCAAAATCATTAACATATTACACGTGAATTTTATTTATGCATTCCAAAATTGCATTGGTTTTTGTATTTGTCATAGCAATGGGACTGGTAGGCAGTGCATCTGCTCACAAGTCTGAAGTTGTTGGCGATTACAAAATCGAAGTAGGGTGGAAAAATGAACCACCAGTAGTAGGAATGGTCATGATGAAATGGAACCTATGTCTGATCACAACATGGGCAATGCCATATCAACTGGAATTCTCAAAGGATTCACAGCAGATGTAATGTTAGGTGATAGTGATACTCCACTTAATCTTGTAGAAGATTCAAAGTATCCAGGTGTATACATTGCAAAGTTTACTCCAACTGTAACAGGTTTTCCAATGATTCACATCGCAGGTATGTTGAATGATGAAGCTGTAGATGTTACGTTCCATCCAGAACAAGTAGAGGCACTCAGCACATTATCTCCATTAAAGCAAATGGCAAATGGAATTAATCCTGGAGATGTACAGTGCAAAGAAGGATTTGATTTGTATATGAAATCTAGTGGCGGTCATGCATTTTGTTTACATCCAAGTAGTGCCGAAAAATTATTACTACGTGGAGTAATAACCCATTTCTAAATCTCTTTTATTTTTTTTAATACTGTGCATACTGTAAAGTGTATAAAAATTAATTCTCACTAAACTGAAATTATTCCCTGTTTGATTAGAAATTGTATTCCACTTGCAAATGTTTTATCATCAATTTGTCCATCAGACCACCACTTTGCATTATTTTTAACCCAATCTGGAATCGTAGTGTTTTGTGCAGTTCCTTTTTCTGTTGCTGGAACAACAATTATTTTTTCTTTAAGTAGAAACTGCAATCCACTTGCAAATGTGCTATCATCTACTTGACCTTCAACCCACCACTTTGCATTATTTTTAACCCAATCTGGAATTTTTACATCTACATTGTTTTGTGATTCTGTATTGATTGGCACCGAAGACTCTTCAACAGCTTCTGGATGGAATGTTCGCTCAAATTCTACATCTTGAATTTTTCCATAAACATGTACATTAGGTGTTCCTATTTCAGTTGGAGTAAATTCACTATGATATACTCCTGGAAATTTAGACTCTTCATTTAATGTGAGAAATGTTTTTTTACCATTTAGTGTAATGTCTACCTCTAACTTATCTGCTAATCCTGTCAAATCTGATTCCTTTGCAGGTGTAGAACTCTGAGATTGAGAGGAATCTTTTTCATAGTCACTAGCCAAAGTTAAGACTAATTCTACTGCATTTGGTTCGTTTACAATAGGTGGTTCATTTTTCCACCCTACTTCGATTTTGTAATTTCCTACAATCTCTGCTTTATGTGCAGATGCATTACTGATCAATCCTGTTGCTAAAACAATTACAATTAAAGATACTATGATTTTCTTCATTGTATTCAAATACGCTGATCTTTAATTAATGAATTCTGGTACAAGTATAGAACCAAATTTTGATGTTGTTTAATTTTAAACACGTATGACATTTCTTTCCTTTTGAAGTCTCTTTCTTGATTTGCTTGCTCTTGGTGTGATTCTTAGTTTACATGCGCAACAAGGACAGCGTGAATTCTCATGAAAAATAAATATTCCACAAATGGTACAACATTTCTGTCCACTTTCATACCTGTTGTTATTCTTACATGATTTAGCTTTGAACCTTATGCAGATTCCTTTACACGAATTCATTTTTAATTTACATCTTTTGATATTAATTTTCTATTTTGTAAAACACTTTGCATTATTTTTTATTCTTGATTTTGGTATTTAGATAACGCTTAACATTGTTAATTAAGTTATTAATGATGTAGTTCAAACATAATATCATATTGAATAGGTTAATTCCAATTTTTACCATTGTTTTGTTTATGATAGCATCTGTGTCTGTCCTTCCAAACATCAGCGCGTTTTCTGAGAAAAATCCCACTGAGAAAAACACACTAAATGTGAAACTTGACACAGATCCGGCAGATCCTACACATGGAGAAATAACAAAACTCAAAATCGAGTTTATTAATCCACAGACTGATCAGATACAACAGCATGTTGACTATACAATAAGTGTAGAAAATAACGGAAATGCAATATTTGGTCCAATCCCATTAACTCATACGAGCCAGGGCTCAGTGACAATTCCAGTCACACTTGAGAATGGAAAAAATACCATTCAAATCAATATTGAAGGCATTTTGTTTCAACCAATATCTCCAGAAAAAGTTACCTTTGATGTGATGATTGGAGACTTTACTCAATCAGATGTGGGCAATGATAATAAAATAAATCAAAACAGCACAACAGATAATTCTCAAAACGCATCAATGAACCAACAAATTCCTGAATGGATAAAGTCAAACGCTGGATGGTGGGCAAAAGATCAAATCGATGATGCCACATTTATTTCAGGAATACAATTCTTAATCAAACAAGGGATTATTTCTGTTTCTTCACAATCTGCAAATTCTAATGAATCTGCACATGGTATTCCACAATGGATAAAAAACAATGCAGATTGGTGGTCTCAAGGATTGATCTCCAACGATGATTTCCTAAAGGGAATAGAATACCTGGTAAGCAATGGAATTATTGTAGTGTGATGTTGATTGTTTCTAAAATCTGTTACAATTGATAAGCAAAAGATTAATTCCATCAATGTTTGATTATACACATGGCAAAAATAACAATCAATGCTATTGAAGATGGCCCATGCATCATTAATGTAGATGGAAATAAAGTAGCTGCTCTATGCAGATGTGGCGCATCAAACAAAAAACCTCACTGTGATGGTTCTCACTCAAAGAGTGGATTCAAAGCACAAGCATCAGAAATTGATGTTTAACTTTTTTCTTTAATTTTAAATCTTAATTTTCAGACCTTAAAGTCATACATGAAGAAAAACCCTAAGAAAACTTAAAACATGCATAATCTCACTAAATTTTGAATGGAAAAAAGAATTCGAGTGGGCCTAGTAGGTATAGGCAATTGTTTTGCTGGATTAATTCAAGGAATTGAGTACTATAGGCAAAACCCTTCTCAAGAAGTAACTGGAATTATTCATGATGAACTAGCTGGATACGGAATTCATGATATTGATTTTGTATGTGGCTTTGATGTGGGTGATAACAAAGTAGGGACCCCACTCAATGAAGCAATTTACGCATATCCCAACATGGTTAACTGGATTCCAAAAGAAAAAATGCCAAAAACAGATGCCAAAGTATACGAAAGTCCTCTGTTAGACGGAGTAGGGATTTGGGTAGAAAACAGAATCAAACCTCTTGAAAGCAAAAAAACTCATGAACAAATTACTGAGGACGTTAAAAAAATAATTAAAGACAACGGTGTTGAAATTATTGTATCTTATTTGCCTGTGGGTTCTGATAAAGTAACCGAGTTTTGGGCTCAAATCTGCCTTGATACAAAAACTGCATTTGTAAACTGTATTCCTTCTTTTATCGCATCTGATGAAAAATGGGCTAATAAATTCAAAGAAAAAAATATTCCTGTAATTGGTGATGACATTAAAGGTCAAGTGGGTGCCACTATAGTTCACAGAACACTGGCCAAACTGTGCAGTGATCGTGGAACTAAGATAGAAAAAACTTACCAAATCAACGTTGGAGGAAATACTGATTTTCTAAACATGAAAGAACAAGACAGATTAGCCTCCAAAAGAATTTCTAAAACTGAAAGTGTTCAAAGTCAACTTAAGGAGAGATTAGCCGATGATCAAATCTATGTTGGTCCTTCTGACTTTATTCCATTTTTGGGCAATACCAAACTCATGTTTATGAGAATTGAGGGCAGACAATGGGCAAACATCCCATACAACATGGAAGTGCGTTTGGAAGTTGACGATAAAGCAAATTCTGCAGGCATTGTAATTGATGCTATTAGATTGGCAAAGATTGCACTTGATAGAGGTGTAGGTGGCCCAATAATTCCAGCCAGTGCATATTTGATGAAACATCCTCTCAAACAAATGTCAGACGTTCAAGCAAAGACTGACTGTGAAAAATTCGTCGAAGGTAAATAACACTTTCTGAATTTTCATATTTACTTATTGCCTATATCGTATTTGTTTTTAGATTGATTTTTCCCGCCTAAAAAAAGATGTTTTATTAATATCTAGTATATTCAGGCATGATTTTTAGAATAAATTATGTCCATTATCTATTATGATGATTAAAATTTTAATTTTATAATGACCACCATTACGAAAAAAATGATAGTAAACCAAGAAAAATTAATCAATTATGTCAACTAATCTTGTTAACTATCGATTATCCGACCAATTAAGAAAACAATACTATTGGTACATATTAAAAAAGTAGAGATCTTTGGATTCAAATCGTTTGGATTTAAGAACACTACTGTTATGTTTGAACCTGGCTTGGTTTCTATTTCTGGTCCAAACGGATCTGGGAAGAGTAACATACTTGATGCAATAATTTTTGCTCTGGGTGAAAACAAGCCAAAAATGATGAGAGTTGACAAACTCCGATCTTTAATACATGATATAGAAGGTAATCGACACGGACCTAAAATCGCCAGATCAAGTGTTCACTTTGATAATTCTGATAGAAAAATTCCAGTCGATTCTGATGCTGTCGAAATAACTAGAGAGATGGATGATAAGGGTGAGAATAATTATTATCTAAACAAAAAACCTACAAACCGAAGTCAGATTCTAGATCTTCTTGATGTTGCAAATGCTGGATTGGGTCAACTAAATGCAGTACAACAAGGAACAGTTACAAGAATATCTGAATTTACATCAGAAGAAAAACGAAAAACAATCGAGGATTTAATTGGTTTATCTTACTTTGATGAGAAAAAAACCGAAGCCATCAAACAACTAGATGATGCTGATAGAAGATTAGAAATAGCACTTGCAAAGATGGGAGAAATCAAAAAAAGAATTGATGAACTTGAGGAGGAGAGAAATCAAAAACTACGCCATGACATGTTAGATAGAGAGCTAAATAGATACAAGGCAATCGCTGCATCTAATAAATTAAAAATAATTCTCAATCAGAAATCATCAAAAGAAGACACATTTAACAAAATTACCTCAGAAGTCACAAAGTTTGATGAAGAAAGAACACTGCTAAGAAATGAAATTATCTCCCTTGAGAGTGAAAAATCAAAATTAATGAGCGTGGCAAATGACTATAGTCAGGCAAAAGCGGCGATTGACTCTGAGTTAAGTTCTGCAATGGAACAATACGAAATTGACAACAGTGCAATTATTGCATCAACTAAAAGATTACAGCAAATCGATCTTAGATTTCCTGAAATTAAAAATGAAATTCAAACAATTGATCTTACCCGAAATGAAATAGAATCTCGAATTTTAGAATCTAAAAAAGAAATCGATGAAACTAATATAAAAAAGCAAAAAATCAACGGTGATTTAGAAATACTTGATTCTGAAAGAAATAAAATTTTAACAGAACAATCTGTAGCAGCATCTAAAAAATCTGAAATAGATCACAAAATAAAATTACTTTCAGAACAACTCAATGAAGCCAAACTAAAACTATCTAAAGAAGAAAACGAATTTGAAGAATCTCAAATCAAAATCAAATCTAACTCTGTCAAGTTAACTGATTTTGAAAAAAGCATTGCAGAATTATCTGCTTTGAAATTAAGATTAGAATCCAAGATTAATAATCATAATGATTCCATCTCTGAATTAAAGTCTAGAATTTCTAAACTCAATTCAAAAAAATCTAAAACACTAAATGATTTAGAAGAGCTTGATCTTATTTTAGAAAAATCAAGTAAAGCTGCAGCTCAATACGAAACAAAAATTAAAACAGTAAAAAGAATAATGCATGAGGATTACACTGTAGCTAAACTAAAAGAAGATGCGGACAAGCTTGGTATTGTGGGATTAGTTTATGAAATGATTTCATGGGATAAACAATATGACCGCTCTGTACTCGCAGTAAGCTCTGATTGGATTAAAGCCATAGTTGTACCTGACTTTGCAACATTACTTGGTATTGCAGAAGTTGCACGTTCAAAAAATTTACCAAAATTAAAAATAATTCCTCTCGATGCAATTCCTCAATTCAAATTGAATCTGCCAAAAGAATCAGGTGTAATTGGCGTGCTATCTGATTATGTGAGATGCAACCCATCATATTCTGCTCTTAAAACATTTCTTTTTGGTAATGTTGTTCTTGCTAACTCTAGGGATTCTGCATATCGCATCTCCAAATTGGGTCATAAGGCGGTAACCCTTGATGGGGAGTATTTTGAGGCTAAAGGTGGAGCGGTAGTTATCGATATTAACTCAAAAATCTCAAAATTGACTAAAATCATCTCAATGAGTACTGATATCGATGGATTGCTTGAATCTATTAATCTGCTTAAAAGATATGTTTCAAAGAAAAAACACTCTTTGAAAAAACTTGAAGATTCTATTCAAAGTCATATGGAACGATTATCTCTTTCAGAGCAAGATCTTGCATCCACCGATGAAAATTTTTCACATCTACAATCAAGAATTTCATCTGCAATTAACATGAAACAACATCTCGCTGAAAGGATTGCCGAATTAAATAAAAGAAATTCCAGTTTACTTTCAGAGATAGCATCTGCAGAATCTCATATTGAATCTCTTAATTCTAGAATTGTTCTAGTTGAAGAAAATTATGCTAGTGGAGAACAAACACGTATTGCAAATGAACTATCTAGAGTAAATGCAAAAAAAGCAGATCTTGAAAAACTTTACACTACAATAATGAATGAATACCGTGACAAAGATTCTAAATTAACCACAATACAAGCTGAAGAAAATAGGAAAAAATCTCAAATAAAAAGTCTTTATGATGAAGAGTCTTCATTAATATCACAACGTCAAGAATTAGAAAACAAAATTAAAGAATTAGAGATAAGAAAGGAATCTAAAACTGCAATACTTGTAACGTTAAGGGAAAAAGAACAAGAACTTATTTCTACATCTGGTTCCTCTATTGGACAACTCAAAGAATATGATGACAAACTAAAAGTTCTTTCTGAAAAAGACAAGGAACTTACAAAAGAAATTAATTCTTTGGAAAGACAATCCGATTCTTTAACTCGTGACTTACATGATTTAATTGAAAACGAAACAAAATTACAACATCTTCTGTCTTCATTTGGATTTGACAAAAATATGGAGACATTTGATGTTGAATCAATAGTTCATGGTTTGACTACTGAGTTAAACTCTCTTAATACACTTAATGCAAAAGCTCCTGAAACATACCTCGAAGTATCTTATGGATATCGCTCAATGTCTGTGCGCAAGAACTCCTTAGAAGAAGAACGAAATTCTATTGTAAAGTTTATTGAAGATATAGAAAAAGACAAACGTCAAACCTTTTTGGACGCATTTGATAAAGTGGACAAAGAAATACGTCTTATTTTCAACAAAATGACTGGTGGTAATGCTTGGCTTGAATTACAAAATGAGGATGATATTTTCAACTCTGGAATTTCCTACATGATTCAATTTCCAAATAAACCGAAAAGAGAATCTACTTCAATTAGTGGAGGTGAAAAGACGTTGGCCGCTATAGTCTTTGTTTTGGCACTTCAAAAACTAAAACCATCGCCTTTCTATCTCTTTGACGAGGTAGACGCACATCTTGATGCTCCAAACTCTGAAAGATTAGCAAAAATTTTAGAGGAGCGTTCTCATGAAAGTCAATTCATAATGGTTTCTCTAAAAGACTCTGTTATACAAAAAGCCAAACTCATCTATGGCGTTTATCCAAAAAACGGAGTATCGTACATTGTTACATACAAAGACAAGAGAATGCCTTCTGTTAAAACATCCTAATCTAAATTTACATAACATGCAACAACATGATCTTTTTTCACCTCTTCTAACTTTGGTTCAATTTTACATTTTTCAATAACATAAGGGCATCTTGCTCTGAATCTACATCCTTCATAAACATCAATTTCTAATGGTTCGTTGATTCTTATTTTTCTCTCTCTGTTGAGATTTTCAGGATCTGGCTCTGAAATTGCATCGATAAGAGCTTGTGTGTAAGGATGTTTTGGTTTTAGTAATACCTCATCAGTTGTTCCCATTTCTACAATTTTTCCAAGATACAAAATTCCTATTCTTTGACCAAAATACCTGGCAGTAGCTAAATCATGTGTAATGTACAAAAACGAAATCTGGTATTTTTTTTGTAATTCTTGCATTAATTCTAACATCTCTGCTCTTATGGATACATCAAGCATGGATACAGGCTCGTCTGCAAGAATTATCTTTGGTCTTAATGCCAATGCTCTTGCAAGTACCACTCGTTGTCTTTGCCCTCCTGACATCATATGTGGATATTTTTTTAGAATCTCTTCTGCAGGTTCAAGTTTTACTTCTCGTAATACCTCGATGACTCTTTTTCTTCTATCTTCTTTATTTCCAATTTTGTGAATTTCAAGTGGTTCTGAGACAATATCTGATATGTTCATTCTAGGGTTGACTGAATCATATGGATCCTGATGTATCATTTGGCAATTCATCCTGATTTTTTTTAGGCTATTTTTGTCGTTTTTGATCTCTTGATTTTCAAAAAATATTTTTCCCGAATCCGCCTCAATTGATTTGAGAATTAATTTTGCTATTGTAGATTTTCCTGAACCTGATTCCCCTGCTAATACAAGGACCTCTCCTTTTCTGACTGAAAATGAAACATCATCTGCTGCTTTTATTTTGGTTGTTTTTGAACTGAACATGCCTTTTTTTGTAAAAAATTTACTCAAATGATCCACTCTTAAAATTTCATCCAATGTACTGAATTGAATAAAGTGCTATATCAAGAAATCTTCATGCCTGTTGAATCGGGATAAAGCATTTATGTCAAATAAAATCTATTTTATTACTTGAGTAAAACAATTCAAAAAAACATACATTATAAAAAATATCAAATAGGCTCTACATTACAGTATTTTAAACCACATTCTACAAAAATCGAAAAAAGTTTTGCAGATGAAATATCTTTCAGTCTAAACCAACCTTCAAAGTTTATCAATCCTAAATTTTTTTATGATAAAAAAGGCTCTGAATTATTTGAAAAAATATGTAATTTGTCTGAATATTATCCAACACGTACAGAAATCAGTATTTTAAAAAAACTCAAAGTTGAATTGCCTCAATACCTTGATGGTTCCTTTAGATTAGTTGAACTTGGTAGTGGGTCTTCTGTAAAAACGAGGCTGATTTTAGATGTTTTAATTCCACTTCAAGAAAAAATTGAATATTTTCCAATTGACATCTCTGAAATTTTAACTGAAAGCTCCTCGCTACTTCAGCGAGACTATTACAATCTCTTCATCACTGGAATTATTGATACGTATGAAGGCGGTCTTGAATTTTTAAAAAATTATGATGATCAAAAAAATCTAATTATTTTCTTGGGTTCTAGTTTTGGAAATTTTACTCCATATGAAGGTGAAGAATTTCTAAAGAAAGTTAATTCTACAATGAAAGATAATGATCTTTTCTTAATTGGTTTGGATTTGGTGAAAAATAAAATGATTTTAGAAAATGCTTATGATGATTCTCAAGGTGTTACTGCCAAGTTTAATCTCAATGTTTTATCGAGACTCAACGATGAATTGGATGCTAATTTCAATCTAAATAATTTTGCTCATCATGCTCTATATAATGAAAATGATCAAAGAATCGAAATGTATCTTAAATCATTGGTATCTCAATCTGTAGTGATTTCAAAATCAAATATTTCCTTGACGTTAAAGAAAAATGAGTTGATTCACACTGAACATTCTCATAAATTTAAATTATCTCAAATACGTGAATTAATGCATCAAACTGGATTTAACATAAAAAATATTTGGTTAGATGAAAATAATTACTTTGCATTAACTTTGGTCTCAAAAAACATTTAGAATTCTAAATATTTTCTGCGCATCTAAATCCTGAGAACATCCATCTTTCATCTAATCTGAAAAAATTCCTATAACTTCCACGAATTGACATCTTTGGTGTTCCAAAAGATCCACCTCGTAATACTTTTTGATTTGTAAACCACTTGTCATTATATTCTTCAAACCCTGACTTGAATCCTGGATATCCTGTGAATTCTGATGATGTCCATTCCCATACATCTCCTATCATTTGGTGACATCCTGATGGGCTTTTGCCATTTGGGTATGACCCTATTTCTGTACATCCCCAATGATGTGATTCTAATAAATTGGAGTTTTGCTCTGTAGGGGGCTCATTTCCCCAAGGAAAAATTGTTTTTTGTTGTTTTTCTTCGTTCCAGCATGCTGCTTTTTCCCATTCTGCTTCTGTTGGAAGTCTCTTTCCTGCCCATTTGCAATATGCGTCTGCTTCATAATAGCTGACATTACATACTGGCTCTTTTGGATTTATTTTTCTGATTCCTGAAAAATCCTTCACATTCCATTGTCCATCTATTTTTTCCCAATACATTGGAGATTTCCATTCATTTTGCTTCACTTTTTCCCATCCGTCTGAAAGCCAATACTTGTAAGTACCATATCCACCATCATTCATGAATTTTAAATATTGTTCATTAGTTATTGGAAATGCATCTATAGAGTAATTTTCGAGATAGACTTTATGTTCTGGTAATTCAATATCATAGCAATAATCTGGACCTTTATATCCAACTGCAAATATTCCACCTTGAATTTGTATTGACCTCTGTTCGACATTTACTGATTTTGGTTTTTGATTTTTTCTAACCGGTCTATACTGTTCTGCTAACAAATGCTGCAGATCATACACTAGCAATTCCTGATGTTGACATTCATGATGAACCCCAGTGATAATTAATTTGATTGCGTCATTGCTAAGTAACTGTGATTCTACAAAGTGATTTACTCTTTGACTAATTGTGTTAAAGTACTGAAAGATTTGCTCAGTTGTAGGTCTTGAGATGATTCCACGTTGACCTTTATCATGAGGTACACCAAATTGTTGATAGTATGAGTTTAGATATTCGGAGAACTCTTTAGAATAAAATTCATAATTTTTATCAATTTTACTCATTATAGCTTCATAAATCCAACTCACGTGTCCAATGTGCCATTTTGGTGGACTGGTAAAAAATGCAGTTTGTACTACAAAATCATCTTTCTCCAAAGTTTTTACTAATTCTAATGTTCTATTTCGCGTTTCTTTGAATTGTTCTAAAAGTGGCTTTCTTAATTCCATGTCAGTGGAAGACGTCATTTTTAATACCCCCTTGCAAATATTGGGACTATGCTACTTTGTTCTTTACAGTAAATGCATTTTCCACCGGTATTTTCACTATTGAATGGAATTACTCTGATGTCTGCTCCTGTCTCTTCTTTGATTTTTTCCTCACATTCAATTTTCCCACACCAATGTGCGTTGAAAAAGCCTCCTTTCCCTATTTTTGATTTAAACTCCGAATAATCTGAAATATTTATTGTGTTTTCTTTGGTTTTTACCCTTGCATTTTTTAGCATGTCTTTTTGTATTTCATCTAAAATCGTAATTATTTTTTCAATCTCTTTGAATCCGAGGTTTGTTTTTTCTCGATTGTATCTTTTTGCTAAAACCACTTGTTGTTTTTCAATATCTTTTGGTCCAATCTCAATTCTTAATGGGACTCCTTTTAACTCCCAATCGTTAAATTTGTATCCTGGAGTTAATTCATCTCGGTCATCTACATGCACTCTGATTTTTTTAGTTTCTAGTTGCTCTTTGATTTCATTTACTTTTGGAAATACGATGTTTTTTGCCTCATCTGATTTGTAAATTGGAACTATGACCACTTGAATTGGAGCTACTTTAGGTGGTAGTACTAGGCCTTTGTCATCTCCATGCATCATTATCATGGCACCAATTAATCTCCACGATACGCCCCAAGAAGT
This sequence comes from Nitrosarchaeum sp., assembly GCA_021414365.1. Classification (GTDB taxonomy): domain Archaea; phylum Thermoproteota; class Nitrososphaeria; order Nitrososphaerales; family Nitrosopumilaceae; genus Nitrosarchaeum. The sequence goes on from JAIOOR010000007.1 coordinate 75,644, forward strand.
TTGCCATGCAAATTGTTCCACATTATCTTTATCTGCAAATTTCACTTCAAATGGTATTGAAAAATTCTGTCCTAGAAAATGAGATGTTCCCATTTGAAGAGCTTTTCCATCTGGCATTATTGATTCCATCGTTGTTGTATATACTGCTCCGACAAATTTCTCTTTCTCGCTTTTTTTACCTGTAATTACCGGAATAGCTAATTCATCTTCAACTGTATTTTTGTAAATTTCTAAAATTTTCATAACTTCTTGTTCTGCTTCTTCTTGTAGCGCATGAACTGTATGTCCTTCTTGCCATAAAAATTCAGAAGTTCTTAGGAATGGTTTTGTAGCTTTTATCTCTGCTCTTAATGCTGTGTTCCAAAAATTAATTTTTAATGGTAGATCTCTCCAGCTTTGTATCCATTTGGAATACATTGTGTATGCTAGAGTTTCTGAAGTTGGTCTAAGTGCTAATCTGTCCCCTATCACATTTTCTCCTGAATGAGTTACCCAAAACACTTCTGGATTAAATCCTGCAAAATGTTTTTTCTCTTTTCCTAAAAGTGATTCTGGAATCAAAATTGGAAGAAATCCATTTCTAATCCCATTTTTAAAAAACTTCTCATCAAATGCACTTCTCAGTGATTCCCAAATAGCATACCCGTCAGGTCTTAGCACTATCAGGCCTTTTACTGGTGCATAATCTGCCAATTTTGCTTTTAGTACAACCTGAGTATACCATTCACTAAAATCCACTTCTTTTGAGACTGTGATTCCTATGTCTTCTTTACTCAAACTAAATTCCAAAGAAATAATTTTACTAATGAGCCTTTCGTGATAAATTAGATTTTGCTAATTGTTACTTTAACGAGTCACCTTTACAGAGGACTTTGCCCATGACTCTGCTTTGGAAATTTGGACAAACAAAGCACTGGATGAATTGAATGTCTTCTTTTAATACTGGGCATTTCACAAATTCCTGCTTCATTTTTTTAAGCATTTTTGGGCTGACTCCTTTGAGTTTTAATTTTCCTTTGTCGTCCATCATGCCTGACTCTTTTAATTCTGCCTTGACATCATCTGGAAGTTTTTGTTTCTCTTCTGTCATATCTATTATCACTTCGTATTTGTGTTCTAATTCTTCCATGATTGATGGAATTATTCTCCGTGATTTATTACTAGCGTTTTTAGAAATGACATAAATTTCACTTTAATATGATGTCGTTTGGATTTTTGGTTTGTTTTTTAAATAACGGTGTCATTTAATCGAGGGCTATTTCAGTAATTTTTCTTGAAGGTCATAATTGATATTAATAATATTTTCAAATGGTTCTATTTTTATTCATAAAGCGATCTTTTGTTAATAATTTTGGGCTGATATCTCTCAACTTTAATATAATTAGTAAATTTTTGCAAATCAGAAATCAATTGTTGGCAATTTTTGATGTGGAAGGAGTTTTGTATGATGCTGAATATCTCCCCATTCTTGCAGAAAAACTCAACAAAGAAGATGAAATTTGGGAGATTACAAAAAAAGGTATTCAGGGTGTAATTAACTGGGAAGATGGACTTAGAACTAGAGTCGAAGCATTAAAAGGACTAGATTATCACACCTGCAAAGAAATTGCAGATACATTACCTATAATGACTGGAGCTAAAGAGGCATGTAGAGTTCTAAAAGCAGCTGGATGGAAATTAATGGCAATCTCTGGTGGATTTACAATAATGACTGATAGATTGCAAAAAGAACTTGATCTGGATTATATTTTTTCAAATGAGTTAGTCTTTAAAAATGGAAAACTAGATGGTGTAGTGCTACATGTTGATTCTGATAAATCAAAATCAGCTAAAATAAAAATTGCCGAGTGGAATGAAAACAAAGAAAACATTATCTGTGTTGTAGATGGTGCAAATGATGTTAAATTATTTGATATCGCTGGTTTAGGCATTGCTTACAGAGCTCAGGATATGGTAAAAGATTTGGCAACCACTACATTAGAAGAGAAAGATCTTTCAAAAATACTTGATATTATAAATAAACATTATCATCTAAACCTTGAAACTACGACTACTGCATAAACAATATCTTACTGTATTTTTACAACTAATATAATTGCAAATCATTCCAATACACATAGCAAAAGAAGTAGAACCAGGCGATAATATTTCTGATCTAATAATTAATTCTGGAGATATTGCTTCTGGTGATATTATAGTAATTGCTCAAAAGATCATCTCAAAGCAAGAAGATCGCATGATTGAATTGTCTTCAGTAGTACCTTCTTTGTTGGCTGAAGGCATTAGCTCTGAATACCAAAAAAATCCACATGTAGTAGAATTGATTCTAAACGAATCAAAACAGATTATTCGAATGGAGCGTGGAATACTGATTGTTGAAACAAAAAACGGATTCATCTGTGCAAATGCAGGCATCGATGAAAGCAATGTAAAAGATGGATTTGTAACACTACTTCCTATTGATGCTGATTCATCTGCTGAAAAAATTCGTACTGAAATTTTAAAAAAAGTAAACAAAAATGTCTCTGTTATAATTTCAGATACATTTGGACGCCCATTTAGAATGGGACAAACAAATTGTACCATTGGAATTTCTGGAATGTGTCCTATACTTGATTATGTTGGAACTAAGGATTCTTTTGATAGAACCTTACATGTAACTGCCATAGCAATCGCAGATGAGCTTTGTTCATCTGCTGAACTAGTTATGCAAAAAACAACAAATTGTCCCGTGGCAATAATTCGTGGCTATGATTTTAAAAATGAACGTGCTTCTGTCAATGAACTTATACGTCCTCAAAACGAAGATCTGTTTCGATAACTGATACTCTATACAATAGGATTATAATCCAAAGAAGAAAATTTTAGTTGAAATTGATTATAAAAACTGAATTACACTGTCATAACTCATTTTCAAATTTTCATGTAGGTGAAGAAGAAGCACCTTATGACTGCAATGTCTCAATACGGGACCAACTTGAGCGCTCTTATAATTTGGGCTTAGATGCAATCTTTGTTACTAATCATAATACTTTGGACGGATATCACCAGCTATTACAATACAAAAATGATCATGAAAAATTTCAAAACATTTCAGTTTATCCAGCTGAAGAGATCACTGCTGATAATGGAGCTCATATCTTGGCATACGGCATTCACCATGAAATTCAATCTGGGCTTTCATTAGATGAGATAATAGATGAAATTCGAAAACAAGGTGGTGTTTCATCTGCTCCTCACCCATTCAGTTTACTTGATGCACTTAGAGACAGTGCCAAAAAATGTGATATGGTTGAAGTTTTCAATAGTAATAATGTGGATATTCTTTCTAATGCTCGAGCTACGCAATTTGCATTAGATAATAACATGATCCAGGTATCTGGCAGTGACTCTCATGTTATTTCCACATTGGGTCGTTGTGTAAACATGATATATTCTGAAAATAATCTTGATAGTATTTTACACTCAATGAAGCATGGAAAAATCGAAATTTCACAAACAGGCTATGCATTACAAAATGAAACACTTGATCATCTAAAATACAAAATTCACAACTCTAAAGATTATTTGATTGATTATATTGCAGAACATTATCCAAATGCAAAATGGCTTTTGACTTTTTTGCTAAAAATATACGATGGTAATCAAAACAGTCATGTTTGGTCACTATTTTACAAAATAGCCTTATTTTTAATGAAAAGAATTTCTCAAAAAATTAATTTTCAAAATTATAATCCAGAATTTATGAAAGACAGAAACCTTGGCACCATGTTTAAAATGGCATTATAAAAAAACTGTTTTAAATTGGATTCTGTCCAATATCCTTACTTTTTTCTATGATTTAAAAAACACTTAACATTGTTACTTAATTCTTTTATAGATAAAATGATTTATTGAAAAAATAACTGATGTAGAAATGCATTGGTGAAAAAAATGACAAACACAGAAAAATCTCTAATAGTAGCAGTAGTGGCACTTGGAATCCTAGTAGCCGTAACCGTTCCGTCGACTATGGATTTTTATTTTGCAAAGAAAACTCCTATGGAAACAAATAAAATTATAGAATCATTCCCTGTAACTCCTGAAGTTAAATCTAATGAACTGATAAAAGTTCCAGATGTTAGTACACATGATCAAAGTAGCACTCACTTAGACACTCTTTATCAAAATCTTGAAAACTCTGTTGTGCAAATAACTAGCACTATTACAACAACACGTTCAAACATTATCATAAATGGAAATCCTTTACAACAACAATCTTCTAGGCTAGGCTCTGGATTTGTATATGATAATCAAGGTCATATCATTACAAACAATCATGTTGTTTCAGGTGTATCTAATGTGGATGTTGCACTCTCAAATGGTGATATTTTTTCTGCCAAAGTAATAGGCACTGATAAATTCGATGACATTGCAGTCTTACAATTAATTGATAATTATACTGACGAATCTCTAATTCCTGTATCTTTTGCAGATTCATCTCAAATCAAAGTCGGTGATCAAGTAATTGCAATAGGAAATCCATTTGGGTTGAGTAACACTATGACAACTGGTATAGTAAGTCAAATTGGAAGATTACTTCCAAACCAAGAACTTGGATTTTCTATTCCGAACATCATTCAAACAGACGCTGCAATCAATCCTGGAAATTCAGGAGGACCACTATTAGATAATGATGGAAATCTAATAGGAATGAATACTGCAATTCAATCTACAGTAGGAGAATTTACGGGTGTTGGATTTGCTGTTCCATCAAATACAATTAAAAAAGTTGTACCGGCATTAATTGAAAAAGGAGAATATGATCATCCATGGTTAGGAATTTCTGGAACTACACTTACACCAAAATTAACAGAAAAATTAAATTTGCCAAAGAATTTTAGAGGTGCTTTAATCAGTGACATTGTAAAAGATGGACCTGCAGACAAGGCTGGAATCAAAAGTGCATTATATACATCAAATAGAGACATTGCAAGTGCAGATATCGTAACTTCAATTGATGGTATGCCAGTAAAAAGAATAGATGATATAATTGCATATGTATCTGAAAACAAATCTGTAGGAGACAAAGTTTCATTACAAGTCTATAGAGATGGAAATGTGATGAGTATTGACGTTGAACTGGGTAAACGTGTAACAATTAATGGATAATCAAAACACTGTGTTTTTCTTTTTTAAAATTATCCAATTAGCTTGGATTAACTTTTGAGACTGTTTTTGTTACATCGCTCATTTTATTTTAAAATAGATTTTAATATGACAAAACAGCCATAATGAAGTAGTTAACATAATGTCTGAATCAAATGAGAAAAAATTAGATGCTACTGGATTGTTTTGCCCAGAACCTGTATTTAGGACAAAAATTGAGATTGAAAAAATGCAGGTAGGACAAGTACTGACAGTATCAGCTGATGATCCTGCAGCGGAAGATGATATTTCAAGATGGGTTACAAGAAATGGTCACACGTTAGTGAATGTAAAAAAAGATGGTAATACGATCACGTTCCAAATTAAAAAGGTGAAATAATCCAAAATTATGGCATCTGTAACTAGTTCTGATATCTTAAATCGTGTTGGTAATACTCCCCTTGTAAAGTTAGATTCTCTTTCAAATCAAAAAGTATCATACTTTGCAAAACTTGAAGGACACAATCCATTTGGTTCTGTTAAAGATAGAGCTGCATACTGGATGATTAAAGATGGTGAGAAACGAGGCAAACTCACAAAAGGAAAAAGCATCATTATTGAACCAACATCTGGAAATACTGGAATCGCACTAACTGGAATTGCAAAACTGCTTGGTTACAAAGTGGAAATAGTGATTCCTGAAAAAGCTAGTAATGAAACTAAGGATATTATCCGACGTTTAGGTGCCAAAGTTTTTGAAACTAGTGATGATCTTTGCCCAAAAGTTGGTGCTGGAACTGATCAAAGCATAGCATTAGCCACATCGATTGCATCTTCAAGACCTGACACGTATTATTCTCCAAATCAATATGCAAACGAAGCAAACTTTATGGGACATTATGCTGGAACTGGTCCTGAAATATGGCGTCAAACTGATGGAAAAATCACTCATTTCTTTACCGGTGTTGGAACCGGTGGAACGATAACTGGAATTGGAGCATTTCTTAAAGAAAAAAATTCCAATGTTAAAATCATTGGATGCCAACCTCAACAAAACCACTTAATTCAGGGCTGGAGAAATTTTGAAGAATCTGCCAAACCTGATTTGTTTTTAAAACGAGAAAGTGTTGTAGATGATTGGGTATCTGTTGATAATGATGAAGCATTTTCTATGGTAAAAGAAGTACTGGAGAAAGATAAATTATTGATTAGTCCTTCTTCTGCAGCTGTTTATGCATGTATGAAAAAATACAGGATTGATGGAAATGGATGTGTCGTGGGTATATTTGCTGATGATGGAAGAAAATTCAAGAGTGTATACGCTAAACAAAACATTATGACTGACAAAGAATTTGACGATGCTCTTAAAAAGGCAAAATATATGTCAGAATTAGCATACTAGTTTTCTGGACTGGTATCATTTTCACTTAAAATATTTCTCAAGTGTTTTTCATAAAACTCTCGAAAGAATCTATTCATGTATTTTTCATGATTCATACATGCATTGTTTGACTCCACTAGTTTTTCTCTGATCTCTTTACTCCATTTGCTTTGTTGTTTGTCTTTTGATTTTATAATGGATGGATTCTTTTTTACTTCCTCCATATTTGTCAATAATCTCAATCCAATTTGACGTAGTTTGCTTATGCTGAGTAAAAATAATCCTGACTGTTCCTTGTCTACTAAACTCATTAATGCATGTGCCTGTGTGAAATACTCTATTTCAATTTCATTAAATTTATTAAATTCATATATCTTTTTTTGCCAAAATTGTTCTGTGGCATTTTCAATTATCTTATAATTAAATTGAATTTTAGCCAATTCTTTTCCTAACTCTATTAAATTATCACTATGTGTCCTGGCTGATTTTTTTAATTCCTCGAGTTCATCATTCATGATGTGTCTGAATTTTTCTGCAATAAAGAGTTTGAAATCTAATTGACATCGTTTTTCCATGTTTTATTTGATATTTTTGCGTATTCTGTTATGCACTTTTCACAAAATGAATCCCACTCTCCGATTTTTAAAGTTATAAAAAATTCCTTTGTCCACTCGTATGGTGGATTTTTCCTATATTGAAATTGTTGGATTGTATAGATGTCTTTTTCGTTAAATTTATTCAAACATTTTTTGCATTGTGCATTTTTCATTTGATCTTTTATGAATTAAATTGGTTATTTAGGAATTCTCTGTAATCCACAGATAGTTTAAAAATTTCAATTTAAAATTTGTAATCTATGAATTTTATGAAAATTTAATGTGTTATTTCTGGTTCTATCTGTGCCAAAAGATTTTGGACTGAAATTGGTTTTTGTTGTATTCCTCTAACTCCAAGTTTTTTTAGAAATTTAGCTTGATATTCATCCAGTTCAAGTGAGCTTACAACCACCACTTTTTGAATCTCTGATGATTTTTTATTTTTCAAATCCAAAAGAAAATCGATTCCGCTGTAATTAGGCATACACATATCAAGCAAAATCACATCATACCGATTTTTCAATACCATTCCAAGACCTTTTTTTCCATCTTCTATGCTATCAAAACTGTGATTTTTATTTTTTAGAATATCTGAAAAAATGATACTTATTTCAGGTGTATCATCAATATGTAGTATTTTCACAATTTACAAAATATGTTGAAACTCATAAAAATTAGTTTGCGCATTTGCACAAACTAAAAATTCCATTTAAAAAATATGTCTTCTCAATCTAGTTTGCAAACATTTCAAAAAAAAAGAACTGTTAAGAGGATCCATTTTTATAGATAAAATGTAATATTTCGTTATTTTATTAATTCTTCTTTTACTGCTTTATCTATTTTTTTCTTCATATCTATTGACAGCGATGGAATATCGTGTATTTGGTCAACATGTCTAGATATCTTGTTCATCAAATCTATCATGTTAAGTGCTTTCGTTGACCACTCACACTTCATACCCAAATCTGAACATTTGAAACTTTTTACCATGTTTTGAATTGTTTTATTTCTATTATTACTCGCGTATGTTTTTTTATTACAAACAAAGATTCATTTTGTTTTTAGGATATGTTATAACACCTAATTTTATGAACGATTTATCAGTTCTACGCACGTCCTATAATAAAAATAATCTTCATGATATCAATGAAAATTAATATACCACACCCCGCCCTTTTTGAGGAGGCAACATGTATTTTGGAAGTTATGCCATCTCTTTTACAATTTTAAAAAACAGAATCTGGCAAATATACAAAGAATGTAACTTTGAAAGAGATTCAGAAGATTTCAAAAAAGCTCTTTATTGTATTTGAAAGTGATTTTTGTATTTTTATACATAAAATGCTATTTTTAATTCTCGTCTGTTAGATACTTGTCTACATCTATTGCAGCCATACATCCAAACCCTGCTGCTGTGATTGCTTGTCTATAATTTCGATCATGCACATCCCCTGCGGCAAATACTCCTTCGATGTTTGTGTGTGTTTTATTTTTTAAAACAATGTATCCTTCTCCATCCAAATCAATTTGATTTTTGAAGAGTTTAGTATTTGGTTCATGACCAATTGCAACAAAAAGACCTGCAACATCAAGTGTTTTTTCTTCACCAGTATTGATGTTTTTTAATACCGCCTGTCGCATTTTTTGATCCCCTTTGATCTCAGTTACTGCTGAATTCCAATGAAATTTTATTTTGTTATTTTTTTCTGCTCTTTCTATCATTATTTTGCTTGCACGTAATGCCTCTCGTCTGTGAACCAAGTGTACTGTAGTTGCAAATTTAGTTAGAAATGTTGCTTCTTCAACTGCTGAATCCCCTCCTCCAACAACAATTAACTCCTGATTTCTAAAAAATGGTCCATCACATGTCGCACAATAAGATACACCTTTTCCTGCAAATGTTTGCTCTCCCGGTAATCCTAATTTTCTAGGATTAGCTCCCGTCGCAATAATTATTGCTCTACCTTCGTATTCTTCTGATGCTGTTAGAACTTTGAATGGCTTTAGTCTAAAATCTACATCTACTACTTCGTCATCTATGATAGTCGTTCCCATTCTTTGAGTTTGTTTTCTCATCTCAATCATTAAATCTGGACCCATAATCCCTTTTTCAAATCCTGGATAATTTTCAACTTCTGTTGTATTGACTAATTGACCTCCTGGCAATAATCCTGATAAAATAAGCGTGTCATAACCTGCACGTGAACAATAAATTCCTGCAGTATATCCAGAAGGACCGCCACCAATAATCACAACGTCAAATTTTGTCTTCTTTTTATCTGGCATTTTTGGTCCATCTTTGTTTTCGAGGATTGTAGCACCAGAATTTGCAGACATCATGATAAGGCATCTCCATGTTTCATTAATTTAAGTCATTAATTCTATTATGTAGCTCTTTTGTATATTTCGTGAAATTCTTTGCAAATAGTATATGCTACATTTTCAGTGTGGAACACCTCCGAAATATTTTTTTTACCTTTTGCAATTTCTCTCATAATAGTCATACATTTTGTGTTTTTTAGAGCATCAGGTTCTTCTTCATCTGACCAGATCTTAAAACATTCCTCAAAATCCAAACAGAATTTTAAAATAATCACTTCCCAATCTTCAGATGTTTTTGGGATCCCTATAGTGTCTGCCAATTCACGAAATTCATTTTTTCTATCTCTAAGTAATAGATTCAGAGTTTCTCTCACTCTTTTTTCATCATATCCTGAAATCAATCCAATTCTATTCATATCTGTAATTATTTTTTGTGATTTTAAAGTATTCTACGAGTCTCCACTTTGAATATGTGTCTGATAATCAACAAAATTAAATCAACAAATGTGTTATGATGAAAATTTAATTTACTTGTCTGAAAATCTAGTTTGTGGCTCCCAGAAATTTCTTCATATTCAAAGCAGACGGGCGTAAAGTAAAATTTAATCCAAATAAAATTTTGAGTACTTGTATTAGGGCAGGGGCAAATAGAGAGACTGCTCAGCGAATTTTAAAAAAAGTTAGGTCAGATGTTTATCATGAAATGGGAACTAGTGATATTTACAAATTGGTTTTACAAGCTATTTCAGAAGAAAAAGATAGTATAGGACTGCATCAAAGATATCAGCTCAAAGAAGCGATTATGAGGCTTGGTCCTTCTGGATTCGCTTTTGAAAATTATGTGGCAGATTTACTGGAATTTTATGATTTACAAGTCTATGGCATCAGAGTGAAGGTTAAAGGAAAATGTGCCTTACATGAAATTGATCTCATTGGTGTTTCAGACTCTAAACAATTTATGATTGAATGTAAACACGATTCCTATCGTGGCAGCTATGTTGGACTTAAAGTGGCACTTTACACACATGCACGATTCTTAGACACTTCTCCCAGATTCTCCGGTGAAATGATTTTTTGTAATTCCAAAATATCTGAATCCGCAAAAAAATATGCGATTTGTGTCGATCAACATGTTTTTTCTTGGAGATACCCACCAGAAAAAAGTTTAGAAAAAATCATTGAGAAAAATAAATTATATCCTATCACTATTTTGAATCTCACTTTAAAAGAATTAGAAATTTTTTATGGCATTGATTTAATGATTGCAAAAGATCTTCTTGAATATAATACAATTAAATTATCTAAAAAGACTGGCATTCACACAAAAAGAATACAAAATTTACAAGTAATGCTAAAAAAAATCTTGCAGTAATCACATGTTTTCAAAATATTCGGCGTAATTGCCTTTTGTTTATTTTTTGATTTTTTGCCTAATGTTTTTAACTATCACTATCCATGTGTCCTTATGACTAGTGATCCTTTTTGTCATTGTGGTTCGTGTGGCCATGAGACTGTATCTGAATGCTATTCTAAACAATGTTCTTGTTGTCTAAGTGATCATCAGGGACCATTTGGAAAAAATAGATAGTTTCTCGTTTATACCTGTTAATTGACATGGTGATTGTAGTTTTGTTTTAAATTATTTGTGATGCTACGTCGTTAATTTCTTTAAGACTTGTTGGTGAGTTTCACATAATTTGCTACTTTCTATTTGTGAATATATGAGATCTTTTTGCCAGTGTGCATTAAATAGTCTACATTCTGTTTTATCGCAAAATGCTTCTTGGGTTTCAAAGTAAAATATTGCTTGTAAAAGATAACCTTCAATGACTTTTGATAGGCGTGTGTCGTTATATTCTAGGTATGTTCCTTTGTATTTTTGTTTTATTGATTCTACGTTTATGCCCTGAGTATAGTTTGAAATTAAATCCAAATAATACTCTCTTGGTTTTGCAGGCGCTTCAATTATTCCCGTAGTTGAAATTATTGAGGGGTTGGCACCAATTAACGCCCTACCGTGATATCTGTAGTCATTATAATCATAAGTGCATGTTAATTTGTTTGTAAAAAATACATGAAATTTTTTTATGTCTCTCTCCTCATCTGGAATTAACTCTGTTAATATTTTTTGAATTTCAAATCCGTCATACATGACAATATTTTCTGTTTTTGCAGTATCTTTGAAATTTTCTTCTTCAAAAAGAATTTCTTCTTTGTTTGGAATGTGTTTTTCATATGGTTTTCTAGGATTGAAAATTCTACTTGATGCAATTTTAGTAGCAGTATCATTTTTTGAAAATTTTAAAATGCTGTCTCTTGTTTCTACTTGAACTGGAAATGTTTCTTTTAGGAAACTAGCAAGTCTGTTTAGTTGAATCTGTGAAACAGCAGGTTCATCATACAAAAATATTTTTGATACCTTCAATAAATCAATTAACTGTCTGCTGTTTATCTTTCTAACTCTTTGATTTTCTCTGCTGTGATTTCAGCAGCCTTTCTTCCTGAAAACAACATAGAGCCATACGTAGGTCCCATTCTTGCCAATCCAAATGTTTCAGTCACAGACATTCCTGCAGCTACTAATCCTGGATACACTTCTCCTGTTTTGTGAACCACATGCTCTTCTCCTTCATTTACATACATTGGATTCATTCCCTTCCATTCCACCAATCCTCTGTCAACTAGTCTTTTTACTGCAACAGAGTCATGCCCTGACGCATCAATGATCATTTTTGCCTCTAATGCAATTGGATCAACGCATGTGATATTTCTTGGCAGTGCTGATACTGGCATCCAATTAACAACAATGCCTGCAACTCTGCCGTTTTTCAAAACAAGATCATCAAACTTTGTAAGGTTAAGAAATTTTACTCCTGCATCACAAGCTGCTGCGATTAATTTTGAAACTGCATGTGGCCCTGGTGTTAAATACAATCCCTCTGACACTTTTTTGTATGGTATTCCCAACTCATCCCAAATTTTTTGAGCCGGTTCTCTAACTGTTACCGGATTCATCATGTAACCGCCTAACCAATACCCTCCACCAAGGTAATTGTTTTGCTCAACTACCAAAACTTTGAAACCCATATTTGAAAGATCTCTACTTGCAGTTAATCCTGCAGGCCCTGCACCAATAATTATTACATCTGATTGTGCCCTGTCAATTAAAACTGCATGCCATTCATTTGCAATCGCACGTGTAATTTCGACTTCGCTAACATCAGTAAATATTTTTTCAGATTTTTCAGCAATAGTTGCCTTTTGCATGAAAATCTTGATTCTTAGAACCCATTAATACTTTGCCACATCTTTAAAATTAGATAAATAATTGATGGTATTTTTTTAATGGTTCTTGTCTTTTTCTTATGTGTTTTAACTATATTATGGAATAAGCGACTAAAGATCATCCACATTTGGAACCATTCCTTTGGAACCTTCTATCATCGAATATTCCAAATACCCACCAGCTAAAAGCAATGCTACAACGATTCCTATCTCGATTGCTATAACTAGTAACTGTGATTTAATTGATTTGTGTTTTATGATCGCAAATATTATCATGTAGCTTCTTGAAATTCCTAAAGAATATGCTATCATCTCCAACACTCCAAATGGTGAAAAATACAAAATTGCTAATGGTGGAATCTTTGATAATGCCGGAATTGCTGTAACTATAGATGCAAAAGCAAATCCTGTTGCCCATCCAGAGAATAATCCCCACACTATCCCTAAACCTGGGATAAACATTGGTACTGCTATAGTCAAGTTATGGATAAAAATTCCAAAACCATCTATTCCTCCAACAAGATTTTTAAATTCATCTAGAAATTGTGATGAATCATCATTACTCACTTGACTGATTGCACCTATTTGATATGCTACAGAAAATAATCCCATAAAAATAAAAAACAAAATAATTCTTGTTTTGTTGATCATGGGCACACTTTGTTTTCAGATTATTTGAGCCTGCTGCTTTTAAGACATGTCGAACATCATAAACTAAAAATTTAATCTCTTAGGAGAACCTAACTTCAAGACATTTTTACTATATGAGGAAAATTCATGTATGTCATTGAAACTTTATCTCCTAAACTTCCCTATATCAAAAATTTATATCATAACTCGATGAACTTTCTATTGTATTGACCGTATCTGATCTTAAACAGGCATATCCAGATTCACCCAAGCCTAAAATTAATTGGGCAAGAATCGATGAGGCAGAAGACTTTGCAAATACTGTAAAGTTATTCCGTCAAGGAAAATACGACGAAGACAGTTTTAGACGATACAGACTCCAACATGGGGCCTATGGAACTAGAATGACTAGCGATTATGCTATGGTCAGAATTAAACTCCCTGCTGGTGAAATTTATCCAAACCAACTAGAAAAAATATCTCAGCTAAGTGAACAGTTCTCTATAGGTAATGCTCATTTTACAACTAGAGAAAATATCCAACTACACTGGGTAATATTAGAAGATGTCTCAGAAATATTCCGTGGTTTGGCTGAAGTTGGTCTTACCTCTCGTGAAGCATGTGGTAATTCTGTAAGAAATGTAATGTGCAGTCCTTTAGCTGGAGTTTGTCCTAATGAAGAATTTGATTCAACACCATACGCACTTGCAACAGCGAGATTCTTTTTGAGAAATCCTTTATCTCAAAACCTTCCAAGAAAATTCAAATTTACTTTTACTTGTTGTGAAAAACATGGAATGGTGAGAATGGTAGATGTCGGCCTGATTCCACAAACTAGGGATTTGAATGGAATAACTCAAAGGGGATTCAAAATTTTTCTTGGTGGTGGTTTGGGTAACAAGTCTTTTGTAGGTCATCAATTAGAAGAGTTTACTCCAGAAGAGGATCTATTGCATACCTCAATTGCAGTAATTCGAATCTTTGATAGATTAGGTGATAGGAAAAATATGGCACGCAATAGAATGCGTTATCTTGTACATGAAATGGGTTGGGAAAAATTCCGAAATCTTGTTCTAAAAGAAAGAGCAATAGTGAGAGCAACACAATCCGTAATTACTAGATTAGACGTTGATCACACTCCAACAGTAATTAAAAGGCTGATAAAAATATCTGATGAAAGTGGCAGTCAGAATCCTGACGGTTACAACAGATGGATAAAAACAAATACTCTAAAACAAAAACAATCTGATTACAACTCTGTGTTCATAACCCTTGAAGCTGGAGATATTACATCCAGTCAGATTTCTGCACTTGCAGCAATAATTGGAGAATTCTCCTCTGAAGGTCTTGCGAGGTCAGGGTTTGCTCAAAACATTGCCTTAAGATATGTTCACGATGATGATATGACTCGTTTGTACTCTAGACTACTTGAAGTGGGATTGGCAAAATCTGGTGCATTAACTATGGCTGCCCCTATTGGATGCTCAGGCACAACTTCGTGTAATCTCGCTTTGACCAACTCTCATAGATTGGCAAAAGAAATACAGCGAAAATTTTTGGAACTCAAACTAGACCAAGATGATGATTTATGTGATTCATCAATTAAGATAAGCGGATGTCCAAATGCATGCGGTCAACACGGAATTGCAACAATTGGCTTTTTTGGAGGAGGAGCAAGAATTGGAAAAGAGATGTATCCAAATTATCAGATGTCTATTGGAGGAAGGTCTGATGAGGAAACAATGCTTGGTGCAACATGCCATAGAATTCCAGCAAAAAGAGTAATCCCAGTAATCTTAAAAATCATTGAATTATTCAAACAAAACAAAAAACCAGATGATACTCTAAAAGAATGGATTCATAGAATTGTAAATGGTAAAGAAGATTCTGCAATAAAATCTGTACTTGATATGAGAAAAATTTTGGATCCTCTAACAATTCCTCCAACTATTGAAGAAGATCCTGATTTTTACAATGATTATGGCAGTGATTCAAGCTACCACACAAAAACTGGTAAAGGTGAGTGCGCAGCATGAGCCAAGAAAAAACAATTAGGACCACAACTGATGTCGATTCACTAAGATCTGAAATTAGAGATAAAAGTGTTAGAGTAATTGATGTTCGAAGAGAAGATGATTACAAACAAAGCCACATCCCAACTGCAGTGAATCTACCACTGGCAAATTTACTCTCTGATGACAGTCCTGAACGTGTCTTAAAACTTGTAAATTCAATGGGGATATCTGATGATACTTCAGTAGTTGTTTATGACGATACCTTTGGTGCACTTGCATCACGAGTTGCATGGACACTAGAATATCTTGGTCACTCTGATGTATCTTTGCTTGAAACAACTTTTAGTAAATGGAAATCGCTTGGTTTGGAAAATGACAATAAAACACCTGAGGTACAAACAACCAACCATTCCATTCATCTAAAACCTGAAATTTTAGCCACTTCAAATTATTTAGAAACATCAAAAGACAAACCAAGTGTAATTCTAATTGATAATAGAGAAAGACTGAATTTTTTGGAACAACACATTCCTGGTGCAATCAGTCTCCCATACAGGACTCTTGCAACCTCAGATAAAATTCTGCGACCCAAAGAAGACATGAAGCGACTCTTGGATAATAGGGGAATTACAGGAAATGCTGAAATTATTACATATTGTGGAAGCGTTGGAACCCTCTCAGGTTTGGCTTATTATGCACTAAAATCAGTCGGTTTACCTAATGTCAAACTATATGTGCGTTCTTTTAAAGAATGGAAAAATCTTCAAAAACCTACAGAAAAACAACAAGATGCAAACTATTGGGACTTATCTGCCGAATAACTATGCTATTTCGTTTCTTAGTTTTTTAGTAACTGTTACTTCTACGTTATCAAAAAGATTTAGCATCTTTACTTTGTTTTCAATAAGATAATCTACTCCTCTATCTTTTAGTCTGATTTTCCACAATCTTATCTCTCTGTGTTCTTCAAAGAATTGCTCAATCATTTGCTCTCCTGATTTTGTTGGATCAATGAACTCTTCAAACAAGTCAATTGTTTTTTCAACGTCTTCTTGTTCGATTGATTCTCTTACAGATTGTATAGTTTGACTAATTTCTTTGAGATTTTTAATTGGTTTTGGTAATTGTTTTTTCGTGATTCCGAATAATCCTTTTTTCTCTTTCCCCATTCTTTCTGCAACATCTGCTGCAAGATCATATATTGGAATTTTACTAAGACCGTCTCGTTTTTCATGTTGAACGATTAATCCTTTTTCAAGTAATTTTCTTAATGCATCTTCTGCATCAGCTTTATCCAGATATGTTGTCCAAACAATTGCACCAATTGTATGGTATCCTTGTCTTATTGATTCTAAAACTACGACCTCAACAATTCTTTTGAACCCTTCTTCGATTTTGACATTTGTAAAATCTTTGTCTCTGATTGATTTTCTTGCATTTTTAACATCGATCTCAATTGAACGCTTTAGTGCTTCAAGTGATTCTGGAACTTGGTTTACAAGTGACAAAAAGCATGCTTTGTTATACCATGCCATCCCATATGTGGGATCTGATTCTACAGCTTTTTCAACTGCATCAAGTGCTTTGGAATAATTTTTTTGCTCATAATGAACTAGGGCTTTTAAATTCCAAGCTTCTGGGTTTGTAACATCAATATCTAAAATTTTATCATAAATTTTTAGTGCATCATTATAGTCTTCTAAATGGAATTTTGCATATCCTAATTTCATCAGAGTCTCAATGTTGTCTGGTTCTATTCGTAAAGCCTGCTCAAAAATGGCCACTGCATCTTCTAGCTTTTCATCAGCCATCAGATTTACTCCCTTTTTGAATAATTTTTTACGATTATAGTCAGGATCAACTAAACTTGTCTCTTCTAGATCCTCTGCTTTTTTAGCCTCTACCTCTTTATCATTAGGCTTTTTTTGAAATGGTTTCTTCACTAGCTCAAATTTAAGATAGAATCTAGATAAATACTATCTGAAATTCAGCCGAGTTCTAACTTATATGTAAAAACATTGAACCCATACTTTGAAATCTACTTTTTGAACTCGAATCAAGTTTCTATTCTAACTTGTTCTTAAAGTGCTAAACATGTTATTCCCACAGTTGATATTTTATTTGATGTTGATATAGGAAAAAGCTTCTTTCTACTTGATGAAGTTAAAGAGACAACCTAAAATTTTAAAAAATATTCCAGTAGAATTAAAATCTCTAGTAAAAACACCAATCACAATTGCTCCAAATGCTACTCTTTTAGATGTTCGAGATATTTTGATACGATATGGGATTGGAAGATTAGTTGTCAAGTCCGGCAAAAAATCTATAGGGATAATTACTGAAAAAGATATTGCAAGAAGTGCTTCTGTTTTTAGTAAAAAACCCATAGGTAAAGTTCTAGTAGGAGAGGTAATGTCAAAAAATCTAATTACAGTTTCTCCAAACGCTTCAATTTATGATTGTGCAAAACAAATGACACAACACGGTATAAGCTCAGTGATTGTACAAGATAAGAGACAAAACTTGGTCGGAGTTGTGACCAAAACAGATCTTGTTTCCACTTTTTTGGTTCAAAGCACAGCATCATTGGAAATTTCAAAAATCATGACAAAAAAAGTAATCACCGTTTCTCCAGATGATTCCATATTTGAAATTCAAAGTGTTTTATTTAATAATAAAATCAGCAGAGTGGTTGTAACAAAAAACAAAAAACCTGTAGGGATTATTACATATCGTGATTTTGTTCCTGCAAAGACTTTACACAAAGAGTATGTGACTCCAATGGAACGAGAAGATATATCATCTGATTCTCAACTCAATGAATTCAATGTTAATCAATTAAGCTACTTGCTTACGTTTTCTGCAAAGGACATTATGACAAAAGAGCCTTTTGTGGTATATCCTGATAATGATGCGTACACGGCTGCAATCATTATGATACGACAAGGTATTAGCGGTATTCCTGTGATTAGAAACCAGAAATTAGTTGGATTGATAACAAAATCTGATATCGTCAATGTTCTGGCATCAAAAGGAAAACTTAACTCATCAAATGTCTAGTCTTCAACTGCATGATCAGTCAATACCTTGACGCATTCTTTTAAAATTTCATTATTTGAAATTGCTTTTGTCTCTTTAAAGTTAAATTCGTCAACTAGTTGTTGTTCAAATTCTATCAAATCATTTTGATATGTATAACAAGAAGAACGAAGTAATCTCCAAAAGTAGTATCCTTTGTTCATTTCATTTACTATTGTTTGATGATCTGATTTTAATATCCTTAAGATATTCTCGTATGCTTCTTTGTAATCATTAAACTTGTTTTTGATAATCTGTGGTAGATCTTGGTACCACTCTTTTCCCTCAGCAGTCTTTTCCACATTTTGCATTTTTTGGAGTTGATATGCTACTGAATCCCTCAAAACATCGAGTGTATCAATGGTATCTAACAGCTCCATTAATTGTGGATTTATCATAAGTCTTCTGAATTAATCCCTGTTTTAAGAATATTGCATGTTTTTAATTTGAGGATCATATCAAAATACAAACTCAAATCTCCTTTCTTTGTATGCCGGATTTAGTTTTCCTGTGATTGGTATTTTAGTACCACAATATTTGCACTGGTTATTGTCATCTAGATTCCATTCCATGATATCAAAATTGTATCGTCTCACAACAATTTTTTTACATTCATGACAATAGGTGTGCTCCAATGGATGTCCTGGGACATTTCCAACATACGCATATCGTAAACCTTCTTTTTTTGCAATCTCATGATGTTTTTCTAATGTGTTTACAGGCGTTGGTGGAAATTCCATCATTTTGTATGATGGATGAAACTGTAAAAAATGAATTGGCATATCTGGCCCAAACTCATCATAGACGAATTTGCATAGTTTCTTTGCATGCTCTAAATCATCTCCCACCTCTGGAACAATTAAATCTGTTATCTCTACATGGATTTTTGTTTTATCGCGAATTTCCAATAATGTATCAAAAACTGGCTGTGAATTTGGAATGCCAATGTATTTTCTGACAAATTTTTCTTCTCCGTTTCCTTTAAAATCAATTGTAATGCTATCCAGAAATTCATTCATCATTGAAACTGATTCTGGTGTACCATAACCATTTGATACAAAAATGTTAAACAATCCTTTTTTTCTTGCCAGCACTCCACAATCCCTGGCATATTCTAAAAATATACTAGGTTCATTGTACGTGTATGCTATTCCATGGCATCCACTTTCTAGTGCATTTTCTACAACTTTTTCAGGTGTAATGTCCACTCCTTCTATTTTTCGTCTTTGACTGAGATCAAAATTGATGCAGTATTTGCATAGCCAATTACACCCTGTTGTCCCAATTGAGAATATCTTGGTTCCAGGCATAAAATGTGTTACTGGCTTTTTCTCAATTGGGTCGATATGGGCAGCTGCTACCTTTCCATATACATAAAGAGATAATTTTCCTTCTTTATTTCCTCTAATTCCACATAATCCTATCTGATCTTCTCCAAGCTCGCAATATCTTGCACATGCCAAGCATCTTACTTTGTGATTTGCTAATCGCTCATATAGAACAGCTTCTTTTTGCACGCTGTCTTTTTGGTAAAATATGACATTAACTCATCAGATAATTATCAATTTTGGTAATCATGAAATAGAACTTATGAATAGGTTGCAAAGTTTTTTTTTGTGATCAATCAAATATTTATCGAATCCGTAAATAATATTCCAACATTTAAAAAAAGATTTGAAATTGTAGAAAGAAAAGGAACAGGACATCCTGATACAATTTGTGATTTGGTGATGAATCAAATATCTATTGATTTATCTAAATTATATCTCAAAGAAACAGGTGCCATCCAGCATCATAATATGGATAAGGCGTTATTGGTGGCAGGTCAAAGTGAAAACGACTTTGGAGGTGGTAAAATCATAAAGCCAATGAAGATGATTTTAGGGGATAGGGCAACATTTGATGTGTCTGGAAAAAAACTTCCTATCGAAGATTCTGCAATAAGCAGTGCAAAAAAATGGTTTGAAAAAAATCTGAGATTTGTTCATGATGAAAATGTGGAATATCAGGTAGAAATTGGTGTTACCTCCAAGGAACTCAGTTCGATATTTCAAAATCCTAGTTCATTTGTAGCAAATGACACATCAGTTCTAGTGGGATATGCGCCATTTACAGAAACTGAATCAACCGTATTAAACACTGAACAGTACATAAACTCTAAATCATTCAAGGACAGATTTCCTGAATCAGGAGAAGATGTTAAAGTAATGGGATTCCGGGATGATGATCATGTTGATCTGACTATAGCGACAGCATTTGTAGATAAATTCATCTCATCTGAGAGTCAATATTTTCAAAGAAAAGATGAGATGCTTCAAGAAATAGATGAATTTCTAAAAAAGAATCATGGCATGAAAACAACTGCAAATATGAATTGCCTAGATTCTAAAAACAAAGGGCTGTCAGGTCTTTATTTGACCGTCTTAGGAACCTCTGCAGACGGTGCAGATTCTGGGCAGGTGGGAAGAGGAAACATGGCAAGCCGTGTTATCTCGCCTAGTAGACCTGCAGGATCTGAGGCCACGGCTGGTAAAAATCCTGTTAGTCATATTGGTAAAATATACAATGCACTTTCCTTTAAGATTGCCAATGAAATCCATGCCAAAGTATCTGGTCTGGATGAAGTATGTGTATGGATGTATAATGTAATTGGAAATCCTGTAAATGAACCCAGGGCAGTAATTGTGCAACCCACAATTTCAGGGCAATTGCAAAATGCGGAAAAAAATCAAATCAATGAAATAGTTGAAAAAAATCTTCAAAACATACAAAAATTTTGCAATGAATTAATTTCAGGCAAACACCTGATAGCATAATCTGATGGTGTTTAGAACATCTGATATTGATGTATTTTAGATTTTACTTTGTTTCATCAATTTTTCCTAAAAGTGGCACAAACACATAACCAGGCTGATTTTGCATTTCAATAATTCCTTGATTTGTCTTTTTTAGTAAAACTAGTGATTGGGGATACCCACCCACTGGCGCAATCAACAAACCATTTACTGATAATTGTTCAAGTAATATGTCTGGAACTTTTTTACATGCTGCAGTAATTATGATTCTGTCAAAAGGCGCCTCTTCTACAAGTCCCAAATTCCCATCTCCGAAAATCACTTTAACATTACTGTTTCTTAATTTCTCAAGATTTTTTTTAGCAAATTCCGCAAGTTCTGAATGTCTCTCAACAGTGTATACTTTACCATCTCCTACCAGATATGAAAGAATGGCTGTCTGCCAACCTGAACCACTGCCTATCTCTAAAATTTTCTGCCCCTCTTTGATATCTAACAATTCTGTCATTCTTGATACTACTGAAGGTTGCGATATTGTCTGGTTTTTCATAATTGAGATTGGTTTATCCTCATATGCTTCATCTTTATTTGATAAAGGCACAAATTCATGTCTGGGCATTTTTCTAATTGCTAGTTCTACTTTTTTATCATTAAGAAATCCAGATTCTTTCATAATGGAAATCAAACCATCTATTTTTTTTTGGTAAGTTTTGTTAGTTTCCATTTTTAATACAATCTCTACAAAGTAATTATTTTCCGAGCATCATTATCAGAATTGGAATTTATACAAATTGTATTTAGTTATAATTTGTAAATAAAGACATTGAGCTTCGGGGATGACTTTCTAAATTTTGACTTTGAGATATTGTTTCAATTGCTATTGGCAATCTCGCTTGGGGCATTAATTGGATTTGAACGTGAATTAAAGCGGAGACCTGCTGGATTGAGAACTCACATGTTGGTGAGCCTTGGTGCAACTGTATTTACTATTGTCTCCCTTTCGTTTGATGTTGAGCCAAGTAGAATAGCTGCTGGAATAGTTACTGGAATTGGATTTTTAGGCGCTGGTAATATCATTGCTCATCGAGGTCATATCTCTGGAATAACTAGTGCTGCCACACTTTGGGTTGTTGCAGGCATTGGTCTTTCTATTGGCGTAGGACAATATTTGATGGGAATTATTATCGCATTAATTGTTTTTGCAATACTACAGCTAGGTAGACTTGAAAAAATATTGGATACTGAAAAAAATGAATAAAACTATCAATCGCATTAAGAATCCATGCAAACTAGTTCAGATAATCCAACATGTGATATCTGTCTAGTGATTAGTAAAACAAAAAACCTATCCAGTCTTAATCTTTGTACTGCATGCTATGATAAAGTTTCAGATTTACAAAAAACAGAACCATATAAAATCCCAAAAGAACAGATGGCAGGTGGTTTAAAAAATGACTTATGATTTATCCTATTATCATCATTGAAAATATTGTCTTCCTCTTAAATGTAGAAAAACCAAGTGTATCTCATGGTCAAAACGAAAAATGTACCAAAAAAAAGTACAGGAGTTGCTCCACTATGGTCATCCAGTTGGACAGAAATTGAAAAGTCAATAGATAATTTGCGTAGAGATATGGAAAAAACATTCTCGTCATTTCCGACAATTTCTATGCCAAAAATGTCAACTGCATCATGTGATGTTTTAGACGAAGGCAATCAATTTCGTGTAAAAATGGATGTCCCTGGAATAAAGAAAAACGAGGTCAATCTGAACGTGACTGAAAATTCAATTGAGATATCTGCAGAACACAAGACAGAATCTGAAGAAAAGAAAAAAAACTATCTTAGAAAAGAACGAAGTCATGTCTCTTATTACCGATCTCTCCCCTTATCTGAGAAAATCCAAACATCTAATGTATCTGCAAAACTCACTGATGGTGTTTTGGATATAGTACTTCCAAAATCAAAGCCAACTGAAACACAAAAGAAAAAATCTATATCTGTACAATAGTTTTTTCTTTTTTTTTAATAAACTAGTATCTTTTAAAATTAAAAACATATTAAACTGTTTTTATTTTGAAAATTTACATTGGAGTATAAATTCTAGTATTCGTAATTAAACGATATTGGCTAAAATTCTTGTTCCACTTGATGGCTCACCTAATTCTGTTAGGGGATTAGACAAAGCAATAGAATTTGCTAAACATGACAATTCTTCATTAACTCTTCTTTATGTTGCAATTCTTCCTCCAGTTCATATTATCGGCCACTCTCAAGACAAAGTCAAAAAATCACTGGCAAAAAAATCTCAAAAATTCATCAGTGATGCTGAAGATAGATGTACAAATCAAAATATCTCGTTTACAACCAAACTGATCTATGGTTCTGATCCTCCATACGACATTGAACATTTCATAAAAAAACATCCTCATGACATGGTAGTCATAGGTGCTAAAGGTAAAAGTACACTGAAGCGTCTTTTTTTGGGCAGTACCTCAAACTACCTTGTTCAAACTTTAAAAATTCCAGTAACTGTGGTAAAGTGAATTTTCTAAATTCTAATTATCTTAAAATTTTAAGAATTAAACCGTATGTGGACATGATTTTCGTTAATTTTTGTTCATATGTTATCAAAATAAAAATTCAACGTGCCGTTTATTTAAAGTGATTCAGAATATTATGCATGACTACTTTAAGTGAACTACGTGTATGCAAA
This sequence comes from Nitrosarchaeum sp., assembly GCA_021414365.1. Lineage (GTDB taxonomy): Archaea > Thermoproteota > Nitrososphaeria > Nitrososphaerales > Nitrosopumilaceae > Nitrosarchaeum. The sequence goes on from JAIOOR010000007.1 coordinate 99,589, forward strand.
TTATGTGGAAATGTTTTTTCAAAGAGAGCGGGTGTCACCATAGTATCTAGTTGTCCACAATGTAAGGGGACTAGTTTTGATACAGTTGATATAACAAAAGGACAAATCGATGATGATTTTTGACCGCTTTAAATTAATCTATCGTGAAAATTGTGTTCTAACATTGTGATTTGAATATGTACAGTATCGCCCATATGCTAACATCTAATTTTCTTAGTTTATGAATTGAATCTAAAAAAACACCTTTCTTCATTTGATCTTACTGCTCTTATTGTAGGATCTGTGATTGGTGCTGATATCTACATTACGCCGGGATTGACTGCAGCAATGGTTGGTCCTGCATCAATTGCTGTGTGGGGTGCTGCTGGTTTTTCTGCCCTAGTAATCGCATTAGTGTTTTCGTATACAAGTTACCATGTTCCTAAAGTCGGTGGACCTTTTGCCTTTGTTTCAAAGGCATTTGGTAAATTCTATGGATTTCTGACAGGTTGGTCAATGCTGATTGCAGAAATGATGGCATTGCCACTATTTGCAATCGTCTTTACAAGATATCTTCATTTTTTTATTGAATTGGATTATTGGCAAGAAATCTCAGTTAAAGGATTATTCATTTTTTCATTAACTGCGGTCAATATCTACGGTGTAAAGTTGGGAGGAAGAGTAAACGATGTTTTAACAATAACAAAACTTTTACCTCTTGTTCTTGTAATTCTGTTTGGATTAATTTTCTTGACTCATAATCCAGAAAAACTAGTTGAAAATTATTCCCCCATCGCTCCTTTGGGATGGGAACATTTTGGTATTGCATTTGTCTTGGTATTTTGGGCATATGCTGGATTTGAGATGGGAACATTACCGGCAAGCGAAGTAAAAAATCCTAAGCAGGTAATTCCAAAAGCAATCATCATTGGTATGTTGTTAGTGATTTTATTTTATTTATCCACAAATTTTGTTTTGTATGGTTCAGTAAATTGGGTTGAACTCTCACATAGTACATTACCATTAGTGTTGGCAGGCACCATTGTCATGGGATATGTTGGTGGAATTATTGTAAGTTTTGGAGCTCTCACATCTGTATCTGGAACCAGCTCGTCTTTTGTCTTAGGTATTTCCAGACTCTATTATGCAATGTCTGAAGAAGGATTGCTCCCAAAAGTTTTTTCAAAAATCCATATGAAATACAAAACTCCTTTCATGGCATTAATTATTCAAGGAATTATCGCATTTTTCCTTTCACTCTATACTGGAATATCTCAACTGATTTCATTTTCCATCTTTAACATGGCCATTATGTACTTCTTAGTATGCCTGTCGTTAGTAGCCCTTACTAAAAAAGAGGCTGTATTTATTGGACAAAAAATATTGCCGTTTGTTGGAATGGGCATCTGTGCTTTTCTGATTTACTATACGTCGATTTATGATAAAATCTTTGGAACATTTTTTATCGTTTTTGGAATCTGCGTCTATTTTTTCTTTTCACGAAAAAATACTAATTTACAAGATCATGGATTATGACGATTTTGAATTGATTTGATTCTGGAATTTTTTAGATTTGTCCTAAAAAAACATGGCACATTTCACTTTATTTTCTCCTAGAATTGACTATTTTTTCTATTTTATCTTTATTTTAAAAATCTCATATTTATCAAAAGCGTATATTGAAGACGTTTTTTATACACCATCTAACCATACGTTCTTTCTTAAGGTCTTTTTTGAGGCTAATCTGATTAGATGTGATAAAAAAATGAATTTTTTTGCACCAAATACAGAAATACTTGGAATTTACACAAACGATTATGTCATCTCGTCCGAAATTGGAAGTTAAAGGCCAAGCTCCATTCAAACAATCTGGAGTTTATGAGGTACAGATCTTCATTACCGATTCTAAACCGTCTAATGATCAAATTAGAACTAAACAATTTCCTTCCCTTTGGAAGAATAACTTTCATCTCCGAGTAAATGATGGATTATTTGCTGAGACACTTGGTTCTGATGCAAATCCCATCCCTTCATCTGTCTATGAACTTGAATCTGTTTGGATTGTAGTGGTTGATCTATTCTCTTCATTACATTCTGTTTTTGATGTGTCATTAGGAAAACCATCTAAACAAACTAAACCTGAAACTAAAACTGAAATCAGACCTGAAACTAAAACTGAAATTGAATCTCCAAAACAACCCCCTGCAAAATATAATTTTGAATATTCTACACGTAGCTCTATTGGTGATAAAGGCGATAAAGGTCCAACAGGTCCTCCTGGCTCTCCCGGTGACAAAGGTTCGCCTGGCGATAAAGGTCCAACAGGTCCTCCAGGACCACCTGGCGATAAAGGTCCAACAGGTCCAATTGGTCCTCCCGGTGATAAAGGATATCCTGGCGATAAAGGTCCTCAAGGAGACAAAGGAATTACTGGTGACAAAGGTGATAAAGGCGATAAAGGATTAACCGGCCCTCCCGGTGATAAAGGCGATAAAGGTTCTACTGGTCCTTCAGGTGACAAAGGTCCTGAAGGTATGCGAGGTCCTATGGGTTCACCTGGCGATAAAGGTTCTACTGGTCCTTCAGGTGACAAAGGTCAACTTGGATTACGTGGAGTTCCCGGTGATAAAGGTGATACTGGTCCGCAAGGTCCAGTTGGCGATAAAGGATTAACTGGTCCAATAGGTCCTATTGGAGAAAAAGGTCCAACAGGTCAATCTGGTATTCAAGGAGACAAAGGAATTCAAGGTCCACCTGGTCCTATTGGAGAAAAAGGTCCGATTGGTCCTATTGGAGAAAAAGGCCCAATAGGTCCACATGGTCAACAAGGCGATAAAGGATTAACTGGTCCGACCGGTCCTATCGGAGATAAAGGTCAACAGGGTCCTGTGGGTCTAATCGGTGAACGAGGTCCAGCCGGTCCTGAAGGTCCTATCGGAGAAAAAGGTCCACAAGGTCCACAAGGTCCACCTGGTGCAAAAGGATTAACTGGAGTTCCAGGTCCTGCTGGAGACAAAGGAGAAAAAGGTACACAAGGCCCACAAGGCGATAAAGGATTAACTGGTCCAACAGGTCCACAAGGAGAAAAAGGTCCACAAGGTCCACAAGGTTCTCAGGGTGAAAGAGGCCCATCTGGTCCTATTGGAGAAAAAGGTCCACAAGGTCCACAAGGCATTCAAGGTCCTCAAGGTGAGCGAGGTTTAATTGGTCCACAAGGTCCACAAGGTGATCAAGGTCCACCAGGTGATCAAGGTCCTGTAGGTCCAGCCGGTCCTAGAGGTCCACCAGGTCCACCTGGAGAAAAAGGCCCTGCAGGTGGAATGTCTTTAGAACAAAAAGCATTGTTCAAAGAACTTTTAGAAATAATGACTAACAAAAATATTATTAGTACTGAAGAGCAAATCAAACTAATGAGCTATCTATACTAATGTTTGATAAAGTGAGTTACTGATGAGTGAAAATCCAGAAAAAATAGAATTTAAAATGTTAGATTACAAACGTCTTGAAAATGATTTTGTATCATTTGAGTTAGAAGATGGGACAATTGTTAAAGTTAAAGTTGATTTAGATCGAGTTGGAATAGCTACTAATTTTAAAAATCCTGATGGGACTCCTCACTATGCAATTAACACTTCTGTTAAATTATCTATAACCCCACCAGACAAAACATTCACAGTTCAAAAAAATACCCTTAAAGGAAAAAATTCTCAACCTCCAAGCCAAATGTTCTCTTAAAATCTGAGATGTGTTGGCAAATCTCAAGTAATGACTGATGATTTTAATCCGTGGTTTTCAAATCTGCTCGAATAGTTATTAGCATCTTGATTCACTATAGTATGATGATTCACAAAATCAAATATTTTGAAGCAAAAAAATTATCCCAAGGAGTGTTTCTTCAAGATGTAGTTAACGAGTTTCTAGCTGAAAAAGGTGACAACATAATATCCGTTCATCCTGTAATGGGTGACTCTTTATTAGTACATTATAAAGAATAATGATGCTTTTGTAGATATTTTTTAATTTTTCACTAGTTTAAAATCCGAGAAAATTGACTATCTTCGTTCTCGTATTTTTTTCTCTAAAACATCGATCAATTCATTTACCATAAAATCTCCATCTCGGACATGGCTTATTCCAGTAATTGTCTTTATTCGAGTCATTGTTTCAGCAGTGATTTGTAATTGAGGCATACAATACTAACACAGTGTTGTTATTTAAAGGAAAGACTTGTCAAAATAAACATATAGAAAAAATCATGATTCCACAAAACACTTGCAATCACAATCAAACATTCCTGCTTTGCCCATACATTGATCATGATGTTCATGATAGCATTTATCGCAAGTAACCACGTTCACCTCTTTACGTATTACAACGATAAATACCAATGTAATTGACTAAAATCCGCCAGTAGAAATACTGGATTTACAAAATATACAATTAGGAAAACAAGTAAAACATGACAAAAAAGGGAATCATCGAGGAAATTTTTAGTAAAGCAATATTTGCAGACGATACAAACACATACAAAATATTCTACAGGGATTTTGAGAAACTAAGAGAAACTTCATTATCTGAATTTATCAAAGAATCAAATAATTTTCAAACCATTCCAATTACAAGAATCGAGAAGATTAAGAAAAATCATAGGATTTTATTTGAAAAGAAACGTAAAATGGTTGATTAGATTTGGGAATTCCTGAAAAAATTAAAGCCATTCAAGATGAAATGGCAAAGACTCAGATCAACAAAGCTACAAACCACCACATTGGTTTACTAAAAGCAAAAATTGCAAAACTAAAGCGTGAACAAGAAGACAGAGAGATTCAGAAAAGCGGTATAAAAACAGATGGGTTTGATGTTAGACGCGCAGGAGACGCAACAGTTGTGTTCATCGGATTACCAAGTGTTGGAAAATCGACATTGCTAAACAAATTAACAGATGCAAAATCTACTGTAGGTGCTTACCAATTTACAACTTTAACTGTAGTGCCAGGAATGATGAATTACAGAGGAGCAAAAATCCAAGTTTTAGATTTACCCGGAATTATCAAGGGTGCATCAAGTGGAAAAGGCCTTGGTAAAAGAATTCTATCCGTTGCAAGAACTGCAGATTTAGTATTGTTGATGCTAGATGTTTTTCAGCCATTTCATGAAGATGTGTTAGTCAACGAACTTGGAAACATTGGGATTAGATTAAACAAATTGCCTCCAAACATAACTATAGAAAAATCACCAATGGGGGGAATCGCAATTGCCCAACAAGTTAAACTAACAAAAATTTCAGAGCAACACCTAAAAGACATTTTGCATATTTATGGAATAATCAGTGCTAGAGTCGTCATTAGAGAAGACATTACATCAGAGCAGTTAGCAGATCACATCGCTGGAAATATCAGTTATTCAAAATCCCTTACAATTTTAAATAAAATAGATCTGGTAGACAGGGAATTTTTAGAGGATTTGAAAACAAAAATAAAATCCGAAGTAATAGAAGTTTCTGCAAATTCAGAAATCAACATTGAATTACTAAAAGAAAAAATCTATGACAAGCTTAACTTCATTAGAATATACATGAGACCAAAAGGCGGTGAAACGGATTTTAAAGAACCATTAATTGCTAGAGAGGGCGATACTGTGGAGGATATTTGTAACAAACTACACCGAAGTATGAAAAAACAATTCAGATATGGTTTGATTTGGGGGAAGAGTGTAAAGTTTGGAGGACAGAGAGTGGGATTAGATCACATTGTACAAGATGAGGATGTTTTGACAATAATTAAAGCACGTGGCATGTAATTTTTCAATTTTAATTAAAAACTAGATCAAAATACAAATGAATTGTTCTAACAACATGATACAAAAAGAAAATACATTCTTGTTTTTTTCCAAAAAATAGGAATCTGCATGCGTAAAATACAACACAAATGCATTATTTGTTAGAAAAAATTTTGTTGTAATAAAGAAATTCGACAAATGAAAGCATTTATGGAATTTTTTCGATCAAAATTAAATTTTAAAATCAAAATTACGTTGAGAAATAGTAATCACTTTGTGTAATTTTGTTTAGTCTAACCATAGAAAAACGATGAAACTATCGTTTCATCAATGGCTACAAAAAGAAAAACTGTCGCAAGAAAAGCAGCAAGAAGAACTGTTGCTAAAAAAGCAGTTGTAAGAAAAGCTGTACGAAGAAAAGCAGCAAGAAGAACTGTTGCTAAAAAAGCAGTTGTTAGAAAAGCTGTACGAAGAAATGCAGTTAAAAAAGCAGTTGTTAGAAAAGCTGTTGTAAGACGTGCAGTTAAAAGAGCTGTTTTGAGAAGAGCAGTTGGAAAAGCACTCGTAAGAAAGGCAGCAAGAAGACGATAAAATCGTTAAAAATTAACAATCGTCATCTAATGACGATTTGTTTTTCCTTTTTCTAATTATTTTTCTTAAAACCATTTGATCTTTGATCACTGTAATTTGATCAAACATTATCCGTTTTCAAAATAATACGATGGTACTTAAGAGGTGAGGATCTTACAAAAACATGTCCGAAGAAAGAATAATGTATCCTTGCACATGTGCAGATTGTGGAAAGGAAGACAAAGTACCTTTTGAACCAAAACCTGACAGACCTGTATATTGTAAAGCATGTCTGCCAAACCACAGAAAGTAAATTTCAAGTTAATTTCGTTTAAAGTAATTTAAATTCAATTATCTTTTACCTCTTTTTTTAAATCTTTATTCAAAATATGTTTGATTTATTTTTGTTAATTTAGGCAACGAATTACACGTAGCAATTATTATTCGGTTCTAAAAATCATCTGTATGAAGCAAAAAACATTTGCAGTCGATATTGATGGTACTATAACTGAAAACGGTGCAGGTAGAATTAACTTGGATGCCCTTTCTGCCTTGAGACACATGAAAAACATGGGCCATAATGTAATTTTTGTAACTGGCAGATCTTCAGTTGAGGCATATTTGTTATCCGTCTTTGGTGGCACTACAAAAATTGCAGTAGGTGAGAACGGCGGATGTATCACTTTGAATACAAATGAACATATTTTGCTTGGTGACAAAAAACAATGTCAGCAGGCATTTGAAATTATAAAAAAAGAGATAGACAATGTTGTTGAAAAACCTGTTTTTCCACGAATGACTGAAGTTGTATTGGAGAGAACATTTGATTTAGATTTGGCAAAACAATTACTACAAGAAAAAAGTCTAGATGTATTACTTTCTGACAGTCAATATGCATTTCATATCAACTCTCGTGGCATTAACAAGGGAACTGGATTTCAAGAAATTATGAAACAACTATCTATTTCAAGTGATGATGTGATAGCAATTGGAGATAGTGCAACTGACGTTCCTTTGTTTCAAATAGCAAAAACAAGTATTGCTTTAGGGAATTCATCTGATTATGTTAAATCTCAGGCAACAATGACTACTTCTGCTAAATCTGGAGATGGAGTTATAGAAGCACTAGATAAATTAGCACCCAAATTATCTGAGGTATAGTGTTGTCATTCAAATCCCTGATTGATGAAATCGAAAATAATATCCATAAAATTTTGGATGAACTATCTGTTTCTGATATTTCATTTTCTGTTGAACCTGCAAAACCTGGTTTTGGCGATGCAAGCTCTAATGTTTCATTTTTGCTTGCAAAACAACTAAAGAAAAATCCAAAAGAGATCGCAGACATGTTATCTGCAAAATTTGAGAAATCTCAAAACACTCTAGTTTCCAGAGTGGAATCTCACCCATCTGGATATCTCAACTTTTTTGCAGACTGGGAAAAATTAAATCAATTGATTCTATCTGAATCCAATCTAGATGAATTTGGTTCTGTAGATTTGGGAAAAAACTCTACTATGATAGTTGAACATACTAGTGTGAACCCTAACAAGGCTCTTCACATTGGCCACATACGTAATATCATAATTGGCGATACTATTGCAAGAATTTTAAAAAAATCAAATTTCAAAGTTAATGTGCTTAATTATGTAGATGATTCAGGTTTGCAGGTTGCAGACATTATTGTAGGTTTTAGGCACTTTAATTTTCCTCTACAGCCCCCATTGGGAAAAAAATTTGATCATTATTGTGGCGATGATGTCTATGTTGAAACCACTGAAAAATATGAACAGGATCCGAGTTTAGACGAAATCCGAAAAAACATTCTCAAAGAACTAGAAGATGGAACTTCTGAAACTGCACAGTTTGCAGATAAAATCACCCGCCAAGTTTTGGAAAATCAATTAGAAACTTGTTGGAATCTGGGAGTTTTTTATGATTGTTTGAATTTTGAATCCCAGATAATTCGCTCAGGATTATGGCGTAAAATATTTGAAAAACTCAAAGAGATGTTTCTTGTAGAGTTTGAAACTGAAGGCAAGAATGAGGGTTGTTGGGTAATTAGAGGTGACAACAATGAAGAAGACAAGGTCATTGTTAGGAGCAATGGAACTGCAACATACATTGCAAAAGATATACCGTATGCTGCATGGAAGCTTGGTCTGTTAGAAGATCCATTTAATTATCAAAAATATGAAAAGATACAACCTGGTAATCATGTTTTATGGCAAACCACTTTGGCATCAAGCAATGAACCCAAACAAAATTTTACTGCAGAAAAAGTGATCACTGTAATTGATTCAAGACAAGCACGACTTCAAAAAATCATCACTACTCTAATGTCTAAATTTAAATCTGCCAATGATGCATATGTTCATCTTGGCTATGAATCAGTGACTCTCAGTGCTGACACTGCACAAACTCTTGGATTAAACACTGATGGTAAACAAGCTCAGATGTCTGGAAGAAAAGGTCTCTATGTTAATGCTGATTCTGTTTATGATTTATTAAAAAATAAAACCATGGAAGAAACCAAAAAAAGACATTCTGAAATGTCTGATGATGAAATTAAAAAAATTGCCCATATTGTATCTGTTGGAACTTTGCGTTATGAAATGATAAAGCAAGATTTAGACAAGATAATCACATTTGACATGACAAAATCTCTTAGCTTAGAAGGTGATACTGCTTCATACATACAATATACCCATGCTAGAGCATCGCGAATAATTGAAAAATCACAGCGTTGTCCATCTATTGACGTTGATTTTTCTTTATTGACTGATGCTTCTGAATTGGATCTGGTCAAAACAATTGGGTTGTTTGACAGTAACGTGATGAATGCTGCTCAAAACCTATCTCCTAAAGTCGTAGCCCGATACTGTCATGATTTGGCTGTGTCTTTTAATTCGTTTTATGAGCATGTCAAAGTTCTTGATTTAGGTGATCGAAAATTAGAAAATTCTAGACTATGCCTTGTAAATTCATTCAAGTTGACACTTAAAAAAGCACTTGATTTACTTGGTATTGTAGCGCCTGATAAAATGTAATTTGATAATTTATTTATATTAAAAAAATGATTTAGTGACTATGTCCACAGCCACAAGAATCATGACCTTCACTTCCATGTGATTCCTTTCCTGCACATCTGGAACATTTGTCTGCACCTGTTGGTGAAAAGAAACCAATTCCACATGATACGCATTTCATATTTGACATGCAATACTTGGAAAAACTGCCATATTTATTGAATACGACTACGTTTTTTCTCAGGATGATTGAATTTTTGCTGTTCAAATCATACACACTAATTTTCATATTTCTAAAAAATAATCCAAATCATGGTTAATACAATCTTCATGCTAAACAAAATCAGAGAAGAGCAAAATCCTAAACTAGATGATGTCAAACCCGCCAAAAAATAATCCTAAACCATATCTTCTACTCTGTTGCAATTGGCATAATTATTAACATTGAAATTGTAACTACAACAAATGATGCTATGCCAAATATGAAACATAATTTATTTAATCTCGAAGATCCAAATTTATTGGATATGCTACCAACAAATAATATTGATGCATAAATGACTGTAAAGAGAACATAGTTATCAGAATTTTGATTGGCTTGTTGAGCTTCATTCATCTTTGATTCTGCTATTTTTAATTTTTCTTCTGCTTGATCCGCAAAAGTTCGTTTATACTCTTTCATAACAAATGGATGTGGTGGTGCATTAGGATTGTCAAATGGATTTGTGTCTAACCATGCTTGAACTGCCGGTTTGAAATCTGGACGAAATCTTTCAAAATAAAAATCACTCATTTTCTGATCGTTATTATTTACTGCGTTAACATATTGAAAAAACATCATTGCATCCACCATACTATACTGTCCCTGTTGGACATTCAATTCTGCAGCTTGTCTGCTTGCTGCATTTACATCAACTAATTTGAATGTCTGAATTCCACCCCATAAAGTGGCCTGATATGCACTCCAAGCAGTAGATATTACAATCAATGCCAACAACGTGACTGCTGCCAATTCTAATTTATTAGAAGATGTTTTCTCATTCAAAATTTGTATCTACCTACTTCCTAATGATCCTGCAGAATTAAGACTAATGACCAAAACATGTTTCAAAGTATTCAATCACATCATCATTCTTTCTAATGGTGTCCTATTTAATGTGATTAACCTTAACTATCACAAATGATAATTGTGAAAACTATCTATCACAAAAAAATCCGTAGATTGCTAGATTATTTTTAACTAATAATCAAGGTCAATTAATGTCTGAATCTCTGAATTCCAATGTATGTTGAGACATACCCAAAAGGATTGGAAATTATAAATTTAACAATGTTTGTAACAGTATTACATCGCTTAAAATTATGTTTTCAGGATAACAGTTTAACATAAAACCATTATCAATTTTATAAAACTGCAAATCATTACATTTGGTATTGTATTCATATGGGTGTGTATTGTCGTATTTCCAATCAAAACCATTCTCAATGTTTTGTTTAGGATACCCATGCCCTCTAAGTAATGTAATAGAATTGCCTTCAAAATCTAACGACACTTTGGCATGTAATGCGTTTGGGTAAAGATAGATTACTTTCGGATGATTTGTTATCGCATCAAATTCTTTTTGTGTGACATATTCATTATGTAAAAGAATCACTCTGTTGTAATTTCTTAAAATTGAAGGATCCTCATCAACATCGGCATCTGAAATTATATTGTACCCAAGAAATTTAAAAACCTGATAGGCATTTGAACTAGAACGAAAATCTAATGTTAAAGCAGGATCTACAGAGTCTACATTAACAGTTAAACATTTTTCATTACAAATGCCAGCATAATAATCATAAAAACCATGATTAGAGTAAGCCATCATTGTAAATATTGGAATTATTACAACTGTGGTTTGATTTGTCTTTTTTGGACCTAACGAATCATAAAGTTGTCTATTTTCTTCTTTTGGAACAAGCAAAAATTTACTATACATATTTCGTCCTGCCTCGTTTTTCCCAAGAAAGTCGTTAGAACTTACACTGGCTAAAAATAATGAACTACCATTCTGCACATTTACCATTTTGCTATTGTTGATATAGTTCTGAATAGAGTTTGACTGCATTACACTTGTATTTTCTATATTCATGTCATTGATACTCAATGGCTTACTGATGACTTTATCTAGACCTAAAGCGAAAAATATGCTCACTATGAGAATGCATAATACTATAGCTAACATTAGACTGTTCATTACTTTATTCCTTACAGCTAATGCTAAATGGTGTCAAAATGAAAAATTATTTTTGATTTTGAATCCCGTTTTCCATGACTTTTCCTCATAAATTTAATACTGTAGACTATTATATTGTGATAAACATTAAACTGTGGCATGCCATTCATTGAAGCACAAGAACATTCTGAGAATTTTTTAGTTACAAAAAATACACCTAATGCCAAACATGTTTATTTTTTACTATGACCAATAAATTCACTATTGGATCAGTAGATTCTTATCTAAAATTTTTTGAAAAAACTCATGGCTAAGATTAAACAAAATTCACACGTACTGTTTTACTTTAATCAATCAAAAAAGTGGCTGGTTAAAATTTCAAAAAAAGACGCTTTACATACTCACATAGGTGTCATAAAACATGCTGATGCCATTGGAAAAGAATATGGTACAAGATTAGTCACTAACAAAGACAAGTATGTCTATTTGATTGAACCTACAATGTATGACTATGTCATGAAACTCCAGCATGGCACTCAGATCGTCTATCCTAAAGATATCGGTTACATTATTGCAAGAGCTGGAATTGGAAGTGGTCAGAAAATTCTAGAAATTGGCACTGGCAGTGGGTCTCTTACCTCATTTGTTGCAAGTGTTGTAAAACCACGAGGACACGTCTATACTTTTGATGTCGATGAAAATTTTATGAAGATAGCTGAAAAAAATATCAAAAAAGCTGGAATGTCAAAGTATGTTACACAACAAAAATTAGATTTAAAGATTGCAAAAAAAATGCCTATTGAAGATGCCGATGTAGCCTTAATTGATCTTGGTGATCCTTGGACTGTGTTGCCACAAGTTCGCAAGATGCTCAAAGGAAGCGGTTCTGTATTTGCAATTTGTCCTACAATGAATCAGCTAGAAAAATTAACAATAGCACTAGTTGAAAATGAGTTTACTGATATTGAATCCACTGAGCACATTATTAGAACAATTGAAGCACGTGAGGGAAAAACTAGACATTCATTTCAAGGAATTGGTCATACTACATACCTCTGTTATGCAAGAAAGGCGTTTTTTGGAAGGGATTCTAGGAGAAAAACTGAAGCAATGCCTGATTCTGAGATTCAATCTGTCACTGAATCAGATGTCTAATCTACATAATCTTTGAAACATGGATCAAAACAAGATTTATTCAACTGACTTTTGATATACTTGTATTGGTTAGAAAATTACTTACTGCCACTCAAGTTAAAAAATTCATACCTGCACGAAAAGCAACATCTCGTAAAGGCGATAATGGCACTGTTCTAGTCCTCGGGGGTAGTTACATCTATCATGGAGCTCCAATTTTATCTTCAATTGCAGCATTACGATGTGGAGTTGATTTGGTGTATACATCAGTTCCAAAAATCAATGTGACTCCAACTCGTGCAATATCTCCTAATCTTATTGTGATTCCACTAGTTGATCAAAAATTAACTCGTGGTGCTGTTAACAAACTTCTTGGTGCTTTACCGCACAAGCTAGATTCTGCAACAATTGGAATGGGGCTTGCAGTACAGGAAAGAGGCTCTTTGCTACTTTTGATAAAATCTCTTCTGGATAGAGATGTGCGACTTTCATTAGATGCTAGTGCACTTGTTCCAGAAGTATTGCCGCTCTTACCAAACAAAAACGTTGTAGTTACTCCACACGCTGGAGAGTTCAAGCGCCTATTTGGAATAGCGCCACCTAATTCTAAAAAAGAGCGAATATCATTGGTTGAAAAAAATGCTAAAGATAACGGAATTACTGTTTTGCTTAAAGGTGCAACTGATGTCATTTCTGATGGAACCACTACATACATCAATGAGAAAAGAACACCTGCTATGACTGTGGGTGGAACAGGTGATGTGTTATCTGGACTAGTAGCAGGAATGCTTGCAAAAAACCGTAATGCACTAGAATCTGCAACAGCTGCAACTTTTATCAACGGATTGGCTGGAAAAGCAACTCAAAAAAAATTCGGATTACATATGACATCTATGGATCTCTTGGGCGAACTTGCAAATGCTATGAAACCTTTTGATCGAATCGTGTGAGTAAAATGAATCCGTTAAAACACATTGACATACATATGGATAGTTTGATTTCTGAATTACAAACATTAATTCGACAACCAAGTGTCTCTGCAAAAAATGAGGGAATTGAAGAATGCGCCCAATTGGTAAAAAAAATACTAGAAAAATCTGGAATAAAATCTGAACTCTTACGGTTAAAAAATGCCGCGCCTATTGTTTACGGTGAAATAAAATCAAAGAAAAATCCAACCAAAACTCTATTGTTTTATAATCACTATGATGTTCAACCTGTAGAACCATTTGATTTATGGGATGATCCTCCTTTTAGTGCTAAAATAAAAGGCAACAAAATTTTTGGCAGAGGTTCTTCTGATGATAAAGGTGAATTAATTACACGAATCAAAGCAGTTGAGGCATATCTGAAAACTACTGGAGACGTTCCATGTAATATTAAATTTGTAGTTGAAGGTGAAGAAGAAACAGGAAGTGCACACATTGATCAATATCTAAAAAAATACAAAAACAAATTTTCATGCGATGGTGTAATTTGGGAATTCGGATACGTTGATTCTCAAAATAGGCCCATCATTGGTCTTGGAATGAAGGGTTTGCTTTATGTTGAATTATCTGTTAAAGAGTCAATTCGTGATGCACATTCAAGCTTGGCTGTTTTGATAAAAAATCCTGCTTGGAGATTACTTGAAGCAGTGCAAACCCTTAGGGATTCAAATGGAAAAATTCTCATTAAAGACTGGTATAAAGAAGTCACACCGCTTTCAAAAAAGGATCTAGAAATAATTTCAAGAGAACCATTTGATGAACAGTCATTTAAAAAAGAATTTGGAATCAATTCTTTTGTAGGCAATATGCATGGACTGGATGCAAAAAAGGCTCTAGTTGGAGGTGCAACTTGCAATATTGCGGGATTGCTTTCCGGTTACACTGGAAATGGTGCAAAAACTGTTCTTCCTGGAGAAGCACTGGTTAAAATTGATTTTAGATTAGTTCCTAAAATGGACCCAAAAAAACAATCTCTTAGATTGAAAAGACATCTAAAATCAAAAGGATACGGTGATGTGTCGATAAAAATTTTTCACGGCGAAGCAGCTGCTCGAACAAATCCATCTGATCCATTCGTGTTTAAAGTTAAAGAGGCAGCAGATCAATCTTTTGGAAAATCTATTCTAAATGTGTCAAATGCTGGCACTGGTCCTATGCATTCTTTTGTAAATGTCTTGAATGCCCCATGTATCTCCATTGGTAGCACTTACATGTTTGCTCGCATTCACTCTCCAAACGAATTTACTAGAATTGATTTGCTAAAAAAGACAACAAAATGTATTTGTCTTATTATGGAAAAATTTGGAAAAGACTAGTGAAGACATCTAGGTAATTTTTTAACAATGTTTGCAATTGATATTTTTCCTGGACCTGTAGTAACTACCATTAGCAAACCTGCTAGAATTACAAGGTCTATTGCATAACCGCCATTTCCAGTTAAACTTGATGCATGTTTTACCACAAATATTGCTCCTAACATAATAATTGCAAGAAGGGATGCTGAAATTCTCGTTAAAACTCCGACAATTAATAATGTTCCAGAAATTACCTCTGCAAGTGCAATTGGGATCTGCATCTCGACAGGTAACCCCATGTTTCCTAACATGCTTACAAAACCTTGACCGAATTTTCCAGATCCTTGTACTATGAAAATAACTCCTATGGCTGCCCTGATGCCCCAATTTGTAATATCATTTAATATTTTATTGTGGATGGTAGATTCAGTCAATAAAACATTTCATTTTTTACTGTATAAAATATTTTATCTGATTTTTTGTATCTTAAAGGAGAAAGCCCTTTATTATGCTCTGAAACCATTTCAATTATGTCTATGTACATGCCAGGAGCAACGGCTGTCGGAATCACTTTTAAAGATGGAATTGTTCTTGCAAGCGAAAAAAGGATCGCATTTGGTAATTTTCTAGTAAGTAAATCTTCAAAAAAGACCTTCTCAATCACTGCCAAAGTAGGAGCAGCATGTGCTGGTCTTGTAGCTGATATGCAAATACTGACATTACAAATAGCAGCACTTGCAAAAATTAGAAAAATGGAACTAAAAAGAGAAGTTCCACCAAACACTGTAGCTAAAATGATGTCAAATATGATGTATGAGAGAAGGTATTTTCCATTATTGACTCAGGTAATTGTTGGCGGTGTAGTTGAAAAGCCAATTTTGTACACCCTTGATCCTCTGGGTTCTGTTCTTCCAGATGATTATGCTGCAGTTGGAACCGGGGCTGAAATGGCATTGGGGGTTTTGGATCCTCAATTCAAACCAAACATGACCCAAGAAGAAGCAGTAGATTTGGCAAAAAGATCTGTTCGCGCTGCTGCACTAAGAGATTCAGCAAGTGGTGATGGTCTTGACATCCTTATAATTACAAAAGATGGCACCAAAGAATTTACAGAAAAAATTTAGTTATTTGTAGATCATCCGTTTTAATATTATAAATGAATTACTTGTAAACATTCAAAATAACTTAATCGTGAATTGTTTTTCCAATTTCCCAAAATTTGTCTGAGATATAATGCATATTTTTTATCACTTCTCCTTTTTCAATATTTCCTAATTCTGAACTTGAAATAAGTGATTTTCCTACTGCTAAAAATTTATGTTGTGATTCCTCAATTATGCATACTATTTTCTCTTTTTCAAATTCACTATAACTTTTAATTCCAGGTCTCATGACATTTGCGCCTTTACACATGAATTTCACAGCTCCCATATCTACAGTAACATGAGGGAATTTTTCAAGCATTTGTGTTTCTGATAAAAACGGCAAATACGCGTCATCAATTTTTAAAATTTTCATTCCAGAACCTGTAATTATTTGCGCTTCATCTGAAATTTGATGTACTTTGAGATTTTTTATTTTTGGAAACTCTATTCCCCATCTCTCTGAGACTGTTTTGATAAGAGTTGTAGTCTCGCTTTTTGATATTAAATTGGATTTCAATTTTTTACTATCTCTTGCCTGATGTCTAACAAGTCTCTGAGGATGGAACTTGCCGTTTCCATTCCTCCTGCACCTTTTCCAATAATTGTCTGAGTACCTGAATGCTCTGATGTAAACGCAATTGCGTTTAGTGTACCATTAACGCACAATGGATCCTCTTTGGATACTTCCTTTGGTTCAACTATGAGTTCTTTGTTACATGATGCGATTAATTTTATGGCACAATTGTTTTCCTTTGCTTTTTTTATATCATCAGTTGTTACTTTACGAATGCCCTTACAATTGATATCTGGCATTGTTACTTTCATATCCATAATCCAGTTTGCAAGAATCACTAGTTTAGCTGCAGCATCCAATCCATCCAAATCCAATGATTCATCCGCTTCGACATACCCTTTATCTTTGGCATCTTTTAATGCAGTCTCAAAAGAGAGACCATTTGCCATGTTTGTTAAAATATAATTTGTTGTTCCATTTAATATCCCTGAAAAAGATGTGATCCTTTCACCTCTTAGACTATTTTTTGCATAATCTAAAATTGGAGTTCCACCTCCAACTGTTCCGCTAAATTTGAAGATAACTTGATTGTAAATTGCTAATTCCATTAATGATGGAAATGCCAATGCTAACGGTCCTTTATTTACCGATATCACATGCATTCTTCTTTTCATTGCAGTTGTTATGTGAGACATTCCCGGCTCTGCGTCTTTGTAATTACTAGCTGTTGTTTCAATTACTACATCTGCATCAAGGTTTTTGATCATATCAATTCCTTGCATGTTGTTTTTTGTAATTGCATAATTTTTTACAGTTCCAAATTTTTTCTTGACTTCTATGAGTTTTTCTAAATCTAAACCTGTTTTATCTACTGCACTACCTTTACTGTCAAAGACACCTACAACTCTTGGTTTTAGTCCATATTTTGCGTAAAGATCTTCTGATCTTGAATTAAATAATTTAACCAAGCTTTGAGCAACAACACCAAAGCCACAAAGTATAATTCTCAAATTTTTTCTTTCCTTTTTAATTTGTTATTTTGATTCATTTCTTTGATTTTCTTTCAATGACTGCGTTTTATTAATAATTTTTGAATACCATTGAGGATGTTTTATGTGCTCAAAAGTGATTTGTACGCACATCATTTTATTCATTATTTTTGTCAAGTTCAAGTGACACTGAGTTGATACAGTACCTTAGATTAGTCGGTTTTGGTCCGTCATCAAAAACATGTCCTAGATGTGCCCCGCATTTCTTACAGTTTACCTCAGTGCGTACCATTCCGTAGGCATTATCTGATACGTATTCTATCTTCTCCTCTGAGAGAGGTTGCCAAAAACTTGGCCATCCTGAGCCTGAATCATATTTTGTGTCTGATTTGAATAATTCCTCTCCACAACAGCTGCACTTGTAAGTGCCTTTTTCTTTGTTATTGTAATATTTTCCAGTAAATGGTGGCTCTGTACCCTTGTTGATACAAACTTCGTATTGATCTGGAGTTAACGTCTCCTTCCACTCTTTGGCAGTTTTTACAATTTCATCTGTCATGTTTTTGTTATTACTTGATTATATTAGAATATTTTCTATTTTTTAATGTTCTTTCTTTTTTCTTCAGATCTTTTTTCTGATTCAAATCTTTCCAAATCATATTCTTTTAAATCTACAAATTTCATAATTTTACTCAAATTTGGATGAACTTTGTTGATCTCCTTGAACATTTGCTGTGCAACTCTTCTGTAATCAATATGTCCTTGTGGTACTGTTCTTAATTCAATTAAATGACATGCTTCACGAAGATTGAATTTCATAAAATATGGGTAGTTGTATGCAAAGTTTACAACATACTGTGCTTGCTCTGGATGTTTTGTTCTTATTTTCTCAAATACTTGTTTTGTATTTTTCATGCATTCTTTGTACTCTTTTTCAATTCCTAAAACCTTGATTTCATTTGGAGTGTTATACCAATGATCTGTCGTAAGTAACTGTCTTTCCAATGTCAATGCTCTATGTCTGTGAAAGTCTCTGAACATTCCAAAATTATTGAGCAAATCAAAAGTATAGTAAACATTTTCAAATGCTCTTGATGGCCTATGACGTCTATTTTTACGCAAGTTTGCAAATATATTGATTGTTTTTATTTTCTCCTCTTTGGATAGTTTTCTTACTTGCTGCATTATGTTACTATGTGATGTGCTTGGAGACTGTTCGTAGATTATGCCTGTAATGATTTTGTCGATTGCAGTTTTTTCTGGTTCATAATCTACTATCTGTGTTGTTGTACCTGAAATTATTTTTGGTTGGATTTTCTTTGCTATTTTCTTTGAAGCAGTTTTGACTTGTTTTAGATAATCTTGGAATGCTTTACCATACTTGTCATCTGCTCTTCGAACAAACGCCTTGATAGTAGTGTCGAGCTCTTTTTTGATTTTTGAGGCTAAATCCCTCTCTTCATCAAGCTCCGATGATGCAAGTATTGTGAGGAGATACTCAAATGCTCTTCCATTTCCTGTGATTCCTACATTGGTTAATGTGGATGCTGGTAATAACCCGCGTAAAATATCCAAAGCCTTTGCTTTTGTTGAACCGTTGTAAACCATACTTGCTGATTTTATGTCTTCTTCTTCTTTTAGTTTGGAAAATGATTTCTCTATTCCATCTTTAGAGTCTTTAAAAGTATATTTTTCAATTGGGTATTTTTCTCTGACATACTTTACCATATGCTCAATATTTTCTGAATAAACATCAAATGAAAAATTACATGCATCTACATACAAATCAGCAAACTTTGACTTCATTAATACTGGGTCCTTGTAGAATCTATACTGCCCATTTATTTTTTTATTCCATGCTACATACCTTGATGACTTTTCTAGATATGATAATCCTATCCTTCTATCTTCAATTTTTTTAACTGCTATGTTCGATATTCCCTCAATTGCTATCTGGGCTTCTCCTAATTCTGCAACTGAATCATCACCATACTCTAATAGTACACGATTGTAAAATTCCTCTCCCATGTTTTTGTTGTGTAAGAATTCATCTAAGAATATTCTTCGCATACTTTTGTCTGTTCTGCTATATCGTGACATTAATGCACCACGATCAACTTGTCTTGGTGTAATTATTGCAAACACATTCTCATCTGAATTTGAAAAATGATTGTCAAGTAATTTTTTTTCTTTGACTGAAAATTCGGACAATATGATTGTCCTGTTTTCCAATTATTAATAGTCTATTTCTTTTTTCCAATCTGTATTAGATCGGGGGCTTGATTTTTTTCCATTCCTTTTGTTTGCCATCTTAGCAGTACTTCTTTGAATGCATTTGCATCTGCTTCATTTTCTGTATACATTAATGCCGTGATCCATCTTCCTTTTCCTGCTTTGCCTCCTACAGAATTCATCCAGAAATTACTTGGTAAAGTTTCCAGAGCTTTATTATTTGGATCTTTTGTAATCTCTACCCATCTATTTCCTACAAAATTCAAAATATGTTCTAACTCTTCTCTCTGTATCATAATGTAGGTTATTTGTTGCTAGATTTTAAAATATGTGGAAGTGTCAGGCATGTTCCTTGCCTTTCACGCACAAATCACGCCTAATTTGCCTGAAAAAAATTTCAGTATGACCTTCTTTTTTGGAGATTTACCATGAGAAGCCCTCAGATTAGGCTGAATGGAAGAAAGGCATCTGAAGAAAAGATCCTTGATGCGATCCATAGTCTAATCACAGGTAGTGGGGAAACACACTACCCTGTCTCCATTACTCAAACTGCAAAAATGCTTGGGGTCTCACGTCAGACCATCTACCAGTACATCAAAAAGATGAAAGGAGATCGTACCATCAAAAGAACCTCCACTGGCAAGCTAGAACTGCCAAAAGAAATTTCCGAATCAAAATTTTATAGAATGAGTTTGTTGAATCCAATCAAAAGCGACAAACTGGTATCTGACTGGATAGATGATTTACAAACAAGAAAAGGCGGCGAACCCGTTGTATCTTGGAGATCTAGAGTCAGTGCCGTTGAATCTGTATGCAATACATGTAAGATTACTCCAAAGAAATTAATTGTTTCAGAAAAAAATACAGAAGAAATACTTCGCCAATACGTCAAGATGTATCGTCAGGGAAACGCCGTCATGGAAATGCGTTTTGCAAAAAACTCTGATGACATAAAATCTGTCACATACAGAAGAGTTCAAGGGGTTAGGGATTTTTGCAGGTTCTATGGAATGAATTGGGCTCGTGGTGCAAGCGGTATAATGTCACAGAAAATTCCAAACCATGCAAAGTACAGTGACATTAGACTGACAAGTGAGGAACTTGAAATGGCTGATGACTACATCAAAAAGACTTGGGGTCTTGATTCAGATGTGTACCGATGGTTCTGGATTGGCATTGAGAGTTGTGCAAGATTCAATGCTTTGTATAACATGAATTTAGATTTTACAAAGCATGTTAGTTTAAAGACAACATACATCATGACAGTGTTTGAGACAAAGACCAGTCACATCAGAGGAGGCAAGTGGATAAAGTACATCACAAGAAAAGACACTCAGAAAAGTATTGATCTGATAAAGAGTAGAGGCACTAGTAGAATTTACGAATCTACTTTACCAAAGTACAAATTTCATGTTTTGATTTCAAATCAGCTAAAGCAGATTTACTCTCATCTTGGAAAAAGCGTATATTTTCAGAAACGCCCCAATCATGCCTTGCGTCATATTGGTGCCCATTATTGGCTCTCAAAGACTGACTATAATTTTGGCTTGATTGCAGAAATTGGAGGCTGGAATACGATAGATGAGTTGAAAAAGAGTTACGGTCAGATTCCACCTGAGAAAATTTTAGAAATAATTGGTTAAATTCACGAAGGAATCTTACAAAAGATTGAGTTTTCCAAAATTTGATTCAAATTCAATTCCACGTATTTTTAGAAGAGGCTTGTAGAGAAAGGTTAAGAAATATCACAAAATCTCAGGAAACAAAAACTCCTTTCAGACTGTCAGAGCCTGAGACATGTCACAAATCTTACATGTGTGAAAATATCCATCTCATTAGGATCACATTGCAATGAAATCAGGAAATAGATGTAATTCTGATATTGTGATGGTAATGCCATTTTTAGAAACTACAACATGTCTAGACAGTGTAAACCCAAAAAATGTGAAAAGAGTAGGCATCATAAATCTAATCAATACATAATATTTAGTAGTGATGACTGTAATTGGGTCAGATATTTGAATAAAGAAATAACATTAACAGTAATAGTCTTGGTATCTACTACGGCATTAATTGTGGGGTTGCTATGTATTTACACAAATAATGAGATCCAAAGAATGAATGACGAAATAATAAAAACCAAAATAAATGAAGTAGAGGCTTTATCGTCACGTTTTGCATTACGATTACAGTATGTTACAGGTATGATTGAATTTACTGGTAAGACATTTCCCATGACAGAGCCCCCAATACATTCGAATTTGATTTCTGACTATTCAAAGGGCATACCGCAAGATGCAGATATTGCAAAAAGAGACATGGCAAGAAATATGCTTGATAAAAAATTTGAATTTGATTATGTTTTTTATGCTATGCCTAATGGAGATATTTACTTTTTAGAACCATTTTCTTCTCAGATCAAGCTTTCTCAGTTAAATTTTGCTTTTAGGGATTGGTATTCTGGCGCACTAAGTACGGGTTCAACATATGTGAGCGAAGTATATGTTTCAGCTAACGAAAAACACAATGTGATAGCCATTGCAACCCCAATTTACAACAATGTCGACCAGACTTTGAATGGAATCTTTGTTGGGGCACTTAATCTTGGCACAATTCAACGTTCACTGTCACATATTAGTCTAGGACAAAATGAATATTTGTTAATAGTTGATCACAATAATAACATAGTAATTGATTCTCGAAAATCAGAATCAGACATTGAAATCAAAAGATTGGCATTTGATTTAAGCAATCAACAACAAGGAGAACAGGTCAACATTGCAACAAAAACAATAGAAGAAAAAGACAGCATCATAGCATTCAAAACCATACCAATTGGAACTCATGAGTGGTCAATCATGTCAATTCAACCACAGCATGATGCATTTGTCTCATCAGATGCATTAAGAAATGAGGCGGTTGGAATAATTATAACAATAGTCGCAATCACAAGCATATCTGGATTTTTCATGATCAGGAAAATAAACATCAACATAAATTTATCAGATAAACTAAAACATAGCAATTCTGAACTAGAAATAAAAACAGAGCAACTCAAACAAACCAACATACAAAAAGATGAGTTTTCTGCAATGGTTACACATGAGCTAAAGACCCCACTTATGCCAATCCTATGGCATTGTGGTTTGTTAAAAAAAGAGATGGCAGGAGAACTTAATGCAGAACAGTTAGAGTCAATAGAGTCTATTGAAAAAAATACAAAGCAACTTGAATCTCTCATTAGTGACATCATGGATGCACGAAAACTAGATCTAAACAAGATGAAATTTAATTTAGAAACAATCTCGCTTGAGGAGTTTTTTAACAGTATCGAGGAGGATTATAAAAATAGATTGGCCAACATGGGAATATTATTTACAACAAAATACCCGTCTGGAATTACAATGCACACAGATAAGACAAGATTGCGACAAGTCTTTGATAATTTGATAGGAAATTCCATAAAGTTTGTTTCTGAAAATACTGGCATTATTGAGGTAGTGGCAGAGAGAAAAGAAAATAAATTAATCATATCTATAAAAGATAATGGTCAAGGCATTCCCCCAGAAAAACAAAAAGAACTATTTCAAAAATTCTATCAGGTAGACACATCGGAGCGAAGAAAAGCAGGAGGCACAGGACTTGGGCTTGCCATCTCAAAAGGCATAGTGGAGAATCTTGGAGGCTCAATCAGGCTTGAAAGTGATGGCAAGACAGGCACAACAGTTTATCTTAATTTGCCACTAGAAAATTAGATATTCTTAAATCATATTAATACAATATTATGGTATGAATTTTCTTTTGGTTGATGACAATAAAGAGATTACAAAAATAATGTCAAAATATTTTATAAAAAAAGGTCATTTGTGTACTGTGACAAATGATGGCCGTAATGCACTTGAAATTTTACAGAGTCAAAAATTCGATGTCGTGTTGCTTGATCTTGCAATGCCCGAGTTCTCAGGAAGGGATGTTGTCACGCATCTAAAAAATAATGGAACGATCAATAATCATAACATAGTTTGTCTTACTGCATCTTCTCCCTCTAGTGAATATGAAGATGAGTTAAGAATTATGGGGGTAAAAGCAATACTGAAAAAACCGATTGATCCTGATGTATTGCTTGACTTTTTAAATCAATTTCAAATGAAACATTAACAGTAGACATGGATGATCATATCATTCACGAACTAGAACAAATTATTTTGTTTCAGAAAAAGATGGAACAGATAATCAACAATGATGTTCAAGACAAATCAAAACAAATACCAGATCTGATAGATGATATTGAATCCACACATGCTCTTACTGATAGACTTGTAATGGACATATTCTCAGACAAGACAAAATTGGATGAATCTTTTTTGACTACACTTAATCACGAACTACGTACTCCACTTGTACCGATAAAAACATACGCTGAGATGTTAATGCAAAATAAGTTTGGGACGTTAAACAAACAACAAAAAGAAAGATTAGGCATTATTGTAACAAATACCGATCTATTGCAACAAAAAATAGAAATTCTTCTTAAACAAAGCGCAGACAAGAAATCATCTGACGAAAAATCATCACAGCATCTAAAAGAAGTAGAGCAAGAAAAAATAATCCTAGAGAAATTAGAAGAACTTTTGACAAATGAAATAAAGCAAGACAAAAAAACAATACATGAATTAAATGACATCGTGATAAAATCAAATCAAAATCAAAAAGAGAGTCAACAAGAAGAACTGTTTTTAAATAGAATAGTAAAAGATGAAGAGATAAAAAATATTCTTCTTGCCAAAAAAAATCTCATCGTCATTACATTAGCTGCGATAGTTATCAGTGTGGGATTTGTAGCATATTCCACATATGTGGTAAGTGTGGTAGGGTCACAATACAAGATTGTAAACAGTGGCAACATGCAATCAGGTTATGTCATACAGAACCTACGCGGAGACACAATAGATACGTGGCTGTCATGGAGGCTAGTTGACGGCGCTACAATTAACGTAAACCTAATTGATGCTGAGAAATACCCTGACAAGGCAGAGATTGCAAGGACGGTTCTGCTCTCTGAAGAATCAATTGAGATAGACAATTCATTATTGCACAAGGGTCTCAAGGGCACCACCTCCACATACTATATTGGGTGGGCAGGCGCACTTGGAAGCGTAAAAAATCCTACCAAGTTCCACATCCCTCAAAAATTCAACCTAATAGACTCTGCAAATGGTGAGGGGGACATTACAATAAGACTGACTACACAGACAAGCGGTGACGGGTATTCAGGATATACAAAGACCATAGCAGATGAATCCCAAAACCAGATACTAAAATCTGAAATCACAATATATGGTGTAGACAAGCTATCAAAGGCAGGATTTGAAACAATACTAAGACACGAGCTGGGACATGCGTTAGGATTGGCACATTCTACTGCAACTGAAGACCTGATGCACCCCACAATAGAGACAGACTATCCATACATCTCTAGTTGCGATATTGATGCAATGGTGTTGCTCTATGATGGGGGAGAAAAAAGCGAAGTGACATGCAAAATATGACCGTGTTTTGGTATAATTTATTCCATAATGGAATTACGCAACTGTGTAATCTGCATCACGTGTTATTAGATTGCAGCACAATTAAAAATCAATTGTGAAATTCATGTCTTATTCTATTAATACTAATTCCAAAATGAATCCCATGCTAAATCTCAAATATTTGATTATCCTTGTATCATTTCTCTTTATTTCTGTTTTAATGTATGTTGAATTAGTATATGCAGAACCTGTCTTTGATTTTTCTTTTGGAATCTCAGGTACTGGAAATGGTCAGTTCAGATTACCCGAAGATGTAGCGCTTGACTCATCAGGTAACATCTATGTTGCAGATACAAACAACAACCGAATCCAAAAGTTTGACTCATCAGGTACATACGTATCAAAATTTGGAAGCTCAGGTAACACAGACGGTAAATTCAAGGCACCTAGTGGTATAGCGCTTGACTCATCCGGC
>JAIOOR010000012.1 GCA_021414365.1 Nitrosarchaeum sp.
TTGATTCCCTGGTATTTTTTTATCTCACTCATAATCTCCGGGAGACTTTTTGTCGTATCTGGTTTTTTAATCTCTAATAGTTGACTCAACTTTTCATTTTTCAGAGTCATTTCAATTTCTAATTCAGAAATCTCTTGCTCTTTTTTTGTTATTTGTGATTTTAAATATTCTATCTTCTCTTGTATGTTTTCTTTTTTTGATTCTAGTTTGGTTTTATCGTTGTTTTTTATCTGCAGTTCTTTTAATTCTGAATTTTTAATATCCTCTTTGCTCTCTAACTCTTTTTTTACTCCTTGTAATTTTGCAATATTCAAGTTAATCTCTGCAATTAATTTCCCAGATTCATCAATTTGGGATTCTAGATCAGCAATGTTGCTAAATTTCTGCTGCAAGCCTGCCATGAATACCCGAATTTCATTTGTTATTATTTTGGCATTTTCTGCTGCAATGCTGTAATCCTCAATTCCAAATGCCCGTCTAATTGTTACAAGGCGGTTCTTTGGGTCTAGCACCTCTTTCATTGCCTCCTGGGGCGTAAATATGGCATATCGGAATATCCTGCTCACAGCAGTTGCCTCTGTAGGCTCGTTGAATTTGAGAATCTGCAATACTCGCTGCTTTAGTTCTGATGGAGATAGTGGCTCTACTGAATCGCCTATCTTTATCCAGGAATTTTTTGGGTCCTGATTCACCCCGATGCTTTTTCTTTTCAGTGTGCGTTTTATCTCGTATTTTGCACCGTCCACTGAAAATTCCAAAATGACATAACCTGATTCAGATTTTTTTGCCAACAACGACTCTGCTTTCTGAGAACCCAATCCAAAGAGTGCAAATTCAATTGCCATAAGTATGGTTGATTTTCCAGAACCAATGTCTCCTTCAAACAAAGAAATTCCACGAGGAAATAAAATCTCCTCATGTGTATAGCTGCGGATATTATCAATTACAAGTGAATTAAGAAGCATCAGTATCTATTCCCATTATGCCAAATGCATTTTCTTTAATCCTGGTAGAGTAGTCTGCAGTCTTTTCATTTTCTAACTTTTGTTGGATTAATCCTGCAAGCAGTTTTTTTGCTAGTTGAACACCTTGCTCTCCAACCAAATTCTTTTGCTCAAATCTTAGTTGTCCAATGTTTTCAGAAAACACATTATTTTCAATCTCTTCTTTGTTTGCACCTTTTGCCTCTGTAATGGAATATTCTTTTGATGTTAGTTGATTTTTGTTGATGTTCACCATCAAAGCACCTTTTTGATTTAGCTCATCTCTGATTGCAGAAATATTCACATCTGCAGTTTTTCCTTTAGTCATCTCTCCTTGCACTTTGATAATTACTACTTGCTGTGCAGGGTCAATCTCTCTAATTTTGTCTTGCAGTTCTTTGTTTACCGATTCTGCAATTCTATTTTCTGCATTTACCTCAATTATTTTGTAATGTGTATTTTGAATCTCTACAAACTCTACACTTTTTATTTTATCTTCAAATTCCACCAAAACAAAACCACGTTTTTGGCCCTTTGCATTATCTTCCAAATCACTGTGGTACCCTGCAAACAATGCTCCCGGATACACAACTTGAGGATAATCATCAAATTGCTGCGAGTTGAATTTGTGCATGTGGCCTCCTGCATAATAGTCAAAGTTTCTTGGAAGCAAAGAAAGCGGCATATTTTCGCCATCCATGCCTGATTCAGTCTTCATTTCGCTAATTCCGCCATGAAATAGGAATATCTTTAAGCCTGATTCTGCCTCCAGAGAATCCCTGTCTAGTTTCTCATAATACTCTCTATCTTTGCCTACCTTGAGTCCAGACAATCCTGCAATCTTTACTCCCGTTTTTTTATCAACTAGAAAATCTAATTTTATTCTGCCATTATCCAAACTTGTTGCCAGAGTTACTTTGATGATGTAGCCAACTGCTGCAAGCAAATCAATTACTGAATTTGAAACAGGTGAGAAATCATGACTGCCATAAACAACATACACTGGAATGCCAGCATCATAAATTTCACGGAATTTTTTAAATGCAAATTTCTGCACTCGCATCTCTGGAATATTTACATGAAACAAATCCCCCGGAATTAAAATAAACTCTACTTGCCGAGATATGCACTCATCAATTGCTCTCTCAAAAACTTCTTGCTCTATCTTTTGCAAAGCTTCATGCTTTTGAAACCCCAGATGTATATCTGATAAATGAGCAAATCTCATCTAAAACACCTTTGTTTTGCCTGTTTGTGCCAATACGCCTTTTTGTTTTACAATATCTTCAAAGAGTGGAATCTTGACTGGCATTGCAAATGGCACAAAGATGCTAGTGATGATTGCCTCACCTTTATCCAGACTGGCAATGTTCTTGTCATCTTCTGAAAGATCTTGTGAAGCTGAAGATATTATTGCCTCTCTTTCTTGCTTCATCTCGTTTCCTAAAATTATTTTTGTATTCATGTTTGCCAATATACTTCGAGGAATCACACTGCTCAACTGAGTAATTGCAGTCAAACCAACTTTGAACTTGCGCCCTTCTTTGGCTATTGTAGAATAGATGTTGTCATTTTTTGTAGTTAACACATCCACTCCAATTACACGAGGCGCCTCTTCAATTACTACAGTAGCCACTGGCTTTCTTGCCAACTCGCCTGTTGCCTTGTAAGCTTTGTATTTATCAAATAATTTGGATGCAATAATATTTCCAACAATTAATTCTGCCTCATCGCCTAATCGTGAAGTATCTAAAACCACCACCTTGCCTTGCTCAATATCCTTGACAATATCATCCACTGTGGTGAATCCCTTTGTTGCCGAATCAAATACTTCGTGCTTTGATACCAAATGGCCCTCCTCATCTTTGACAAGCCCCAAAATCAGGCGTAATTTACGCTGAATTACCCCCATAGTGGCAGCTGCAATCCTGTCTTCTGCAGCTTCAGGCGATGTCAGCATTAGTGTGGTAAGCCATGTATCTCGCTGTTTCCAATAGTAGCTTCGAATTGCCTGGAACTGGGCATCTGAAAAATCTACAATTCCCTCAAAATGTTCCGGTTTTATTGATTGCAAATTAATTGTTAGTCTGTTTGCACCTGCCGGTGGATTTGACGGAGTATAGTAGACTAGATTCTCTCTTGACCTTGGATGGTCCTTTAGTCCTACTCCCTGTCGTCCAAAATATTCATCATGTGCATCCAATACTAGAGCACCAACTTTGTTTGAATCAAGGACATGCCATAGTATGGTCTTGACTAAATTTGATTTTCCTCTACCCGTTGTTGCTGGAATCAGTACATGGTGTGAAAACACATCTTCTGATGGTAGCCAAACTTCAGCTTCCTTGATTACTTTGCTTCCACTTCTAATGTAACCGACAAAGATTGAATCTTTTTCTTTGTGCAAAAATTTCAAATCATTGCTGGTGATCAATCTTAATTTGTTAAAAAACAAAGGCAGTGACTTTGGAATCTTTACCTCTCCTTTTTCTTTGTACACTCGAGCAAGTGGTTTGATTCGAGCCAAAACATAATTTACAAACTCTGGCTCGTAAAATTGTGCATCCACAATTCCTTGCTCCAAATTCACACCTGACATCATCTGCTGCATCTTGTCTTGTATTTGAGAGCCATACTCTAGTGCAAAAACTTGCAAAATTAAATACGAGCCATTTTCTTCGGAGACCATCAAATCCCCAATCTCCAAATCGCTTCCAGCTTTTTGTCTTACTATGATATCGCCAAACTTTCCTCCAACTACCTGACCTACAACTGAAATCTCATCCATCAACTAGTCACTCCATTAAGCACATCATGTGCACCTAAACTTGCTCCATATTTTTTTAATTTTTTCCACTCGGGTCTTCTTAGCATCTCTGCAAGTATGAATCCTTTGTACATGTTTAGTTCATCCATTCGCACTTGGGCAAATCTGTCTGCATCAATTGCACCATATGGATAACCCATCATGGCAACATCCTGCGAGTTTTCAGCCAGACTTTCAAGCACGGAATTGAGTTCTTCTGGGCTCATTTTATAGAATTGCTCCCGCAGTATCTCAAATCTAAAGACAAACCTTGATTTTGGATGAAACTTTACTACCATCATAAACCCTTTATCATCTGCTGATACTTCTTCTGCAACTTTGACATACCATTTGCCAAAGGAAACATCTTCGGCAATCTCTGAAATTCTTGCAAGTAACGGGTCACCTGACTCTGTGATTAGTCGGCTTGTCTTTGCCAATCCACAAACAATGACTCCCTTTCTTTGCGCCAATTCATACAACCTGGCAGAATATTTTATCTCATTTTTAAAACCTGTCTGCAATGAACCGTCCATTACAATCATGTCCCCCTCATTCAGCTCATTTTCAACTACGTGAATTGCCAATTGCCATTCTGCAAATCTTCTTCCAAGCGAATTTAATCTTGCACCCTGCAAAATCGAAGTGCTTTCAGTCTTTGATGTTAGATCATTTTCAGATGGAAGATATTTTTTGTCTCCCGGACTGTGTGGAAATAATCTCGTATCATAACTTACTTTCTTTTTTCCATCTTCCGTGTATATCTTTGATAATACATATGAGAAAAACTGGACTCGTGGATTTGCTTTTGGTTTGATTCTTTTTTTGCCCTGAAACAATGAAAAATAAACCCGATTAATTGTTATTAGAAAATTTGGCGTCTCCTCTAGCGGTCCGTCTCCACCATCAACAAATGCAATCTTTCTATGATTGGTGATCGGCTTTATCTCCTGAAATTCAGAAGGTGCAATAAGAAACTGCTTTCCAGTTCCGTTATTTAGTATTACATCCGAGTGTACTTTTTGTGATAGATGAGCTCCCAATTCTTCGATTAAACTTTTTACTGGATCGTCATTCATATTTTCTCTCCACTTGTACTGTTAAGATATTTTCCTAGAGTAATAATCTGACTAATAGTTATCAATGTTTTAACTTGTTTCATATTTTGAATCCGATTAAATTGTATTAAGGGACATGATAATAGTGTGCATACTCTACATACTATTTGAGCCCAAAATTATCCAATTATTCCTTGCAAAACAATCTCTTCGTCCGTACCTGAAGGTGTTGACTTGTCAATGTATCTTATTTCATACCAGTCACCAATGTCAACTAGTTTGCCATCGATATAGCGAGGAATTTTTATTTTCACCTCAAATGTATCTGAATTTGGACCTGTCTCAATTAGATATGATGCATTTGCATCAAAGGCAGGATTTGACAAACTAGTTCTGATTCCGCCTTTTCCTCTATACTCTAAATTGCTTAGAGATATTCTGTCATTTTTCTGAGAATCCCTATTTGCATCTGGCTCGTAAATTCTCACAGTAAACTCATGCCCAATTCTTGAGCCTCCATTTGCAGTCTCTACTGTTGCATACGAGTTTGCCAATGGAATTGATTTTGTTATGGTCTGCTTGCTTCCGGTACTATCTGATGCATCCAAATATTTTACCGTCACAACATCGTTTTGATTCAGAGGTCTGCCGTTAATTGTATCTGGCAGCTGTAATTTTACAAAAAACTGTCCAGTGTCAGGCCCTGTCTCTGTCATGGTTGCAGGACCATCAATTGAAATACCGTTAATTGAAAATTCCAACAACCCATGAGTCGACACTGTCTCAATTCCGCTATGAGCCAGATTCAAGTCATCATCTGTGATGTAAAAGTTAACTATGCTTCCACTAGTCGCTGGAACCTCTTGTATGCTTGTAGGATTTTTTGTACTGATTTGAGTTTTTTGTAGGTCTTCAATTGGGATCTTTGTAGTATTTTGATCCTCTTCTATTGGAAGCACTTTCTTTTCTTCTCTGGTTATTGTTACTCCTAGTCCCATTTTTTCTATTTTTTGTGCAGTAACTGATTTTACACATATGGCATACCCATTGCTTCGAATAACCAAACTATGATCTACCTTACAAGTGACATCTTCTGGTAAAACACCCCGATTCATCTGTTTTCTTGGTGATTCTATCTCCGCATTTACAGGATTTGCTAAAATCAACACCAAAGATAATGCAAAAAATATAATGATTCCCAATAACACCTTATTTTTTAAATCAAAATCCACATCTAAATTTCTGGTTTTTATGATAAATAGTTTGATGATAAATTATTCATAAAAGTAAATTATCGACTATGATAATTTAGTCATTAATTATATCTGATCAATACAAAGTGATATTGAAACTACTTGAAGCTACTTTTGCTTGCACTTGTTCCACTGGCATTAATTCCAACAGGGATTGCTTTTGGAAACCATATTTTTGATAAGGATGCATTTGGACAAAATCTGGATGTATCTCAACTCTCATCTGAAAAATATCCTCTAAAAGTAAATGACAAATCATATGATATCTATTATGGATATCACGGAAGTTTGGAAGTTGATGTAAACAAAGTAGGTGAAAACCTGCCAAAACTAGCCAGCATGAATATCAATGCAGAAAGAAAATCACTTGAAATAACAATGGATGATGTTCCGTCAAACAGCGTATTCTGGTTACGATTACCATTAGAAGTGCTCTCTGCAGAAAATGCCCAGTACCAACTATTCATCGACGGTGTAGACACTCAATATGACCTAACCAAATTTCCTCAAGATTATGCAATTGGTATGATAGTTCCAAAGGATGCAAAGCACATTGAAATTATCGGCTCACACGTCATTCCTGAATTTGGTGCAATCTCAATTGTAATCTTGGGAATCTTTATTATTGGAATAATTTACATTGCAAATGTAAGAAAGTATAACATTCTTTAAGATTGGGAATAGTTGGATAATTTGTTACAATACGCCCATTTGGAGATGGAAATGGTAGAACTACAAGATTAATGATGAATCATGTCTTAAACACATATGATTATCCTTTAATGGATATTGAATATAATGATAGACGTTCATACTATACGGCACTAGAAAAGTCTCAAAGAAAAGACGATGATCTACCATTCCTGCAATGGTTCATGAAAAGATACCTAAAAACTCACAATTCTTGATTTCATCTAATGAAAAATAAATTTCAACACCTAGTATATTCCAAGAAAAAGCGAACTTGGTAAATGGTTGTTACGGTAAATCATCTCTGTAGTCTAATAAAGAATTTCTTGAATTGCTGTAAATCTAACAATCATCATGTTCATCATTTTAGTCTCAATCGGACTAGAATTAATTAAGTCATTATTCTCAGCATATCTAGATGAAAAAAATAGGATTATTGGGATGCGGTGCCATTGGCACTCAAATTGCACTTGCAATTGATTCGGGAAAAATTCCTGGAGTCTTGACTCATGTATATGATTATTCCAAAGATGCATCATCTGCACTAGTTGCAAAATTAAAAAACAAACCAGTAATAGTTGAAAATCCACACCTGTTATCATCTTACCCAGTTGACATCATTGTAGAAGCTGCATCACAAGAAGCAGTTAGAAATGTTGCACACAGTGTCTTGCAAAACAAAAGAGACCTGATGATAATGAGTGTAGGGGCTTTGCTTGATGAAACAATCTTTGATATTTTATCTGAAGCATGCGAGCATTTTCATAAAACAATTTATTTGCCATCCGGTGCAATTGCAGGACTGGATGCACTAAAATCCGTAAGAGAACAACTAGACTCTGTCACACTAACTACAACAAAACATCCAAGATCACTTAAAGGTGCAAAATTCTTTGAGACATCAAATATTGATTTGGAAAAAATTTCCACCATTACAACTATCTTTGAGGGAACTGCAAAACAAGCAGTATCACTATTTCCTGCAAACATTAACGTTGCAGCACTGCTCAGTTTGGCAGGACTTGGTAGTGAGAAAACTTTTGTAAAAATTGTTGCAGACCCCAACACTTCAAAAAATACTCACAACATAATAGCTCAGGGAAAATTTGGCAAGATGAGTATATCTGTAGAAAATGTACCAGATGAGACAAACCCCAAGACTAGCAAACTGGCAATTTTATCTGCAATTGAAACTCTGAGAAAATACTGTTCTAGTGGCATTTCAATTGGCACGTAATATGGCAAGAATTGCCATAATTGTGTATTTTTTAGAATAATCCGGACTTGATCTGATTCTTTAAATCACTTCTACATGCAAGTGTGTTGGTAAATGTTAGTTCAACAATCTAGTCTCAAAGAAGAAATCATGCGTCTGAAAAAAGAAAAAGACGTAGTTATTCTGGCTCATAATTATCAAATTCCAGACGTTCAAGATGTCGCAGATTTTACTGGAGACTCGTTAGGATTATCAAGGCAAGCTGCCAAAGTATCTCAAAAAACAATTCTGTTTTGCGGTGTCCACTTTATGGCAGAGACTGCAGCAATTATCTCACCTGACAAAAAAGTTTTGATTCCTGACTTGCAAGCAGGATGTTCGCTTTCTGATTCAATTAATGTAGATGAGCTGAGAAACTGGAAAAAGCAGCATCCTAACGCAATTGCAGTAGGTTATGTAAATACAACTGCAGAGATAAAATCAGAACTAGATTATTGTTGCACATCAGCCAACGCTGTAAATGTAGTCAATGCAATTCCAGCTGATAAGGAAATTTTGTTTTTGCCTGACATGTTTTTGGGCTCTTATGTTGCTAAAGTTACTGGCAGAAAAAACATGTTCATATGGGCAGGTGAGTGCCACGTTCATGCAGGAATCAAACCTGAAGACATTACAAAAAAATTAGATTCACTCAAAGACGCAGAATTTCTAATTCATCCTGAATGCAGCTGCACCACTCCAATGATGTACGATGCAGCATCTGGAAGTTTTGATAATAACAAAGTTTCAATTCTATCTACTGAAGGAATGCTAAATCATGTAAATAACTCAAAGGCCAAGAATTTCGTAGTTGCAACTGAGACTGGAATCTTGTACAAAATGAGACAGCAGAATCCAGGAAAAACATTCATCCCAGCATCTGAAAAAGCAGAATGTCAATACATGAAGATGATCACACTGGACAAAGTCTACAACGCACTGGTCCAAGAAAAAAATCAAGTTGTAGTGCCAAAAGAGATTGCAGACAAGGCAAGACTGGCAATAGAGCGAATGCTTGCAATTAGCTAATCATCACTGTATGTGTATCTTGATTATCAAATAATAATGCAGAAGCATATCTAGGGAAATCACCCCCTGTGTCTTAGGCAGAAATGAAAACTAGAATTGAGGATATGTGGGAACCTGCGTTTTCCCTTTGGAGTAGATATACTTGCTTCTGCATTGGTATATTTTTTTGATTTTATTATTTAGGTGATGCTTAACATTGTTAATCTTTTAATGGGTTTTTTATAATTCTAAAAATGCAAAAATACACCGAGACGCAAAATGATCTAGAAATTATAAAAATCATTTCAGTTTATTTGAAGCGAAGATAGTTTTAGAAAATCAGTGTTGAAAATTGTATATTCGATTATATGCAATATCTGATGAGATAATTTATGGTAAACCAAGTCATTTTAATTGCAATTATGATTGGAGTCTTTTTTGCAGGACTTGGAATTGGATTTGCAGTACTTCAGTCTTATAATCAGCCTAATTTTGTAACAATGACTCCACAACAGATGCAACAAATGATGAGCAATCCCCAATTGATGGCACAATGGCATCAAACTATGATGACCAATCCACAAGCAATGAATCAGTGGATGAATACTGTGGCAAATAATCCGAATCTAATGAATCAGTGGATGGGAAAAGTAATGGATGATCCGCAATTAAGACAGCAAATGTATGGCATGATGTTTCAAAATAGGCAATTCATGCAAAACATGATGAATAACACCCAATTTCAAAATCAGTGGATGAATCCAGATGTTATGGGCAAAAACATGATGGGTTCTAACATGATGTATTATGGCATGATGGAACGTGGTGATGTGGCGATGGGATTTGATCAAACTAAGATCAAACATAATTTTGTAGCCACAGCTACAGGCGGAGAAATTACAATAACTGCATTAGACGCAAATGATGTCACAACTATATCTGAGATTAGAAACCATGTGGCAGATATTCAAAATGAGTTTGCACAAGGCAATTTCGAAAAACCATTTTTCATACATGCTCAAGTTGTTCCGGGCACTCAAGTTATGACTGCAAAAAAAGACTTGATACAATATTCCACAAGACAGATTGAAGGTGGGGATGTTTTAATTCTGACTACAAGTGATCCTGAGTTATTGGATGCAATTAAACAATTCATGGACTTTCAGTCCACTCAACACATGGGTCGTTAGTAGAAATTCTAAAATTCGACATGTAAAAACATTGTAAATACAATCACTGTATCAAATTTAGTTTGATACGAGGTAACAGCACAAAATAAAGTCAAATTATTATTCATGTATTAAATAAAAAAGCGATGGAAAAAATCTGTTGGGAAAACTCTTCTTACGAAGATAGTGATGTTGTAATAATTGGTATTCCTGATGAATCTCAATCACATGCTATTAGAGAAGGAACTTCGCAAGCTCCTGGGCAAATTAGGAAAATTTCAAACATCATGGATTCTTACAAAAGAGATGGAACCACATCTTTAGGTTACCCCGTTGACGGAATCTCTAAAAATGTTTTTGACTATGGAAATATCACAAGGCAACAAATTCCAGAAACAATTGACAAGTTTATCTCTGATTTTAAAATTCCAATCTCCATAGGCGGTGATCATTCAGTGAGTAGGTTACTCATAAAGCAACTAGCACAAAAATCAAAAATATCTCTGGTGTATTTTGATGCACATCCAGATTTTATTACGTCCACTAAAAATTACTATGGCTCTGTTTTTGGAGATGTTTTGCCATACATTGATGGTACAACAAGCATTCAGATTGGAACTAGGACTCCTGAAAAAGAAGAAATCAAAAATTTAAAGGAATGCCAAATAGCAGTAATCACCCCCTTTGATATTGCAGAAAAAGGAATCTCTGAAATCACTCGACAAGTTTTAGAAAAAATCGGAGATAATGTCTATGTTTCATTTGACATGGATTGTATTGATCCCGCACATGCTCCTGGAGTTTCCGTGCCTGTTCCATATGGAATTTCCAGTCTAGATGCAATATTTCTTCTCAAAAAAATTGCAAAAAATGGTATTATCGGTATGGACATAGTTGAGGTATGTCCCCCATATGATGTCAAGGATAGAACATCTCATCTTGCATCACGAATGATTGGCGAGATGGTCTCGTCACTAAAGTAAGATAATGGCTTTAAATTTGACAAATTAGAATAATGATTATGTTTGAAAATGAATACACATGGGGAAATGCAGTATCACAAGGAAAAGAAAATGAATTTCATTTAAAATTTGAAGATGCTGTAAAATCTATAAAACAACAATTTGGAAAAAACTATCCTGCAATAATTGGTGGCAAACAAATTTTTTCTGATAGCACATTTGATGTAACTTCACCCTCTGACACTAGAATTGTTCTTGGCACTTTTCCAAAACTTACAATATCTCAAACAAATGATGCAATTCTTTCAGCAAAAAATGCCTTTCCAAAGTGGGCATCTACATCATATCAAGATAGGGTGAAAATTTTCAATCAAACAGCTGATGAATTCTCTAAAATTAAATTTGAACTTGCTGCATGGCTATCCTTTGAGAATGGAAAAACTAGAGTTGAAGCAATGGGTGATGTGGATGAATCAATAGATTTTATGAGATTTTATTCATATCAACTAGAAAAAAATGAAGGATTTTGCAAACAAACCCCCCATCCAAATCCACATGAAAAGACACGAACAGTTCTCAAGCCTTACGGCGTATGGGGCATAATTGCACCATTTAATTTTCCATCTGCAATTGCAATTGGAATGACTACCGGGGCGTTACTTACAGGTAATACAGCAGTGCTGAAACCTGCAAGTGCAGCTCCGATATCTTCGTATTTTTTTGTAAAAAACATCCTTGACAAACTCCCAGAAGGAGCTATTAACTTTGTTACAGGGGAAGGAAATACAGTTGGAAGAGCAATAATTGAAAGCCAGGACGTAGAAGGTATTGCGTTTACAGGTTCTCGCCAAGTAGGAATGACTGGTTTGAAAAAATTTACAGAACAAACTTCAAAACCATTTATCGCAGAAATGGGTGGAAAAAATCCTGTAATTGTTACTAGGAATGCAAATTTGGATAAAGCCTCTGAGGGAGTTATGCGTGCAGCGTTTGGATTCGGAGGTCAAAAATGCAGCGCATGTTCTCGAGTTTTTGTTCAAAAAGATATCTCAGAACAATTCCTCAAAAAATTAACTGAAAAGAGCAAATCCCTAAAAATTGGCATGCCTTGGAATGCAGATACATTTCTGGGTCCTGTGATTAACAAAGAAGCAGAATCCAAATTTGAAGATGCAGTCAATCTTGCAAAAAAAGACGGAAAGATAATTCTTGGTGGCCAGAAAATCAAAAATTCAGAATATGAGCACGGCTTTTTTGTAGAGCCAACTATTGTCACTGATCTTCCACAAGATCATAAACTTGTAACCGAAGAATTGTTTCTACCGTTTTTGTGTGTTATTACATATGATAATTTTGATGAAGCAATAAAATTAGCAAACAAAACAGAGTATGGTCTTACTGCAGGAATATTTTCTGACGATTCAAAACAAATAGATGAGTTCTTTGAAAAAATTCAGGCAGGAACAGTTTATGCAAACAGAGCATCAAGTGCAACAACTGCAGCACTTGTGCAAAGCCAGCCTTTTGTTGGATGGAAGAGTTCTGGCACCACTGGAAAAGCTGCAGGTGGCGAAAACTATCTGCAACAATTTCTCAGATCCCAAACTCAAACTTTATGCGATTGAATAAAAGAACTTCCCAAAAGCAAAATATTTCTCTTTCTCTCACGTAATCTTCTAATTGAATAAGGTAGCCAGTTTGTTCCATATGGAATATAATCGCACACTGTAAATCCTTGTTTGACTAGTTGCGGTTTTAATTCATCTCTAATTCCCTTTAAGAATTGAAACTCAAATTTTTTAGAATGTTTTTTAGACAATAATACAGCGCTATCGATTAGTTTTGAATCATGTGTGGCAATTCCAAACTCATTTCCGTCTTGAAATAACTTTTCAATAATTTTCATATAATTCTGATCAACTTCCTTTCTGGTTTTGTATGCTATTTTTCCATTCTCTCTATAAGCTCCCTTTACAATCCTAATTTTTCCTCCCTGCCTGATAAGATCTTGAATATCATCATAACTACGCTTAAGATTTGCCTGGATTGCAATGCCTAATCTCTCATATCTTGAAAACAAATCATAGTACAACTCTAGTGTCTCATCTGTATGGTCTGATGATTCCATATCTATCCAGACAAATACCTGTGACTTTGCGGCATAATCTATCAGTCTTTCAAAATTCAAAAGACATGTTTTGCTATTAATGGAAAGTCCAATCTGGGTTGGCTTAATTGAGATTGCACCTTTTACTTTCCATTTTCTAAACGAAGAAATTATTTGCTCATATTCTAGAACTGTTTTTTCAATTGTGTCTCTTGTCTTGTGATACTCTCCAAGCTTGTTGATTATGGCATATCGTCCATTTTTGTATGCATCTTTTGCTGACCTCAGTGCATCATCTATGTTATCGCCTGCAATCCATTGTTTTGCAAATTTAAAGAGAACTTTTTCTATAAGTTTTGTCCCGTCTGTCATACTGAATTAAGACTAGTGTGATATTATTTTACATTTTTTATGTATTTTAATCATGATTCCAAATTTATGATTTCAAACTCCATACAATTCAAATTTTACATCAAATGTCCCGTCTTTTCTTTTACTATGAACTGGCACAAAACCCAAAGGAGATAAAATACCTGTAACATAATCAATCATACTTTTGTATCCACAAAGATAGAAAAAAGAATTATCATGAGTAACGGGGCTGTCTAAAATTTGTTCTAATTTTGAATTATGCTTGTCCATTCCAGAAAGGATGCTCTCCACTCTTCCAACACTGCCATGCCAATTCTCAGATAACTTGTCATTAGGACGACTCACAGTTGGAATGTATGTAAAATCCCACGAATCACTTTTTTCAGAGGATAATTTTTCTAATGTCTCTCTGTATCCCAGCTCTTGAGCAAAACTGACTCCATGCAGCAATGTTATTTTTTTCTTAATTCCATTTTTTTTCAAATAAAGTATATAGCTCATAAACGGAGCAAGACCCGTACCTGAAGAAACAAGTATCATTTGCCTTGTATCTGGAGTTCCGTCTGGTCTTTTTTCTATTGTAAATGCACCTCTTGGGGGTTGCAGGAATACCAGATCCCCTACTTTCATTTGGAAAAGCGCTGTAGTGAATTTTCCCATTGTTGGATGTTCTTTGTGTTTTATGTAAAATTCATAATAGTTTTTTTCGTGAGGTGGTGATGCCAGTGAATATGCTCTATGTGTAATTTCTTTTTCATCTAACTGTAGACCCAAATTTACAAACTGTCCTGGCTTAAAGTCATCAATTGGAGAGTTATCTGCATGTGCAAATCTGAAAATAGCTAGATCTTCTGTAAAATTCTTTTTGTAAATTAATCGTCCTTGAATTGATTCCAAAATTTTTCACTATATTATAATTTGTCATCAAAATGACTGGTATGTCGAGTTACTCTGTCCTGAGTAGTTCCAGATTCTTCAGGATACGAATTTTTATGCGATCTTTCTCTCATCTCTTCTTCATGCTCTTTTCTTGCATGATGTAATCTGTCTTTTTCATGGATGAATTCTTTGCCACAGTGTTGACATTTTACAATTGTCTTGTGGTGTTCATGTCTAACATGAACAACTAAATCTTCATGATTTGAAAATTTTGCATCACATTGAATACAGTTATTTTTTTTACTGAAAGGATTTTTCATGATTTCTATTAGTTTAAGCAAACTGTATGATATAAGGGTGGGTTAACTATGTTAATCGAAGGTTATTAGGCATTTCACATTATTCCATGCATGAAAAAGACATGGTGTAAAATAAAATGAAATTAGAAGTCATATCACATTATGAGCAAGTATGCAAGGAAATCATGCTGTTGAATTCACACACAAGATTTGTCAAAATCATCAATAGTCATGGAAGAGTAATTACAAGTGCAATAAAAAATAACATTGAATTTTTTGTAAATGGTCAAGATGAGGCAATGTTGTACATGGAAGTTGCATTACGCACAAAAATGCTAGGTGATTTTGATCCTTTTCTTGGCCCCATGCACTTCTCTGTATACAACAGAAAAAATGTCGTTATAATGGAATTTCCAATCGAAAATGCAACCGTGTATGTGTCATCTGAAAAAGAGATTGATTTGAATGATGTTCCATATAAGATACTTGCAGTTTTAAGAAAAGAAAATATTTTGAATCTAGTTT
Source organism: Nitrosarchaeum sp. (assembly GCA_021414365.1). Classification (GTDB taxonomy): domain Archaea; phylum Thermoproteota; class Nitrososphaeria; order Nitrososphaerales; family Nitrosopumilaceae; genus Nitrosarchaeum. Next base: position 15,367 of record JAIOOR010000012.1, read on the forward strand.
AGATAAAAATAAACTATAATTCATTTTTTATGTAGATTTCAATCAGATTGACTTGTTTAATAGAAATTACACATACGAAGAAATGAAACTAGAATAATGCATCTATGTGATTAATACTGGTTTTAAAAATTTCAGATACAAGATGTTGTTTCCTAGTCGTATCAATCGCAATCCAAGAAAATTAACCGTCTTTGATTGTGTGGTTTTAGACATGACAAATTTACGATAATTAGCAAATAAAGAATTGCTTAACAGTGTTACGTTGTCTTTATTAGGAAATTAGTGTATTTACTACTATGGCCAAAAATGAAGACAAAGAAGACGTAAATCTTGCAACCAAAAGAAATGAGGATTGGTGGAGATTAGAAAAATCTCAGTTTGGACGGAAAAAACTCGCTTAGATATCATGATAAAGATTGGATGCAAATTCCACTGACAAAAAGTAGATTTTATACAAAGCATCTTCTTGATGTGATTTGTGAAAAACAAAACATTTGATTTTCATGGGACAAAAATGACTGTCAAAATACTTACTTCTGAAACTAATGGTACATATTCAATAATTCATTTTGTTCATCCTCCTAATGTAGGTCCTGCATTGCACATGCATCCTAGAGGCTCTGAAAGTTTTTACATTCTCAAAGGTGAGTATAGATTCTTAGTTGGAGATAAAAACATCGATACCAAATCTGGAGATACCATCACAGTTCCAAAAGGCATTTCTCACAAATTCCATTCTGGTAATGATGGAGGGGAATTTTTAGTAATCAGTCCACCTGATCTTGAAAATTATTTTTACGAGACAAGTCAATTATCCGCCAAAGGTATGATCACATGGGAAACTGAATCTAATATTGCCAAGCAATACGGACAAATCTTCTTGGAAAATTCAAATCACTGGTAAATCAGTAAAATGATATTTTTAAACAAAAAGGATTTACTTCTTATTTCCATCTGAATAACTGTAATTTGATTTGTTTGGCATAAAACCAAAAAGCAACGAGCCTAAAATTTCCCAAAAAAAGAAGGAACTACGAAAACTAGTAAAGAAAAAACAATACGATGATGCACTAAAGATTGGCGCTGAAATTCTCCGGAAAGTTCCCGAAGAAAATGACGTCTTGTTCATTATTGGAGGAATCTACTATATGAAAAATCAATATCAAACTGCAATCTCTTATTTTGAAAAATCTCTAAAAATTGGAACTTATGATACAGATGTGTTGATTTTAAAGGCAAACGCTCACCATTTTCTTGGTCAATCAAAACAAGCAATCTCTTGTTGCAATAAAATTAAGGAAATTGATCCAAAAAATAAAGCAGTATCAGAACTATTATCTAAAATAGACTCTGTAAATTAATCATACTTCTAAACTCATGTCAATTCCTTTGACTGAATTAGTTATGCTTCCGACTGATATGATATCCACACCGATTTTGCCGTATCTTGCAATGTTTTTAGAGTCAATTCCACCCGATGCCTCAAGTAGCACACTGTCTCGCAATTTTAAATTTTTTAAAACCTGAATTGTTTTTTTGATTTGCTCTGGTGAGAAATTATCTAGCATAATTATTGTGGCACCTTCTTTTGCAGCCAACACCGCATCAGACGTATTCTCAACTTCAACTTCAAATTTTTTGTACTTTCTTTTTGCACTTTTTATCAGAGATAGCAGTGAATCTGCAACTGCGATGTGATTGTCCTTAATCATTACCATCTCATCTAGACGTAATCTGTGTTTTTTGCCTCCGCCAATCTCCACTGCCTCTTTGTCAAAATATCTCAGACCTGGTGCTGTCTTTCTTGTTGCATACAGTTTTGTCTTTTTGTTTTTAATTTTTCTTACCAAATATTCTGTCTGAGTTGCAATACCGCTCATTCTAGTTAGTAAATTCAATGCGGTTCTCTCGCAAGTTAGAATTTTTCCAGCATCACCTGATATCCTCAATATTGTATCATTTGGCTTTACTTTGGAGCCGTCTTTTTTTACAATTATTGCATTACATCCTTTTAGTTTAAAGATCTCTTGAGCATATTTTGTACCTGCAACAATTGCACTTTCCCTTGAAATTATTCTTGCAGTGATATTTTTTTTAGGCAATAGAGAACTGGTAATGTCTCCTTTGCCAATATCTTCAGATAAAAATTCCGACAACTGTTTTTTAGAATTAAATGACATGTGATATTGTAATAAAGTCTGATTTTAAAGATTAAGTTTACGTAACCTTGATTGCGTATTTGCCTTTTTGTGTAATTCCAAGTGTCTTTGAAACTTGGGAGTTTGTTGGATCAACTACTAGTACAATTCCACTCCAATCAGGTGTTAAATCAGATGATTTGCAAACCGGACATACTTTACCTGTTGTTACATACTTGCATTTTCTACAAGCCATCTCTCGAGCCATTTAACTTGCCTCTACTTTAGCTTCTTTAGAGTCAGAGCCGCCACCGGATTTTTTTATCTCTTCTTCAATCCATGCATCAGCACCAAGGAATGGCTGTCTGCAAGTAATTCCGATTTTTCCCATCGCGGCAGCTTTGCCTAATGAGACTGCTGTAATTCTTGCTCTAAGTGTAGAGCCAACTTTTAATGTTCTTCCACTTTGATTAGCCAAGATCATTCCAGATTTAACATCGCTCTTTAGATAATCATCCATGACTTGTGATAAGTGTAACAATGCATCAGTTGGACCAATTCTTACAAATGCGCCAAAGTCTGTAATGTCTACAATTTCTCCTTGAACAATTTCTTGGAGTTTTGGATAAAATGTCAATGCTTCAAATTCGACTTTGTGAAATGTCCCCCCGTCTCCAGCAATCATCTTTCCCATCTCGTCAACTTTGGCATCTAAAATCATAATGATGTATCCTAATTCTGCATTAATCATGCTCTCGTACTTGTCTTTGAGAATGTTTGTTGCTGCCTTCTTGAGTGCGGTTCCAAATAAGCTTGGAGGAATCCTAACCACATCAACTAGGGTAGATATAGAAAACAATTGTATTTTTTCTTGATTTTGAATTTATGAATCTTTGGGTAATTCACGCTTGATTTGAGTAATTTTTTGTGTATTTTTTCAATTAATTGATGTTTTTTTAACCATACAACCTATGTTTAAATAAAGTAAAGTGACTTTTTCACCCAATGGTCGGAGTTGATCAAGTTTTAGAAAAACTTAGCACCGTAATTGATCCTGATTTAAAAAAAGATATTGTATCTATGGGAATGATCAAAGACCTTGAGCTTAATGATAATAATCTGAAATTTACTTTGGAGCTTACTACCCCTGCATGTCCGTTTAATGTGGAGATAGAAGATGATGTACGAAAAGCAATTGGAGAAATTAAAGAACTCAAAAATTTTGAAATGAAAGTTACTGCCAAAGTCATGGAAGGCCGCTCCCTTGATGCAGACTCTGGAATGGCAACTGTGAAAAACATTATCGGTGTTGCAAGTGGAAAAGGCGGTGTAGGAAAGTCTACTGTCTCCTTGAATTTAGCTTTGGCATTACAGCAAACTGGAGCAAAGGTCGGTTTGCTTGATGCAGACATTTACGGTCCTAGTATTCCTTTGATGCTTGGAATGAAAAGCGCTCACATGGAAGTAGATAACAACAAACTGCAACCTGCAAAATCTCACGGACTACAAGTAGTTTCATTTGGATTTTTTGCAGAGCAATCACACCAAGCAGCAATTTATCGAGGTCCAATTATTTCAGGAATTCTAAAACAATTTCTAGTTGATACTAACTGGTCTGATCTGGATTATCTTATAGTGGATCTTCCTCCAGGTACAGGCGATATTCCATTAACACTTGCACAAACAATCCCAATTACCGGAATTTTGGTAGTTACAACTCCTCAAGATGTTGCAAGTAACGTTGCAGTAAAAGCAATCGGAATGTTTGAAAAATTAAATGTTCCAATTATTGGTGTGGTTGAAAACATGAGTCATTTTATTTGTCCTACATGCAGTGAAAAACACTACATCTTTGGCGATGGTGGCGCAAAAAAAATCAGCGAACAATTCCACATTCCATTTCTAGGTGAGATTCCATTGAACTCTGGAATAATGTCTGGCTCTGATTTGGGCAAGCCAATAATGATTACAAATCCTGATTCCCCAAGTGCCGTTGCATTTAGATCAACTGCAAAAAACATTGCAGCCCAATGCAGTATTTTAGCATCAAAGATGCAAGAAGAGATAGCATCTGAAGCTACAACCGATTCCCCACCACAAAGCTAAGCGATTCCTGTGAAATTACCTGATTCTCTAAGAGACCGATTCAAAAACCCGCTTGGCATTTTGATTCCTGAAAGCGAGGCAAACAAATCAAATATCCAGAAATATCTTTCAAAAAATCCATACTTGATTACAGTTGGAGATAGAACAACTGAAAAGATGATTGAATTTGGAATTATTCCTTCATTGCAAATAATTGACAATCAAGAAAAAAGAGTAAAACGGGAACATGCAAAAAGCAATCACAGATTCACCGAACTTGCATGTGATAATCCTGCATCTGAAATTACTCCTCAAAGCATCGATATGATAAAAAAAGCATTTACTTCACAGACACCTGTACGACTCACTGTCTTAGGTGAGGAAGACTTGTTGGTAATTCCTGTATGCATTCATGCTCCTGAAAATTCCCTGGTGATGTATGGTCAGCCAAACGAAGGACTAGTTATAGTCAACGTAACTCCAGAAATTAGAAATAAAACACAGAGACTACTTGATTTAATGGAATAAAGGGGTATGATGAGACGGTGGCTGTATGATTTGTGATTACACTACAAAATATTCTGACCCTATTAATTCACTTTAAAATAAATTTGATTCTATATACAAAACAATACACCAACTCTCATACAAGAATTGACTTTTTAGAATAAACGTGGATTTTTTTACAAACACTCATGAAGCTTGATTCTGAACTACAATTGCAAATATTAGAAAAAGTAGGCATTTACTCTAGTCGTTTCTCAATCCCTGAACCAAAAATTCTACTTAGTACAAAAGAGGTTCTTGACATGCCAAAAGAAATGACAGAAGGAAGGAGAACGTCTGCTTACAAGTACTATGGTGTCTCTTATCTGCAGCATAATCTAGTTTTCATAAACGTAAGAAAAATTCCAGACGAAAAGATTCTGGAAAACACACTGGTTCACGAATTGATCCACATGAGATTTCCATATCTTGCACATGGCAAGCGATTTAACAAATTAGTAAGACAGGGATTACGCGGAAAAACTTTTTTACCATATCAAAAAAGAAAATAAAATCTCTCATTGATTTATATTTCCTAACTTTAGGCAAGCTAGTCATAGCATGGATATACAGCAGATTTTACCTATAGGGGCTGGAATTGCCTCTTTCATAGTTGCTCTGGGTATCGTATCTTGGATTACTAAACAGCCTTCAGGCACCAAAGAGATGATGGAGATATCAAATGCTGTCAAAATTGGAGCAGCTGCATTTCTTAGAAGAGAGATGAAGATTATCATCCCAATTGCTATTGCACTATCAATTATTATCGGATACTTTATTGGATTTTCAAACGGACTGGCATTTGCAGTAGGTGCAACACTTTCTGCAGTTGCAGGACTAATTTCACTAAAAATTACTGTCAAGGCAGCAGTTAGGGCTGCACATCTTAGTAGCAGCGGACTAGGCAAGACATTTGCTATGGCCTTTAGAGGTGGAGCAACTGTAGGATTGGCAGTTCCAGCAATGGCACTTTTGGCAATCACTGGTCTTTACATGGTTTTCCCCAATCCAATTACAATTGCAGGTGTAGGAATCGGTGCAAGTCTAATTGCACTGTTCATAAGAATCGGTGGTGGAATTTTCACTAAAGCTGCAGACATGGGAGCAGACCTGGTAGGTAAGGTAGAAGAAAATATCCCCGAAGATGATCCTAGAAATCCTGCAACAATTGCTGATAATGTAGGTGATAACGTAGGTGATGCAGCAGGAATGGGCTCTGATGTTTACGAGTCTTACATTGTGACTATCTTGGCTTCACTACTTATTGCAGCACTAATTGGCGCTCCTGAGATTTTCATGTACCCAATTCTAATTGGAACATCTGGAATGATTGCATCAATTATTGGAATTGTAATTGTTCGCTCTACAAATATCACAGATGTAATGAAACCGCTTAATCTGTCATTTTATGTTTCAGCTACAATTGCAATTATTTTGAATTTCATATTTACATATTATTTCATAGGACAAACAACAACCGCATATGCGTTATTTGGAGCAACTGTAATTGGCGTCATACTAGTCCCTGTAATTCAAAAGATTACAGACCGATATACAAATTACAAATACAAACCAGTTCAAGACATTGTTGAATCTGCAAAGTGGGGATACGCATCACTAACATTGATGGGAATAATCAAAGGAATGCAATCAACTGGACCATTTATGATTGCACTAATTATTGCAATTATTGTCTCATTTAGTGTCGCATCAAGTGCAGCCCCTGTAGGTGCAGACCCAATATTGTACGGTATCTTTGGAACTTCATTGACTGCAATGGCTATGCTTAGTCTTGCAGGAATTGTACTTAGCATTGATGCGTTTGGACCAATTGCAGATAATGCTGGTGGAATAGTCGAGATGACTGGAATGGGCGAAGAAAACAGAAAAGTTACTGACGAAATTGATGCTGTAGGAAACACCACAAAGGCAGTAACAAAAGGATTCGCTATTGCCAGCGCTGGACTGGCTGCCCTTGCAATGATACAGGCATTCCAATTTGAAGCCGCACACATCTTTGCAGGAATTTTGGATTTGAATTATAGTTTGACAAATGTAACCGTTATTGTAGGATTACTAGTTGGAGGATTGATTCCATTTATCATTACAGGACAACTAATCAACGGTGTATCTCGTGCTGCTGGAAAGATGGTAGACGAGGTAAGACGACAATTCAAATTAGATTCTGGAATTCTTGCTGGAACATCAAAACCTGATTATGCAAAATGTGTAGATATTGCAACTGCTGCATCAATTAAAGAACTTTGGAAACCTGCAATCATTGCAATCATCTCTCCAATTATTCTAGGTATTCTCTTAGGTCCAACTGCAGTTGCAGGTTTACTAATGGGTGCCGTTGTAACTGGAATTCCACTTGCATACCACTTGGCAAACACTGGTGGTGCGTGGGATAATGCAAAGAAACTAGTAGAGATGCAAGGAAACAAAGGAACTGAATTGCACAAAGTAGCTGTAGTAGGAGATATCATCGGTGATCCTTACAAAGACACAGCAGGTCCTGCATTAAACACTGTAATCAAATTGCTAAACACAATTGCAATCGTCTTTGTATCTGCATTTGTTGCACTACTTGCATTCTAGTCTTCTATTACCAAAGTCAAATCCAACTCGTCTATTTGTGTCTGAATTGCTTTTTTTAAAACCCCGTCATGTTTTTTACAGAATTTAAAATAATCGTCTACTGTTTGAAAACATCCGCAAATCCATTTTGTTTTTTTGTCTCCTTCCACTGTGCACTTTGAATACTTGTTATCTATCATGCTTTAAAGAAAATAACACTCCTAAAAAATATAGATCAAAATAATTAAAAAAGGAAAAAGATGTTTTAAGGACAGCCTTCCATCTTTTGGATGAAATAACCTTTTTCCTTAATTGCCCGTTCTACAGGCTCTGGTGCACCTTGTGAATGGCAAAATTGACATTCGTTGGTAGTCATTGTTGCACTTGCTTCACCGACTGTGTTTAACCACTCTTTGCCATATTGAATGGCTTTATCGTGGTTTTTCTCACCAGTAATTACATCAAAGTGCATGGTATGGCCATCTTTAGCTTTGACATAGGTGTCGTATACGTGAATTTCCATGATTCTATTTAAAAAAAGGGATATTTAATTCAAAGATCTCACAAATATTCTCTCCAGAAAATCCAGCCTATTTTGATTCGGATCATTTTGTTTATAACTTAAATCATAATTTTTACGGATATTCATTCATCGCTTTTACTACTTTCTCTTCTTCTTCAATCATGACTTTCTCAAATTCCAATCTTAGCTTATCACATTTGATTTGTTTTTCACTTTCACTCATTTTAGAAAAACGAATCTCTCTAATCTCATTTACAATAGCTGAGATCTTTTCATTTGTTTCATACATTATCTCGTCTATCTTTTTCTGTGTTTTAGAATCCATGCTGGTACTATATCTTAATTAAAATTCTTTACATTATAGTTGTTCTGATTTCTATTTTTGATAATCATACATTCTATTTTTTAGCAAATTTTGTTAAACTATGTCATACAGCATATATGAAATTAAAAAGAGCATAGTTATTTTTCAATGTCAACATCTTTTGTTTCTGGATTTACCATGGTCCCAATCAATAGTATCACAGAACCCAAAATTATATTGAATCCTAATAGAAAAGGAATCAAACCATTTGAATTAGATAAGAGATTTATCGCTACAATTGGAGCTAGTGCTCCAAAAAATAATCCTCCATTATATACAAAACCACTCGCACTATTCCGAATTTCTGTCGGAAATCGCTCTGAGAGAAATGCTGGAATGGCACCAAAGCCTGTAGTTGCAACAAATACAATAATCACAACATAGATAGCTCGCTCATAAAAAAATGTGGCATGATACAGACCATAAATGAGCGGTATTGCAAGAATTACTGCTAAAACTGCAAAAACCCCCAATGCTTTACGTCTCCCGATAATTTGACTCACATATCCAACAAATATCGTTCCACCAAATGAAGTCGCAGTTGCAACTATCATTAGTTTTGATGATTCAACCTTTTCAACTCCCATAAAGTCCTGCAATAAAGTTGGAAAGAAACCAAGTGTGGTATAATATGTATACATAAGACCTGTCATTATGATTAGAGCCAAAAGAAATCTTTTTCGTTGTTCTTTATCTGTCCAAATTTGACGCAAAGGAAATTTTGCAATTTTCTTTTGCATTGCTTTTTCAATCCAAACTTTTGAATCTTCTACCTTTAGTCTAACAAGTAAAGCAACACTGCCAGGAATTATCCCTGTAAAAAATAAAATACGCCATCCATATTCTGCAAAATCTTTTTCTGACAAAGATGACGTTACAATGTAAAAAACAATCGATGCAATAATGAACCCGAAAGGAAATCCACTTTGAAGAAATCCTGAAAATACCCCTCTTGATTCTTTTGGTACTGCTTCCATGGTTAACACTGCACCACTTCCCCATTCACCACCAGCAAAGAAGCCCTGCATGAATCTCAAACCCATTAACAAGATTGGCGCCATGATTCCAACCATTTGCCATGTGGGCAACAAGCCTGTCGCAAATGTGCCAATGGAAAAACCCATTATTGTTATCATCATTATTTTCTTTCTTCCAATCTTATCTCCAAAGTTACCAAAAAATGCCCCTCCGATAGGACGCATAACTAGTGTGACAACATATGCAGCAAATGTGGCAAGTAGTGAATATACCTCATTTGTGGATGGGAAAAATAAATTACTAATTACAGGAATTACAAACAGCATCAAGACCAAATCGTATCCGTCTAATGACCATCCTAACCACGAACCTAAAGTAACAATTTTTTGCTGTTTTGTTAAAGCCATGATCAAAATATTTGAATTTTTAAGATCTTTCTACAAGCCACTTTGTCACTTGGGGCCAAAGCTGTACATGAGCTTTTGAGCTGACACACAATCCTACGTGACCCGTTGGAAACTCTATTAATTTTTTGTCAGTACTTCCTACTTTGCTAATAACTGGCAGGCTAGATTGTGGTGGAACTAGATCATCTCCTTGACCGACAATATTCAAAAATGGCATAGTTATTTTTCCTAGGTCAACCAAATTACCTCCTACTTTCATTTTGTTTTGTATGAGCAAATTTTTCTTGTATACATCGTCAATAATTTTACTAAAAACATGTCCAATAATTGGACGACTGTCATAAAGCCATGTTTCAACAGCCATAAACTGATTGATCTCATCCCAACTACGTGGCTCACCAAAGAATCGAGGATATTTCAAAATCGCCTCAATTGGGTTTCGCATAAAAAATGCAATGTTGAGAAAACTTCCAGGAATATTGCCAAATGCCTCCACTAATTTATCTGCATTTAATTTTCTAGTCCATGATTCCACTGGGGTAGGAGTATCTGTCAAATCTACTGGAGTAGCATGCAATATGATATTCTTTACATTCTCAGGATGAAGAGCTGAATAAATCAAGGAAAAAATTCCACCCCAACAGTATCCAAACAAAGAAACTTGTTTTTCACCGGTGATTTCTTGTATTTTTTCTACAGATCTTTCTATGTACTGTTCTACATAACTCTCAAGTGTCATGTCTTTGTCATATGACATTGGTGTGCGCCAATCTGTTGCATACACATCAAATCCCATTTTTTGAAATTGCCTAACAATACTAATTTTTGGCAATAAATCTAAGATGTAATGTCTATTGATTAGAGAGCCTACAATCAAAATCGGTGTTTTGTGTTTCACATTAGATGAATCATAATGTAGCAGATCAAATTTCCCCTTCATTGGAATTAATTTTGAAGGAGCACGGTTTATGTTGTCTCTATATGGTTCAATGAATGTATTCATTTTAGCATATACATCATCAATAATATTGTGCAGCAGATCATGCTGTGTTAATTTTACTTCGTCTGAAAAAACATCAAGGAAATTGCCAAGCGTATTTGCAAATTTTTCTCCTTCTAATGAATGTCTTAAAGAAGAATCAAACGATGCACGAACCATGTTGTTAATTCTTTTTGTATCTGCGGATTCATCTCGAAAACTAAATAATGATTTGATTGCATCCAGACTTGCATCATAGATGGCAAAATTATATTGAATACATAGATTACTCCACTCTAGGAAAAAATTTCCGTTTGTAAATACTATGTTATTATTGGGTTTTTTTTGTTCAGTGATTTGCATATTTGATAATATTCCGTATTTTGTGCATAAGTGACATATTTAAAACAGGATGCCCTTTCCCAAATTCTTTAGGAACCATCTCAAGCCTCAAGTTTAGAGTAGAATTTCTTTTTGACAATCTCGGCACTTATGATATAGAGTGATATTATCACAGCTATGGAAACATAAAATGATGCAGGTATTGGCACAAATCCAAGTATTTCTGCAATCGGCGATAATGGTAAAATTAACGTAGCAACAACTATGCACAAAGTCGCAATCAAAAGACTTTTGCTTGGGTTGCTCTTAAAAAATGGATTCTCTGTACGAATTATCAATACTACAACTGATGCTGATATAACAGATTCAACAAACCAACCTGTTCTGAATTCTTGTTCTGTTGCTTGCAATAAAAGAAATACTGAAAATGCAAGAAAATCAAACACTACACTCAAGAATCCAAAAGTAATCATAAATTTACGTATAAACTTGATATTCCATCTTCTTGGTCGTTGAATCAACTTCTTATCCACATTATCTGTAGATATGGTTAATTCAGGAAAATCTGTCATTAAATTTTCAAGCAAAATTTGTTTTGGCAATAATGGAAGAAATGGCAAAAATAGCGATGCCCCAGCCATGCTAAACATGTTTCCAAAATTTGCGCTAGTTGCCATAAAGACATATTTTAGCGTATTTACAAACGTGATCCTACCTAAAACCACACCCTCTACAAGAATGCCTAAATCTTTTTCAAGTAAAATAATATCCGCACTCTCTTTTGCAACATCTACGGCACTTTCAACCGAAATACCCACATCTGCAGCATGCAAAGCTATGGCATCATTTACTCCATCACCAAGAAAACCCACCACATTACTTGATTTTTTGAGAGCCAAGATGATTCTCTCTTTTTGAGTAGGTTCTATTTCTGCAAAAACATTTACTTCGTTTACTAGATTAATTAGGGCTTCATCACTAATGTTACGTAGTTCGTTCCCAGTAAGTATTGCTTTATCTGATAATCCAATCTGCTTGCCGATATAATTTACAACAAATCTATTGTCTCCGCTGATTATTTTTGTTGAAATTCCAAGGTGATTTAGTTCTCCAATTATATCTACAATTCCAGATTTTATTGGATCAAAGAAAACAAGAAGACCCAGAAATATCATTTCATTTTCATCCTCTTTGACTATTTGTGATTTTAATATTTTTTGATAAGATATGCCTAGTATTCGGAATCCATCATTACTTAGACTCTCAAATTGTTTTTCAATTTTTTCCTTAACTGATTCAAGTTCTATGATATTGCCATTTGTCAGCTCTGCTTTGGTACAAACCTCAAGTATGTTCTTTAATGCTCCTTTTGTAATGTGTATTTTTTCACTTTCAGATGAAACTAGAATGCTGAGACGTTTTCTTATGAAATCATAAGGTATCTCATCTAACTTTGAAAAATTTCCAATATCGAACTTGTTTTGATTTCTAATACATTCATCAACTGGATTTGTAAATCCTGATTCAAACGATGCATTCAAAAACGCATAAAAAAGAATTTTTTGATTTTCTATACCATCCACATCAATTGTTGTTTTTATCTTCATTTCTCCTTCTGTAAGTGTACCTGTTTTATCAGAACAAAGCACATTCATGCTTCCAATATTTTCCATAGATTCCAGTCTCTTGATGATTACTTTTTTTGATGCCATTTTTTTTGCTCCTTTTGATAGATTGATGCTGATTATTGCTGGAAGTAATTGTGGTGTAAGTCCAACAGCCAGAGCTATTGAGAATAGAAATGCGTCTATTATTGGTCTTCCAAAATAGGCATTTATTGCAAAAATTGCAATAACTAGAATCATGGTAATCTGCATCAGAAAATACCCGAATTTTCTTGTGCCGTGTTCAAATTCAGTTTCAGGTATTCTAAATTTGAGCCGCTCAGATATTTTTCCTATTTCGGTACTAGTTGATGTTTTTGTTACAAGTAATGTGCAAGTTCCACTTATGACATGACTGCTCATAAAAACTAGATCCATGTTATCTTTATTATGTAACGATTTGTTTTTCTCTGAATGCTTTTCAACCGGATATGTTTCTCCAGTTAAGGCGGACTCATTTATGAAAAGATCTCTTGATTCAATTAATACTCCATCTCCAGGTACCATATCACCTGCACTAAGAATCACTACATCCCCTGGAACAATCCCTTCCACTGAAATCTCTTCTTGTTTACCTTCACGTAAAACAGTTGTTTTGACCTGAACCATTGACAAAAGTTGCTTGACTGCATTTACAGATCCTCTTTCTTGCCAAAACCCAAGTATGTTGCTAACAAAGACAATACTCAAAATGATTATCGCGTCTATGGAATTGCTAAGAATTAATGACACAATTGATGCTGAAATCAAAATGAGTATGATTGGATTTTTAAATTGATTGAAAAACAATGTAAAAGAATCTGCTCTCTTTTTTGGTTTTAGTATATTTGGACCATATTTTGTTAGATTAACTTGTACTGCTTCACTAGTCAAACCGTTTTCTGATGTTTGAAATTTTGCAAAAAGATCTTTAATTGATTCAGACTTGATTTCTTTTAGTTCTTTATTGTCATTCAAAGCAGGTTTGTTTTGAACATCATGATTATTTAAAACACAAGATCATTTTCAGTCTCGTAATCATAAATCATAATAATAAGCAAAACCTGTTTCCATATACAAATATCTTTTTGTGATTGTTTTATTTTACTACTAGTACTGGTGTTTTGGAGTTGTGAAGAACATAGTTTGTTGTGCTTCCCAAGACTAACTGCTTAATTCCTCCTATTCCTCTAGACCCCATCACAATCACATCTGCTTTAATTTTTTTAGCATATGATACAATCTTTGCGCCCTCATCACCGTATTCTATGATGTCAATAAAATCAATATTGTTTTGCTTACATCTTTTTTGCGCCTGTTCAAGAAAGTTTTTGGATTGCTTGTTCAAAGCTTTACCGATAGCTGTTCGTAAGACTCCTATCTCTGTAGGAAATGCCTGAATTACAAACAGACCTGTAATTAATGCATTATTTTTCTTTGCAAGTGAAATTGCCTCATCTAGACCTCTGAAAGAATTTTTTGATCCATCCAGAGGAACAAGAATCTTTTTTATTTCTTTAATCAACTTACATTATCACCAATACTGGAACTTGCGAGTTTTGAACTATTGCATTTGAGACACTTCCAAGTGAAGGGCCTGTAAGCTTGTTTGTGCCTCTTCTGCCAATTATTACAATGTCAAAATTCTTCTTTTTCATTAAATCCAGAATTTTTTCGGCGGGGTTGCCATATAGAATTTCTTTACTAATTGGAATATCTAATTTTGAAGCACCGTGTTCTATCTCAGTCATGAATTCCTTAATGTGTCGTAATATTGTCTCTTTGTATGGCTCTATTATTTTGCCAATTGCTTTATCATATGATATGCTGTGAATAATTGTAATTTTACCGTCTGTCAAACTTGCCAACACAAATGCTTGTTTTAATGCTCGCTTTGAATTTGCTGAATTATCATATGGGACTAGAATATCTTTAAAATTCATGCTATGATGCTATTTTATTAGTAGTTTAATTCCATGCCAAAATTCAATGTTGAGAATTGCATACATGTGATAAATAATAATTAGAATTAAAACAATCATGGTCAAAGTACGAAAGATTGGTAACCGAGGAACAAGTTCGTATGAAAAAGATGAGGGTCCACAGAATTGGGCAGGAGACGCATATAGAAAAGTTGAGATTGATAGACTCAAAAAAACTCCAAAAGGCGAAACAATGCATTTAGGCCGTGGAGTAAGAATTGCAAAAGCAAAAGATCTACCTAAACCTTCCAAAAGACCTTCAACAGAAGGCATGACAAGAATCACTGGAAGAGGTACCGGCAGTAGAAAAAGCAAAAACAAGGGCAGTTCCAATTAACAAAGATTGAAAAAAGATGACTGAAATCGAATTAAAAATCGAAGAGATGCCACAGGCATATGTGGGAAAAGGAGTGGCTATCGTGGATCCTAAAATAATTGAAGATAATAATTGGCAACCAGGACAAATTCTAGAACTATCATCAAAGAAAAAAAGCCATGTCCGATTATGGTCTGGATTCCCAGAAGACTATGACAGTGAAATTATTCGCATAGATGGTTTGACTAGATACAACATTGGTGCAAGCATAGGCGAAACTCTATCCATCAAACCAGTCGAAGGAGCAGATGCAGAACAAATCATACTATCACCTATTGAAAAAATTCATGCCGATGGATTACATGAGTACATGTCATCGCTTTATCAGGGACATGTGTTTACTACAGGCGATACAGTTATTGTCAATACTCAGATGGGAAGTAAAATTCAACTAGTTGTAACCAGTACAAGCCCTCAAAACCGGTATTTGTTACAGATGATACAATATTCAAGTTAGGGGACATTACAAAATTAGATGATCCTTCCATACCTCGAATAACATATGATGATTTGGGAGGATTGAAAAATGAAATTCAAAAGATTCGGGAGATGGTGGAATTACCCATGAGACATCCAGAATTATTTGAAAAAATTGGAATAGATTCACCAAAAGGGGTTTTGTTGTATGGTCCGCCAGGAACAGGAAAAACTCTATTGGCAAAGGCAGTAGCTGGTGAGACAAACTCTCATTTTACTTCGCTTAGCGGTCCTGAGATCATGGCAAAACATTATGGTGAAAGTGAAGAAAAACTACGAGATATTTTCAAGCAGGCAGAAGAAAATGCACCAAGCATAATTTTCATTGATGAGATTGATTCTATTGCTCCAAAAAGAGAGGAGGTTTCAGGAGAGTTGGAAAAAAGAATTGTCTCTCAATTATTGACATTAATGGATGGCATGAAAAATAGGGGCAAAGTAATAGTGATTGCAGCTACAAACAGGCCAGACTCTATTGATCCTGCTCTGAGAAGACCTGGTAGATTTGACAGAGAAATTGAAATTGGAATTCCAGATGATGAAGGAAGACTGCAAATTCTAAATATTCACACTAGAGGAATGCCATTGGATAAAAAAGTGGATCTCAAAAAAATATCCCAAACAACTCATGGATTTGTTGGTGCTGATTTGGAAGTACTTTGCAAAGAGGCTGCCATGAGATCACTTAGAAGAATTTTACCCGAAATCAATCTTCAAGAAGAAAAAGTATCAAAAGAGATTTTGCAAAAAATCAAGATAACAAGTGAAGATTTCACTGATGCACTAAAGGAAGTAAGACCATCTGCACTCAGAGAAGTGCTAGTCCAAACCCCAAATGTGAGTTGGGATGATGTAGGCGGTCTTGATGAATTAAAAGAAACACTGCGTGAAGCAATCGAGTGGCCATTAAAATACAAAGATGCCTTTGAATATGCTCATATCAAAGCTCCAAAAGGCATCTTGCTTTATGGACCTCCTGGTACTGGAAAGACATTGATTGCAAAGGCAGTTGCAACAACCACTGAATCAAATTTTATTAGCATCAAGGGTCCTGAATTGTTATCAAAATGGGTTGGAGAATCAGAAAAAGGGGTACGGGAAATTTTCAGAAAGGCTCGTCAGGCAGCACCGTGTATAATATTTTTTGATGAGGTAGATGCCCTTGTTCCAAAAAGAGGCAGTGGTGATTCTGGCTCCCATGTTACAGAAAGTGTAGTGTCTCAGATTCTCACAGAAATTGATGGATTAGAAGAATTACATAATGTCTTGATAATTGGTGCAACAAACCGATTAGATATTGTGGATCCTGCACTGTTACGACCTGGCAGGTTTGATAGAATAATTGAAGTTCCAAATCCAGACGCTCACGGCATAGAAATGATATTTAAAATTCACACTAAACAAAAGCCTCTTGCAGACGACGTTGATCTAAAAAAACTAGTCGAAATGGCAAAAGGGTTTAGCGGAGCCGAGATTGAAGAAGTTTGTAATCGTGCAGCTCTTTTTGGAGTAAAGAGATTTGTGGAACACAAAGAAAAAGATGTCAAGTCAATTAAAATAACTCAAAAAGATTTAGAGCAATCAGTAGAAGAAATAAAGAAGACAAAACCATGACTGATTTTAAAAATATTTTGGTAGCCTATGATTCATCAGGATTTGCAAACCGAGCTTTCAAAAACGCGCTAGATATTGCAGAACCTAAAAGTAAAATTGTTGTGATTACTGTTGTAACTGGAATGTATCAGCCATCAATTGGATTCTCGATGAAATATAACGAAGACACGTTGACAAAATATACTGCGATTCTTAAAAAAACTTTTTCAAGTCTCAAGATTCTAGCAAATAAAAAAAACATAAACATTTCATTCAAAATATTGTATAATCCATCTGTATCAAAAGCTATTGTAACTTATGTGAATTCTCACAAATTTGATTTGATCGTGATTGGTTCACACGGAAGAACAGGTATCAACAAGATTGTTTTGGGAAGTGTGGCAAATGATGTAGCGCACAAGGCAAACATTCCTGTGATGGTGGTAAAGTAGAAATGTCCATAACAAACATTCTGGTGCCTTTTGATGGTTCCTCTTATTCGATTAAAGCATTTAATGTCGCAGTAGATATTGCAAAAAAACATGGCGCCAAAATTAATGTCATGACTTGTTTGGAAAAAGCTAATCTTGGTGCATGGTATATTAATAAAAACATCAATAAGAAAATAATTAAAGATGCACGTAAATTTGCAACTGGGTTTCTCCTGAAATTAGAAAAAAAGGCAAATGATGCAGGTGTTTTGTTTTCTTTCCAAATTCCAGAGACAAAGTCAATTTCAAAACAGATTGTTAATTTTGCCAACTCAAAAAATATAGATCTTATAGTTATGGGCTCCCATGGGCGTACAGGGTTTAGCCAATTTCTATTAGGCAGTGTGAGCAACAATGTAAGCCAGTCTGCCCGATGTCCTGTTTTGATAATAAAATAATTGAGAAAAATAACGCTCAGTCATAATGATTTGTTTAAAATCACTTTACTATGGTTACTGGAACTTTGGATTTGTGCAAAACAAAATGCGATGTACTTCCCAAGAAAATTTCTCTTGCAAAACTAACTCCACGAGCTCCAATCATAATAAGATCAATGTTGTTTCTTTTACCGTTTCCAAAAAGCACGATATCATATCCTGCATTATTGCCAGGAATCACTGTTGCCTCAAAAGATACTTGATTCTTTTTTGATTTTTGACTAGCAGTATTCATGAATGATTTTATTTTTTTGGACCACTCGTCTTCAGGAATTTTAACCGCATGCACAGCAGTAAAAAGACCCACAGTGGTGATAACATGAAGACCGATAACTGTAGCTTTGCATTGTTTGGCCAATTCAATTGCCTTGTCTAATGCCCTCAAGGAATTTTTTGAACCATCAAGTGGAACAAGTATTCTTTTGTACATACTTTATTTTGACGTGGCAGTATTTATCAATAATTGTGATTACACAAAAACCACATGTTGCATTGACAATCACATTCAAAAAAGGCATCAATAGAGAATCCAAAGTAGAAAATTTACGTACTAAAGGACTGATGGTTGAAAGCATTGATGAACCTAATGCTCTTTTGGTTATGGGTTACATGGATATGAACAAAGTTGTAGAAATTTCTAAGGACTCCGATATTGAAAAAATAACTGGAAAGGCAAGTCCAATCATAAGAGGATAAATTATTTAGTGAGCAATTTACGGAATAATTGCAATTCTTTCTTGCGTTTGACATTAGAATGTGGATAAGCCATTTTAAGTGATTTTAGATTATCTAATATGATCTGGGAAATGATCAAGTGTGCATTCTCTTTATCATCTGCAGGAATAATGTGCCATGGTGCGTAGGTAGTACTTGTACTGCTAAGACAAATTTCATAGGCCTTCGTGTATTGATTCCAAAATTTTCTCTCAGCAATGTCTGCCAGACTGATCTTCCAGTTCTTTTGAGGATCATCAATTCGTTTGAGAAAGCGTTTTCGCTGCTCATCTTTTGAAACATGGAGAAAGAATTTGATAATTCTGGTTCCGTTTTGATGAAGATGATTCTCCAAATTAATAATTGAATTGTATCTGTCCTTCCAAATGGTTTTCTTGTTGTAATTATCAAGACCCTCACCTTGGAGAATCTCTGGATGTACACGAACAATCAACACTTCTTCATAATAAGATCGATTGAAGATTCCTATTCGTCCTCGTTCAGGCAGACAGACAGTAGTACGCCATAAAAAATCATGTTCAAGTTCGTCTGCACTAGGGTGCTTGAAACTGAAAACTTGACAGCCCTGCGGATTGATACCTGACATAACATGTTTGATGGAACTATCTTTTCCTGCAGCATCCATTGATTGAAAAATCAGCAATACTGAATAGCGGTTTGATGCATAGAGAAGATTTTGCAGCGAACTTAGCTCCTCAATGTGCTCTTTGAGTATCTCTTTGTATTGTTCCTTTGAATTAGAAACCGGTTTTACCATTGTTTGCCATTTGCTGAGTTTGATCTTTTCTTTTTCTCCAACTAGAAAATTTTTAGTGTCTATTTTCATTCAAAACATTTGCTACCATGAACTTCTTATATTTACCGTAAAATTTGATGAACACCTAATTTTTTGTATTTGAAATTGGTTTTTTATTTTTATAAATGAAAAAATACACCACCAATCCTATTGCTGCATATACTATTGAAACATATTTTGCCGAATCACTCAAAAAATACATCAAGCCTATACAGCTTGCCGCACCTAAAATTGGAACAATTGGATACAATGGAACTTTGAACCCTCTTATGATCTCAGGATTAGATCTTCTTAATTTGATTAAAGACAAGTTTACAAAAAGATATGTGAATAGACTACCAAAATTAACTATTGATGCAATTGCATCTATGTTATTGTAAAACAGTCCTGCAAAAGTTACTATCACTAAACCTCCTACAATGATTGAAACATATGGTGTTCCAAATCTACTGCTAATTTTTTCAAGTTGGTGCGGGAGTAGTCCATCTCTACTCATGGCAAAACTTGCTCTTGTTCCAGCAAGTATGCTACTAAGAACAACTGAGCCAGTAGCAATTAATGCAGAAAATGAAATAAAATCAAAAAACATTTGATTGTCAGATATGACTGATGCTATGGAACTTAAAGGATGTGCATCTTTTACTTCATCACGCCAATCTAAAATTCCTACCAACAAAACTGCTACACAAATGTATAACACAAAAGTTACTGCAAATGCAAGCATCAATGCTTTTGGAATTGTTTTTTGAGGATTTTTTGTCTCTTCGGACATCATTGAAACTGAATTAAATCCAATAAAGACAAAAAATATTATTGCTGCACCATTAAGCATCCCGCCAAAACCTGTAGCAAAAAATGGTGTGTAATGTCCCACATCAAAGTGTTGAGTAAGATAATACCCTCCTAGCATTAACAAGAAAACAATGGCAAAGACCTTTATCAGAACCATCACCGATGTAACGGTAGTTGCTTCTTTAACTCCTATAATGTTAAGTGCACAAAGTATGATTGGCAATCCCACAGCTGCAAGCACGATAGGTAATGCACCTTCTAATCCGAACACAGAAGTAAAATATGCTGCAAACCCAACTGACACTGCTGCACCTCCTACCATATAATCAAAATATTTGAACCATCCAACAAGAAAGCTCCAAAATCTTCCGAATGCTTTTTTTGTGTATACATAACTGGCTCCAGTATCTGTAATGAATGAAGAAAGCTCTGCTGCAGACAATGCTGTAAGCATTGCAATTAAACCAGCTATTCCAAAAGAAAGTATTACTGCTGGACCTGCTATTCCAGATGCCACTCCGCTTAGTACAAAGATTCCAGCTCCTATGATGTTTGCAATTCCTACTGACGCTGCACCAAACGTACCTATGTTTCTCTTTAACTCTGCCAACTAATTTTCATTTCTCATTATATTGTCTTATGATTAAATATGTTCATACAAAACAGATGTGATATGGTTCATTATGTTTAAAACAATAAACAATTTTGATATCTCTAAATTTGAACAATAAAAAATGACACTGTTGCTACAATCACACACAAAGTAATTAATTTTAGAATTCTTTCTTTATTTTTGATCCTCTCAGAATCAATTTCTTCTCTTTTGAGATGCTTATACTTTCTTGATGTTGTAATTAGGACATATGTAATCGAGGCTGAAATTATGCTCAAAAGCATCGTTTCTACTGAAATAGAATTTGTTTGTATAACAGAACCTGCAAGCACTGGTAAAATTCCCCATGATATGATTGTGGAAATATTGTTGTGGAACTTGCCGCCAAAAAGTTCAAGATTATACGCAAACAAGAAAAATCCTTCCACAATTCCTATTGGAATCAAAAGAGGTGAATCTAAAAATGCATAGTAAATACCAATGGCAAAAACAATTGCCAATGAAGACAGTGCAACAGATAAGATCTTTTTTCTCGGTAAATTTCCCCACGGTTTTGTTTTTCCACCTACTGCATCAAGACAGTGAGCAGAGACTCCGACTGCAAGAAAATAGATTACTCCTATTGCTATGATTCTATCTAAAACAAAAGTTCCACCAAGTGAACCCCATATGGCAAAACATGTTACAATCGAAGTGTAAGGTAGGAACAATATCCCTACGCCAATTCTAAAATTTCTTGGACCTATCTTTGGTACAAACCATTCCGATGTCCTATCTTGCATGTATTTTGAATGCTCTTTGTTGTTTATATGATAATTTGTTATCCTACTTGTTTTATACTGAAAATTCTCTTTATACAATATGCAGAAATATAAAAAATACATTACCAAAGGAATATCAGAATCATTATCTCAAGTACCATTTCACAAAAAATCACCAATCAAACGTCTCTCTATGTTAAGTAAAAAAATCATACCTGAATCAAACATCCATGCTGCAGTCCACATTGTTGATGTTCATAAAAAAATTTCCAAATACAGTACGCTGCATAAACATAATGCTGACGAAGTAAACATAATTCTCTCTCAAGGCAAAAAACTAGTTTATGAAATTCAACTCGATGATGAAATCTATAAAGTGATTTCTCCGTGTACCATATTCATTCCAAAAGGTGTCAAACACCGAGCTGATGTTATCTCAGGGAGTGGATTCTTTGTGTGTTTGATTTTATCTAATAAATACAAAACATCATCCTGAACAGCCACAAATATTCTCTCTATTACCAGTTAAATCCAAGTATTGTTAATATCATTAATTGAATAAAAAAATTACATCTGTTCTACGATCCCTTGAGAAAAGATCCACATATGAAGAAAAAAATCATCACAAAATTGATCGTGATCTAAGGATGCTTGCAATAACTAAAGACACTGGAGTTTTTTACAACCTTCTTCTAAAAACACACAAGCCAAAAAAAATACTTGAAATTGGCATGTCTGTTGGTTATTCTACATTGTGGTTTGCAGGTACCATTGACAAGAAATCAAAGATAATTACCATAGAGCAAAATCCTCAAAAAATCGAACTTGCAAAAAAAAATTTTGCAAAAGCAGGCGTATCAAGTATGATACAAATCAAACAAGGCGTTGCAAAAGATGTTCTATCTCAACTAAGTAAATCCAAAAATAAGTTTGATTTTGTATTTATCGATGCCGATAAAGAACAATATTCACTTTATTTTGATATGTGCTTGCCCATGGTAAAAAAAAATGGCATAATTGCTGCAGATAACATTCTTTTTCCTACCCGATTCAAAAAACACATTCAAAAATATCTAAATCATATAAACAAAATTCAATCAGTTGATTCAGTCACCGTTCCAGTTGGTAATGGTCAAGAGATATCTTTTAAGAAAAAATAATTCCAATCAAACTTTATTTCCTCTATCTCTATGTTTATTTATGAAATATTTTGTCGCACTTAAAATTCCAAACGCATCTGAGATATCTTTGGAATTAGATGACAAATATTCTCCAAAGACTGTAAAATCTTTTGTAGAAAAATTACCATTTACAGTCACACTAAATATCTGGGGTGAGGAGATCTATTCTTCTGAATCTCCAATTAGTGTATCTGAAGAAAATGCCAAATCCCCTGTCCAATTAAATGATGTTGCGTATTGGCCATCAGGCAAAGCAATCTGCTTGTTTTATGGTCTAACGCCAATTGGGAAAAAAGGAGAGATCACACCGGCATCCCCAGTTAACGTGATTGGAAAAATTATCTCGCCTGACAAATCAATCTTAAAAAAAGTGAACGGAATCAAAGCCACTTTTGAATTAAGACGATAACTTAGTTTTCTATTGGTATCTCTGAAATATCTGATTCAAGCACATATGCTTTGAAATCATTTGTAATTCCAGAGTAAATCACCCATACAACTGGATTACTAAGCATGAATTTTTTATCTGTGCTTGACGGATATGCCTCAGAATCTGGATGTGAGTGAAAAATTCCCACAACCTCTGTTTTTTTCTCTTCTGCTGTCTTGTAGATTTTAATTAATTGCTCATTTGAAATTGTAAAATTTACTGGTGACTCGTCTATGTTTTTTGCAAGGAACACTTCGTTTACTGATGTTATTCTATTCTTTACTGAACCAAATAATATGGCACACGATTCATTTGGTTTTTCGTTATCTGCATGGTTTGCAAGTATTTTTTTTTGAGATTCTGTTATTATGATTTTTTGCAAATCTAAGATACTTCTACAGAGCCTATCATCCAAGGATGCACCATGCAAAAGTAATCTTGCTTTCCAGGTGAATTGAATGTAAACTTGAATGATTTACCTGCGTCAATTAATCCAGAATCAAATGTTCCATCAGGTGTGGCATCTTTTCCACTAGTCACAGTGTGTGCCGCACCGTCTGTGTTGTCCCAAACAACTGTAGTTCCTGCTGACACTGAAACTGTTTGAGGATCAAAATAAACCTGCCCTTCTTTTTGTGTTCCAGCTCCTTGCGGAATCACTACTTTGACATCTTCTTTTGGTTCTTCTACAATCAAAGTTGCTACCATCCAAGGATGCACCATGCACATGTATTCATATTCACCAGATGCAAGATTAGCTGTATCTAGTAAGAATTTTTCACCTGGGTTTATCATGTTGGAGTTAAACGTATCACCAAAATCAACTGAGCTAGTCACAGTGTGTGCAACTGCGTCTTCATTTGTCCATTGTATCACATTTCCTTTTGGAACATGTGCTACATCTGGTTCATAATCCGGATTTCCTTGTGTTGCTGAATCTTTTAAAATTTTAATTGCAAATATTGGACTAGTTGATGATACCTTTTGTTCTGGCTCTACATCTTTAACGATTGGTTCGTTGATCATGTAAGTATCTGGACTTACAAATCCAAATGCAAACCACATGATGATTCCTGTTGCACTTGCTAGAATTACAATTGCTCCAATCGGTTTAGCATACTGTGGTTTTTTCATTGCAAGATATGCTATAACTATTGATGGAAATGCAATTCCCATCAAAAGTCCTGCCAGTGTAATTGTGTAATTTGATGTGTTCATTGTTAATGCAAATGTTCCAAATGCCAATGCAATTGAGATTATGACTAGTGTGGTTGCCTTTGCTCTATTGCTAGTTGATATCCCACCATCAAGTATTCCTGCTGATAAAAAGATCAATCCGATAAACATGGTCAAACCAGTTAGCGCATGCATTCCGTCTACAAATGTATGAGCCACACCAGAATATGCTATTGTTACACCTGTAACGCCTATAGCTGTTAATCCCATGCCTGGCATCATGAGGTCCCAATTACTCATTCAAGCTAGCTGTTAAGGCTGTAATACTTATTCCTTTTGAAATAGCGCGGATCATTAAAGTCGAATAAATTAAATGGCTTCTGATTTGGATTAAGTGAGATTGGGCTTTAAAGAAATAATGGAAATATCCAAACCACGAATTGTTGTATTGTTAGTAATTACCGCTGTAACATCAATGTATGCAGCAAGCAAGCTAGTTCCAAATGCCCCCCATCTGGATAATTTGGCATATTTGCATATCATCATAGCTGGAGCATTGGCTTCTGCTGGATCTAGTGCACTGAATCATTATTATGATAAAGACATTGATCCAAAAATGACTAGAACCAGTACTAGACCTATTCCATCTGGACGAATGGCAGCATCACACGTTTTGATTTATGGAATCGCTGTGAGTTGTATTTCTGTAATTTATGGATATTTTGCACTAAATGCAGTCTCTGCATTTTTTATTGCATTGGGAATCTTCTCATATGTCATAATTTACACCGTATGGCTTAAACGACTAAACTCTTCAAATATTGTAATTGGTGGTATTGCTGGCAGTGCTGCATCATGGGCAGGTTGGTCAGCTGCAACTGGCAGCATGGACATGCTTGGATTTTTGGTAGGTTTTTTGGTGTTTGTATGGACACCATCACACTTTTGGTGTCTTGCAATGAAAATCAAAGACGAGTATGCTCAAGCAAACATTCCAATGCTGCCTGTTGTAATTGGAATGCAAAAAACATCAAAATACATACTGGGAAATACTTTGATATTGCTTCCATACTCTTTGATACTGCCAGCATTTGGAATGGGCCTTGTATACACAGTAATGGCTGCAATCTCTGGAGGTTTGATGTTGGCTTATCACTACAAACTTACAAAAAATCCCACATCTGAATTTGCATGGAAAGCCTACAAAGTAACTGCTCCTTATCTAACAATAATTTTTGTTGCAGTTGCCTTAGATGCAGCATTTCACTTCCCACTATTTTAAAACATCATAAAATGTACGATTAATTTTTTCTAAACTCTTATTCCTTTGAACTATTTACCCTCAAATTTGCTATGTTGTTTTTTACAAATTTGGATGTAATTTGGAAGAATCTTCTTAAACTATGTTTGAAATTTTTCTCTCACCGAAATTGCTCTCTTTTGCTCTGAATCTTTTGCTAATAGAAATTTACACTATTGCCAAATTGGCCTATGAAACAAGCACAAATGTCAGCGCGGCTTAATATCGTATATGATAATACAACATAATGTCAAAAATCTTATATGAAATACAAGGAAAAAATAAAGTGAATTTAAAATGTGGATTTACTATTGTGATAGTCTCTCTATTTGTTATGTCTAGTTTTAATACAAATGTATTTGCAGAATTAGAAAAAGTAACATTCATTGCAGTAGACAAGGAACAATTTGAACAACCACACTCAAAATACAATTATGAACACATTATAATTTCAGGATATGTTGAAGATTATACTAGAGGGGATGAGATTTTAGCAGTAATTATTCATCCAGATCAATCCCAAAATGAAATTCATACACATGCCACAAAGAAGGGGGAGTTCTAGAGGTAAACCCAAAGACACGGAAAGAAAATAATTAAAAAACGTCAATAATCTATCTTTATTATCTTATCGCAAATCCATAACTGTCAGCATAGTGTTGCATTGCAGTGTACACACACTGGTTATCTTCACATTTGCATTCCGTATTATGTGGAATCCGTAAAAGTAGAATTTGATTGGGAACATCCAAATATTGAAAAAAATTATGGTCACACGCAAAATGAATGGGGTAAATCAGTCTCAAATATAAAAAAAGTTCCTTTCGTAATTTATGCATATAAAATGAAATGGGAGTCCACTGACTAATTTTCAAAAATAATGAGTTGCAAAGGAATTTGCCACAAATACAAGAATTCCAACAAATTTAAAATAAATTTATTGATATGTGAATTTAATTTGCATCTAATTGTTTTCTTGTATTTTTGGGAAATTTGATATTTTTACTTCTATTCCATTAATGTCAAAGCATGTCTGTATGT
>JAIOOR010000011.1 GCA_021414365.1 Nitrosarchaeum sp.
ACCAAGAAAATAAAATCTTATATACTTCGGTACTTTATTGTACGGTAAGGGAAAGTAAATTGCCGAAAGCTGGATTCAAATCAATAACTATTTCAGAAACTGTTTATGATAAATTCCAAGACATCTATCATAAAAATAAAGACAGTCTTACAATGAAGGGTGTCAATAGTTTTTCAGGTTACGTTACTTACATGTTAGAAGAGATGATGCAAAAGGACAAAACCTTTGCAAGATATGCTCCAAAAATTGAAAAGATTTCTGTAGATGAGGATCGTGTAGTTCTAAAAGATAATATCAAAAATAGAATTGCAGAAGTTGCAGTACAAAAAGGAGAATTGTTTTGTCAACTATGTGAAGAAAAAGATTGTGTGCATATTGGATTTGTATTTTCACTGCCTGATGTTTACGAAGTTTTGAATTCCAGAGGAATAAAATTTCAAAAATAATGAGCAGTGGAGGAGGTGGGATTTGAACCCACGAACTCCTGAGAGACAGGATCACCCATTTTTATGATCTTAAGTCCTGCATGTCCAAAAGCACTTTATGCTTACTTTGGCCAGGCTTGATTACTCCTCCAAAAAGGTAGAATTTTGTGTGAAATTTAACAGTTTAGAGATTTTTGAGCCATAATCAAGAATTATAAGGATTTTCGGTTGCTAAAATTTATGCTTCGATAGCTCAGCCTGGTAGAGCGTTACCTTGGTAAGGTAAAGGTCGCGGGTTCAGATCCCGTTCGGAGCTTTAATAATTTTTTATTAAAAGTTCAAAGTGTCCAGTCCTTTTTTTAGAATTGGAGTTAATTGATCTATTGGCATTTATTTTGAGGATTTTCCATGGATTTTTTGAAAAAATATCTACTACTTCTTTTGAATTAGAATTTGATAATAATACATTACAACCTTTAGAATCCAATTTTAAACAAAGTTCTGCCAAGCGGGTAAGATCATTATATGTGAAATTTTTGGTAGTATAACTTGTGAAATTTGCAGTGGTACTTACTGGCTGATATGGAGGATCAAAATATACTAAATCTCCTTTTTTTGCATCCCTTAGTACTGCCTCAAAATCTCTACATTTAATGGAGATTCTATTTGATTGTAAAATTCGATTAACGGCATAAAGATTGTCTTCATTTACAATATTTGGATTAGAATATTTTCCTAAAGGTACGTTGAATTTTCCTTTACTGTTTACACGATAAAGTCCATTAAAGCAAGTTCTATTCAAGAAGATCAATCTAGATGTTTTTTCAATTTCATTTTTAGGATTATTTTCACGAACTGAATAGTAGTATGACTGGGAGTCTTTTTGATAATTTTTTTCGTGGTTTTTTAAAGATGTAATCAAAGCATCAATTTTATCTCTAATTGTAGTGTAAGCCAATACAAGGTCAGAATTCAAATCAGAAATACTACATTTTTGACCATTTTTACCTGTAAGAATAGTGAATAGTAAAGCACCACCACCTAGAAATGGTTCATAATATGTACCAAAAGATTCAGGTAGATTTTGAGTAAGTATTGGTATTAGTTGTCTTTTTCCCCCAGCCCACTTGACAAATGGTTTTGGAGTAACTAAAATCTGATCGTATTGTTGCTTCACATTTGATAATCACAATATCGCATATTGTTAAAAGAGACAATAAAAGATCACAACATGTGCAATATTTTTTAATCAAATTTTAAGAAAATCTAAAGAACATACTAGCAATAAATAATAAAATGAAAAGGAAAGGGTTGAAGTTTTAGTCCCACTTTGACCAAGCGGCCATCCATCTGTATGTCCAAGTATTTAGTTTACAACCTAATGCCGTAAACGTTACCGACAAAACTGCACCTGCACCTGCACCCAGTGCTACTGGACTGTTATAGAATTTACCTACTTGAGGCTCTATTGGTGTCATGTATGGTGGCAATGTTGGTCTTGGATATTTGAATGCCGTTTCTAGTGGGTCTGCTACTGTTATCAGGTTTACCATATTGAATAACGGTAAAGACATTCCTACCAGTACACCGCCAAACAGTATCAAGGAGTGCTTGTTCTTCTTTGTGGCCCAATAGGCTAAATCAAGCAACATTGCTGATGGTAACCAAATTGGTGTTACAATGAAGTCATATGGATAACCTAGAGCAAACCATGCGCCTTTTGCTACCCATGTGTATACTGTCATAATTAGGCCGTAGTACGTTGCTGTTCCTGGAACACCTGTAAATGTCAGGTAGTATGTTGCACCTACTGCAAGCATCAATGTTTGCGATATTGAAAATACCGTAAACGAAGTCCAAGCCCAGTCAGTATAGAAAATGTAGTCTCCTGCATTAATTGTTAACAGTGTTGAGTTAACTGCAACTACTACTATGAACAAGTAGTGAGTACATCGTCTTAGCCAGACCATTATGAACTAGATAAAACGGTCAGTATATAAAATTTTAGAGTTTGATGTAGATCGTTGTTTTTAATTAAAATAAAGTAAAAAGAGGATGTCTGAAGGAGTTTCCTTCTAAAATCCGACATATAGTGATAAGATTACAGTACCTACTGCGGTAGCCCCAATAACACCGGCAATTAGACCGTTACTATTTTTCTTAGAGCCTTCTTCCATTACTTTAACACAGAAGAGGTAACCTATCGCTTCAATAATTGTCAGAACAATGAACGCATAATGACCACTGTTTGTTGGATATGCCCAAGGATAATAGAAATATCCTGCTGCAGTACCACCAAAAGTTGCTGCCCAAGCTGCAATGTAAGATAGAGTGATCATACCGGTCATATTTTCGACACGTCTACCAATCATTCTTTCTACATCAGAACTTGATGCGCCACCTGCGCCACTTGAACCAAATCCTTTCGGAAGAGTCATTCTGGAATTATACTATTCAGAATACTTTTAAGTCTTTCTTAAATTATTGACCAAGTACGATCTTCGTGATAATAAAATAATAAAAGAGAAAAAGGTGTGCTTTTGCACTTTTTGTCTATGGAATTGCTCTGCTGTACAATTTGCCTTCTAGAGCCATCTTGTACATCTCTGCAACGTACGGATTCTCACCTGGAGTTTCTGCACCTAGTTCTACGAGTCTAGCATATACTCTGACTACGTATGCAAGTGCTCCCATGAATGCTACTACAACACCCATGTTAAACATCCAGTGATTTGGTACTGCAAAGATTTCCTCTACAAACCAGAAGTGCCACATCTCATTGACTCCAATTGTAAACATGGTTGCAAGGTAACCAAGAATGGTCATCTTCAATCCAGTGTTAATTGAGTTATTTGGACCTCTGAGTACTGGTACTTTTCTATCATAGATTGCTGCTGCTGCCCATCCAAGTGGTAATGTGATGAAGTGGGAATATAACCACCAATGTGCTGGTGTAAATGCACTATCTCTGATAGATGTCTGATGTAAAGAACCATCAACGAAGTTGTCTACTTCGACTGATGCTGCAGTGGATCCCATAGCAATGACGATGAGCCAGATTTTTTTAAGTCTCTGAATCTCAACTTCTTTTGGGATTAATGCGGGCATCTGTGCCATGACTAACATCATGTTAATTCTTGATATAAAGCAAGGGTTTTAAAAAAACTGGATTTTATAAAAATTCTAACAAAATACTGGGTAAAATATCATAATTTTTTATATTATAATGGAATTAATTTGAAATAGCCATATCATAATTTTAGTAATTTCAATGTTAATCATCAATGATTAACACAGTTATAATAGATCGATCCTCGCTGTTAAGGTAAAATATATAACAATGTGTATTCTCACACAGGATATTAGGACTATGGTCGAAAAAAAGATTTTCGTATTAGGACTCACTGCTGTACTTGCACTAGGTACACTTGGTTTCAACTGGGTTGATTCCATATTACCAACTGCAGATGCACACGGAGTCCAAGCACAACTTCAGAGTCGTTTCGTCAGAATTGAAGACGAAACCTTCAACAGACAGTCCCTACAAACTGGTGAAACGTTAACTGTATCAGGTACGTTAGTCAGTCTTGTAGAAAGAGATCTAAGAGGATGGCTTTCCATTTTCTCAGAATCCACTAACGCAGGTAACAGATGGGAGATGTTAGCAAGAGACCCACCAGGAAATGTCTTTGACATGCCAGGTAACTCTGTAATCAAATATTCATTATCTGCAAAAGCACTTGAGCCGGGAGTATATCACGTACACACCCAACTCAACATTGCACATGTGGGTCCAGGACTCGGTCCAGGTCAAACAGTAGTCGTTGAAGGAGATCCAATTATCAAACCAATTCCATATACCAACATCGCATATCAATCAATAATCATTGGTGTTGGCTATGTAATCACGTTTGCAACACGACCCTGGCAAGTAATCTAAACTTCCCAACTTTTCCTTTTCATTTTCTAAATATATAATTACGATTACAGTAAGAAATTTTTGTAAATAATTAATCAAGTTTTATCTGTATGAAAAACAAGAAAGAATATGCTAAGTTTCAAAATAATAAAAATAGATATTTTTCAAAGTTATTTTTTTGGAGAGGTTGAATTTCGTACTGATAAATACAAAGTAAACATACAAAATCAAAAAAGAGGTAAAGTACTCAAATTGCCTTTTGGGATTATTCCAAAAAAAGAAAAAATCATTGTAAGAATAACAGGGGAGAGAGATCTTTTTGTGGAAGATTATTTACCATATCATGGAGAATCAGAATGGCTTGAGATTGATTCTGACGAGATTACATATTTTCTTGCAGATCATCAAGATCAATTAGATACGATTGAGATTATGGACATATAACAGAAAGGACTTTAAGGGATCTGCAAAAAATCATAGCATGCATTGGCCAGGTATGGGAGATCCATACAAAAGAAAGAAGACTTTGAGGTTTTTACTTATTACTGCTGTAATAGGAATATCAGTAGCTGCCGCCAGCACATTTGTTCAGCAATTAGCCAATATGGATAATCCCCTAAAAGTTTGCATTAATGATAAAGATACACCATACAAAATTAAAGCGACTTTGGAGTTGATTGTAGATAATGAAAAAGCAGTGATTCCTGCTAAGGTAGGATTTAACAATGACGGAAAATGTCAACGTTCGCTTTACACATTAACAGATGATGGAACTATTTATGCAGAATGGAAAGAAGAATATCCATTTCAAATAGGGCACTTTTTGTGGATCTGGGATTTTCCTCTAAGAGATATGGACCAGACTAAATCAAAAGTATATGTCAACGGTGTAGAATCAGAGAATTTCATAAATGCTCCATTAAAAGACGGATATCATTACAAAGCCGTATTTGTATCAAAGGCATACGATGAGTCAAAAGACAAGGACTTTTTACCTACTCAAAAGTGATCTATTGATAGAACTTTAGACGATTTGTATGTCGATTTTTGGAAATTTAATGTGTAAAAATAGACTTGTGATTTTAAAAATAATGAAAAGAAGAAAGGAAGTGATTTTACCAGTATTTACCGTTATCTGGAATTAGACCGATACCTTCTCTTTCAAAGTGTCTGTCCAATTCATCGACCCATCTCTCACGGTTGTCTTTGTAAGCCCATCCGTGCACACGTAACCAGAATGAGATAATTCCAAGAAGGAATATCGAGAACATTATGGTTCCGAAGATGTAAATCATTACATCATAGAATAATGGATCATAGTTTGGTCCTAACTGACCTGTCAGTGAAGACAGGATACTTAGGAAAGTTCCTACTATAGGAGTCATTGTATATTTTGGCTCTATTTGTACGATATATACATTTCTTTTATTATTAAAAAGTACGAGATCAGTATTCACTAAAGATTATAAAATAAAATAAGAGAAAAATGAGGTTTGTTTATCCTCGTCCCATTGCTGCGTATTTACCGGATCTTCCTCTAATGAAGAATGCACCTGCTATACCGCCGAATACTGCAGCTGAAATAACTGCTGCACCGACTACACCGCCTGCATCAAGATAAGGTGTACCTGATCCAGATGCTGGGTTTGCTTTTGCTGCATCGACTCTTCTTTTTTGAATCTCTAGTGCTTCTTCAAGTGTGTATGATCCAGTTTCTCCTTTGGAACCAACGTTACCCATGTATTGTGCATATGCAACCAGTGCTGGTGCATAGCTACCAATTACAAATACAGCAATTAAGGATGCTGCTAGAAGTGTTTTTGTATTCATACAGTTTACCTGTTTGGTGTGAGGATATTGTACATATTTAACTTTTATTCTAAACCTCAAATTGTAGATATCATGTACGAGATCCGGAAAAGTAACGTTTAATTTTGTTTTAAAATTGGTCTTATTATGGGACGATTACACACTCACAGACATGGAAAATCACATAGCATTAGACCAGCTACACTTAGAACACCTTCATGGATTACTTTGAGTCCAAAAGAAATAGAAGAGTTAGTAATAAAATATTCAAAAGATGGACTAACACCAAGTCAGATAGGACTAAAACTTCGAGATCAGCATTCAATTCCACTCATTAAACCAATTACAAAGAAAAGTGTCGGTAAAATATTAAAAGAAAATGATCTTCAAGCCGAAATGCCAGAAGATCTTGATAATATTGTAAAAAAAGCAGTTGGCCTACAAAAACACCTAAAGACAAACAGAGGAGATAATAGAAATGTCAGATCCCTTGAATTAATTGAAGCCAAAGTGCATAGATTGTCAGTCTATT
This sequence comes from Nitrosarchaeum sp., assembly GCA_021414365.1. Taxonomy (GTDB): domain Archaea; phylum Thermoproteota; class Nitrososphaeria; order Nitrososphaerales; family Nitrosopumilaceae; genus Nitrosarchaeum. Next base: position 6,686 of record JAIOOR010000011.1, read on the forward strand.
ACAAAAGAATAGATCGCATTCCTCAAAATTGGAAATATAAATCAGTAGTTGCTCAATTAGAGTAATGACAAAAACTCTTGATGAGTCTCTTTCGTTTTTTAGAGATACTATTTCAGATTGTATAAAATCAAGAAAGTCAATTTCAGTAACAACCCATATTGATTGTGACGGATTGACATCAGGTAGTATTATTACTAAAGCACTTATCAGAGCAGGTGCAAAATGTACAGTTAGAACATCCAAAGAATTTAGCAAAAAAGTAATCGAGTCCCTAAAAAAAGATTCGAGGGATTTTCATATTATCACAGATCTTGCAGGTGGTTTTGCAAAAAATTTAGATGAAACATTAGGTGAGAATTGGGTTGTATTAGATCATCACCAGATTTCAGAAGAAGAAAAAGAAAATCAAAAAGTCATCAATGCATGGAAGTATGGAATTGATGGAGGTACAGAAATTTGTGCCGGAGGAATGGCATATCTTGCGGCAATGGCATTAGATGATAAAAATTCGGATTTATCTTCAATAGCTGTTGTTTCAGCTTTAGGAGATAGACAAGATCAGGGTGAAAGAAAATCGTTTATTGGAAAAAATTATGAAATTGCCAATACTGCAAAGGAAGAAGGACTTGTAGACATTGATCTTGATTTACTACTAGTCGGAAGAGAAACTAGACCACTTCCAGATGCCCTTGCATTTACTTCACAGCCATTTATTGAAGGTCTAACATGGAATAGAGATGCATGTCTTTCACTATTGAATTCTTCTGGAATTCAGCTAAAAGATGGAGGTAGGTGGAGAGTACCAGCAGAGCTAAATGATGAAGAGAAAAGACTAGTGATTGAAACTATATCAAAATTTACTTCGGGAAAGAATGCAACTGAAATAATGTCGGAATTAATTGGGTACACCTATACATTTCCAAGAGAAGATAAACGAAGTTTTTTACGCGATGGAAGAGAATTTTCAACGATGCTCAATTCTTGTGGTAGAATCAGCAGATCAGGAGTTGGAATTGCAGTTTGTATGGGAGATAGAAATAAGATCTTAAGAGAAGGAGAGATAATTTTAACAGATTATAGAAAAATGATTAGAGAATACATGAATATCTTGACAAACGAAAGATGGAGAATTTCAGAAAGTAAAACATGTGTAATGGTAAATGGTGAAGGAATTGTTCCAGAAATGATGACAGGTACTATTTCATCACTAATTGCAGGTTCTCCAAAAAATGCTGGAAAAATTATAATTTTAAGGACTGGTGGTGAAGAAAACACTGTCAAATTTTCATCAAGAAAATCATTTGGATGTAAATCAGAGATTAATTTGAGTGAGTTAATGAGAACAGGTGCCGAAAAATTTGATGGTGTTGGAGGAGGCCATAATGCAGCTGCTGGTGCAAAAATAACTAAAGACAAATTAGATGGATTTCTAGATTACTTGGAAGTAAATGTCGTTAACATGTCAAGTACAGGTAATACTCAATAATATTTCCAAAGAAAAGGCAGATACTGTAAAAAAAGCATTAGAACCAGACAATGTAAATTTTCCAGAGGGGTTAAGTCTTTATGTTGAAAAAATTGATAACAGACTTGTTTTTAATTTCGAGTGTAAGGAAAACATGAAAAAATTGATTGGCACAATTGATGAAGTATTAGAGCACATTCAAATTGCATTAAAGGTGATTGAGTAATGTTAGATCCCAAAATAATCAAAGACAATCCTCAGATTATTAGAGATATGCTCAAAGCAAGAAATGTCAAATTTGATTTGGATGAATTAGTAGATGTAGATCAAAAAAGACGAGAATTTATTTTAAAAACAGATGAGTTGAGAAAAAAGAAAAACCAGGTAGCATTAGAAATTTCCCAAAAAAAGAAAGCAGGTCAAGATGCATCATCAATTTTAGATGAGATGAAAAATATCTCTACAGAACTTACAAAATTGGAAGTATTGCAAGAAGAAATTGAAAAAAAGTATTCAAGTTTAGCACTAACTATTCCAAATCTGATTCATGAATCAGTTCCCATTGGCAATGATGAAACTACAAATAGGGAAATTAAAAAATGGGGCAAAATTCCTGAATTTGATTTTAAGATAAATGATCACATAGATATTTCGGAGAATTTAGATTTGGTTGATCTTGAAAGAGCTGCCAAAGTAGCAGGTGCAAGATTTTATTATTTAAAAAATGATCTTGTGCAGTTAAATCAATCACTCATTCATTATGCATTAGATTTTCTTGCAGGAAAAAAATACTCTCTAATTCAACCGCCATATATGATTAATCGCCAATCAATGGAAGGGGCAATCATAGCTGATGACTTTGAAGAAGTGATATACAAAATTGAAAATGAAGATCTGTATATGATAGGAACATCAGAACATGCGATGGCTGCGATGCATTCTGATGAAATAATAGAAGGAAAAGATCTTCCTTTAAGATATGCTGGGGTAAGTCCATGTTTTAGAAAAGAAGCAGGTGCTCATGGAAGAGATCAAAAAGGAATTTTTAGAGTGCACCAATTTGATAAAATTGAACAGTTTGTTTTTGCTCGACCAGAGGAATCGTGGAAAGAGCATGAAAGAATGTTATCAGTGGCCGAAGAATTTTACCAGAATTTAGAAATTCCATATAAAGTGGTACTATTGTCATCAGGAGACATGGGAAAAGTTTCTGCAAAAACATATGATATAGAGGCATGGATGGCAGGACAAACAGCATACAGAGAAATTGTATCATGTTCAAACTGTTTAGATTATCAAGCAAGAAGACTAAAGATTAGATTTAGAGAAAAAACAAACGAAGAAACAAGATATTTGCACACACTAAACAGCACATTGATTGCTACATCAAGGGTTTTAGTTTCAATAATGGAAAATTTTCAAACTAAAGATGGTCATATTACTATTCCAAAAGTTTTACAAAAATACATGGGCAAAAATACAATCTAGTCGCATACCCTTATATTTTGGATTCAAAGGTCGATAATAATTGGCACGTAGAAAAGGACGAGTAAAGGACAAGTGGCGAGAAAAGAAATGGGTAACAGTTAACGCTCCAGATTCGTTTAACAATGTTCCAATTGCATATGTTCCAATCACTGATGATGAAAATGCGGTAGGTAGAGTTCTAGAAGTGACTCTATATGATATTCTAAAAGGAGATCCATCACAGCATCAATACAAAATTTACTTTCAAATTAACAAAGTGGAAGGAGAAAAAGCTACTACCATTTTTAAAAGATATGAGTATTCAAAAGAATTTTTGCGCAGTCTAGTCAGACGTGGTTCGTCAAAAATAAATTTCATCATAGATATTAAAACCAAAGATGGGTATCTATTTAGAATCAAAATACTTGCGCTCACACATAGACAGCTTAACACATCTAGAAAACATGCGTTACGATTGATTGCAAGAGATGTTATCAATAATACAATACCTCAAATGACAATTGATCAGTTTGTTCAGGCTGCATGTTACAGTAAAATTAATTCTGACATAATGGCTGCATTTAAGAAAGTGATCAGAGTAAGACATGTAGGTCTTGAGAAAGTTAAACTCATCAGAACTGCAGAAAAAGAAATAGCATTACTTGAAGCCTAGATAATAATTGCATTCTTACAGATAATGGTTAACAAATTAGAAGTTTCAATTGATGTAATCATACATGCAACAGAGGATATTTCAAAGTTCTTGAAAATTTTTGAAGACATGTTTGAGTTAAAAGATGAATTTGTAATCAACCAGACTACGGGTCATTTTGAGAATCCAATAATAATACTAAATACCAAAATTGAAAAAAATCAGGCTCAAAATTTTATTGAGAAATTGGTAAAGTCATTGTCAAATGAACAAAAAAAAGAGTTAATGGAACAGATAGAAGAGAGAACAGTGGATTCTAGATTTCATATCAGATTAAGCAAACAAGAATTTGTTAAAGGAAATATATCATTTAATGAAAAAGATGCAATTAAGATAAAAATTCACATTCCAATTTACAATAAGAAAGACACAGTCAAGACATTTAGTAAAATATTCCAAATTGCCAACTAGATTAAATAGGAATAAGAGCCGAATTGATTTGGGAATGAGGAGATAATAGCCGCTCCAGTCTGAGCGAAAGCTTTGAAGAAGCCGCGACGAACCGACCCCATTTTGAATTTATTGCAAGCATCAAATTTTTCCTTACATGTGGTCATCGTATTATTTTAAATACGGATAAACGGCGCGTTCTTTTGTGTCAGATTATGATGTTATAGTAGCTGGAGGAGGATTGGCAGGAACTATTGCTGCTCAATCAGTTTCACATTATTCTAATCAAGGATTAAAAATTCTAGTTATCGATAGAAATCCATCAAACTTACCAGGAATGAAAAGTGTTGCTGGTTGGATTTGTGGAGATGCGGTTAGCAAAGAAGCCGTAGATTACATGTCAAATAGAATCAAAGTAAACTGGAGTGAACCAGAAATTGAACACAAAGTCAAAGGAGTGATGGCATTTTCTCCAGATAGAGAAACATCTATTCCATTTGACGGTGCAGGGTATATGCTTAATAGACAAGTTTTACCACATCGTCAAAATGAAAGAACGTTAGCAATGGGGGTGGATTTTGATTTTGAAATCAACCTTACAGGATTAGTGTATGATGGGAACCAAGTAGTAGGAGTTCAAGGAATAGATAACAAAACAAAAACACCTTACAAAAAGACAGCCAAAGTCATAATTGATGCAACTGGAATGACATCTATGCTTCGAAATCAGATTTCAAATACAACAAAAATGGAAAGAAAAGTAGACCGTAAAGATGTAGAGTCAACTGGAAGACACATCATGTATTTTGAACAAGGTAAAGAAGATTTAACTGAATTTGATCCTGATTATTGTATAATCCATCTTGATCAAGACATTGCTCCTGGAGGATATGGATGGGTATTTCCAAAAGGGAAAAATAAAGTAAACATTGGTTTAGGTGTTGAAAAAACACTCCTTGAAAAACGGAATACAAGATTAGGGAAAAATGATAGTGTATCTACTTTGATTAATCAATATGTTGAAAGAAACAGTGCAATAAAGAATCCTAAACTTTCAGAAGATCCTCAAGATAAAAACAATGCAACAGGTAATTTTCAAGTTTCAGTAAGAAGGCAAAATGACTGCATGGTTGCAAACGGATTTGTTATAGTTGGGGATTCGGCCTGGATGCCAAAACCACTTGATGCCGGAGGGATTGGTCCAGCTCTAGTTGCAGGGACTATTGTTGGAAAATGTGTAGTAGAAGCAATTCAATCAGGAGATGTTACTGAAAAAGGACTGTGGAAATACAATAAAGAATTCGTAAATGAATACGGATACAAAACTGCAGGACTTGAAATTTTCAGAAGGTTGATTCAAACTCTTACAAATGAACAAATCAGTTATGGAATGAAACACTTTTTAGGAAATATGGATGTAGAGGCAATTTCTAAAGGAGAGCATCCAGACTTTTCAAATGTTACAAAATTAGGAATGCTGATCAGAGGTGCCCTCAACAAGAAACTGGCAGACGGTTTACGTTTTACTACTCAACAAAACAGACTCTTGACAAAACATTATTACGATTATCCGGATTCTCCAGAAGGATTTGATGATTGGAGTAAAAAATTACATCAAATTCTTGATGAATCTAATGCAAAATTAACCCAGTATCAAAACTAAGCTTTATTTGTAAACTAATCTTAAAAAAATATTACATGTTAAAAGAAATATCATATTTAGATTGGAACGATTCTGGACAGATTTTAAACAAAGCATATCAGGCAGATCTATTTGTATTAATAATCGGTCCTAAAGGTACGGGAAAAACATCACTAGTTAGAGATTTTGCCAAAAACAAAAATATGAAATTAGAATCAATAAATTTCAGCCTCAGAACACGAGAGAGCCATCTAATTGGAACAAAAACCCTAACCGATGGTACAGTAAGTTTTGAGGAAGGACTTTTGATAAAATCTATGAAGGAAGGCAGTTTGTTATATCTTGATGAAATAAATTCTGCAGAAGCTGATGTACTACTTCGATTAGATGAAGCGCTAGATGATAGAAGGCAGATCATTTTAAAAGAATCTACTGGTGAAACGGTAAAAGCTAAAGAAGGGTGGTTTGTAATTGCCACAATCAATCCGCTTACACATAGTGGAACAAAAGAACTTCCACCACAATTGCTGAGCAGATTTCCAGTCAGAATTCGTCTAGAGTACCCATCTGAAGAAATTGAATTGGAAATTGTAAAAAAACATGTTTCTGGAAATCATGATTCCGAAATTATTCAAGCGATTAAACTTGCAAATATATTAAGACAAGCAGCTGCTGTTGAAGAATTATTTTATTCTCCTAGTTTAAGAGAAACAATAGCGTTTGGGAAATTACTAGATAGTGGAATGAAAGCTAAAGAGTCAGCGATGATTGTTTTTGGTAATGTGTATACACAGTGGGGCAATATAGAATATCAAAAAGTAAGTGACATCATTACTTCGATGTTTGGTAATTAGATGCAATCATTACAGTTGTTAAATGAATCATTAGTTGAAATTGCTACGTTTTTAGTTAGAAGATGGTCAGAAAGAGAAAACGTCACAGTTGAATTTTCAGATAAAGTTGAGACAAAAACAAGATTACAAGAAAACAGAGTAATTCTGACTCCGATTGAAAAAAGAATAGGAAGTGATTTTCAAAGATATAGACAATTTAGAACTTCGTTATGGTACGAAGCAATGAGAATAAAATTTTGTAAAAAAATTCTTAGCAATGACCACGCATTTGGATTTATTCTAAACACAATGGAAACTCTAAGAGTTGAGCAACTAGGCAGAAAACTTTGGAGAGGTATGGATGAAGAAATTATCTTTAATTATGCATACATGCTTGTATCTAGACCACAATTACATACAGTTTACGGAAAAGCACGAATTGTAGAGGCATTTTATCAATATTTTATGTTTGGTACAATCAAAGGTGAAATACAGCCTAGTCATTTTGAAAGAATAAAAAATGCAGAAGCATTTGCCAAGAAAATTGTTGACGAGTCTATAGAAAAAAACTATGATACAGAATGGTTGGAAAAAAGTGTAAGTCAAATTATTAAAATTTTAGACATAGATTCGTTGCTTACAATTCCAGTATCGTTACCATTTATGAAAGCGGGTATGGCTATTTCAGAAGAGGAATTAATAAAATTTCTAACAATAATTTCAAAAAATAAAGAGGGTGATTTTGGAAAAATCGATCCGAAATCAGCATTAAGTGGAAATAATATCTATGATGAGTACAAAGTAATACTAGACGAAAAGAAAAAAAATGACAACAAGGGACTAACTTCTGAATCTATAGGAATTCAGATTCCAAAAATATCTAATGTTGATGAGACAGTAATTTACGATATGAGTTTGATTAATAATTTAAAAATAAAATTTAGAGAATTAAAATCAGGATGGAAAGAGCAACATCTTAGTAGTGGAGATGAATTTGATGAGGAAAATTACATTGAAGGACATGCACCGTTTTTTACAGATATTAAAAAATCAATTAAAACAAAAATAGTTATTTTATTAGACCATTCCTCAAGTATTGCATCTGATGCATTAGAGTACAAAAAAGCAACACTTGCACTTTGTGAGGTATTAGCATATCTAAAAGTAAAGTTTGCAGTTTATGCTTTTAATACACATAATAGATCTGTGGTATGCTGGTCGATAAAACCAGATAATATGAAATGGAATAATATTTCTGCCAAAAGATTAGCACAGATTGTTGCAAATGGTTCTACACCGTTAGCAGAAGTGTATGATAAAATGCTTCCAACATTACAATCAAAAAGGCCAGATATTTTTTTGACATTAACAGATGGGGAACCATCGGATCCAGACGCAGTTAGAATTATGACAAAGTCATTGAAAGGTCTTGGAATCAAGATGGTGGCACTAGGTTTGGGCTCAAATACAGTGAAGGCTACCATGATTGCAAATAATCTAAAACATTTAGGATATGAAAATACGTTGGCAGTTAGTCGATTAAAAGATATTCCTGGTAAAGTAATGAGAATTTTAGAATCATGAAAAGTATTATTAAAAATGAGTTGTGAATAAACTAATTACATAAAATTACGAGTTTACAACATACTATCTGAAAAATATTTTGATCTCCAATTCATAAGTTTGTTAAAAATTTCAAGATAATTTCGGGCTTTTGTTGTGATATGAACATGAGCAAATAATTCTTTAAAATTGCCTTCAAATACCAAAGTACATTCTTTTTTAAATAACGGAATAGTCATTCCAATTTTTTTGAGATCATTGAATTCATAATTATTAATCAGTATTACGTTATTTTTGATCAGTATCTGTTTTTTTTCGTTATTTTTATTCATGTCTTTATCAACTTGTTGGGTTATTAGATTACTCCATTTTGGAGAATCAGGGGGCCAATAATGAACATAAACTTTTTCAGCAAAAAATTTTATTTCTGAAAATTCTGATTCGTGTACGGTCAATAATTTATTCGGATATTATTTCAACTTAAGTATTTAGAAATAAAAGGAATTATCCGAAAGTAAATGTAAAAATCTCAAATCCAGGAGTTTCTACCAATATTTCCAGAGTATGGTTTTCAGATGTTTCGGTTTGTACAATATTGTATAGTCTTGGTTCATGTACGTGTATTTGCCCATTAATTCCCACATCCTTTCCTGAAATTGCAGGATCAATAATTTTTCCATCTATCTTGATTTTCAGATCAGCATCACCTGCAGTTACAATATTTACTTCTTTTCCACTATATGGAAGGACAATAGAACCAGAATCAGACACTAGCTTCATACTTCCAGGTAAATTCTTCCAGGTTCCATCAAGATAGAAATTATGAAGTTGCTTTGATTGTGGTATAGAATAAGTGACATCTTGATCTGGTTTGAATCCTTCAGGGCTTCCAATCTGATTTCTTCCATATACAAAATCATATCCAAAATACAGTTCAGGAGTTCTAAGTAATGATGGTTGAGACTCTCTTATTGAAAGTAATTCTTGAGGTAATTTCAGTTTTGTTCCCATGGAATCAGATCTTTCTTTTAATAACTGCTGAATTACTTTTTCAGTCTCTTGATATTGCCCTTCCCCAATGTGATCATATCTGATGTATCCTTCAGAATCTGCAATATACTTACGAGGCCAATAATTATTTCCAAATGCTTTCCATGTCTCTTTGTCATTATCAAGAACTACAGGATAGGTTATGCCGTATTTTGTTACAGCATTTTTTACATTAGTAACATCTTTTTCAAATTCAAATTCAGGAGAATGGATACCAATTATCAATAATCCTTGATCAGCATACTTTTCGTTCCAAGAAGTAATGTAGGGCAGAGTACGAATGCAGTTTATGCAGCTATAAGTCCAGATATCATATAGAACTACACTGTGATCAATTTTTTCTTGTAGTTTATCAGGTGATGTATTGATGTAGTCAGATATTCCAACCAATTTTGGCGCTTTCTCGAATCCAGATTTGTCTATTTTATTTCCATCAGTTACAGTGTTTACTGAGGTGGATTCATCTTTAGATATTGAAACCTTAGAATCTAAAGAAGATAAAAATACACTTAGTCCTACCACTGCAATTACAATTATTATTCCTAAAATTAGTGGGATCTTTATTTCGGATTTCATATAATCACCCTAATAACACCAATTTGTCTAAAAGTGGAAAATTTGCAATATATGCAAGTTGATTTGTAAATACTAGAATTCCCAAAATTATTATGAATCCGCCTAAAATTAGATTATAATATTTTAGATGTTTACTCATTGCTCGAATTACCATAGTAGCCCTTGAGAAAAATACACCCATTAGAACAAAGGGAATTCCCAATCCCAAAGAATATGCTAATAGTAAATGAAATGAAACGGATGGAGTCGTTGCAGCCAAAGTTAGAATTGTTCCAAGTATAGGACCCACACATGGAGTCCAACCTGCAGCAAAAGCTAAACCAAATACAAAAGATAGTGGATAACTGGATTTTTTTCTTTTTGGGAAAAATTTCTTTTCTACGTTTAAGGCCCTAATCTTTGTTGATAATAACAAAAATAATCCAAATGCTATGATGATTATTCCACCAATGTAATTTAGGCTTTGTAATATGTCACCAGCTGCAGTAGAGAGAACACTGTTAATCAAAACGCCCAAAGCAGAAAATACTACTGAAAATCCTAAAACAAAAAATACCGTATTTAGAATTATACCTGTTCTGTTAATTGAGATGGTAGAGCCATTTTTAGAACCAAGTTCTGAAACAGTAGTACCTGATATGTAAGCAAGAAAGGCAGGAATCATTGGAAGTATGCATGGAGCAACAAATGATCCCAAGCCAGCAATTATGGCTACAAATATTGTGACTTCTACCATGAATTATTTGTTTGAATCTAGTACTAAAACTAATTTCCAAATTGAATTCATTCCTAATTAAAAATAGATTTAATGAATTATCAGATATTTTATATGAGCTTTATTAGAGAACAAATAGAAGGAGAAAGATTGTCAGAAGAATCTAAAAACAATGTAGATAAAGTTCTACTAGAGCAATTTGAACAGCAAATTTGGAATAAAATACCTCACCTTGAAGAGAGTCAGGTAGGAAAAAAGGTAGTAAATGCAACACCATTAATCGATCTTACAAAAGATTTGAAAGAATGTGCAAAAGAAGTTTATAAAATAAATCTTGATGATACAGAGCTAAAAGTTTTTGGAAAATTTGATTCTAATTTACTAACAGGTTCAATTAAAGTTAGACCTGCAGTTCACATTATTCATGATGCAATAAGTACAGGAAAGCTGAAAAGTGGACAAATAATAATAGAAGCTACTTCAGGAAATTTTGGAATTGCTCTTGGACAGTTATCTAAACTTGGATTAACAGTAGTTTCACTTGTATCAAGAAAGCTTCAGGAAGGAGTCTTTAAGGAATTAAGAAATGAAAATATTCGTATAATGGATCTAGACATGGATGTGTGTCCTGCTCCAGGAATGAAAGACAATCCAAATATTTTAGCTGCAAAAGCAACCGCATCAAATATTCGTTCACAGTTATCGGAGCTTGGTTTTGATCCTGTTATTTTTGATAAAGAACGTTCTGAGATAGAATCGCTTTTAGCTGCTCAAGACATTATAAACTTGGCAAAATTTCTTGCAAAAATATATGGTTGCTTCTGTCCAGAGCAATACGATAATGATCTAAACATAGATGCTCACAAATCTATTACTGCAGTAGAGATAGACCAACAATTACATGAACTTGGATTGTCACTTGAAGATTTTGGAATTATTTGCGCTTTTGGCACAGGTGGTACTTCGGGTGGTTTAAGTAGATACATGTCTGAAAAATACAGAAAAAAATCAGTACATGTGGTTTTTCCACCTTCGGGTCAAGACGTTGCAGGAATTAGGACTAAAGATAAAGCATCTGGTCTAAAACTGTACAAACCAGATACATATGCAGGGCAGTATGAGATAGATTTTGATCATGCAAAACATCTTTTAAAATTTTTTGTAGATAAAGGTCACGATATTGGTGAAAGTAGTGCTCTTGCACTTTATGCAGCAATGCAAATGGCAAACTTTGGTACAGGTAAAAAATTTGTCATTATTATTGCGGATGGAATACAAAAATACAAAAAGAATCTTGAAGAAATATCAAAGAAGCAAAACAGAACCCAAATATCTCTACAAGATGCAATATCTAACGTAGATGAATATGATAAAATAATTTGGGTTCATACTCAATACACTCCTCGTGAAGAAGGAATAGAAATGATTGCAAAATCTCTTGGAGTAGACAAATCAAAGATATCCATACCAAAAGCAAGAACTATCAATCAACTTTTATCAACACAGCAAGTTCCTGCAGAGTTAAGTGAAGATCTGAAGGGTTCTAAAGGTAAATCATTACTAGTCTGCATGGCAGGAAATACTTCATTGATGGCTGTTAATATTCTTGCTAGTAAAGGTGTAGTAACACAAAGTTTGAACGGTGGAATAACTAATCTCCCTGAAGGTAGAGGCAGAAATCTAGGAGAATTAATTAAAGCAGCTATTGAATAATCTTGAAATGTCTTTCAGTTTCTCAACCATTTGCAGATTTAATAATTTCTGGGAAAAAAATTATTGAATTAAGAAATTGGAATACAAATTTTCGTGGTGAATTTTTGATTCATGCTCCTATCAAAATAAGAATAGATGATTGTAAGAGATTAAAAATTACAAAAAAATTAGTAACAGGAGCAATAATTGGAAAAGCAATTCTTTATGATGTAAAAAAATATAATTCGTCAACAGAAATAAAAAAAGATCAGAAATTTCATTTTGCATCAAATTTTGGAAATAAAACGTTTGGATTCAAGATTAAAAATGCAAAGGCATTAAGAATTCCAATTCCATTGAAAGGCCAGTTAGGATTTTTTGATGTTGAACTGTCAAAAACAAAGATCAAAAACAAAGACATTGTAACAGATATCATCGATGAAGAATATCGTTATCAGTGGATTGGACATCATTGATATCAAATAATCTTTAAAAAGTCTGACTAGTATATATAAAGGGCCTATTTAAAGTCCCTCGGCGTGCCTCAAACTAAGCCCATTGTTAGTGTTGAAAATGTGGTTGCATCTGCATCAGTAGACCAAAAAATTGATCTTAATGAAATAACTGAAAAATTTCCTGATACCGAATATCATCCTGAACAATTTCCAGGTTTAGTCTTTAGATTACAAAATCCAAGAACTGCAACATTGATTTTTCGAACTGGAAAAATGGTATGTACCGGAGCAAAATCAGAAGATATGGCAATTAAAGCAGTCAACACAGTAGTTCAAAAACTAAGAAAGGGAAAAATTAAAATCAAAAACGATGCAGTAATTACAGTTCAAAATATTGTGGCAGCCATTAATTTAGGTGGTAAAATTCACTTAGAGAAAGCCGCTAGAACCTTACCAAGAAGTATGTATGAGCCAGAGCAATTTCCAGGATTAATTCATAGAATGTTAGACCCAAAAACGGTCATACTGTTATTTGCCTCAGGAAAGTTAGTTTGTACTGGTGCAAAAAAAGAATCAGATGTGTATCGTTCTGTTCATAATCTACATTCATTATTAGAAGAAAAGAATCTAATGATATATGATCAATGATAATAAGCATTTTCAAGTTTATCATGAATTTATCTTAATTGACTAAAGACGTATTTGAAAAGGAAAGAATCAGGCTGACTCCTGAAAATGGATTTGATTTAGTAGGAATAGATTATTTTTCAGATTCAGATAATCAATTGTATTTTGTGGAGCATTTTGAGATGTATCAAGATGCATTAAATGCAAAAAAGGATCGTAAAAATCAAGACGATTATTTTATTTTATACAAAGGTACTGGTGGAGAATACCTATACAGATAGATTACAAAAAATATTACAGCTTCACTTAATTTTACAAACTATCTTATCATAGACTATACAAATTGATATTCAGTGATAGATAAAACCAAAGATTTGATAGATGTATTTTATGATAAAGAAAAAGTCATTCAAAACAACCCAAATTCACAACAAATTATTAGGAAAAGTGCTAAAGCAAAATATCAAATTTTTGATGAGATGGAATTTACTCGTGGAAGAGAGATACTAGGTGATCTAATAGTTCACGGCATGATAGCCTCAGGAGGAACAGACATAGACTGGTTGATTGAGCATAATGGGGGATTTATCATTCTTGAATTCAAGGGATTTCATAACGACAAGATCAATATTGCAAAAGGACAGATTATTGCGTATGAAAAATTACATGAAAAACTAAATCAAGCTACAAAATGCTATTTGTATATTATCGGGTGCGATGACATGGATTTTTTAAATCCAGATTCAACAGTGTGGATTTTTGAAATGAAGCAATGGAAAGCAGGAGCAATTCCAAAAAACACTAGTGATATTTATGGAGATGATTCAGGAAAACAAAACAAATTCATTGTTTACCGTGAGTACATGGAAGAGATTAGCATAGAAAAGCTTAGAGAAATAATAGATTCCCATTGGAAAGAATTTGAAAAAATTATGCCTTAAAAGAAAATGTTTTTGATTTTGTTTCGGAATTATGATTTACTTTGATTGTGAATGTGCCAGATTTGTCCCACCCATCACCGCCAGCAATAGCTAAGGTAGAAAAGCGACCGTTACTTTTTACAGAGACTTGTTCAGACCAAATCAATTTACCATCTTGATTTTCTATTGAAAGAGTTACTGTTCCAGAAGTATTAGATGTTCCACTAATTGAAATGATATCACCTTTTTGATAAGTAGACAAATCAGTTTTAATTGAAAGTGATGTGGATTGTGAATCGTCAGGAATTATTTGAGAATCATTTGATTCAACATTAAAGACTCCAGTAAGTGACATACTAATTATAACTAATATTACAAATATTATTCCACCTACACCCAACAAGATTTTTGTATTTTTTGATGTGGATTTAGGATTTTGAGATACTAAAGATTGAGATTGAATACTTTGTTTTGTAGATATTTTTGAAATTGTCACATCTGGAATGATCGGTTTTTCTGCTGTATGTTGTTTTTCTACTTCATGTATTCTGCCAAGATATTTTTCTGCTAAATTTCTAACATAATTTCTCTCATAATTGCTAATTACTTCATTATTTTCACAAGCTCTCAAAATTTGTTTTAAAATACGGTCATCGCCTTTTTCTTTATCTAGTAAGGCCTTTACATCATCGATGAGAGGGTCAGTCATGTTTGATTTATTCTCCTATGGATTATTTATGAAGTTACCTTGTTTAAGATTACTTAGAATTAATACAGATAGGCTTGAACTTCGTCCTGATAAAAAAATAAGGATCAATTATCACATAACAGAGTTTCTCTTTTATTCATAATCATCGCGAATAGATTTTTTGAGCTTGAATTATCACAGTTCGAATGTAATCTTTAGCAGTAGAATCTGATACTCCCATCTGTTTTGCTCTTTGGTATAATTCATGCTCTTTTGGATTGCTCAAATAATACTTTAAAAGATAATTGAGTCGGTGTGATCTTTTTTCCTCACTTTTCATAATTTTTCTTTTTTTGTTGCACTAAAAAGGTCAGAGGATAACACTATAACCAATAGATCCTATTGTATCATAAAATTTGAATAAAAACATATAATCTTTTTTAAATAATAGAAATTTAGGGAAACAAATGAAACGAATTGAGGCAACTATTCAGGCAGATAAAGCAGGTGCAGTTTCTGATGCCATTAAAGAAATAGTAGGTGGATTTACTATACTAGAAGGAAATGGCAGAGGTTCCGGTACAAGGCAAACTATGAGAGCAGGAAGAGGAACAGGTACTTTTGTTGCAGAATTCAATAAAGTTGCAACTGTTAGTACAATTGTAGAAGATTCAAAAGTTGAATCGGTAATCAAAGCAATTTCTGATGCAGCGTATTCAGGAAAAGCGGGAGATGGAATAATTGTTTTATCTACAGTTGATGATGTTGTAAATATCGCATCAAAAAAGAGAGGTTCTGAAGCCCTCTAATTATTTTCTTTTAAAACAAGTCAATCAACAAAGTGCAATAGTTGTAAAAATAGATTCAAAAAAATAATTCATTCAGAGAATACTTAGAAAGGTTCTCAAATTATAAAGTGGTCTAAAAATGAAAAATCATTGAAGGGACTGTATTGGCTTATTTTAGGACTATGTGTCTGGTTTATTCCGACTATAATTTTTCAGATAATTGTTACATCTGAAGATTCTGGAAAAACTGCTGAAGAAGTAGTATCAGACATTCCAAAAGAATTAGTTGTCATTTTATTTGGAATATCTTTACCAATAATTGTTAAAGGTGTAATCACAACTAGGAAAGAACGTAAAATATCTAGAGATGAAGAATCCAGAAAAAACAAAAAATCTAAGAAATGAGTTAACTGAGAGGAAACTATTGGTTCCTCTCAGTGTGTCCCTTTGGGGGACATGTTTGCTAAAGGGATATTCATTCATTACAATCTAAGTATAAAAGCAAGTGACTGAGTGTTTCTAAAAATTCAGATGGGTTTCAGATGATTTCTAATCCATATGGGTTTTAAAAGAATAAAAAAGGCATTAAAAATTATTTGTATTAAGTAAAGATTAGTAGGCATGAATGATTTTACTGTGATTATCCAAATATCAAATGTTGTCAAATGAAATCAATGAAACTTTGTATGAGCAGAAACTAGATGAAATTTTTGAGGAAAAGGATATCAGATTTGCAGGATTTGTAGATGGGGAGGGACGTTTGAAAAAAGGTAGATTTAGAGCGGGGATTATTCCTTTTGAAACAAATGAGGAACAACAAAAAATATTCAGAGAGTTAGCTTATAGAGTATCGACTAGGAAACATTTTGATTACTCTATGGGTCCAGTGAAATATTCGGCTTCACGACGAGAGAGATTAGTCATGATGAGTTTTCCGCTAAAAAGTAGTATTCTTTTGATCACAACAGAACCAAATGTAAACATAGACAGAATAGCGTACAGGATTATCCAGATTCTCGAAAATTGACATATTTTCAAAACAATACAGCATTAAATTGGTAAAATGTAAAAACTCATTAAAAATAGAGCAAATGTAAATGTATTCAGATTAAAATACAAAATTAAAACAAATTTTTGAAAAAAATAAAGTTAGGTAATAAACTATGATTTGTAATAACTAATGTGGGAATAAAAACAAAATACATCTGGGGTTGTATTCATGAGAATAGAAATATTTTATCAACTACAACATTTGAAAGGGGATTAGAAATTCCAGCTGCCTTTTGTGAGAATTGTATTCCAGTTTGTGACATTTGCCTTAAGAAAATAAAAACAAAAACATATGACAAACTTGAACTATGTGAAAAATGCTATCTCAGAGTTATAAAAATTTCAAAAAATTAAGATTCTTGTTCTGGAATAACATTAAGTGTCATTGTAGTTCTAACATGAGGTAATTTCCTAATTGCCTTAGTAATAACATATTCTAATATTTCATATTGTGACGTTTCAATTTTGCAAATTATATCATAGTATCCAAACACAACTTCAGCTTCTTTTACTTCTGGAATATGACTCAAATTTTTTAAAATATTGAATTCTTCTCCTTTGTCACCAAGAATAACAACATACGCTTGAACATTGTTTCTGCCAAGCATTGATCCAATAAGTTTTTCAGATATTTGAAATAGTTCTTTACCTTCAGAACGAGTAAGAGTTATGGTAGAATTAATTTTAGGCATTTTGCGTATAGTGTTTGTGATAGTTTTTTGGATTTTTTCATCGGAATCAGATTCCAATTTTACAACAATGTCATAAAGACCGAGAGTACCATGAACTTCGGTAACAGTATCAATTTCTTTTAATGATGAAATAACGCTTTTTTCAGAACCAAGATCACAGTTTATCAAAACATAAGCTTTTGTCAAATTAACTCCATTATTGTTGCCCTTCAATTCCCATTAAAGTTAATGTTGATCTGATTTTTGGAATTTTTCTAATCTTCCATGTTATAATTTCACGTAATGTTTCAACTTGCTTTGATTCTACCTTTGCTAGTATATCATAAGCACCAAATACTCCATGAACCTCTGCAATACCATCTATTGTTTTTAATTCTGAAATAACTAATTCTTCAGAACCCAAATCACAGTTTATCAAAACATAAGCAGTTGCCAATTTATTACTCAACTCCAATTTTCATAGATAAATTATCATATCAAAATATATAAAAATAATCCAATTTGGTTAAATAACCGATACTAAAAGATAGAAAAACCGAATAGGCATTAGTTTATTATAAAAAGTAATTTAAATTTGTAAACATGTTGTAATTATCATTTTAAATAAATTAAGAAAACATAGAATATGCAACAGTCATAATTTTTTCAAGTTCTTCAATATTTTTTGATTGAGATATTTTCGGTCTTATTTTTGAACCTCCTTTCATTCCTTTAGTAAATCTCATTGCCTGTCCTTTAATGTTTGAAAATTTTATGTTGTATTCAGTAGTAAGACCAAGATATTCAAAAAATGAATCAATTTTATCTTTCAAGGAGTATTGTTTGTAAGTTCCAGTTTTTAGATAATCATTAATTTGTTCAAACAAAAATGGGTTTCCCATTGCACCTCTACCTATCATGACATAATCACATCCAGTTTGATCAATCATGGATTTTGCATCTTCAGGAGTTATTATGTCACCATTTCCTACTATAGGAATATTAGAAATTTCTTTTAGTTCTTTGATCATCTTCCAATCAGCATTACCTGAATATCCTTGAGTTACTGTTCGTGGATGAAGAGTAATCATTTGTATTCCTTCATTTTCTGCAATTTGTGCAATCTCTTTGAAAAGATATCTACTTGCATCAGTAACACCAGAACGAATCTTCAAAGTAACAGGTTTTTTTACTGCATTAATTAGAGTACTAAAAATTTGTTGAGTAAGATTAATTTCTTGTAAGAGAGCTCCACCTGCCATTTGTTGTGTTATGTGTGGTGCAGGACAACCCATATTGTAATCAATAATATCAAAAAAAGGTTCGACAATCTTTGCAGCTTTTTCTAATGCTGAAAGATCAGAGCCAAATAATTGAACTGAGAGAGGTCGTTCTTTTTCAGAGTATTCTAAAAATTCTTGAATGGTTTTTTTGTTTTCTTTTAGTTGTTGTTCTTTTGCAATAATACTGTGAATGCTAGTAAATTCTGTCACAACTAGTCCTGCCCCCATTTTTTTGCATTGTAATCTTAGAGCAGGATCGCTAACTCCGGCCATAGGAGCTAAAAACGCTCTACTTGAAAATTTTGGAAGCATTGTAACTATTTTGATTCTTTGATATATTTAGTATATCAAAATAATATCACATATTTTTAGAAAAACTAGATTAATTCTATGGTTCAGGACAACCGTCAATTATACCCACATAATCTTCTGGAACTAGCGGGCATTTATCAAGATCATTGATTATACCGTCTAGATCATCATCATGGAGGAATCTTTGTTGTTCTGGAGTAATATCAGGACAACCGTCATCATCGTTGTATTTATTCCAAGTTTCAGGTGCACTAGGACATTGATCATATTTATCTGGAATACCATCTTTGTCAGTATCAGGGTTTGTAGGTAATGTGGATTCTGCACCTGGAGTGTCAGGACAACCATCCCAATCCAAGTATCCGTTAAAGTTTTCAGGTTCAGTAGGACATGCGTCTTTTAGATCTGGGATTCCATCGCCGTCAGTGTCTGGAGACTGATATGGAGTAGTAGTTTCTATGACTGCATCTGGACAGCCATCATCGTCTTGGAATTTATTGTAAACTTCTGGATCTAATGGGCAGGCATCTAGGTTATCTGAAATTCCGTCACCGTCAGTGTCTTTAGAAGTGGTAAGTTGATCAGGGCAGCCATCTTTATCATCAACACCATTG
>JAIOOR010000016.1 GCA_021414365.1 Nitrosarchaeum sp.
GGTCTTCTAAGTGCAGGATCTATTGCGTTTGGTCTGTTTGTTGCTGCAATGACAATTACTTTGCCTCTTGCTTCTAATCCATCCATTAATGATAACATCTGTGAAACCACTCTTCTTTCTACTTCTCCAGTTACTTCTTCTCTCTTTGGAGCAATAGAATCAATTTCATCTACAAAGATAATCGATGGTGCTTTCTCTCTTGCTTCTTTGAAAATTTCTCTTAGTCTTGCTTCACTTTCACCATAAAACTTACTCATAATTTCTGGACCAGAAATACTAATGAAATGAGCTTGACTTTCATTTGCAACTGCTTTTGCAAGTAATGTCTTTCCGGTTCCTGGTGGGCCATATAACAACACACCTTTTGGAGCTTCAATTCCTAGTTTCTCAAAAATTTCAGGATGTCTTAATGGTAACTCTATCATCTCTCTTACTTTTTTAATTTCATCAGTTAAACCACCAATATCCTCGTAAGTTACTTGAGGTACACCTCGTAGAGTTTCACCTTTTTCTGCAATGTGGAAAACGGTTTTTTGAGTAACCAACACTGCATCTGCTGCAGGTGTTACTCCAATCACTTGAAATGTTAAACGACCACCAAAATATGGAACCATCACATTATCTCCCTTAATCAATGGAACACTTTCTAAGGCATCAGCAAGATAGCGTTCGTCAATTGGAGGAATTGCTTCCAGTGGTGCAACTACAACTTTTTCAGCTGCAACTGCTTTGATTTTTCTTACAGTAATGGTATCACCTATTGCAATACCTGAATTATTACGACCTAATCCATCTATTCTGATAATTCCTTTTCCTTCATCAGATGGATAAAGTGGAAGACATTTTGCTACAGTTCTCCTTTTACCTTTAATCTCAATTACATCGCCAGTTGATGCATTTAGTGTATCCATAGAATCATAATCAATTCTTGCAACTCCACGCCCTACATCTCTTGTATATGCTTCAAGAACTTTTAGAGAAAGTGCATTCTGGCTCATATAACAAACTCCTCTGTCTAATTTTTATATCTTTGTAGTAATTTTGCCAAATTACGCAGGCAAAATCACAAGCTTAAAATCCTTAATGAATCCGACACGATCTACTTGGGTAAAAGACCATTAGTAAGAAGACGTGGCCGTGGAGGATTTCAGTTTAGATCTACTTCTACTGGTAAGGTAGGCAGTAAAGCAAAATATCCGCGTTTTTCATTATCTGAGCAACATGAGGGTCTAATAATAGATCTAGTGCATGAAAGAGGAAGAGAAGCTCCTCTTGCTAAAGTACGATTTGAAGACGGTTCAGTTTCTTTTATGCCTGCAGTTCTTGGAACCAAAGTAGGTGAGACATTGCAGTTTGGATTAAAATCAAAAATTGAGAAAGGTAATGTAATTAGTGTTCAAAACATTCCTGATGGAACCATCGTATGTAATGTTGAAAGACATTTTGGTGATGGTGGTGCTATAGTTAAGTCAGCAGGAACAAATGCTACAGTTTTCTCTCACGGTGAAGAAGGAGTCACATTAAAACTCCCATCTGGAAAATTCACTACACTCAATCCAAAAAACAGAGCAATGATTGGAACTCTCGCAGGTGGCGGAGCTAGCGAACGATTCTTTATGAGTGCCGGTAACAAATGGCGTAGTTTTAGGGCTAAAGGAAAAAAGTTCCCAATTGTCAGAGGTGTAGCACAAGCAGCTTATGTTCACCCACACGGTGGTGGAAGACATCAACATGTTGGACAAAGTTCTACAGTATCTAGAAATGCCCCACCAGGAGCTAAAGTAGGTAGCATTGCTGCCAGAAAAACTGGTAGAGCCAGAATCAAGGAAAGAAAGTAATTATCTAATTTTTCTTGCCTAAAATTGATTAATACCTTATTGAAATAATTTTTTGTATGCCAAAGCAAAGAATTAGAATTTTTGTAACTGGAAAAGTACAAGGAGTATTTTTTCGTCAAGCTCTTAAAGTAATGGCTAAAAAAAATGGTGTTTCTGGCTGGGTAAAAAATCTCAAAGACGGTAGAGTTGAAGCCGTACTTGAAGGTGATGAAGAAAAGGTAGGCAGATTAGTTGAATGGTCTCATGGAGGTCCTGCCAATGCTAGAGTCCAGGATGTAGAAATTCGAAACGAGAAATTTACTGGAGAATTTTCCAAATTTGATGTGTTGTATTAGTTAATTGTCTGAAATGCATTTTTTATAATATCTTTTAGTTCTGTGATATCTTGCCCTAGTTTTATTTGTAAAATCTTTGGTTCTTCTTTTCTGCTTTTTTGAATTTTAACTAAAATACCTTCCCTTTCTGGTTCTACATCTGCAAACCATCTAAATATCATGGATTTTCCAAATACAACTCTGTGCATTCTTATGTCTTCAACTACGTTTTCACCTAACAAAAGACAAAACTCTCTTAGAGAATCAAAAAGCGGTTGAACACTTTGGAATTTGTTTTTTAAAATCATCGTAACTTCTCTTGTTTCCAAAAGAAATCATTTCCATGATAGATGAAACTTGATTTTAATTATAAAGGTAGTAGATCCGTTGGTTCCAGTCTAGACGAATAGCCCCATTTCAAGGCATACAAGATCCGCCACGTAGACGAGGAAGCGTGGATGCTCCACCTTAGGATTGCTCCCTCCCGGACCTCATCCCTTTCGATGGTTCGAACTTAGACATTATCCCTTCGGATAATTCTTGTCCTGCAACCACCCGCCTCGGCGTGATTTCATTTCCGCACACCAAGCGGGAATTACCCATCTAGAGATTTACCCAACAGTTGCTGATCTCTGCATATAGCCGGTTTCAGAACAGGGCACGGCTGGCACCCCGATCCTACCTACTACCATTTTTTTCTAAAGATGATATGTTATATGTGCATAGCGAGGACTATCGTCTTTTATTATGCATGAATAAGCATATTTTTTAAAATTGATAAATGCATTTTAATTATTTCATCTTACATCTCCAAATAATCTTTAGATCTGTAATTTTTTGTTCTAAACTTTAATTCACTATTTTTTAATTAATTATGAATATAAATTTCATATTTACATTAGGCTTGATTTTCTTTTAGTTTTAAAACAATATTGCAAACAGAACATATCTTTCCAGTGCATTCACTACCACATTTTTCACAAATCACCTTTTGTTTGTAATTTACATCCTTTACAATTTGAGACACTTTGACTATTGATTGATAGAGATTATTTTTGACTCCACTGTGTTTGCCTTCTAAAGAATTTAGGAATTCACGAATTTCTGTTCTTATTCCCTCATTCATATGCGGACACGGCTCTGTTTGAAATGGAATATCATTTGTAAATGCATAAAATACAATTTCAGATTCATAAATCTCACAAAATGGCTTTATTTTTCTCAACGTATTTTCTGAGGTGTCAGGATCCATCCAACCTATTTTGTTAGTATCTCCTGATAGCATGTTTATTACAAATGTCTGCAATGTATCATCCAAGTTGTGTCCTGTAGCAATTACATTTGCACCAATATCTTTTGCAGCATGATCAATTGCACGTCTTCTTAAAGTTCCGCATATAGAACATGACGATGTTTTTTCATTTCCTCTCAAATCCAATGCCTCATCTAATGTTAAATCAAATAATTCCTTGTACGAGAAAACTTTGTGCTCTACATTTAATTTATTACAAAATGACTGGACAATCTCTAATGCTTCATTTCTATATCCTGGAATGCCCTCATCGATTGTTATTGCCTTTATTCTAAAATTATGAGTAGCTGCCATCTGATTAATTATATTGAGCAAAGCAAGAGAATCTTTACCGCCAGATACTGCAACTGCCACGAGTTCATTATTTTGAATCATGTTATATTTTGAAATAGTTTTTGCAGTTTTTCTTAGGATAGAATTTGAAAAACAACTAGAACATAGTGTTTCTCCAGAATATTTACGAGTGTATGCTGCCTGATTTTCACATCTGTCGCATTTCATAAAACCATGTAATTTTTTTCATTAATGATTCTTTAGATGCTTAGATAGTAAACCAGCCTGATTTAATGTAAGATAATGCAATATTCAAGCCAAACAATCCAAATGTGAATGCGTAAATTCCCCACATTGTTATGTTGACTGCCTTGTCTGATATTTTTTTATCAATAATTGTATGAATGAACTTTCCACCATCTAAAATTGGCAGTGGTAACATATTGATTACTCCAATAAAAAACGAGATCATCCATAGCCATAACAAAAACATTGAAACTCCTGGATCCTTCCATTCAATAAAATTCAAAACAGGTTTGTATGCAAATGAATTGTCTCTTGTAATTCCAATTAATCCTTTTTTAGGATCATCTGGTGATGGAATTACTTCAACAGGAAATTGTAATGTCTGTCCATCTCTAAGTATTGAGACTTTGGCAATCTCACCTGGAACTAGATTTGTCTTTTGAAAATCTAACGGACTTAGTATCTTAATTCCATTAATCGAAGTAATGATATCATTTGCACGCATTCCAGCTTTTTCTGCTCCTGAATCTGGAATTATTGAAAGCACAGCTACGCCATCTGGTAAATCATAAAACACACTTAGTAATGGTTCAGGTACGATCATTGCAAAGAAAGGATTTGTTAATAGTATCAATCCTAATGCCAATGCAAAAATCACATTTGCAGTAGCTCCTGCACCAATTACTCTTAACTTTGACATCTTTTTTGCCTTGTTGAATTCCTCCTCGTCTGGTTCTACAAATCCTGCAAACATTGCAATAAATATTGCAAATCCGCCTGTCTTGATTTTAATTTTTTCAAGAGTTGCAACAATTCCATGTGCACCTTCGTGAACTACCAGAACAATTGGAATTGAGAGCAAAAAGTATAGAATTGATGATGAAGATGTTAAAGTAACACCGGGAATCAATACTGTTAATTGTGAGAATTCAGATGGTGCTACAAAAAATTTAGAAACATTTGATAGTAAAAACCAAAATGCAAATCCCATCATAAGAAAACCTGCTACTACACTAACATTAGCAAAAACTTTGATTCCTCGTCTAGTTCGTCCCAGAATTTTTGTTAATGTGGATTGTACTTGCTGATTTTTGTAAACTAGGCTGTATACTTTAAGCTCAAAGCCATGTTTTTCTAATTTTAATCCCTTGGCAACTCCTAAAATTATTACCCATGCTATTAGAACATAGATGATCGAATTTTGAGTAATAAAATCAAGGTTCAAATTAATTGTTAATTTTTTAAACTACGGTCATTTATAGTTACTATGGCACCAATTATGATTATCTCTACTTATCCTAACAAAAACTCAATTACAAAAATCGCAAATGAACTAGTTAAAAACAAAATTGTTGCATGTGTTAACATTATCAAAATCTCATCAGTTTATTCTTGGAAAGAAAAAATTGAAAATACGTCAGAGTATCTGGCATTATTTAAAACAACACAAAAAAACAAAAAACATCTCAAAGAAAAAATAAAATCAACTCATCCTTATGATGTACCAGAAATCATTGAGATTGATATTACATCAATTAACAAATCTTATCTTAAATGGCTGGTTGAATCAACAACTTAGGATTCTATAGCATAACGTAACAAAGAAACTATTCCGCCCAATCCTGTTACTCTAAGACCGATATCTGTGGATGAATCCACACTGAAAGTTTTCACACCTTTACTTTCTGCATCATTGAGAAATTCAATGACTTTTTGTTCATCGTTTGTCTGAATCGCTTTATCTGAAAAAACAAGCAACTCGACAGCACCAAACTGATTTGCTTTCAGTGTTTCCTCAAAACCCATAGTGAATTTTCTACTTTTTTTGTTTGCTCTTAGCATAATCTCATCAATAATCGAAGATACTTTGGCAAGTTTACTCTCTGACATTATTTCTTTCATTGTTTGCGATTTCGTAAATGTGTAGATACCGTCTTCTCCCCCAGAATCAATTCCCTCTGCAATCTGAATTTTGTATTTTTGTGCATTTTGTGATTTTAAAAGAAAGTTGGAAAATCTTTTCTTTGTTTCTCCTGGACCAAAAATAATAATTGAATCTGTATCTTTAACTATGGAAATCAATGCCTGCTGAATTTGTTCAAAGAACTTTTCAATATTGAAATTTGTTTTGTATCTTTTTCCTCCAGAACCCGAATAAATATTTGGAATAAATTCCAAATGTGTCCCTCTCAATCTTGCAATGCCGCAATCTCCAGTATCAATTGCAACTAAAACAAAACCAATTTGTTTGTTGTTTGATTCAATTAGATTTTTTTCAACAGGTGACCACTTTTTCTTTGTAATTGTAATTCCGTCATTTACTTTAAGAATAAATGAATGATGAGAACCATGAGGCACTGA
>JAIOOR010000018.1 GCA_021414365.1 Nitrosarchaeum sp.
GGAATTCCATCGTTATCAGCGTCAATTATTTTTGTAGTTCCAGGTAATGTGTCAGGACAGCCGTCAGTGTCTTGGAATTTATTGTAGGTTTCTTTTTGATAAGGACAAAGATCATTGGTGCCAAATACACCGTCAGCATCATAATCACCAGTCATAGGAAAATCAATCACATCAGGACAGCCGTCAGTGTCTTGATATTTGTTAAAATTTTCACGCTCTGTAGGACACTTATCAACATTGTCAGGTATTCCATCATAATCAGAGTCA
Source organism: Nitrosarchaeum sp. (assembly GCA_021414365.1). GTDB lineage: Archaea > Thermoproteota > Nitrososphaeria > Nitrososphaerales > Nitrosopumilaceae > Nitrosarchaeum. Next base: position 268 of record JAIOOR010000018.1, read on the forward strand.
ATTAGACCAGGAGAATAAATTCCTGAGAGATCAGGACAACCGTCCCAATCCAGGTATCCGTTAAAGTTTTCAGGTTCAGTAGGACATGCGTCTTTGGCATCTGGGATGCCATCGTTATCAGCGTCAGGTAATTGGTATGTGGTTGTAGTTTCGGTAACTGTATCTGGACAGCCATCTTCATCTTCAAATTTATTGAAAGTTTCAGGATTTAATGGACATGTATCTACTGCATCTGGGATGCCATCGCCGTCAGTGTCAAGTGTGGAAGTAAATTTATCAGGACAACCGTCAGTGTCTTGGAATCCATTGTATGTTTCTGGTTGAGTTGGACATTGATCTAGATTATCTGCAATACTGTCACCGTCAGAATCTACAGTAGTTTCTTTGCCTAAAGTAGGTGAGACATCAGGACAACCGTCGTCATCTTGGAATTTATTATAATTTTCTCTAACTGTAGGACATTGATCAATATCATCTGGTATTCCGTCAGAATCAGCATCATACCATGGTACAAACTTAGAAGGACAACCGTCAACTATGCCTAGATAATCTTCTTTCAAATGTGGACATTGATCAAGTTCATTTGGTACGCTATCACCGTCATTGTCTTGGATACCATAAACATTACTTTGAGACAAACCAATGGCTGAAATAGTTAAAATCAGAAATCCAAAGATTTGATACGTTTTCATTGTATACACCTATGGTTCAGGACAACCGTCAATTACACCCACATAATCTTCTGGTACAAGAGGACATTGATCAAGTTCATTGATTATACCATCTAGATCATCATCGTGGAGGAATCTTTGTTGTTCTGGACTGGTGTCGGGGCAACCGTCTTCATCTTTATACTTGTTCCAAGTTTCAGGTGCACTAGGACATTGATCATATTTGTCTGCAATGCCGTCACCGTCAGTATCTATTGTTTGGGAAATAGTAGATTGTGCAGCTAGTGTATCAGGACAACCGTCCCAATCCAAGTATCCGTTAAAGTTTTCAGGTTCAGTAGGACATGCATCTTTTAGATCTGGGATTCCATCGCCGTCAGTATCTGGAGACTGATATGGAGTAGTAGTTTCTATTACTGCATCAGGGCAGCCATCATCGTCTTGGAATTTATTGTAAACTTCTGGATTTAATGGGCAGGCATCTACCATATCTGGGATTCCATCGCCGTCAGTATCCACATTAGAAGTGATATTATCAGGACAACCGTCAGTGTCTTGATAACCGTTAAAAGTTTCTGGTTGATTTGGACATTTATCAAGATTATCTAAAATTCCATCGCCGTCAGAATCTGGAGCTGATTTATCAGTT
>JAIOOR010000013.1 GCA_021414365.1 Nitrosarchaeum sp.
TCACAAGTTCTATCAATTTTGTTTGATACTCCAAGATTCAAACTGTTTAAGAGTATTAATGCTAAATTTTTCAAAATGTAAAATCCCAAAAAATACACTTTTAATTAAGAGTTTGAAAATTCAATACGGTTTGCACGCCAACAATCCAGAAGGAATCATCTAATGATGGTTCTTTCTGGAGTTTCAATAAGGTATGAACATGTTTGAAATCTTATTTTTTGGGCTTTTATCTCATTTGTTTTTGTACACTATAGAAATTGGTCAAATAGCATTTTTTGTTGCTATAATAGTGATTTCAGTATCTGTAATTATTAAAATTATTAAAAATAGAAAAACCAAAAAAAATCTTTAATAAATTACAAAACTATTTGTTTTTTATTAATCTGAACTTGTCACTCTAAGTTATTATATTGAAACAAAGTACTAATTATAATGCAAATTGAATATGAAGAATTTGATACTATTGAGGATATCTTCATGTACATGTCATCTGCAGCTCCTCCAATGAAAAATACAATGCCAATTAATTCATACAAAGGATACATTATGGCATTCATTCCACTAGGATCTGCAACTGGAGACACCTATCTTATGATTTATGCTAAAGGTACACTTGAATCAGGAATTTACGAATTTGATATTAATTCAAAGTCTTTCAAAAAAGTCAATGCCATTGAAAGAGCAGACAAAAATTACTTTGTATCTTTAACACCAAAAAGAAACACAATAGCTGATGAAGCTATTAAAAATCTATAAAAAGGGAATCCCCCCTCTTTGTGAGTAATTTTGTGCTATGTCTAGAAAGAACGTTTCAATCTGAGAGAAAATACGAGTTTAGACACGGGACAAAGACTAGAGATGGGTTGAAAAATGTTCAGGAAATTACAATTGTAAAGATTATGGTTCAGAATTTGGCATTGTATTAAAAATAATAAAATGATTACTTTTTAGAAGATTTTCTTTTTGTCTTTGATACAACTCGTTTAGCAGTGCTCTTTTTTGCAACCTTTTTTCTAGTGGTGGATTTTTTTGCAACAGTTTTTCTTCTAGTCTGCTTTGATGAAGGTCCTGCTCCCTGATGGCGGCACATGTATTCACCATTGTGCTCTCCTGATGTTTTTAGAGTGCAAAATATTTCGGCACCACGGTTAAGACAGCTGTTGTTATGAAATGGCGGATTTGCTGAAAGATTGCATTGGGTATTTTTATGATAATGTGTATGTGCCATTGAATTTTGAATGGTTTTGGAATTACTTAAGGATTATGAAAAGAGTTTAGAATCTAAATGTTATTTTTACTATTGCTGATTTTCATCAGTTCTACAATCTTCGCAAGGACAATGCCAATGACACTGAAGATTCTGGCGTTGTTTCAAATCCTTTTTCTTTCGTGCCATGATTTTCTAAATTTTGTATGAACTTAAAATTTTCCTGAAACATGAGATAACATCATCATTTGTATTTCATACAATGATAATAATTGAAGATAATCTATAATTTTTTTGTTTGAATCTTTGGGGCAGAAATTGATCTACTTCTTGCATATTTATCGATAATTTCGTCTGGGGTTCTACCGTTGAATAGATCTTTGCATAATCCTCTAAGATATCTCATAATTGCCCACGTACCTGCTTTTAGAATTCCATACATGAATACTTTCATTGGTGGACCATATGTTTTGTTTCTAAGGATGATTGGAATAATATCATTAATTACTCGAAGATTATTTTCCCAACATTTCCAAAACAATGTAAATTGTGCCTCATTCAAATTTCCAAAATGCATTGAATTTTTTTCACTAAAGTCTTGATAAAGTAATGGTGCTACTAATCCTCTAAAGTTCATCTCTCTAAAGTCACTCATCATATCAATTGTATATTGAACATCATCTGGAGTTTCATCTGGCCAACCTATGATGATTGTTGCAGCTGGGAACCAATGATTTTCATTTAATATTTTTGCGCCTTCTCTTACCACACTACCCCACTCTTCAGGAGCAAATGGTCTTGTTTTTACACCAAGATGCTTTCTTACCATGTTTGGAGCAACAGTTTCAATTCCCAAATTAGTTGCAAGCCACCTACCTGTTTCATCTTGTTTATTGATACTTGAAATTTGTCGCATTAACTCTGGATCTGCTGCCACAGCTGAGAAAGTCATATGAGTTGTTCCAATGAAATTTGCTCCTAATCCTTTAAGACCTTTCCAGAGCTCTGTGATTGCATCTCTATTTGGAATAAAGTCTCTATTGTCACATCCATAAAGTAACATCTCATCAGAATGCAGCCAAATAGAATCAAATCCATAATCTAAATTAATTTTTGCTTCATGTTGTAATCTTTCTAATGGTAGATCTTTTTTGGATCTCTTATTCACATCACAAAAATCACACCCTCTTCCACATCCTCTCATAGCTTCAATAAGCGAATTAATTGTAGGCCCTTCAATAATTGGAATATTTTGTATGTTCTTTACAAAACAATGCATTAATTCTGGTGCATCACCTTTTTCTAAATCATGAAATAAATCTAATGCTAATTCATCTGCTTCTCCAACTACAACTGTGTCAATTCCATGGATTTGCATTCTATCTGATTTTGCAAGCTCCCATGCACCGTTTCCTCCAACTACTACATGAAAATCATACTTCTTTTTTAACTGGATAATGTTAGCACACATTTTTTTAAATTTCATTGCAACATATGATAATTTTTCAGGTGACATTGTTGTAGTAACTGGTGCCATTCCAAGTGGATCCATTACATTAATTCCAACCACTTTAGTATCTGGACCAATAGATTTTTCCAACATCTCTGGATTTGCAACAAATACTTCATCTCGTCTGTATCCTTGTAATAATGCACTTTCTACTCTTCTTAATCCCACTTGTGCAACTTTTGCTTCGCCTGTAACTGGATCAGTTTCAACTGCTGGACAAAACACTTTATCAAAAACCCATTCTGGAAGTACTTCGTATGGACCACATGCGATAAATCCATACAAAAAATTTCCTCTATAATTTGTCATTAAACTACGATCAGCAGTTAGAACAATTCGTTTCCCAGCCAATTAACAAGTTTCGTTCTTGTATGCTATATATCATTTACGAGGTTAATTAATCGCATAATTTTCTAAAATTTCCGTTTTAGGGTATTATTTTGATCTATTTTTTCGTACAGCTCTATTTGCAATATTTGCTGCTATTGCTCCAGCTGCAATTCCATTATCAATGTTAACTACTGATAATCCTAATGAACAACTTTGTAACATTGATGCAAGAGCTGCTATTCCTTTTCCACCATAGCCATATCCTATAGATGTCGGTATGCCAATTACTGGAATATCTACCATAGATGAGACTAGTGTGGCTAACGCTCCCTCCATTCCAGCTACTACGATTATGCAATCCACTTCTTCTTTTATCATTTCTTTTAAAATTGGAAATACTCGTTGAATTCCAGCAACCCCCACATCATAGCTTGAAATACATTTACAGTTCATTGCCTCGCTCATCAATCTGGCCTCTTCAGCAACCCCCACATCTGATGTTCCTGCTGTAAGTATGCCCACTTTTCCACCTTCGAATTTTATTGGATTTTTAAATAGTAATAGTGTTGATGAGTTTTTTCCAGTTTTTATTTTTAATTTTAATTTTTTTGCGAATTCTATAATTTTGAAATAATCTTCTTTGTTGATTCTTGAAATTACTACTGAATTTGTTTTTTCTACTGTCTTCTTAATTATTTTTTTAATTTCATCTAATTTTTTAGTTTCTGCAAAAATTACTTCTGGTATTCCTTTTCGTTTTCTTCTATTTATGTCAATTTTGGCGATCCCTTCTATTTTCTCAATAGAATAAAGTGATAGCATTTTTTTTGCATTATTTACTGAAATTTTTCCTTTTTCTAGAGATTCTAAAATTTCATGAATTTCCAATAACATTCCACCTTAATTTGAATAAAAAATGCTTATATTTGAATTCCAGAAATTGCACTTTTCACACTTTGTACTGCACTATCAAACAATTGTTTTTCTTCAGCATTTAGATCTAATTCAATTATTTTTTCAACACCCTTCTTTCCAATTACTGCAGGAACTCCTATTGTGACATCTGAATGACCATATTCTCCTTTAAGAAATGTTGAAACTGGTATCACTTGTTTTCTATCTCTTACCACTGATTCAATCATTGCAGAAATTGCATTTCCAGGTGCATGTATTGTTGCACCTTTTAATTCAATTACCTTTGCCGCAACTTGTTTTGTATTTTGAACAAGTTCATCTAATTTTTGTTTTGGAAGAAATGAAGTAAGTGGAATTCCTGAAACTGAGGAAAATCTTGGTAGGGGTAACATGTTTTCACCATGCTCTCCAATTACTAATGCTCTAATAGAATCTCGAGAATGACCTGTGGCCTCATGAATAAATTGTCTGAATCTAGATAAATCTAACATTCCACCCATTCCAAATACTCTACTTCTATCAAATCCTGAAACCTTGTAAGTAATGTATGCCATAGGATCAAGTGGATTTGTAACTGGAATTATTATAGAATCATCTGCATATTTTTTGATATTTTCTACAACACTTTTTACAATAGTCGCATTGATTTTCAAAAGATCCATCCTAGTCATTCCTGGCTTTCTTCCAGAACCTGCCACAACCACTACTATGTTAGAACCTTTCATATCTGCAAAATTGCTAGACCCCTTTACTTCCACATCAATTCCTTGTTCTGATAACATGTGATTGATATCCATTGCTTCACCCTGTGGTAACCCCTCTACAACATCTAGTAACAAAATTTGATCATCTAATCGTTTTAGTGCTGAGAACAAAGCTGCATCTCCACCAACTTTTCCTGAACCTATTATTGTAATCATGAATTAAGCCACCAATTTTCAATAATTAAATCTAGTGAAATTTTTTGTTTCTTTAGACAGAATTTATATGCATTTTTAGTAATCTTCTATCTATGGTTATTGTGATAGATCCTCAAATTGCAGGTGTATCTGGTGATATGCTTTTGTGTTCTTTGGTAGATTTGGGTGCTAATAAAACCAAAATTATTGATGGTGTTAAACTATCAAAAAAATTTCTATCTAATTCAGTCATTAAACAAATTGATTTTAAAAAAATAGATAAACATGGTATAGATGCCACAGAATTATTTTTAGATATAGATGAAAATGTTCATGAAAGAAAGGGTATAGAAATTAAAAAGGCAATCATTGATTTGGCAAAAGAAATTGGTTTTTCTAATAGGGCAAAAATTTTTGCAGAATCTTGTATTGATACTCTGATATACTCCGAATCTAAAATTCATGGCTTACCTGTAGATTCGGTTCATTTTCATGAAGCATCAAGTATTGATACTTTGATTGATATTGTTGGAACTGCAATTGCACTGGATGATTTAGGGATATTTGATGAAGAAATTGTCTGTATGCCTATCGCAGTTGGTGGAGGAAATGTAACTTTTTCTCATGGGACTATGTCTAATCCTGCAAGCGCCATTCTTGAAATCTTAAAAAATTCAAAATTATCGATTCACGGTGGTCATGTTAGTGATGAATTAACTACTCCAACAGGTGCTAGCATCCTAGTTAACCTCTCAAAAATATCTGTGGATTACTATCCTTCAATGCAGATAAATTCTATTGGATATGGAGCAGGAAAAAAAAACTTTGATGGATTTTCAAATGTATTAAAAATTGTAAAAGGAACACAAACAAAAAACTTTGAATCAGATTCTGTTAAAATTTTAGAAACTAACGTTGATGATATATCTGGTGAAATATTAGCAAATACGATTGAAAAAATTATGAATAAAGGTGCCAAAGATGTTTCTATTTATCACGGCATTACAAAAAAAGGAAGGCCCACAAATCTGATATCTGTTATTTGTGATGACTCATCAATGCATGATATTATGGATATTTTAGTAACTGAAACGGGAACATTAGGGATACGTGTAGCTACTTTAGATAGGTTTATCGTTCCAAGAACACATCACGAAGCAAAATTAACACTTGATGGAAAAGAGTTTGTTGTAAAATACAAAATTTCATCATTTAAAGGTAAAAATCATTTTAAAATTGAATTTGATGATTTAAAATTAATATCTGATACACTACATAAATCAATAAAGGAAACAGAGTCTTTGATTAGGGCAAAGATACTACAACTAGGTAAATGATATGGCCAAACTTGATGATCTTATTGATTGGTTTAAAAACAAAAATAAAGTAATGATTGCCCTTTCAGGTGGTGTCGATAGTGCACTTGTTGCATTTGCTGCATTTCAAAAATTAGGCCATTCTGCAATTGCAGTCACCGCTGATTACAAAACTTTATCAAAAGAGGAACTTGAAACAGCAAAACAAATTTGTTCAGAAATCGGAATTAAGCAAATTCTCTTAGATTATGATGAGCTTCAAAATGAAGAGTTTGTAAAGAATTCATCCGATCGTTGTTTTCACTGCAGACTTGAATTAGGTGATCATCTAATTACTTTAGCAAAACAATATGACGTTGAATTTATTGTTGATGGGACAAATTTAGATGATTTAGGCGAATACAGGCCAGGAATTAATGCATTAAAGAAAAATGGCATTAGAAGCCCATTGGTAGAAACCAATTTTACAAAAAATGAAATTCGAATAGCTGCAAAATTGATAGGTCTGTCTGTATATGATAAACCATCTAATTCTTGTTTGGCATCACGCATTCCATGGGGACAAAGAGTAACTGCTGAAAAATTAACGCGAATAGAATTAGGAGAAACAATTGTAAAACAGATTACAAATCTAAAACAAGTCAGAGTTAGAGATCTTAACGGAAATGCAAAAATTGAAGTAGACAAAGATCGAATTTCTGTTTTTGAAGATAACATTTTGAATGAAATAACAAACAAACTAAAATTAATTGGATTTTTATCTGTTCATGTAGATCCAGATGGATATAGACCAGGAAAAATTAACGTGATTACAGATTGATTTATCTTGATAATGCAGCATCAACGCAAATTCATGAAAATGTTTTAGATGCAATGTTGCCATATCTTAAAGAACAATATGGTAATCCTTCATCAATCCATCGTTATGGTAGATTGGCCAATAAAGCTATGGAAAAAGCAAGAAAACAAATTGCCCTGCTAATCAACGCTGATCCTTCTGAAATTTTACTTACTTCTGGAGGCACTGAATCTAATAATACTGCGCTTTATGGAATTTCCGAGAAAAAATCACACTCTCAAATAATTACATCTTCTATTGAACATGATGCAATCTTGGAACCATGTAAAAAGCTTGCAAGAAATGGATTTGATATTGTCTATTTGCCTGTTGATAATCTAGGAGTTGTAAATTTGGATGCTCTACAAAATTCACTTTCAAATAACACTTGTCTTGTTTCAATCATGTTTGCAAATAACGAAGTAGGTACAATAGAGCCAATTTCTAAAATTGCTAAATTATGTAATGAACAAAATATTCTATTTCATACAGATGCGATTCAAGCAGTAGGGAAAATACCAATAGATGTAAAAAAATTAGGCGTAGATTTACTTTCAATATCTTCACATAAAATTAATGGGCCAAAAGGAATTGGGGCATTGTATATTCGAAATGGAGTTGATATCGATCCTGTTATTTTAGGTGGAGGTCAGGAACACGGTTTACGTTCAGGTACTGAAAATGTGGCAAATATTGTAGGATTTGGAAAAGCATGTGAGATTGCTGCACTCAATTTATCTGAAAATATATCTCACATGAAAAACCTGCGAGATATTCTTGTTACAAAAGTTCTCGGTGAAATTTCAGGCGTGACTCTCAACGGTCATCCTGAAGACCGATTACCAAATAATGCTCATTTTACATTTCTAGGAGTTGCAGGAGAAGATCTAATTATTAAATTAGATGAATATGGAATTGCTGCATCAACTGGCTCTGCATGTTCTGTTCACACTCAAAAAGCATCACATGTTTTAGAGGCTATGGGATATTCATATGAGCAGATTACAGGTTCATTGAGATTGACACTTGGATTGTTTAATACTTTAGAGCAAATAGATGAGACTGTAAATATTCTAAAAAAAGTCACTGCAGAACTACGCTCTGTCTCGCCATTTAAAGAAAAGTACTCGTTTTAACTAAATTCTAAAAAACCATTTGAAATCTATTTCTTGTAACAACTATTGTTGTTATGATTCCTGCTGCTAAAATCATTACTGCGATTGTTCCGAATTCTGGAATTACAGTGGTACCTATTATTTCAATATCTGAATCTCCTTGCTCAAAATTGATTGTGATTACTCTTGAATCTGAATCTGTTACTGTCTCTTGATATGGTGCTTCAATTCCATCTATTATTATGATAAATATGTCATCTGTGTTGTCTTGCTTTTTTGCATCAAGTGCATCTCTTGGAATTTTTAATGAAATAGATCCCTTATCCGTAGAATCAACTGTCACTATCAATGCAAAAATATCCTGATCTACTACCATGTTTTTTACAGTTCCACCTTCTATGGAATATTCTACATCAAACGTGCCATGACTTCCCGCATCTACTTCAAAGGTATTTGTAGTGGATACTCCAGTATTTAATAAATAATTAAATTGAGTTTCTGCAATATTTCCTCCCCCAAAAGATGCTCTTACTGTATACTCTCCTTCTTTAGCCCATAGTGGGCCCTGTGCAATTATTGTATGTGAATAACTTCCATCTGCTGCTACGGTGATCTGTGCGATATCTACCAAATTACCTTCATTGAAAATCTGTAATGTTACAGGTGTTCCAACTATGACTGTATTTACTTTGCCTGAAATTACAACTGTCTCTCCCTCTTTGTATGATTTAGCATTTGTTTCTATAGAAATTATTGAATCTGCAAAAGCTGGTAAAGTAAAAGCAACCAATAAAATTAAAATCCCAGAAATAATTACAACTCGCACAAAATTTCTTATTGAATGATTCTATATTTCCTTTACTATCAATAAAATGAAAAAATGAAAAAAGTTGTAGGTTTAGTATCTTGGCATAATGCTTAGTCTTGATTTTGCAGATACTGCAATTATTGATATAATTGCTACTGCTAGAATCATAACTGCGATTGTACCAAATTCTGGAATTACAGAGGTACCTATTACTTCAATTTTCTCAGCACCTGCTGGGAACATTACTGTGACACTATTGCCACTAATTTCCACATCATCAGCTTCTTCTCCATCAACTAGTACCATGAAGATACCATTTAGGATTGATTTGTCTGGACTTAATGTGAATGTTCCATCTTCAGTTGAACTGATTTTGACAATAATTGAATTGTCATTACTGTTGATGCTTGCTCCGGCTACCATTCCACCTGTAATACTATATGGTACACAATGATCACCCTTTAGAGATAACTCTGAAGGACCACAATTGGTTGAGCCAGCTGAAGTTACACCTGTTAGTTCAACAAGCACTTTGTTATTTTTTTCAAAAGTACCATAGTTGACTTTTATGGTGTATGTACCTTTATGTTTCCACAATTCCCCCCCTGTATTTAGAGTCGTTTCAAAACTACCATCACTTTTTACATCTAATTGAGCAATTGTGACAACAGAATTCAATGGACTCATAACAGTAAGTGTTACTGGCATTCCAGAAACATTTGCTACTTTACCGTATACCATGATTTTGTCATTATTATCATAGGTTGTTTTATCTGTCCAAACAGAAATTGGCATATCCATAAGCAACATTTGATTTGCTGCTTCTCTTCCACCATCTGTTTTTTCACAACCTACACATGCTTGAGCATATGCTGATGACAAAGTTAAAGTACCGACTGCAGTCAAAACGGCCAATAGCGCGAACGACGTACGGTTGTTCATCTTATTTGCGAATTGAACCCATCTCTATTTATGTATATTTAAAAATTGAAAAAAGTTGTAGGTTTAGTATCTTGGCATAATGCTTAGTCTTGATTTTGCAGATACTGCAATTATTGATATAATTGCTACTGCTAGAATCATAACTGCGATTGTACCAAATTCTGGAATTACAACACCATCTTTTATTCCGACTTCAATAGAATGCTTGTATCTAGGATCTTCTCCTTGTTGAACTGTGATCTTATAATTTCCATCTTGCTTCCATAGTGGTCCACCAGTTGTAATGTCTTTTAAGAAGTTACCCTGTGTATCTATAATTGGTACAAATTGATCAACAACAACTACATTTCCATTTGGTGCCACTACTTTCAATGTGATGGAATTTGCACTATCTGTCATTCCCTTTATTGAAATTGTATTTGAACCTGCAATTGAATTTGCTTCTATGATTGTCAACCCTGTTCTCTCTACAGGTTTTGATTCAAAGGCTCCTGGTTTTTCAGTGGATTGAGTAACCTCTGTTCTTGTAGTCATACCATTGTTTACTTCCACACGAAGTGATAACTTGTATAATGAACTTCCATGTGGACTTTGTTCAACTTTAATGGTGTAAAATCCATCTTCTTTCCACATTGAATTTGTTTTAAATTCTGTGGCAAAGTTTCCCATCATATCTGGTTTTACTTGATCAACACTAACTATGTTTTGACTTGGAGAAATCACTGTAAATGTTACATCTGTAATTTGTGACATTGTATGTCCATTAACTGATATGGTATCAGACATTTCTGAAGATGTAGCTGAAACTGTCATTCCTGTAGTTTGAGCAAAAGCATCCTGTTGAATTGAAGTTATTGCGATTATTGACAAGGCTATTAGAGCTAATGTCATTGATGTTGTTGATCGTTTAAAATTCATTCTAATCTGCAAACGGTTGCTTGGTATTAATATATATTTTTAAAAAGGATTCTGTGTAATTCAGGGGAGATAATCTCTCGTGGGTAGTATCGGTAGCTGGTGTTGGTTAGTAAAAAAACTCTATATTCAATCTAATAGTGAATATGATAACGAATCCATCAAAAGAAAGAGAATCACCATTTTACGTTGCAGTGAGGTTTGCTAGATTGAGAGATCGAAGTATTGGACAAACAGATGAAATTCAGGCATTATTTGAGATATTGAATGGTTCTGAACAAATCATCCAAATGTCAAATGACGCAATAATTAATTATGCTAAAAATCGAAAACAGCGTTCCCCTGAGTACATTCAACAAACATGTCTGGATATTATAATAAAAGTTGGAGATGGTCTTACAAAATACATTGACAGTAAAACAAATAGAATTTTAAAACTTCTTGATTATTTTAGACTTAGTGAACGTGATGTAAGTGAAGAAACTCAAAAACTCAAAGAATTTGAGGTTTTATGGGATGATATTAAACGAGAATATGATCGCATAAAAAATGAATTTCTATCTAGACCTATGTCAAAATATTCACTAGATACAATCAAAGAATTTAAAATTTTTCAAGAAATTATAATACAAAAAGGAATACCGCTTATGAGAAGATTAAATGATTTAGAGGATAAAATCCAAAAAGATATTGTAAATCAGATTGCATCTTTTACAAAGGCAAATACCATTATGGATTCGAATGATTTGTATAAACTTCTAACAGGTGAACCGTAAAGAAACTATGTTTTTTTGGTTGCATTTTGAATTAATGTAATCCATTTATTATTACCTTCAATCTTTATTCCAGCTTTATCAGCTGGAGTTTGCCCATCTAATGCCATATGAGGTCGAATAAAATTATGATGTATTTTCATGCCTGTGATTATTGTTGAATCTTCCTTTTTTAGACCTCTCATTACTTTTTCCCTATCACGAATTTCACCATTAAGCCTCTCCATACGATTATTGTTAAAATCTCCTTTCAAGTGAATATGGCTGATATGGATTGAATGCGGTTTTGCTAAAGTCCTAAACTCTTTTTTATGGGCTTCTGCAAAATTTCTAGCCCCATCAGAAATTAAAACCGCTGGTCGTTTGTTTGCAATTTCTTGACTTTTTCTAAATAGTGGTCTAACATCTTCTGTGTATTTGTTGTTTGAAACTTGTGAGGCAATCCATAAACGGGTTTGGTCGTCCATCATTGCATAAAGATATTTTCTATTTCCTTTGATTTTCAGATAAATTTCATCAGTTCTCCAAGTATCGCCTACTTGTGGTGTTATCTGTTCCAGATATTTGTCCATCAATTTGACATATTTTTTGATCCAATTTTCTATTGTCTTATGAGTGACTTTGACACCAAATAATTTCATTGAATCTGCAACATGTCTTAATGACTCACCGTTAAAGTAGAGATTCATTGAAGCTGTAACTGATTCAGGCGTAGCCTTTAGTCTCTCAAATCCTAAATTCATTGAGAATTTCTTGTTACAGTTTTTACATCTATACATCTGAATATCATAATTTTTGTTGTGTCTAATTCCTATTTTCTTTATTTTTTCTGATTGGCATTTGGTACAGCAATCCATGTTTATTGGATTAATTGTTACAATTTGTTGTTCTACTTTTTGTCTAATTTTTAAGCTAATTTCCACAGAATGAATATGTTTACAGCAAACTTTTCTAAACTGATGATCTGGACATGAACAGGAAAGCCCTGATTCTGTAGAAATAATATCGTATTCATTGTTAGTTGATTGTGATTTTACTTTGTAGTGGTTTGAATCAATTCTTTTGATTTGGTTGTTTTTTTCTGCTATGATTTTTCCTTTTTCTTGTCTTTGATTCATATCTACGTAGATATAGTATATACGTATATAAAAATATTACGTAACTACGTAGATAATCTTTTTATACGTAGATAAAGAAATTACGTTATGCCAAAATGGAAAAAGGATGCTAAAGAGTTTACAGTTAGTGTAAACTTCAATGAAAGTCGTGGTTATCAAAGTTCTATACCAAAGCCTGTAATTGAAGCATTAGGTGAACCTGAAAATATTACATTTGTGATTGATGGTAAAAGTGTGAAAATAAAGCGTGTGTCGTCAGATAGTTCTCACACTCCTTTTAAAGTAGAAAGCTCTAATAAGAGAACAAGGTGACGTCATACATGTCTCAATCATTTGTTATTCCACATGATCTTGAGTTACAAGATGCAGAAAAAACATCATTGAAATTCATACCTGTTGATAAAGGATTTACGGGTGCATCATCAGAAGACAAATATCTTTCTGTATTTAGAATAACTCTAAAAAAAGATGAAGATGGAAGATATGTTGCTACATGTCAGGATCTACAAGGGGTAGTAACTGATGGAAAAACTGAAGATGAAGCAATGAAAAATGCCTTTGAAGCAATACAGGCAATGCTAGAATCTATTGGTAGAAAAAGCGAACAATTTATCTTGATTCAAAACTAGTTACTTTGTGACTAATCTTCCAGTAATTTCTTCTGATGATTTAATTAAATTTTTAACTAAAGAAAAAAAATTTGTATATGATAGAACTCGTGGTTCTCATCATATTTTTATCTCAACAACTAAACGAGTATCTATACCTGAACGTAAAGAACTTGGAAAAGGGTTATTTCGACAAATTTTGTTAGAAATAGGTGTTAGTGAAACAGAATTTATTACATATTGGAATAGTTAAAAGTTTATGAATTACATGAAAATACCTTAAACAAGAAAAGAAATGATACCTGAAGAAGAAATTATGTCCGAAATCAAAGAGATGGGTTATGTCACAATAAAACCAAGAGTTGAAAGACCCAGTTATTACAAATTGAGTGATGGGACAATCGTAAAAGCATTAGTCCATATCAACAGCATAATCGCTGACCCAAGAAATCCTGAAGGATTCAATGTTAATCCTACAAATTTAGTATCTGCATTTGTACCTAAAGAAAAGCGAAATCCTATGGGATTTCAACCACAATCACAAGGTGAGGATTTAGCACAGGGGATGATTGAACAAGATGTTGATTTTGAAGTTTTGAAAGAAGATTTTAGCGTGTATGAATTAAGTAATAATTTGATTTTAAGTGTCAAAACAGTTGTAGGTCAAATAAGTAAAACAAAACATTACACAAAAGAAGGAGAATCAGTCTATCTAGTAAACATGAACCCAATTATCAAAGTAAAAAAAGCATAAATTTCCAGCTACCGATACTACCCACGAGAGATTAGCTCCCCTGAATTACACAGAATCTTAAAAAGGATTCTGGGTAATCAACGGGGGTTGCCCGATTTTATTGGAAAAATTTTCCTGTTTACTTCGGGGGTTTTTAGTTATTGAGTGATTTTGACTCTATTTTGATCGTAGCTGGTAGTTTCTGTCCATGTTTGCATGTTATCAATTCAGTATTGTTATGGAAAGGCAGGAATCAAAATTGAGGGGAAAACAAATGGAATACTTTGATTCAGAACGCAAGCAATCTTATCATTTCCATTCGTCACAATATAATGGCGTGTTAAAAGGAATTAATCCCATTTTTAATAGATATTTCTCACGCACTGACACTATAATATTCACAGCATTTAGTGCATGGAATATTCATTATTCTCCTAACATCATAAAATGCACTTAACAAATAGGCTGTCTTTTTTGATCGAATTAAATATTATATTTTTATTATTCTAACAGGTATGATTCGTTGTTCAAAATGTGGTAAAATAAATATTAACTTTGGTGATAGGTGTTCTAACTGTAATTCAAAACTTGATAAAAACAAGAAATAGAACAAGAAAATTGAACTTAAGTTGGTTTAACATCTCTATTTAACCTCTGAAAGTAAACAGTGATAATTTTTTGAGAAGTTTGATCTAACTCCCTCAGATTACACAGAATCTTAAAAAGAGAAAAAAGATGAATTTAGTATCTTGGCATAATGCTTAGTCTTGATTTTGCAGATACTGCAATTATTGATATAATTGCTACTGCTAGAATCATAACTGCGATTGTACCAAATTCTGGGACTACTACGGTACCAATGACCTCAATTTCCTCAGCACCTGCTGGGAAATGTATTGTTAGTGTTCTATCTGTAGATGTTGCAGTTTCCTCAAAGTCTACCTCTTCTCCGTCTACTAAGACAAAGAATGTATCATCTTGATCACCCATCTTTGCGTCAATCAAAGATCTTGGTAATGTAATGACAAGTGTACCATCCTGACTTGCACTTATTGCAATTATCAGGGAGTGTGCTTCTACATCAGGAGTAATACTGATAAGCTTACCACCAGTTATCTTGTAATTGACCATAAAGTCAGTACCTGTAACTTGTATTGTTGGTGATGCTGGTGTTCCTCCCATTGAACCGCCGAATGTAAATGTGGTTTCAGCTACACGATGTTCGGTTCCATAGAATGCTGTAACGGTATATGTCCCCTCAGATTTCATTAGTGCTCCGCCTGCAATTAACTCAGTACTGAATGTTTTGTCTTCGTTAACGTCAATTTGTGCAACTGTTACTAAGTTGCCATTAGGGGCTACTACTCTGAGACTAACAGGAACTCCTGATAGACGGTCTTTCACTTCACCAGTTACTAAGATTTTTTCGCCATCAGCGTATGATTGCTTATCTGTAGTAACCATGATTGAATCCGTTTGTCCAAATGCTGGTGCTAATCCTATACTTGCAATAATAATTGCAGATAAGGCTAACACCGATAGATGAGTATTCATCAATTTTACGCCTGAATTTATCTTATTTAAGGTTGTGGAAAATATTATTGACTAAAGAGAAAAAATAGAGATTTATGCCGAATTTCAGATTAGATATATATTAACCTGAGCGTGAGTTTTTGACAGTTTGTGTGTTTTGTTTGCTATTACATTTAATGTTCGTCATGGAGGTTTAGTAAATGGCAACTAAGAAAAATCAAGTTCTAGTACCAGATCATATTTATGTTCCAAAACATGAAATAATTTCAAAACAAGAAGCTGAAGAAGTTTTAAAAAAATATAATTGTAAGCCTACTGAATTACCATTAATTTTTGTAAACGATCCTGCAATATTGGGACTAGGTGTTAAACCAGGTGATATGATAAAAATCACAAGAATTAGTCCTACTGCTGGTGAGAGTCTCTATTATCGATACGTGGTGGAAGTCTAATGGCGGATTCCTCAGTAAAACGCTGGCCAGTAATTCAAGATATCTTAAAACGTGAAGGTATCGCTCGTCAACATCTTAACTCATTTGATGAATTTCTAGAAAGAGGTCTTCAAAGTATCATAAATGAAGTGGGTCAAATTGAAATTGAAAATGCAGAATATCCATACAAAATTCAATTAGGTAAAGTCAAGCTCCAGCAACCAAGAATGATGGAACTCGATGGTTCTATTACTCATATTACTCCAGCTGAAGCCCGACTTAGAAACGTCTCTTATTCTGCCCCTGTTATGATGGAGGCAAGTGTTGTTGAGGATGGCAAAATTTTGGAATCTAGATTTGTACATATTGGCGATGTTCCAGTAATGGCAAAATCAAATGCTTGCATTTTACATAATTTTTCAACTCAAAAACTCATAGAACATGGAGAGGATCCAAATGATCCTGGAGGTTACTTTATCATAAATGGATCTGAGCGAGTTATTGTAGGACTAGAAGATCTTTCATACAACAAAATAATTGTTGACAGAGAAAGTGTTGGTGGAAATACTGTTTTCAAAGCTAAAGTATATTCTTCTATTGTAGGTTATCGTGCAAAACTAGAACTAGTTATGAAAAACGATGGACTAATTGTAGCCCGAATTCCTGGGTCTCCTGTTGATATTCCAGTTGTTACATTAACAAGAGCACTTGGATTAGAATCTGACAGAGAGATTGCGGCAGCAGTTTCACTTGTAGATGAAATTCAAAATGAATTGGAAGGTTCATTTGAAAAAGCAGGTGATGTACCTACAGCAAAAGATGCAATTGTTTACATCAGTAAAAGAATTGCACCTGGAATGTTAGAAGAGTTTCAAATTAAACGAGCAGAGACACTTTTGGATTGGGGCCTATTACCACACTTGGGTAAGCATCCTGAAAACAGAAAGGAAAAAGCCCAATTTTTAGGTGAAGCGGCATGTAAATTATTAGAGCTTAAACTAGGTTGGATTTCTCCTGATGACAAAGATCACTATGGAAATAAAGTGATTAAATTTGCAGGACAAATGTTGGCAGATCTTTTCAGAACTGCATTTAGAAATTTAGTTCGAGATATGAAATACCAATTAGAAAGATCTGGTCAGAAGAGAGGCATCAATGCGGTTGCGGCAGCAATTCGTCCTGGAATTATTACTGATAAATTAAACAATGCCATTGCAACCGGAAACTGGGGCAGAGGACGTGTAGGTGTTACTCAATTACTAGATAGAACAAACTATCTATCCACTATTAGCCATCTTAGAAGAATTCAATCACCTCTTAGCAGAACTCAGCCAAACTTTGAGGCAAGAGATTTACATGCGACTCATTTTGGAAGAATCTGTCCAAGTGAAACTCCTGAAGGTTCCAATTGTGGTCTTGTAAAGAACTTGGCACTTTCTGGAATTATTTCTGTAAATGTTCCGTCTGAAGAAATCGTTGAGAAACTCTATGATCTAGGAACCATTCATTTCTTTGATGCAAAAGAAGATGTGAAAAAAGATGGAGCCAGAATATTTGTTGATGGTAGATTAATTGGATATTACAAAGACGGTGCACAGTTAGCAGAGTCACTTAGAGAACTTAGAAGAAACTCCAAGATTCATCCTCACGTTGGAATATCATTTCATAAATCAGAAATTGAAGGCTCTACAAAAAGACTTTATGTTAACTGTAATGCAGGACGTGTCTTACGCCCATTAATCATAATCAAAGAAAACAAGCCATTGCTTACACAAGATCTCTTAGATAAGATTTCCAAAAAATTACTTTCATGGACTGATCTGTTACGTATGGGAGTATTGGAAATGATTGATGCAAATGAAGAAGAGAACTGCTATATCACATTAGATGAAAAAGATTCAAAGAAACACACGCATCTTGAAGTGTTCCCACCAGCAATCTTGGGAGCAGGCGCATCTATAATTCCATATCCAGAACATAATCAATCTCCAAGAAACACATACGAATCTGCAATGGCAAAACAAAGTTTAGGATTTTCAACTCCAATGATGAATACGAGTACTTACGTAAGACAACATTTGATGCTGTATCCACAAACACCTATTGTAAATACAAAAGCAATGAAGTTGTTAGGATTAGAAGACAGACCAGCTGGACAAAATTGTGTTGTAGCAGTGTTACCATTTGACGGTTACAATATCGAAGATGCCATCGTACTAAGTAAGGCATCAGTTGATAGAGGATTGGGAAGAACTTTCTTCTTTAGAATTTATGATGCTGAAGCAAAGCAATACCCCGGTGGAATGCGCGATACTTTTGAAATTCCAAATGCTGAGGATAACATCCGAGGATACAAAGGAGAAAAGGCTTATCGATTATTAGAAGAAGACGGAGTGGTTGCATCTGAATCTCCTGTACATGGTGGGGATATTTTGATTGGTAAAACTAGTCCCCCAAGATTTATGGAAGAATATAGGGAATTTGAATCATCAGGACCTTACCGAAGAGATACTTCAATTGGAGTAAGACCATCTGAAACCGGCGTTGTTGATACTGTTGTAATGACTCAATCCAATGAAGGTGGCAAGATGTACAAGATTAGAGTAAGAGATATGAGAATTCCTGAAATTGGTGACAAATTTGCATCAAGACATGGACAAAAAGGTGTTCTGGGAATTTTAGCTAAAGCCGAAGACTTACCATACACTGCAGACGGAATTTCACCAGATGTGTTGATCAACCCACATGCATTCCCTTCAAGAATGACTGTTGGAATGTTTATGGAATCAATTTGTGGAAAGGCAGCCGCACTAAGAGGAAGTCAATTTGATGGTTCTGCATTTGTTGGAGAAAAAATGGAAGAAGTCAAACCTGTCATGGACGCTGCTGGATTCAAGTATTCTGGTAAAGAAATAATGTATGATGGAAGAACTGGAAAGTCATTCCCAGTTGAAGTTTTCATTGGAGTGGTATACTATCAAAAATTACACCACATGGTTGCAGACAAGATTCATGCAAGAGCTCGTGGTCAAGTTCAGATGTTAACTAAACAACCTACTGAAGGTAGAGCGAGAGGCGGTGGATTGAGATTTGGTGAAATGGAGCGAGACTGTTTGATTGCATATGGTGCATCTATGATTCTTAAAGACAGATTACTTGATGAATCAGATAAATCAGATATTTTTGTCTGTGAGAGATGTGGGCTAGTTGCATATCATGATGTTAAACAAAGAAAATATGTATGCCGAGTTTGTGGTGATAAAGCCAAAGTTTCATCCGTATCAGTTGCATATGCATTCAAACTTTTGTTGCAAGAAATGCAAAGTTTGAATGTGGCTCCAAGATTAATCATAAAGGAGAAAATCTAGATGTCTATTCAAGCAATAAAATCAATTGATTCTATTAGATTTTCAGTTTGGTCTCCAACTGAAATCAGAAAATACTCTGTTGCAGAAATTACCGCTCCTGAAACATATGATGAAGATGGAATGCCAGTACAAGGAGGTCTTATGGATGGAAGACTAGGTACACTTGAGCCAGGACAAAAATGCTTGACATGTGGAAACACTGCTGCTAGATGTCCAGGACACTTTGGTCATATTGAACTTGCAGAACCAATTTTGCATATTGCATTTATTGACAATATTTACAAGCTTTTACAATCAACATGCCGTTCTTGTGCAAGACTCAAAGTACCACAAGAAGATCTAGATGAATTTAAAAAAATTAAAGAAAAACATGCAGCATACACTGTAATTTCAGAAAAACGTATTCCAGAACAAATTATTGAAAAAGCAAAAAAAGCAAAAGAATGTCCTCATTGTGGTAAAACTCAATATGAGCTAATTTTTACAAAACCCACTATCTTTGTTGAAAAAACAGAGATAGGAGAACACAGATTACTTCCAATTACAATCAGAGAAAGATTTACTCAAATCACTGACGATGATCTTAATCTCTTATCATATGACCCTGTCACTGCAAGACCTGAGTGGTTTATTTTACAAGCCTTACCTGTCCCACCAGTAACTGTTAGACCTTCTATTATTCTTGAAACTGGAATTCGTTCTGAAGATGATTTAACCCATAAAATGGTAGATATCATCAGAGTCAATCAAAGACTAAAAGAAAGTAAAGAAGCAGGAACTCCGCCATTAATCGTTCAAGACTTGGTAGATCTGTTACAGTATCATGCAACTACATATTTTGATAATGAAGTATCTGGCATCCCACAAGCTCATCATCGTTCAGGACGTCCACTAAAAACACTCACTCAAAGACTCAAAGGAAAAGAAGGAAGATTCAGAGGATCACTGTCTGGAAAAAGAGTTGATTTCTCAAGTAGAACTGTAATCTCACCTGATCCTAACTTGGACTTGTCTGAAGTAGGAGTCCCAGAACAAATAGCAATGAAACTAACAATACCTGAAATTGTCACTGAATGGAATATTGAAAGAATGAGAACACTTGTAATAAATGGTCCAAATAAATTCCCAGGTGTCAATTATATCGTTAGACCTGACGGTGTAAAAATAAGATTAGACTTTGTTGAGGATCGTTCTACAATAGCTGAAACATTAGAAATTGGATATCTTGTAGAAAGACATCTTGCAAATGGTGATATTGTCTTGTTTAACCGACAACCTTCTCTTCACCAAATGTCAATTATGGCTCACTATGTAAGAGTACTACCAGGAAAAACTTTCAGATTACACCCATCTGTATGTCCTCCATACAACGCAGACTTTGATGGTGATGAAATGAACCTTCACGTTCCTCAAAGCGAAGAAGCAAGAGCTGAAGCAATCTTGCTTATGAGAGTTCAAGATCAACTAATCTCACCAAGATACGGTGGTCCAATCATTGGAGCTCTTAGAGACTTTGTTACAGGAGCATATCTTTTAACAAAAGATGATACTGTACTAACTCCACAAGAATTTTACAATTATGCAATGCTTGGTGGATATAATGATAAATTCCCAAAACCTGGAACTAAAAACAAAGACGGACCAGCATATACTGGTAAACAACTATTTTCATTATTCTTGCCAAAAGACTTCAACTATGTAATTACATCAAAGTGGTCAAAAGGAACCAAAGGTGCACAAAAAGATGTTGTAATTAAAAACGGTGAACTAATCAGTGGTGTAATTGATAAATCATCAATCGGAGCAGAAGAGCCAGAAAGTGTATTGCACAGAATTGCAAAAGATTATGGAAATACAAAAGCAAAGAACTTTTTGAATTCTATCTTAATTATGGTAAAACAATACATTACTCACTATGGCTTTAGCTATGGTTACGCTGATCTTGAAGTGCCAGAAAAAGAAAAACAACAGATTCTAAATGATATTCAAGACACATATGGAATCATATCTGATCTTACTTCTCAATATGAAAAAGGAACTTTAAAACTAACCAGAGGAATGAGGCCTGAAGAAGCATTAGAAGCATATATTGTCAACGAACTAGGAAAAGCAAGAGATAAAGCTGGAATGACTGCAGATCAATCACTTGATCAAAGTAATGCTGGAAGAATCATGGCAACAACTGGTGCAAGAGGTTCATCACTTAACATTGGTCAGATGGCTGGTGCATTGGGACAACAATCAAGACGTGGAAGTAGATTACATTCTGGTTATAATAATCGTGCATTACCTCATTTTCAAGAACATGATAACAATCCAGACGCACACGGATTTGTAAAATCAAATTACAGAGAAGGCCTGTCTGCACTAGAATTCTTTTTCCATGCAATGGGTGGAAGAGAGGGACTAGTAGATACTGCAGTTAGAACACAACAAAGTGGATACATGCAGCGTAGACTGATCAATGCACTAGAACACATTAGATTAGAATATGATGGAACAGTAAGAGACCCACATGGCCATATCATTCAATTCCTTTACGGTGAAGATGGAATAGATGTTGCAAAAAGTGATCATGGTGAAGCATTCAATGTTACTAGATTAATCGAATCCCAAACAATTATTGATTCTGGTAAAAAGGCAACTAGAGAAGAAATTTTAGATTTAGCAAAGAAATACACAAAGACGTTCAATCCAAGACTAAAACAACTTGTATCTGATGGATTACTTGATTCTAAATTAAGTAAAGAAGGAGCAGAAGTTGTTTGTAAGAAAGGACTTACATTATACAACAAGGCCAAAGTAGAACCAGGACAAGCAGTAGGAATTATCACTGCCCAATCAATTGGTGAACCTGGTACACAAATGACATTAAGAACATTCCACTTTGCAGGAATTGCAGAGAGAAACGTAACATTAGGTCTTCCAAGATTAATTGAACTAGTTGATGCAAGAAAAAAACCAGTAACTCCAACTATGGATATTTACCTTGATAACGAATCTAAAAAATCCAGAGAAAAAGCAATTGATGTTGCAAGAAATATTTTACAAACCAAAGTAAGCGCACTAATATCTGATAGTGAAACTGATTACACTTCTCAAATCAAATTAATTCTAAGTGCAAATAGACTCAAAGAAAGAGGATGTACTGTAGGTGAAGTAGAATCTGCATTGCAATCGAACAAAAAATTCAAAATTGAAACAACTGGAGATTTGATAACTCTGAAATTAGTTGAGGAATCTGATGCACCAACAGTAATTGCAATTAGAAATAAAGTACTCAATACTACTGTTAAAGGAGTTCCTGACATTGAGCGAGTAACTCTAGTTCAAAAAGACGATGAATGGGTAATTCAAACAACAGGTTCAAACATTGCCAAAGTGCTTGAAGTCTCAGGAATTGACAAGAAAAACGTCCGAACAAACAATGTATTTGAAATTGCAGGCACATTGGGAATCGAAGCATCTAGAAACGCATTGATTAATGAATTGAACAATACTCTGGAAGATCAAGGTCTGGAAGTTGATAACAGGTATATCATGTTAGTATCTGATTTAATGTGCTCCAGAGGATACATGCAACAAATTGGTAGACATGGAATCGCTGGAACTAAAGACAGTGTTCTTGCAAGAGCTGCATTTGAAATTACTGTTCCAACTATAGCACATGCTGCATTGGCAGGTGAAGTTGAACAACTAAAAGGAATTACAGAAAACGTTATTGTTGGAAGTATCATTCCAATTGGTAGTGGAACGGTAGATCTTTACATGCAAGTAAGTAAAAAGAAATGAGGATAACTAGTAAAATTTAATGTGATAAAAAATGGGAGACGAAATTTCTAACTTGATGAGCAGTAACAAAGACAAAGTTATTTTGTTACGTCTAAGAAACAACAAATCTGTTCGAGGAAATCTTCAGGATTTTGACATTCACATGAATTTGACATTAGAAGATGCTGAAGATATTTCAGACGACAAAGTCGTAAAACTAGGAAAAATTCTTTTACGTGGTGATAATATTTTGGCAATATCACTACCTGATGAAGAATCTTAATTTCTCAAACATTAAATCTAAACTCTGACTAGTTACTATGTTGATAACTTCGTTAATTTTTTTAATCTTTCTCACTCCTGTATTTGCAGAACAAATTCCAGATTACAATAATCCATACGCTCCAATTTTTACTGACAAGCCAGTATACTCATGGACTGACAAAGTAAAAATGACAATTCTTGCACCAAGCTGGAATTCTGATAGGTATCAAATTGATTCAATAGGTGGAGACGAAGATCATCCGATTAAAATTTCTACAGGAAGTCACTCACTTGAACCGTATAGATTTACAGAGACTGAAGTAAACTCTGGGATATTTACTGGGGAGGTTACTCTTACAGGATTTCCTCACGATACTGACGGCGATGGAATCTCTGATACAACACCTAGAACCAATGGAAGTGGACCTACAAGTGGGTTTTTAGAAACGGACAGAGACTCTTCAATGACAATTTCTTTTAAATTTGCAAATGGAGTTGTACTGGTAGATTCTGTTCCAATAAAATGGAACATTGGACAAATCCAATTCTCTGAGGAAAATTATCTTTCTGATAAAACTGCATCAATACGTGTAATTGATCCTGATCTTAATCTCAATCCGAAATCACTAGATCAAGTGCTGATCCATGTGACTTCTGACTCTGATCATTCTGGCATTGAGGTTAGTGCAACTGAAACATCTGAAAGCTCTGGAATATTTGTTGGGACAATCTCTTTTTCACAAAACCACTCTTCAAGTGGGAATCGTTTGTTTGCAATGCCTGGTAATACAATTTTTGCAAAATATGATGACTTTACACTTCCAACACCATATAGCATATCTGATAAACTTGAAATCAAAACAATTACAACTGTTGATTCCTCAATTCCTGCACTGCAAAGACTGACAAGTTTGCCAATTTCCTTATCTGATTCATTTGGTAATAATTTGACATCATTTTCAGCAAATGATCAAATACAAATTGTTGGAACAGTATCTAATGAACAAAATTTTAAACAGAAATTTGTCTATCTATTTCAAGTCAAAGACGAGACCAACTCTGTAGTATCTGTTTCTTGGATACAAAGTGAAATATTTGAAAATCAAAAACTTGATGTCTCTCAATCTTGGATTCCTGCTGAACCTGGAAAATACACAATTGAAACATACGTTTGGAGTTCATTGATCAATATCACTCCATTATCTCCGTCATTATCCAAATCAATTATTGTAAAATAATTAAACGTATGATTTCTACTTAACCCATAAATACAAAATTTCTAGTTTTACCGTATGTTGGGCTTAAAAATCGGTTTGTTCCTGCTTATTGTTTTGTCTTCTATTACCGTCTCTCAAAGTTTTGCAGATTCTATCTTAGTTGAATTTGATAAACCAGAATACAACACTAGTGACTCTCTTATGATCTCTGGCTATATTTCAGATCTCAAGATGCCTGAAATTGGAATTAGCATCTATGATCCTGATGGAACAATCATATCGGCAAATAATGTAGATGTTGATTCAGATGGACTATTTTCTAAAACAATCACATTAGATTCTCCATTTTATGATAAATCTGGAGAATATTCAGTAAAACTAAACTATGGTAAAATTTCTCAAACTGAATTTTTTACCATCACAGGTAATGCATCAGAGCCAGAAATGCTTATTCCGGAATTAATAGAGCCTGAAATCACTTCATTGAATACTGACAAGGATCATTATTATGATAATGATTTTGTAATAATTTCTGGAACTGTTTCTGTACTTGACTCTCCTAGTGTACTAATTGGTGTTTATGATAAATTTGGAACTCCGATGGGGTTTTACTTTGGAGAAGTAAATTCTAATTTAGAATTCACTGCCAAATTTCTTGTAAAGTTTGGTGTTAATTTTAAGACTGATGGAATTTATTCAATAAAGGCACATTATGGAGCATCTGAAAAAACAGTTGACTTTAATTTTAGTAAACCTGTTACGATAATAGATACAACACCAGATACCATAACAGATACTATCACGAAAATAGATACAACAACAAAAACTACAGAATCAACTAAACCAACAATTACAAATAAAGATACATCAAAAACAAATTCAGAAAATAATAATCCTAGTGCAGAATCTTCAAAAAATAATTCTGAACAAAATATTGCAACTAATGTCGATACACCAATACAAAAATATGATAATCTTTCAGTTGAAGATATTCAATTGGGGTTATTGCTTAATCAGATCAATTTAGAATGTGATAAAAGTGAATTAGTTGATACTATTTCTTATTATGATGGTATGGGACCTGCATTGTACAGACTTTGTAAATTTGATCAGTCTTTGGAATTCTTTGATGATTCTTTGAAAAAGGATCCTACTAATGTTGAGATAATAACAGACAAAGGGTCTGTTCTTAGAAAATTAGGGCGTTTGCCAGAGGCCATTTCATATTATGATCAGGCTCTAAAAATCGATCCTTCATTTACCCCTGCAATTAACAACAAGGCAAATGTACTTGCATCAATGGGAAAATATGATGATTCTATTTCCTTTTATGATCAAGCTATCCAAAAAAATCCTAACTATGATACCGCAAGAAAAAATCTAACGCTAGTTTTATCAAAGGTTTCTCAAGAGAGCAACATAATACCTGTTCAGCAAGAATCCCACTCTAAAATTTCATCTGAAATAGTTCCACTTGAAAATATTTCAGAATCGCAAATAAAAAAATCATTTAATCTTTTTGAACAAATAAACAATGCGTTTTCATCTTTGGGCTCTCTATTTGGATTTCAAAATTGATTTTTTGACTTTTTTATAGGTAAAATTTCAATAAACCTATAAAGCCCTCTTATGACGATCGTCCATAAGGATAACACATGAGTAAGATATTAGAAAAAATACTAAAGGATGCTCTCAAAGAAGATCAAATCACAATGGGCACAAAACAAGTATTGAACTCCATGAAAAACTCCAAGCTTATTGTATTGTCAAAATCCCTGCAAAAAGAAACCCTTGCAAAAATTGAATCAGATGCAAAAAAAGAAAAGATACCATTGGTTAACTTTCAAGGAACATCTGTCGCGTTAGGAAGATTATGCGGCTTACAATTCAGAATTTCAACAATCTCATTTACATCATTAAGTGATGCAAACATCAAATCAATTTTAAAGGATATAGGAACTGAGGAAAAAAATGAATAATAATTTTACATCAAATGAAAGTTTAAATGATATACAACTTGGTTGGAGATAAAAAGGAATTCTAATGACACAATCAATTAAACTCTCAACTGATCAAATGCGAATGATGTCTCTTTTTCAAAATGTAACCGGTGCCACAGCTCGTGATTGTGTCGAAGATGAAAAACATGACCGCGTAATTTTTGTGGTAAATACTGGTAAAATGGGATTGGCAATCGGAAAAGGTGGAATTCATATAAAATCACTGCAAAACATTGTCAAAAAAACTGTTGAACTGGTAGAATTTGATGAAGATCCTGCTAAATTCTTGATAAACCTGCTCAACTCTAAACTAGTTTCTGAAGTAAAATTAAATACACGTGCTGATGGTTCTAAACAAGCGATAGTTATGGTAGACCCAAGAAAGAAAGGCATTGTAGTTGGAAGAGAAGGCAGAAATGCAGAGAAAGCCAGACTACTTGCAAAACGTTATTTTGATATAACGAGTGTTCTAATTAACAGTCCTGAAAAAGCAACATTGGAGATGTAAAATATGACAAAATCACCACTAGGCTTATTTGCTGGCAGAGTTTTAGTTGCAAAAAGAAAAAGACAACGATGGGCAATCTCTACTTACAAAAGAAGAAAACTTGGTATTGATAAAAAAGCAGATCCACTTGGTGGTGCACCACAAGGAAGAGGAATAGTTTTGGAAAAAGTAGGCATTGCTGCAAAACAGCCAAACTCTGCAGTTAGAAAATGTGTTAGAGTTCAATTAATTAAAAATGGCAAAACTGTCACGGCATTTTTGCCTCGAGACGGTGCAATGAATTTCATTGACGAACACGATGAAGTACACATTCAAGGAATGGGTGCAACACAAGGCGGTGCAATGGGAGATATTCCTGGAGTAAGATTCAAAGTTTTCAAAGTAAACGGTACATCACTTAATGAACTAGTAACTGGAAAGAAAGAAAAACCAAGGAGATAGAAATGGCTGAAACTAAGAATATGTTATTATTTAGAAAATGGGATATGACCGGAATCGAAGTCAAAGATCCTGGATTAAAAACCGCAATCTCTCTTAGACAACAAATTTTACCATACACATTTGGTCGCTCAGCTCTTAAAAGATTCAACAAAGCCGAGGTTAACATCGTTGAAAGACTAATTAACAAAGTCATGCATTTTGGTAAAAAATATGCAAAAAACACCGGAAGAATGACTGGAAAGAAAACCAAAGTACTAAACACTGTAAAACTTGCATTTGATATTATTGCATTAAAGACTGGTCAAAATCCAGTTGAGGTGCTAGTTAGAGCAATTGAACATTCTGCACCAAACGAAGATACTACAAGAATAGTATACGGTGGTACAGTCTACCATGTATCAGTAGATGTTGCTCCAATTAGACGAGTTGACATGGCACTAAAATTCATCGGCGATTCCATTAGAGATGCAACATTTTCTAATCCTAAACCAATCGAAGAGCATATGGCAGAGCAATTAATCTTGGCAGCTGCTAATGATCCAAATGCTCCATCTGTCAAGAAAAAACACGAATTAGAAAGAATAGCACAAGCATCTAGATAGAAATTTTTCCAGTAGCCCGAGGCAGATTCGAACTGCCGTCTCCGCCTATCCACTCTTGAGATCCAGAGGGCAGAATCCATGATCTAAAATTTTTTTTATTTGACCGCTAGACTATCGGGCTACCAAAACAAATTCTGACGTTTTAGAATATAATCATTGTCAAACAATCGGACATAATAGGCACAAAACATCACCTCAAATCGGTCGTAATGTCGGTCATAATTGTCTGTTCAGAGATTCATTCGTAAATGACAAAACTCATTCAGAGATTCACTTGTTCAAAATCACTCTGAACACATTTCTGAGGTGTTCATTTTCAAAGCATCCAAAACTCGAGACTGAATAGGCAACACTAGAAAAATACCCTATCCATACATTGATGGACTAGAGGTATTTGATCCTGATTCCATCGCTCCCTTGACGCCAAACTTGATTTGTATTTTTTTAATTGTAATTTGTCTAAAGTTTGCAACAGCATCCCACACCCTGAAAAATTTTTCTCGATTCATGGACTCCACATCCACATAACCATTGATGAACATGTGGTTGATTTGTTTGGGATTGCTCTGCTCTTGTCCTATAATGAGACTTAGATTGGCCAAACTTAATGGCTCACCAATACTGACTGCAAATTCCTGCCACTCTTTATCCCCCAAGTTTGCAGTCGCCGTCTTGTGTTCTGACGCAAATCCAAAAAATGTTTCTACCGTGACTCTGTCAGCCCTGTTCTTCATTGAATATATCACAATATCTCCCATTTTAAATCCAAAACCAAAGTTTGGATCTTTTTTTGTTACATCCTCATATGGTTTTCCTACAATCTTTATCCAATCCTCAACAATATTTTTAATCTGATCAGGGGTTTTATTCATGTGTTTGATTAATTTACAATCAATAAAAAGAGATCATCTCAATTACATTTCTGAATTAGTCATGAAAAGAGTTACTACATTCTATGATTTTTTGCTTTTTCACTCTCATTTGTAGAATCCTCATACCATGCTTCTATCTCATCTTTTAGAACAACATCTACCTTGATGCACTCACTTCCACATTTGGGACAAACTATGGACTGCTCATCATCACTTTGCGGTGTCCATTGGCATTGATTGCAGAAAAACCGCTGCTCTCCCATTAAATTTTGGTTACCCGTGTTTTGAATTAAGGTTTTCTAGCTATTAGCCATATTATCCATATGACCCTTATCGTTTTTTACCGCATCCTGTATTCTTTTGGTAAGTCCTGTTAGGTAAGCATCTTTACAAACTTGAGAACAAAACTTTTCATTGTCATTTTCAAATGGTTTTCTACAATGTACACAGATTTTGCTCATTTGCAACTCAATACGATTTATTGCAAGCCTTGACTAATACTTCATTAATCACTTTGGAAAAACTTACCGAAGTGGATCTGTTTGAATCCTTTTTGCTTGTATTAATCTTAATTTTTTAACCATGTCGTAATCTAACATGATCGTTACTCGTTTAGACATTCAATTATTTCCTATTTTCTGCGGGTATATTTTTTTCAAGTATTCATACGCACATATTGAAGAACAGTAATCACTTGAACTGTTTTCAAATATTTTTCCGCATTCTTTGCAGATTTTTTTCATGTACAAATCAAAATGGATTATCATAGATAATTAAACTTCACTTTTGATTTATCCAATACTCCCAAAAATGGGAATTAAAGATGTCTAACTTTTTTCTTGCGTAAAAGCAGACAGCCACGTATTCATGATGTTTCTGTTTAGGTCAGTAAATGCACTGGCATTTTCATTCCATGTTTTCATGTTTTGTTTTATTGTGTCATTTGTGGTTTGCATGATCTGGCTGTGTGTAGAGTTTACCCTGATTAACTGCTTGTTTATATCAACAAGGGAATTTTTTGCAGTCTCTGATATGTCTGTGTGCGTTCCAGATTTTTTGGCAAATTCCTGTCGCAAAGATATTGCAGAGTTTATCACATTCTTACAACCATGAAGGCATTCTTCGTGCATACTTGAGAGCAACTGGAAATATTGCGGCATGGTTTTTTCCACACTCTCAAAATATTTTTCAACGTTTTGCTTGTATACTCCGTAAACGTCCTCTTTTGTTTCAGTAATCTGTTTGCTCATGCAGAAACTAGTGATGTAAATCAATTAAGATAGATGTCAATAGATTACATGGTTATCTGTAACTAACATACCATACAGATTTACATTATTATAAAATAGTGATCTTAAATCAAGGAATTTAGTGTCATGCTATGATTTTTAAATCCTTTTGGCAAATAATATCTTTTTTTCTGTAGTGTGGATTTTTGTTTAGTTAAATGATTGTTTTTTAAACATGCTTTAATTTTCTATTCAGAATATCTTAAGTTACACAAATAACATATCTAGGCTGTGACTCTTACTGCGATACACAAATCTGATAGTCACATACTTGATGCAGGTGAATTGGAATGCATTGGTAAAACATTGGATGTGGTCATAAAAAATTTAGACGATATTAATGCAAAATATCCATCAGGACTAAACAATGAATTTAGCCAACTTCTCAAGCAAAAAATCCAAGAGTGGAAAGAATCCAATGAATTTATCTTACAAATAATGGATTCTCATGCAATAAAAACATAAGAAAACACTAGTTTCCACATCTAGCTGTAGCGGTTTCTACCTTTAGTCAAGTAAACCATTTCATGGAATTGACAGAAAATCAAAAAAGCTCCTCTTTGCATACATTAAAAACTTGGGTAATGGCAGAGGCATTCTTTAGGAAATATGCCCTGCAAACTAGAGAACCTAACGGAACTGAACTCAAATCATACGTCAATCCAGTTACAATACAATCAAAATTGGGTTGGACATGTCTGAAAGGTAAAGGCTATCAGAGATGATAAGAACCGGTGAAAAGGTTCACCAAATTCATGATCAGATAGCAAAAGGTCAAAGTTTGTCGCATAACTATGAATCATGAAAATCTTGACAAAACACATCTAGCCAAAATCATCATCTTGTTCGCTGTCTGGCTCTTCTATGTTCAGGTGATATAGAATTGCTTTTCTGTGTGACATTGCACACTGTATGAACTTATGATATTTGAATTGCATCAATATATTTTAGCATGCCATCCATACCATTGGTAGTAAATAATAGGTTACAGTTAGGAAATGATTCATCCTAAGAAATGATTCATCGCAAGCACCAATTAATGACTAAACAATTCAGAGTAGTAATCGTGGTATTTTAGCAAGGTAGTCTTTTTACACTTGGGGCAAATCTCTTGAAAAACAATCTCGCATTTGGAACACTGAAAAATCATACAGCCTGTCTCCGTAGTTTCTGCATGCCATTTTTTGAAAACCAGATCAGCAAAAAATTTTTATTGCCTATTTTAATTCTATTATTTTGTAATGGATACAATTGGAGATAATTATGTCCGATTCAATATTAATAATCATTTGTGAAATCATCTAAACTTAACTTCATGAATAGCTTCTGCATAATCACATTTTGCTTTTAATCGCATATATGGAATTAATCTAAAATGAATAGAATAAATGTCATCTTCTTTTCTTAGGATTCCTTTTTTCATCAATGACACTAAACCGCGTGATGTAGCTCCTACCTTCATATTTTCTCTTTGACAAATCTCGTCACGTTTTTTTTGATACTGTTTTAGTGAAAATGCAACATCATTAATTTCTAGAATCAAAGGCCAAACAATCTCGGCCCAAACAAATCTTCTGATTTCAGTAGCTGCTGCATACTTGCCTTTTTCACTCAACATTAATAATGACAGCGGCAGATATTATAATTTAATACTTGTCTCAAAAAGAAATTGAAGAATCTCTAAATCTGTTACAAAAAGATTGGAACGTTGATCCTATATTACGAGAATTTATGCTTGGCAAAATTTCTGATGTATCTGACTATTCACTCAAAGTCAAAGATGTAATTTTCCACATTCCATATCTTGCATCGCAAAAAAAATACATTCTGTGGAAATGTTTTTGGCCTGATTGTCATAACTGCTGCGACCGACAAGGAAGACTGCCTCTTACTTCTAATGATTTAATCACAATAGGAAAGGGACTAAAATACAAAAAAACATCCGATTTTATAAAAAATGAAACTGTCACTACCACATGGCAAGACTCTTCTCCATCTAGACAAATCATTACTATGACTACAATTAATCTGAAAAGAAAAAAAGATGAGACTGAGCAAGAAGATGGAACTCATATCTCTTGCAGGTTCTTAGATGAAAAGGGTGGCTGTAGCATGCATCCTGACAGACCAGGAGTGTGCTATCTGTACCCGTTTTCTACTTGGCT
The DNA here is from genome assembly GCA_021414365.1 of Nitrosarchaeum sp. Classification (GTDB taxonomy): domain Archaea; phylum Thermoproteota; class Nitrososphaeria; order Nitrososphaerales; family Nitrosopumilaceae; genus Nitrosarchaeum. The sequence continues at coordinate 32,489 of JAIOOR010000013.1, forward strand.
TGAAAACGAAAATGGCAATGCACGTGTACATGCAACATACCAGTTTACAGGTGACTGTCCTGGATTTTATCTCTCAGATGACTTGCAACAAATGAAACAGGAACTAAAAGACTATTCTAAAATAATTTATGATTACAATATGTCCTCAAGTAGAACAATGCGAGAGAATTTTGGCTCTGTAAGTTTTGGCTAAGCCTTTGCCACTTTCATCAAGTCTGAAATTTTAATATCCATTCCAAATCTTGCTTCGTTTTTCTTCATGTATCTAAAAATCGATATAAAGTCTGGAAGTGATTTTATGAAATTAAAGTTCTTGTGAATCTTTGCTCTGACAAACTTGAATACCTTATTGTATATCTTGTAGTGCGTATCTACTGCTTTTTCATAAGCTGCAAAGTCATGCATGTTTTCTAAAAATATGTCAACACACTGCATACTTGGGATAATTCCTTCACCAAGTAATGCATAAACAGTTCCAATTGATTCTCCTACCCCTACTACCTTGCCTTTGTAAAACGGCTTACACTTTCCTGGAGTTGCAAGTCTAATCGGTCTTCCTTTTGTTTGCAAAACCTTTCCTCCGTGCTTTTTTAGAAATTCATCAGTCGCCTTGATGTGGTTTTTTCTATAATCTCCTGCGCCAATATGTGCCCACTTTTCACCCAATGGGAAATACCAGAAATATCCTGACATTCCTGGAAATGGTTCAATGTAAAAATCATCGTATGGTAATTTGTTTTCATATTCTACTTTGTACTCATATGTTGGCAAGAAAAAATCTTCTTGCAGTTTTGGCAAGTATGCTCTTGCAAATCCGGTACAATCAACTATCACGTCGTACTCTTTTTCCAGATCTTCTAATTTGGGAGTCTCACCGTAAATAATTTTAGAATCTTTTATGAAATCTTTGATTAATGCCAACTTGTCATATGTGCACAATCCGTGCAAGCCAATATCGAATTTTACGTTATTATTCATCTTTACATGCATTGTCTTTCCGTCATGAATTAGAAAGTCATCAAAATTACGTCCCGTCTTTTTGCAAAATCCACTCAATTCTGACTTTATTGTTCCCCATGCACAAATAGAATCGTGTCTTTCTTGGGTGCTTCGCTCATATCCTACAACTTGGTGTTCAGAATCTTTGAGTCTTGCTATGAGATAGCTACCTGCGACTCCCATCCCCATTACTGCAATCTTCATTTGACTAGAGACTCGTTTTACCTAATAAATACACTATCTGCCATTCTAGTGTTAATTTGATTTTTCAAATCCCATTCAAGTTAAATCTGGCAATCTACAAAAAAAACCATGGATACATTTGATGCGATTAAAACTAGAAGATCAATTAAGAGTTTTCAAGATCATGAAATGAGCAAAGATGAGATAAACAAATTACTTGAAGCTGCATTACTGTCTCCAACTTCGTACAACATCCAGAATTGGAGATTTGTAATTGTTACAAATCAGCAACTCAAAGACAAGCTATGTGAATTATCCTATGGGCAAAGACAAGTGGCAGAAGCTTCCTTGGTGATTATTCTATGTGCTGACCTCAAAGCTTGGGAGAAAGATCCTGAAAGATACTGGAAAAACCTTCCTGAAGAGCCACGAAAATCACTTGCGAATGCAATTAGACAGTCTTACTCTGGAAATCCAACCCTTGAAAAAGATGAGGCTATGCGCTCTTGTGGATTTGCAGCTCAAACAATAATGCTCGGAGCAAGATCAATGGGCTATGATACTTGTCCTATGGAGGGATTTGATTTTGCTAAGGTTGGCAAACTGATCAATTTACCGTCTGATCACATCATAACAATGATGGTAGTAGTTGGCAAAAAAGCAAAAGAAGCTGGACTTCGTGGCGGACAATTACCTTTACCTGAAGTAGTTTTTGAGAACAGTTTTTAGATTATTTTTAAAAACTTTACTGCTTTGATACATGGATCAAAGATATGAACAAATCCTTAGCGAGCGTTATTAGCAAAATCCCTCATCTGCTAAATCATGAAAGATTTCAACCAAAACAAATCTTCACAAGAAGTCCATCGATGGACAATAGACGAGACAGTGGGAGCCATCCAAAGTGTCTCAAAGAACATCAGAGAGTACTCATTTAGAATGAGGACAAACATGAAAACTCTACGTGAAAGCGGTGCCATTCCAGAAATGGCCGATGCAATACGTGAAGCTTCGTTTGCAGTCCGTGATACTGTAAATGAAATCAACGAAACAACAAAAGAATTGCAAAAAAAGGGAGCCATAACTGAAACTGCAAGAGCAATTGAAAACACCGTTAAATCAGTTGAAGACTCTGCTGTAACTGTAAAAGAGATTGTAGCAGATGCAGGAAAATCATTACCGCATTCCACAAAAGTACTCCATGATGGAATTGATATTGTCAAAGCAACTCGCATACCTGACAAGGTCAAGAATTTCAAAAAGTTGGTGTCTCATGAAATCCAATAAAGTAGAAAAACTCGCAAACCTGCCTATATCTGACTCGGCAACGCTTAGCGCATTTGTTCACCTGCTAGACTTTGCAATCAAAATAGGCAAATATTTTCCCCTAATCTCAATTTGCTTAACTTGCCTTAATCTCACACTTGCAGTAAATGACTTTCTTGCAAACAATCTTGGCTTTGCGATACTAAACTCTATGTTTGTAGTAAGCGGCCTTGTCTTTATTATTCAAATGCATCTTGTGGACAGAATTCATCACATAAGTAAAAGTTGAGAATTATGGAAGACAAAAAATCAAAACTAGCTGAAATCAGGGCAACTGCCTTTGATGTAACAGTAATAATGAAACAAATTGGCACACCTGGATTTTTAGAGTCTTTGACTAGCATCAAAGATACCGTATCCCAAGTAAATGAGATTATCCAATCTTTACAAACACCCGAGATGGTCAAAAACATTGAAAACTTTCGTATACTCTCTGAGAACTTTAATGATTCAGCAACTAAAATGCAAAGCACAGTAAATGTTCTAAAAGAATCCGGCATTATAGACAAGACTGTCAGTCTGGTGGATAGTGCAAAATCAAAGATTGACTCTTTTGACACCCAGGGAAGCCAGGGAATCAATGGCGTTATAGTCTCGTCTCAGGAAATGATCACATCAATTACTGGTCTTGTAAATGAAATAACCCAGACAGTATCGTACTCTAAAAGATCTACTATTGTTGAAAACATTCAAGAGACAATCCATGGTGCATCGGAGATTTACCATACCATCTCCAGATAACTATGCAGAACTAGGCATTTTAATTTCTAAATCCTTAAGTTGAGATGGTATTAAATATATCATGATTCGATTTGAATCTCGGCTGTAAATTAATTCTGATGCAGTCAAACACCTCAATCCTTAATGCTTTATTTGCAATTCAGAAATTATGGGTTTTTTTGCCAGCAAGGTACTCGAGTATTAACAAAAGAAGCTACTCGAGGCTCAAAACAACCTCAAATTACACTTGAAGAAATGGAGAATCTTCAATCTAAAGGAACTGAGAAGGAAATTACCAATCAACAAAAAAATGATCAATATCTGGAGTGCAAACATAGAGAAGATAAAAAAGAGATAAACAAACTCAAAGAGAAAAAAATAGTTAATAAATACTCAAAGTATGATGTTCTTATAATGAAAAAGCGAGTACGATGCAAGATTTGCAATCTATATCTGTCCAGCGAAGGATATCTAAATAGACATTACAAGATGTGCCATAAAGATGAGATTGGAACTTAAGACCATCAACGGTTGTTGATTGGTGAGAGCCCCAATGAGTATGATTTTGCAAATTAGTATTTAGGGGATACTGATGATTTGTATGAATGATTTCTACGTGGCTCTTTTAAGCAAATTACACTAATTTCCATTGGTCCTCATTGAGGAGTCATTCGTTCATACAGACCAGTTCATGGTTGGGCAATTTGGCCCAATCTTTTTAATTTGTTTTCAAGCAGTTTTTCTGACTATATGACAATTGCACTTTTTTCTAAATGATTAAAAATTGTGCTTTAAAACATTGCTCTGAAAATTATAAAATGAAATTCATGATCATCATTAAATGTTATTTTGACGTATAATTACTAACGAGAAACTGTCATATCTGCGTCGTAGATTGACAGAACAAGGAAAACATTCATGTTATTGCATAGGAAAATGCGTTATGGTTTTCCAATCTTTTCTCGTTAATTTAAATTCTAAACTATATTATGTATTCTCAAAGAAAAGATCTTTTTGACTAAAAAATAATCTAGAATGCAATCAATAACCCAGATCGCTCCATCTAATCTGTTTTAGATTACATTGACAACTCTCTCTTTTTCCACACTTGGGGCAATTACAATCGCAAAGTAGTAGTGAAGAATTACATCCAATACACTTTGTGTATTCTGCAAAATCATCTCTCATTACATATCATATGGTATCATGAAAATTAAGTGTAAAAATTATTTTCTTAAAATTTGTTTGATATTTTATTTTATTTCAAATTTTTGTAAACTGGCATGATTTTTGATATTTATACACTCTATAATTCATGGGTAATTAACAGACTATACATCTTTTATCGATGAAGCAATCTTGTACTTTCTATAAACTGGGATTTGTTTTACGTTATGACTAATAGCTGCATGCCTGAATATTTTTTCCACCAATTCAGACAAGTTATCTGCTTTTGCAATCCAGCTGCAGTCTTTTCCCATATCGGCACATTTGAAACTCTTCATAGGGTATTGTATCGTCATAGACAATAATAAAGTAATTTATTTGATATCTGTAAAAACATTTAGATAACTAATATTCAATCAAACAAATATTCATATATTGACAATTAATCTTAATTATCTAGAATTTCATTTAATACTATGGAAACAGCATATGTCCTAGTAAATTGTGAACTGGGAAAAGAAGAGGAAGTAATTGAAAATCTAAAACACATAGATTCTGTCAAAGAAGTATATGGTACATTTGGTGCATATGATATTATTGCAAAAGTTGAAAATGCTCAAAAAGAAAAAGTGCGAGAAATCATTGTTTGGAATATTAGGAGAATACCACATGTTAGATCTACACTTACACTAATGGGAATAGAAGGACAAAGCTAGAGTTTTCCACTGTAAAAATTAATTTTTCAGATGCTATTTGACCTTGGCAGAATTATTGAAAATGCTGATGGGTGATTTTTGTAGACCAGTTTGCCTCCATGCTGCTCTACAATCATTTTACTAATTGCCAATCCCAACCCACTGCCGTTTTGCTTTGTGCTAAACATTGGCTCAAACATTCTATTTTGTTCTACAGACTCTATCCCTTCCCCAGAATCCTCAAAATTAATCTCAACATCGCTTACATTGCTGAGAATTTTTACCGATACATACCCTTGACCTTTGATTGCCTCAATCGAATATTTTAATAGATTTCCAAAAACCACCTGTAACTTTCTGTCATCGCATAAAATTGATACATCATTCCCTTGAATTCTTAAATCCACAGTCGATGGGATTTTTAACTTGGAGATTGAGGTATCTAAAATATTCTTTAATGTATACTTGCTTAAATAAATCTCAGATCTTCTTACTGTATCTAAAAGATCCTCAATAAAGTAAGCCATATTTGAAATGTCATTATTGGTTTTTTGCTTGTTTTCATTTATCATATGTTATCAACATCATACCATATTATCATATTATTGGTTTAACAAATAGTGTGTACCTATTGATCAAACATTAATAGATAATCCGGAGTTTTAGGCATGCGTAAAAATCAATAAAATCGCTTTATTTTCTAATTCCATTATTCACCAAAACCTGTGTTTTAATTATGTCTTAAAGTATAATCATCATATGGTATTACTTTTTATTCATTAGTGACATAATATACTTGAATTGCCAGCTTCAAACCGTGATTTCAAGTCAGGACATGAGATATGGGTAGTGCTGTAAAGATAAGATACAAGCTAAAGGGGGATAGAGAATACACCACATGTGTGGTTACAAGGGTACAATATGAGAATTTTAAAATTTTGCCAATCATAAAAGAATGCGAAATCATACAAAGAGATGTCTCAATTTCAGACGATCAGATAGAAGAGATAAACCAGGCACTAGTTGAGGCTATAAAAGAGGATATTGGCTAGTGCCTTACAATATTTGTGAGAGTTGATTTTATCGAGCTAATATTTTCTGGTCGCTATTTCTTGGCAGAATTACTGAAAATGCTGATGGGTGATTTTTGTAGACCAGTTTGCCTCCATGCTGCTCTACAATCATTTTACTAATTGCCAATCCCAACCCACTGCCGTTTTGCTTTGTGCTAAACATTGGCTCAAACATCTTGGATTGCACTATGGATCTCACCCCTTCTCCAGAATCCTCAAAATAAATCTCAACATCGCTTACATTGCTGAGAATTTTTACCGATACATACCCTTGACCTTTGATTGCCTCTAAAGCATTTTTTAATATATTTCCAAACACTGCCTCTATTTTTCTATCATCGCATAGAACTGCCATGTCGTTTCCCTCAATGGTTAAATTTACAGTTGATGGGATTTCAAACTTGGAGATGGATGCATCTAAAATATTCTTTAATGTATGCTCTCTTAAATTAAGTTCAGACATTCTAACAAACTCCAAGACATCTTCAATGATGTGAGTCATATTTGAAACGCCGTCATTGATTCTTTGCTGATTTTTTATTTTTTCTATAACCAGCATTTTTTGAGCTTGACACAAAATATCATGTGCGAGTTTTATCTTAGTTAGGGGATTTCTTAGGTCTTGGGCCAATCTTGATGTTAATTGCCCAATCATGGCCATTTTTTCAGTTCTCATCAAAACCCCTGACTGTTCTTGGATCTTTTTTTCTAGGAACATCTGCTTTACTGATAATTCTTTTTCTTTTTTAATTACATTACCAAGATCTGTTTTTAGTTGTTCGTTTAGTCTGTGATAGGTGCTTTTTTCAACTATTACTTCTCTTATTGCGTTTTCCAGATTGGAGTTTTTTTCTTGAATGGTTTTTGTCATATTTTCTACATATGATATTTGTTCTTGGAGGTTGTGGTTTACTTTGGTAATCTCATTGACTCTCTCGTTTGTCATTCTGTTTACATCTTGCATTCGTAAATCGTTTTCTTGGATCTGTTTTTTTGACATCTCCAAGTCCTTGAGCGCTTTAATTGAGATTTGTGCCAAATCCCGTAATACAGAATCATTTTCAATAGGGCTGCCTGATAGCATCACGTTTACTTTGATTTGGAAGGTATTACCTCAAGTATGTCTACTTTGGACACATTTGATCGCTTCTAATCAATCACGTCTGACTTGATGTGGTGTCATACTTTGTCAAATGGATTCTTTGACGGTTTTTATTCATCATATGTTATCAACATCATACCATATTATTCTATTATTAATATAACAAATGGTGTGTACTCATTGATCAAACATCCTCAGATTAATACTGGATGACATGTCTAAGCCTATTTTGGTTTTCTATAATTTTGATTGCCCTAGAATCTTAAAGATTGTCCATTATTGTCACTTATTTTTGCATATTTGTCCATGTTTAGTATAATCGATATTAAATTCCATTACTGCCATCAAATCCCATGAAAGACAAGAAAGAAAAAGAGCGAGAAAAGTTTCGAGAAAAAATGGCCAAAGGTGAAGTCATGGAATTTACCTAATTTCCATGGCTTTGAAATTTTATATTTAAAATAAGCCATTCACCTTTAAATTTAAAGCAGACAATAGAAATGCAATTGAACTTTAAGATAATTGCAATATTATTCCTAATTGTTTTAGTATCTCTGAGTGTTACTCCTGCTTTTGCTCACTTTGAGCATTTGCCACACAACAACGGTGGCGGCGAAGATTTGGGAAGATATTATGTGAATCAAGCACTAGACCCTGAATATGCAAAACCAGGTCAGCCTGCACACATTGAATTTTCAATACAAGATGACAATGGACATGATGTATCTAATGTTATGACTGCAGTTGAGGTATATGACGGAATAACAGGACAGCGACTTGAATTATTTCCTTGGCAGCTTCACAGCTCTGGGGATTTTGAAGTACATTACACATTTGAAAAACTTGGAAACTATGTAGTTGTAATTAGTTTAGCTGATGAAAACACTACACCAGATCATATCATACCACCAAGAAATCTTTTATCTAGTCTTTCTGATTGTCAGTGTCAGAGAGCAGTCTTTAATATTTCAATTACTGATCACATTGGAACAGTTTGGAACACTGTGATGACTCTGGCAATATTTATCCCACTTACTGTATTTGGCTCTGTCTTGGCAATGCACTTTTGGAATCTAAAAAAGAAAGGAATTCAGCCAACGACTCCAGAAGTCATGAAATACCTAATCATGCTTTTGGCAGTAGCTGGTGGAATAATTCATCTTGGGGTGTATGCTGATCATGGAAGCCTACGAATAGAGTATAGTATATTTTTGCTTGCAGCATCAATTATTCAAGTTGGATTTGGAATTTTCTATGTGTTAATGACCCTACTTCCGCCATCAATAACATCAAAGCAGTCAATTTTGCAGCATTACAACAAAACTTTATTGCTAAATTTAGTTGGATTGGTTGGCACTTCAATCTTGGTTGGGCTGTACATTTACGTGCTGATATTTCCGCCACCTCTATCCCCTGATGGCAGGCCTGAAATATTAGACTATGACGGTGCGTTCTCAAAGTCAGTTGAAATCACAACAATGATTGGAATTTTGTACTTGATGATATATGAGAGAAGGAAAAAAAAGATACTGCTAGGAAGTATTCCAAAATTATGATTTCATGACTGTATTACACTTGGCTGAATAATTGAACATAATCTTATATTTAAAGCAAATTTCACTTAGTCAAATACACTAGTATATTTGGGTAACTTGTGATTAAATTTTCATATTCATGTTGTAAACATTGTTTTCATCATTGCTAAATAATTTTTATTCACTTGCTTAACTCTAAATTCAAAAACGATGATTTTAGTGTATATAAAAATTCTTTTCATTGTATTGATTTCTATTTCAGTTTCGTTAGTCTCAGCTCAAAGTCCTTCATTTCATCTCATATCAAAAATTCCAAACACATTTTATGATGGAGACATTCCAAAGATTACAGGCATAGTACTAGATCAATCCTATAAACCAGTATCTGATGCACAAATACGAATCAAATACCCTTCTGAAACAATACAGGTAACAAGTACTGCCGATGGTTCGTTTAATGTCTCACCAACCATACCTTTGGAATTAGGTTCATTATATGGAACTAGCATAATAATTTCAAAACAAGGTTATACAACATCAGTTTTTCCAATACAATATTCAGTTATTGAAAGACCGTCAATACTACCAATAATCAACACTACTAGTATAGAAAAACTACAAGATACTGGAATTAAAAATGAAATCACAAATAGCTCAATTGATAAATTTTTAGAAAAACAAATAGAACTATCACAAACCAAATTAGAAATAATACAAAATAACACAGATCAGAATAACATGCTAAATGAGCAAAGAAAGATTGCTCAAGAAACACTCAAGCAAGATATTACAAAATCTGAAGATAATTTTGCAAAATACAATCCGTTTAATGTCTTTTCTGAGTTTGTTGTAGGCTTTGATGATTCCATAAGAAATATTTTCTTGGGTCAATTTGCAGTTACACAAAATCAACATCAAGAGGGGCAAAAAGCACAAAATGCAGCACTAGCAAATGGACAAGACTCAAAATCTGCAATGATCGCATTTCAAGAAAAAGCAAAAATCTCACGTGATGCAATAATTGATCTGAACAACCAACTCAATGCTAACTTTAAACCTGTAAATCAGTCTGAAAATTCTACACTAAAATAATTTATGCGCCATCATTGTCACTATCAGCATCCTCAGGACTCTAGCATGAACTGTGCGATTCCAGTTTCATTCACAGAGTCTGACTGTATATCTACAGTGTTTTCTCTATACTCAATACTTGCAAATGCTTTGGTTTCATCTATATGTGCTACAACTGATACGACTAATGAAATTACAAAGAAAATAACGTAGATAATTTTATCGTTTACCATTTATGTTACTTTTATGGATTTGACCCTTATACTATATTACATCTATGATACAATCATCTAGCATTTGTCTCAAACAATACATCATAATCAAATATAATATGCAAAATTAAATGACTCAAAGATTTATCGCATATTTTTATGATGATTCTCTTAGACTAGCAGATTAATTAAAACAAATCTTAGGTAACAATGTTACCTGCCAATTGATAGCGCCTCTTACTTGATTTTATAATTTTTGTGCTGATGAAAAAATATTACGCCCGAATTCTCATTTTATGAGAATAGTCGATACACATTATATTCGTTTTATTGTATACAGTGCATGAAAACAATTCAAATCTATTTGAAGACACAAGTTCAAAGTGAGGCACAATGGCTCTAGCTTTAGCATCATTGTTTTTGTATGGCACGCTGGTTGTCATTATTGCTTCAATCTCTTTTACTGGAATTAAAGTAGTTCGGATTATAAAGCCAAGAAAATTATCATCTGAGATAAAATGCAAAAAAAATACCTCCTAGTTTTTGCACTTTTGTTTGTCCCGTTATCGGCATTTGCAGACAATGGAAGAAGTGGTGATGCAGTAAACCTGGGATGGCTCTCAATTGGTGCTGGAATTACTGCCATGATTCCTATTTTTGTGGCTCAGAAAATAAGAAAATCTATTACAATCTTCAGTAATGGAGCATCAACTGTACAGGTAACATCTACATACAAATCTATTCTTAATCTTCACATCATACTAAGCTCGACTGCATTTGCAGCTGGGATGGCCCACGGATTATTTTTGCTAAAGCATCTTGATTACATATCACTATCACTTGCAATTACAATGAGTGTGCTTATGGTAAGTGGGATTTTGCTAAAATTTTCACAATCAAGAAATCTGTATCTCTTTAACAAATTACTTCACGGGCAAACTGCTCTTGTTATCTTGCTTGTTGCGTTGATCTTTTTGCATATTGTCATTGAATTTTAGAAAATAAAATCCTTTATTGTAGATTGATACAATTATTTTTTGAAAATGTTCTACTTTAAAACATTGATCATTTCAAATTAAAAAAATTCACAACGGTGGTAAGTGTTTTATATCTAAACACATAATCTTATCTGATATATCACTCAATCAAAATTGCTGGCTTGAACGACCTTGCATATCTTGCCTTTCCTTTAGGATCATAAATTCCATCATCTGATTCAGAGAAAACATCAATGTCTACGCCAAATTCTTTCTTACCTATTTGAATCAATTCGCTTGCAAGAAATTTTTTCTCATCAAATTCTTTTGATTGTAATTTCATTTCTCTGATTTCAGTTGGTTCTGATAAAATATCTTTGATTGTTTTTTGTACAAAGTCTGGAATCTTTTTTACATCTGAAGTTTCTGGATTTGCAATTAACTCTTTCATGACAATTCCCATGTTGGTCTGACCTGACATTACTTTCTCCAATATGGAATGATACACTTTAGACTTGAATGAATCAGCAGTATAGATTGTGATCTTTTTTGGAGTGATCTTTGTTACTTTGAGAATATTTGCAATATCGTCAATTAATAATTTTAACAACTCTTCAGACTGTATTGCAGATGCATTGATACTATTAGCAGAATATTCTGGCCATTGAGATATTGATACTAGTTTATCATGTCCTAGTTTTTCCCACATCTCTTCTGCTATGTGCGGTGCAAATGGTGATAACATTGCAACTCTGGTGGAATTTATCTGGTGTAAAATTCCTGAAATATTTTCTCTGTTTTTTGCCTTTACTCTTTTTGAATACCAATTCAAATCAGATTCAAATGAAAACAAAATATCATGGAGTGCTTCTCGTAGTCTCATTTTTTCAATAGAACTAGTAACTTGAGCCACCATGCTCTGAGTTTTTGATAAAATCCACTTGTCTTCAGCCTCAAGATTGTCGATTTTTTCAGCTTTTAGCCTCGAGCACTCTTTGTATAGTGATTCTAGCTTGTTTTGAATTCCAGATACTGATTCCATGTTAAAATCTGCATCTTGGAGTAATTCAGCTGATATGATTATTGCCAATCTAATTGGGTCTGCACCGTAATCTTGTATTGCCTTTCGTAGAGGAATGATGTTTCCCATACTCTTTGACATTTTTGAACCATTCATCAAGACAGAACCATTGACTACAATTTCTTTTGGCCAGTTGCTCTCAGGAAATATTGCAACATGGTTTAGTACAAAAAATGTCAAGTGATTTGGAACCAAATCTCTTCCTGAATGTCTAGAGTCCACTGGATAAAAGTAATCAAACTCTTTTTTGATCTGGTTAATCACATCTGTAGACAATCCGGTAATTGTAGAGACTTTAGTTGCATCACCCTTGCCCAAAAATATATAATCAAAAAATTCTTCAGATAATTTTTCTGCCTTTAGAGTTCCATTGTTAACAAATTTTGAAATTATATAGTATGCCATGTATATTACAGAATCAGATAGACTCTCTACAATCCAGTCCTTATCCCATGGTATCTTGGTTCCAAGTCCGTGTTGTCTTGCACAAGCTCGCTCTCGTAGCCAACCGATTACATAATTAAACTCTGATCTAATCTCTTGCGGTAAAATGCTCATCTGATCAAAGCATTTTGTAGCAAGTTCTTTCCAGTTCTTATCGCCATAATTTAAGAACCATTGATTGTTGAGTACCTTGACTACACATTCAGCTCCACATCTACATCGAACTGGAGTATTTGTTAATTCTAATAAAATATCTGCATGTTTGTTTTGTATCAGCCATTCTTTTATCGTGTCTTTTGCATATGCAACTTTGATTCCAGAAAATTGTTCGGTGTTTACTTTTAGCTTTCCACCGTAGAACTCTTTTCCATAAACTTCCTTTGTTGCCTCTTCTAGCTTTGGATCACTTTGATTAACAACACCGAACTTTTCTACTACCTCTTTTGCTGGATTTTCTCCAAATCCTTCAGTTTGGATAATCGATATGGGAATAATTTTTGCAACCACACCTGCTAATTCAGGCTCGATTTTGGCTTTTTTCAGATCCTCTAGGGCCTGATAATCAAATGGCGCATGTGCTGGAACTGACATTACCATTCCAGTGCCAGTACCGCTTTCAACAAAACTCGCTGGAAGCATTGCAATTGACTCATTTCTGTATGGAACTGTAACTGATTTACCAATTAACTCAGAACCCTTTATCTCGCCATCATATGTGATTTTTTTATCTAAAAATTCTAGCTTGTATGCACACTCACTACTTACAATCCATTTCTCATTGTCCACGGTAATTTTTTTATACACTATGTCTGGATTGATCCATAAATTTACAACACCAAAAATTGTTTCAGGTCGAAGTGTTGCAGTTGGAATAATGTAATCTCCATACTTGAATTTAATTAGTATGTATTCAGTAAAGTCAGGTTCCACATCACCTAGTGTGTCATGTTGTGATACTGGATTTTGATCCTTTGGACACCAGCCAACTGGATGAGAGCCTTGAATAATTAATTTTTTTTCTTTTAATGTGTTTATTTGCCATTCGATAAATTTACTATACACTGGATCAATTGTTGTAAACTCGCGTCTCCAATCAATAGAATAACCCATCTCAATCATTCCAATTTTTATTTCCTTGTGGAAATAATCTGCAATCTTTACTGGTTCTACAAATGTTTTGATTGATTCTTCTGGTACTCCATAGAGATTTTTTAAATTCTCAATAATCTCTTTGTCGTTTGCCTCTACTCTTTTTGCCATTCCAAGAATTGGAGTTCCAGTGTAATGAAACGCCATTGGAAACAGTACATTGAATCCCTTCATCCTATAGAATCTTGCGTGAACATCAGCTAGTGTGTATGTTCTGCCATGTCCAATGTGTTGAGGTGAGTTTGGATACGGATATGCAACTGTTATGAATTTTTTTTCTTTTTCAGTAGGATCTGTTTCAAAATCTTTAGAGTCATTCCATCTCTTTCTCCACTTTGATTCAATTTCATTCCATTTTATTTCCATAGTATCATCCTGCAATCATTGATTTTGCTTTGGCTATTGCCTCACTTATTTTAGATGTGTCTTTTCCTCCCCCTTGGGCAAACTTTGCATCTCCGCCACCTGCCCCGCCCAGTATTTCAGCCATGGATTTGGCAATATTTCCGGCATTTTTGCTCTTTGAGGCCTCATCACCAGAATATGCCACTACTCTAATGGTTGGACCTGACTGGAAAATCCCGACATAGACAGCATTTGGATTGTCTTTGACTAGTTTTTTGCCAAAGTTCATGTGGAAAAACTCGTCGTATTGATTTGAATTTGTAAAACATGATTTTATTCCATTTACATTAATTTCAATCTCATCAATTATTTCAGAACTAGAAAGTGCTGCAACTTGCTCTAATAATATGGGGATCTTTTCTTTTGCTTTTTGTTTTTCTTCTTCTCTTTGTTTGTCTTTGAGTTCTTTTTGTTTTTCTTCTTCTGCTTTTTTTGCTTGTTCTATTTCTTGCTGTTTTACATATTCTCGTGCAGTTGGACCTGAGACAAACTCCAATCTTACTACTCCATCTTGAATTCTTTTTGTCTTTGTAATTTTGATTAAATCAACTTCCTTTGTCTTTTTGACATGTGTTCCACCACAAGCCTCTACATCAAAGTCTTCAATTGAAACAATTCTGACAGACTTTACAGGAACTACACCGCCCTGATAAATTTTAAATCCATACTTTTGCTCTGCAGTTCCCCTGTCGTAGTTATCAATTGATACAGTCATATTCTTTGCAACAATCTCGTTTGCCTTTTTCTCAATGTCTTGCACTTGCTTGTCTGTCAATGATGAATGATGAGTGATATCTAATCTTGCATGATCTGCTTCTTTGAATGCAGAGTGCTGCCATATCCAAGAACCCAATACACTTCTTGATGAAGAGTTTAGAATATGTGTGCTGGTGTGATTCTTTGTTATGTTTGCTCTTCTAAGAGAATCAACAACACACTTTACAGTGTCTCCTTGTTTTGGAATCACTCCATCTAGTTCGTGAACAATTACCCCACCATGTTTGTTTACATCAACTACTTTGGCGCCATTAATTGTTCCATGGTCTGGCTCTTGTCCTCCACCTCTTGCATAAAATGAAGTTCTATCAAGTATTACTGAATTATCAAATATTTTGAGAACTTTGGCATCAAACTCCATTGGGTCATCTTTGTAAAAGAGCATCTCTGTCTCTGGAATATTTTCAAGCGGTAGTTGTTCTATGTCCTTTTTCTTATCTGATTGGTGCAAGTCAGATAATTTGGCATAAAATGAAGAGGGAATCTCTGAGATTACCTCAATCTCTTTGAGGTATTCAGGCGTGATTCCGTCTGATTCGTAGAGTGTGATTAACTCATCAACTGTTGGGGCTCGACCTTTGCCCTTGAGGCGTTCTGCCATCTTGCCCATTCTTGTCTTTGATTCAACATATCTTTCAGATTCTAATTTTAGTATGGTTTTGACATCTTGTCTTTTCTCATCAAGCTCAGGATATGTATCTCTAAGATAGTCAATGTGCATATCTACCAATTCATCAATGTCCAGATTAAGATTCATTCTATCTACTGTTCCGTTAATTCTTCGCAACATCATTCTTAGATTGTATCCGCCACCGACATTGCTTGGAAGGGCACCATCAGTAATTGCAAAGATTAGTGTACGTAGATGATCTGCAATTAGATACATTCCTTCTAGTGGTGTAATGATTCGATTAACTTGATCCTGTGTTAGTCCTGTTGCATTTACTGCATGTCTTCTTACATTAATTAGGTCTTCATGAATCTCCAAATTCTTTGCTATTGCAGTAAAGTACTTTCGCAGCATTTCAGAATCTGAATCAATTCCAATTTTCTCAAAGAGGTGATTTGTAATTGGACCAAAACAACAGTCATATGCAGTTGGAGTTCCCTTTGTAATCCACGCAAATCTTTCCAATCCTGCTCCCATGTCGATAATCTTTTGATCAAGTGTTGTATGATTTCCAAGCTCACCTTGAAATTCAGTAAAGACTGCATTTCCTAATTCCAGTCCTCTTACAAAGTATTCAAGTGATGATCCAAAAGAGCCGCCACCTGCCCATACGTCTTCAACAAAGATGACTTCTTCTTTTTTTATTCCAAACTGTTCAGTCAATAACCTAAAATCCAGATCAACACATTCATCTTTCCAGTATCCTTGGGAATTTGGAATGCTGTGCTGTCCTATCATGCAAAAGCTAGAAAAGTGTCTGCCAGTTACTCCGACATTTTCTAAATCCTTGAATCTCAAACAAGTCTGAGGAACTACAAGTGGATTTGCAGGAAACTCAAAGACTACTTTTGATCCCATAATTCTTTGAAAGTCTACAATTGATGCAATTGTAAAATACAGATCATCTCGCCATCTACACACTACTGGATATCTTGAGACTGAAGTGTGACCATTTTTGACAAAAAACGATTCTACTTCTTTCCAGGCCTGTGTATAGTCAAATCTCTTTGCAGTTGGTGGCTCGCCAATAAACGAATACGTATCATCTGCATCATCAGGACAATATTGCCTGCCAGAATCCAAAGTCCAAAAAAATCGCTTACACTTTAGACACGATTTTCTAACAAACCCTTGCTCTTCAAATAATTTTACCTTGTAATATCTATCAGAATCCTCAGAGAATTCCTTTAGAATTTCTTTTTTATCCAACGATAAAACGTCATTTGCTCCGATATTAAGAATTGTCGATTAATAATGTGTGAAATTTTGTAACACGATCAAATTTCTCATTTTCAAATCATATAGTAGATTAGCAAGGTTGTTCTTACTAGAGTGATTTGAATCCATTATTTCAGCTCAGCACTAGAAGTTATGAAACAGAGTTGCCAATAGTGACTAAAGCCTTAGAAGACTTGGAATCCGAATGCAATGTCAAAGATGGTTATACCATAGAAAAACCATTTGAGAAATTTGGCTGGACGTTTTTTAATATTCAAATTAGCATGGAGATGGCACAAATAATTGAAAAATCTGGTATGATGAAAGGCGCTTTGGGTTATAAAATTGGAGAACAAATGACAAATTTTATCGGACATTATCTGGAATCAAAGGGAAGCAACGTACGAATAAAAAAGATCAATTACTAACTTTCACAGGAATTTAGTACAGATAACAAAAAGTTTTCCTTATTCTGATCGTTTTCAGACCATTTTGTTATTACGTCTGAACTGTTCTCCAAGTCACTTGAAAATTTTTCTGCTATTGTTTGCTTTATCTGGGATAATTCATCGCGTAACTCATCACTCATTACTGCAAAAGGTCCTTTTTTGCAAAACATTGCAATTTGAATTTTAAACATCTGCTCTACAAGGTTTACATCCTTATTGGTACTCAGACGCTGCTCTAACAAATTTTTGATATCCGGCTCTTCAATTTTCTCAGATATTATATGATAAAGTGTATCTAAATCATTTGATGTGATTAGTAGATTTTCAAGGGATGAATCCTTTTGCCCTATTTGCAGATATGGGCCACCATGTGTTTTATTTGAAATAAATCTCTGCTCTTTATCACTTGAACCAATTTGCATAACCTGAGACTATCAATTTTACTATATAACATATTGTGATGTTCATACTATAATGTGTGCTTGAAATGATGAATTTATTAAACTTGAGATGTTAGACCCTCAATTCTATCTCAAAACCGCTATCAAGTAAAAAATCTACATTTTTTGAATTAAAATTTTTAAATTAAAAAATACTTGTAATTTTATGAAACCTCAATCGTGTCGAAATTGTGGAAAAGAACTATTCCAAAAAATTTGCCCTGTCTGTGGTAGAAACAGTGAAGATAATCTAGAATAATTCTCAACTTCTAACAACTTGACATTAAATGATTGATACGTTATAGTATTGTAAATCTACATGTACCTGATTTTTAGTACTGATGCAATTATGACAATTAGCACTTGGTTTGATAGCAATAAATACACTACATAGTACATTCTACACATGTTTAACAAAAAACCTTCATTGCGAGAGGGAGTGCATGTCTTTTCCACAAAGAAAAATGGTGAATTCTATGACTTTATCTTTGGAATCGTTACAGGAATTGAAGGAAGAAAGGTTGGCATTAACGGAGTAATTGTTAATCCAGTCGGACTCAAAAACAAAATTGCTCAAGGCAAAACAGGTTCTAGGTCATCTGAAATTTTAGAACATCCAACACCGGACAATGTTGTATTGGCTCTAGTTTACAGAGTTGAACATGAAAATTTTGCTGAAGTAATTGATTTGGATAAGGACAAGTGCGATATTCTTCCACCTAAAGTTTATTCAATGCTTGATGGTTGGATTCGAGAATCTCTTCCAGAATTAATTAACAATGTTTTATCACTGGCACCTGGAGATGAAAGAGATGAAGCAAAACGTGTTTTAAAACACAGAATGGAGACACTAACTGATAAGCATCTCAAAAGAACACTTTATTCTGTTTGCAGAAGTCTGAAAATATTAAACTAGAATTTTTCAGAATTTCAGGTTCTAAATTAACTAATTTCCCTAAAAATGTGATGGGAAATATGATAATGTTAGCATTTACTTTAGAATTATAAATTCAAATTTGATACATAACAATTCATATTAAATACATAGAATTTCTTATTTGGTTCCTTTTTTATTATCTAAAATTTTAAAGATGAGTTGATTTTTTGAGTTACAATTAACATGAAACTTTGTTCCTGTTTTTAGTTTTAATTGGTCACGTATCTTTTTTGGAATAACAACTACTACAGTTCCTTTTTTTACTTCCCAACACTTTACAATGTTAGTTATACGAGCCATCTAAAATTTTTCTCCAAATCTACCTAAATCTAGGAAAGTAGCTACTTTATGTAGGCTGAAAAATAAAATAGCTATAATGTTTGATGGTGAAATTAAGATAGTTGTTGCAATTATTTAGGTGGATTTACTATCTTTGGAATTATAGTGGGTGTATATGCAGGATCTAAAGCGGTAGATGCTACTTGGTCAGCTTCCGATAAGATAGTAGAAAAATCAGATAATCCCCAATTACAGAAATCATATAATGTAGGTAAAAATATGATTACACCCGCTGAAGATTTACAAGATATAAAAGATGTAAAAGATATTTTAGAAAAATCTCCATGATCTGAAGAACTAAAAGAATTTAAAAAAGAGCCGACACTTGACAGCAAAAAGAATTTCAGAGAAGATCCTAAGATTTGACAGAACCGAATTTCACCATAGTTTTATATTATGCCCTAAGAAAATCTCGATACAATGGAATACGTTTATGCTGCTTTACTTCTTCACAAGCTACAAAAAGAAGTTAACGAGACAAATATCAGCTCAGTTGTTAAAGCATCTGGCGCTTCTGTAAATGATGCTCAAGTAAAAGCACTAGTTGCAGCCTTGGCTGATGTTAACATCGAAGAAGCAATCAAAGCCGCACCAGTAGCAGTAGCAGCAGCCGCTCCAGCAGCCGCAGCACCTGAAGCAAAGAAAGAAGCACCAGTTGATCATAGTAAAACAGAAGAAGCCGCAATGGAAGGTCTATCTTCTCTCTTTGGCTAAACAACTTTTCTTTTTTCAATTTAATTTTTATTTATATCAATCTTAATTAACAATTATTTTATTTTCATAATAATTGGTTGATTTTTCAATTTCCGGTCAAGTTTTTATTTACATTCTAGATTTGTTTGGCACAATGGCGTTTGCAGTAACTGGTGCATTCAAAGCAATTGAACACAAGTTTGACATTGTTGGAATTATTTTACTTGCAACAATCACTGGAGTCGCAGGGGGGACAATCAGGGATGTCCTTATGGGACAATTTCCAAACTCTTTGTCTGATCCTGCATATGTATCAATTACAGTACTGTCTGGCATATCTCTTTTTTTCTTGCACTCTCATCTAAAAAAACACTGGAATCTATTTTTGAAGTTTGACGCAATTGGCCTCGGAGTATTTTCAATAATTGGTGCAACTTTTGCCTATCATCTAGTTGGGCTAAATCTTTTGGCAATAATGCTGGCAGGAATACTTACTGCAGTGGGTGGAGGAATACTGCGAGATGTTTTTGTCTCTCATGTCCCCATAGTCTTTATCAAAGAGTTTTACATTTCTGCAAGCTTTATTGGAATTTTGGTGTTTTACCTGATTTTGTATTTTGGAGGGGATCTGTACTCTGCAACAATTTTAGGAATAATACTTACCACTGCACTGAGACTCGTTGCCATGAAGTTTAATTGGAATCTTCCAAAGGTAAAAGGAAATTCTGATTATGCTGGAGAATAGTCTTTAGCTTTGCTTGCAAGAGCAGTTGCTTGAGCATTTGCTTTTTGCAATATTTGATCTTTTGTATCCTCTGTCATAAATCCAGACTCTACTGACAATGAACGTGCATGCTGTGCTGCTCTGCTGAGAATCTGGTTGATGTTTTCTTTGGTAACATATGCTGCTGCAATTGATAGTGAAATTGCCTCTTGGTGGAATTGAGTAAACTCGTTTCTAATCTTTTCAACATCTATGACCAATTCTGCTGCTGCATACTTTAGACCATCCTCAAGTGCCGTATAAAGTGAAATTCCTGCCTCTACTGGCTTGATATCTAATTTACCCAAAAGTGCTGCTAGTTTCTCATTGATTACTCCTCCTTTCTTTACTGGGGTAGAGTCTTTTGCAATCCAAATTGTTCCTTGATCAATTTTTGTTGGAATTCCTGCTTCTTTGAATTCAGTAAGCATCGGACCTGGTGCAATTCCTGTGTTTTTGGCTGGAACCAAAATATCTATACTGGCAATGTCTCCGCCTCTTGCGGCCATCATGATTTTGTTTTTTGCCAATAACACATTTAGCTTAAATGGTGACATATTTGTAAATATGAAAAGACACTGACCAACAAGTTCATCTGAGATTTCTTTGATTCCTGGAATGTCTGATTTTTCTAATGCCTTTTGTGCAATTCTGTCTTTGACACAAACAAATTCTACTTGACCTTTGAGTGCTTTTCTTAATGGTAATAGTTGTGATGCTCTGACTTTTTCAGTTTTTACAAGGGCGACAACTTTGTATTTTTTTGGAATCTCAATTAATTGCTGATACATCTGAGTCTTTCTTTTTGGATATGTCGTTCTATTTTCATGCATGTTTCTTCTTGACCTCTTCTATTTGCTTAATTGGTTTTCCCATTGTTGTTTTGATGATGATTCTTTTGAGATTCTTTTCTCCGTTTGGTAATTTTTTCTCTACGGCACTTAGTACTGCATGTGCATTAACTGCTAAATCTGAATTTTCCATTGACTCGTCTCCAATTTTGCAAGACATTGCAAGTGTTGCTCTTGCTCTAACTTTAATTGATGATCTAAATCTTGTTAGGAATGATTCAATTGATGCGTTAAATGGAACCGGTGTCGGCATTTTTCCTCTTGGACCTAAAAGTTGACCAAGAACTTTACCTACTGCTGGCATGATTTGAGTGTCTGCCAAAAAGAAATCATATTTGTTGATAAATTTTCTAGAACCTCTTTTATCAGCAGCAAATTTTTCTAGTTGTTCTGCTCCTACTACTGCATCCGCCTTTGCGTCTTTTGCTTTTTGACCCATGTCTCCAGTGGCCATAATGCATACTGTTGCAGGTGAGCTAGTTTTTGGAAGCTGTACTACCTCGTTTAATGCAAAGCCCTTTTTTACATCAATATCTTTAAAAACCAGAATCATCTCTACTGACTGCTTGAATTTCTTCTTCTTGGTGCTTTCCTTGGCTTGCTGAATCATTTCTGCAATTTTGGCCTCTGTAATCATTATGTGGCTTTTCGAGAAAGCCTACTTAAAATCGTTTAGAGACACAAATTATGATTCATATTTTATTTTAAAAATTTACACTTTTTTGAGGTGATAGTTGTAATTCTAAAGTAAAAACTCCTTTTAACTTACATTTATTAAATCATAAACCTCGTTTTGAACATATTGCAGAAATTTGATGAACTCGATATGAAACTGCTTTTTGAGTTATCCAAAGACGGCTCAATCTCTGTCCCAATCCTCTCAAAAAAACTCGGAATCAATGCTTCAGTTCTTTATAGCCGAATAAAGAGATTAATGAAAAAAAAACTAATCAAAAAATTTACCATAGTTGTAGATGATTCTCTTTTGGGAGTAGGTGTCAAAGCATCGGTAGGAATTAACAGAGACCCTAAATTTAAAGATAATATTTACAAAAAAATGATGGAAACTGCAGAAATTGTATCTATTTCTGAAGTGACAGGAAGATTCGATGTTATCATCAAGGTTCACGCAAAAAATCTAGAAGCACTTCACTCTATAGTTATAGAAAAGATAGGAAAAATTGATGGTATCTTAAACACGGAAACCTTTGTAGAGTTACAAAAAACCGATAAAGATCCATCTTATTCTATTCTTTAATTTATTTTAGTTTTGCATCCCACTTACCTTCGTTAATTTCGGCAGTGATCTCTTTTGGGGTCTTTCCCTCAACTTTGATTCCGAGTGATAAACATGTTCCAATTATTGTCTTTGCGACAGATTTCAATGAAGATGCATACGAGTTTTCTAATTTTGTATTTGCAACCTTGATTACTGAATCCATGGATATTTCGCCTGCCCATGCAGTACCTGGAGTTCCTGTTCCTTTTTGAATGCCTGCTTCTTTTAGCAACAATGCAGCTGCTGAAGGAATTCCAATTTCAATCTCCCACTTTTTTGTATCTGGGAAAACTGAAACTGTTACTGGTACTTTCATACCCTCAAAGTCTTTTGTTTTTTCATTGATGGCCTTGATAATCTCCATAATGTTAACTCCTAAAGGACCCAAAGCTGGACCTAGTGGTGGGCCTGCAGATGCTGCTCCGCCTGTAACGAGTGATGATACTTTTTGCGCTTCTACCATGTTTATCAGCTTAATATGAAAAATTTAATCCTTCCTAAGACTCACTTGATAGCTTGAGATAGTTAGCATCAACAGTTACTGGCAGTTGGTAAGATGCATCTAGTAAAACAACCGTTGCTTCTTCTTTGTCTACATCTATTCTGGTGATTGTAGCCTTCATTCCTTTGAATGGACCTCCTGTAATCTCAATTACATCGTCTACTGCTAATTGTGATACTGTAGATTTCTTAACCAAATATCCTTCAATGTCTTTAAATTCTAATTCTCCTCTTAGTTGACCGCGAATATGTCTGACCCCTTCTACTGCCATGTATGCATCGCTTGGATTAATTGCCTCAATTACAACATATCCTTTTAGATTATCTACAAGTAATACTGATTGAATGTTTAATTTACTAGAGTTTGCTTTTGCTTCTAATAGTCTCATGACTATCTTCTCTTGACCTCCTGTGGTTCTTATTGCAAAAAGATGAGATTTAATTTCCTCTGACATGTTATTTCCCAAGTGTAAATACCGAAAACACAAACTGAATTGTAAAGCCAATAGCTCCAACACCTGCTATTCCTAATAATACTAATCTGAGATGCTGCATGTACTCGTCACGATCTGGCTTTTTTGCCATCTTCATGGTATTTGCCATGTTTTTCAAAGTCTGCTTCGGGTTCATTGCTGGAAATTAATAAGGTGTCCTTATATCTCTTATCTCATGGAATTGCTTGTAGCATATCGTGATGACCCTGCAGGGTACAATATGGCAAAATTTCTTTCTCAAAAAATGACACTTGACGGTGAAATTTACAAAGGCAAATACTATGATTTACTGATAATTCCAACTCCTGCAATTTCAGCTGATTGGCTAGAAGAAAAATATGATTATGATGGATTTATCTTTCTCTCAAAACATGCAGCAGGATCTGGAGTATTAGCACTTACTTGTCATAGCACTGGTAATTTTGGAGAAGCTAAATTTGGTGGAAACAAAAAACAAATGGCAGTGCCTCATCCGTTTATTCAAAAAAAATACCTCCAAACACTTTGGAAAAATAAATCACAATTTGCAGATTTTCAAATTACAATTGAAGCTACACACCATGGCCCAACTGCATTGACAAAACCTACAATCTTCATTGAGATTGGAACAACTGAAAAGCAATGGATTGATGTCCCTTTGTGCAACTCTGTAGCTGCTCTGGTACATGAAGTAATGGTTGAAGAGATTCCACAATCTTCTGTGGCGATTTGTTTTGGAGGTACTCATTATCCAGATAAATTTACAAAGGAACTAATCAGCGGAAAGTTCTCACTTGGAACTGTAGTGCCAAAGTATGCACTAGATGACGTTGATAAAAATTTATTTTTGCATATTTTGGAGCAGAACAAAATAGCAAAAACTGCATTGCTTGATTGGGGAGGACTTGGTCCAAACAAACAAAAGATACTTGATTTTCTAAGTGAAACTAATCTTGAGGTAATCAAACTTTGAATCTTGATAAAAAAATTTATAAAAAATTACTTGAAGTCCCTAAAGGAAAAATTACAACATATGGTGAGCTTGCAAAAGCAGTTGGTTTGAAAAATGGACAGAGAGCAGTTGGCAAAATTATGAACAAAAACCCATACCCTGTAATCATTCCATGTCATCGAGTTGTAAAATCAGATGGCAAAGTTGGCGGATATGCATATGGTGAGGAAATAAAATCTGACATGCTGATAAAAGAAGGAATAGAAATCAAAAATGGTAAAATTCTAGATTTAGACAATAGGATTTATCGATTCTAGCTCTTTCTTTTTTCAATGGTTTCTGCCATTAGTAATCTTAAGTGAGCTTTGTTTCTTACTGTATTTCCACCTACTCTTTTGTAGAGCATCCAGAATTCAGGATTCGTAATCTCTTTTCTGTCTTTGGCAATTTTTAGCAATCTTCGCAATGCGCGAACCTTGGCAACATAGATGTCTTTTTTTCCAACTCTAGCTCCTTTTCTTCCTTGTTTTGAACCCTGAGTTGTTCCTCTCTTGTTTTTCTGAGTCTTTTTAAAAAATGATCTTCCTCTAGAAGTTCCAACAATTGGTTTTATTGTGATTTTTTTTGCTGTAATTAAACTGCGAATATTTGATCTTGTAATTGCATCAGCTACGTCATCTAAGTGATCTGCATCTAATCTTACTCTGTGAACTCCAACACCGGTAACTCTAGATACCAGTCTTTTTTTAGCTTTAAGATTTACTACCAATTGAACTCACTCGTGCATTAAATATTTTGAACTTGCCTTCTAAAGCTTTTACCATGATCTCTTTTCTTTTTCTAGTGCCGACACCATGTCCAAATCTTACTCCATCTGTTTTTGAATCTAATTTTGTTAAATCATCAATTGTGTAAACTAAATTATCTGTATATCCTGAAGGATGCAATCCCTTTGCAATTTTTGGTCCACCATAACCTACTTTGACTAGTCCTGGACGACCTCTGCTTTTTTGTTTTCTTTGGTGATGATCAATACCTTTTGGTTTTCTCCAATTTGTTTCGAGCCTAATATAACGCCAGCTTTCTGGTCTGAGAAATTCTGGATTGTTTCCTTTGACCTCTTCCCTCTTTGCTAGCTTCTCTTTGTTGATAGTCATCATTTTGACTCCTGAAATTTTAAATAAATACGTTCCTAGATTTTAAAATCTTATTTTGGGAAAGAGATAATAAGGAAAATTGAGGCGGATCGAAATATCTCATGATTGAACCTGGGATTGTATTGATAATTGTTGATGGGGGGTACTTCTTCTGACCGTAGTTGTAGGTCCTATAACCAATGACAAATTTTTATCACAAATTAATGACTTTGGAATAAAACCATCAAAAATTCATCGCAATCTGGACGTAGATGACCTTGTAAAACTTTCAGTAGAGAGAAAAGAAGGAATTGTAAATTCCACAGGCTCTCTATCGGTAAACACTGGCAAGTATACTGGAAGGTCCCCAGATGACAGATACATCGTAATTGACAATAAAACTAAAGACACAATTGATTGGGGTAAGGTGAATCACCAGTTCCCATCTGAAAAGTTTGTCAAACTTCTTGAAAAAATGAAGCGTTTTGTTGATAACAAAGAACTTTTTGTATTTGACGGATTTGTTGGAGCTGATAAGGATAATCGCTTGCCAATTAGAGTAATAAATGATCATGTATGGCAAAGTCTCTTTTCAAGAAATTTGTTTATTCGTCCCACAAACAAAGAACTTGAAGAACACAAACCTGAATTTACCATACTATGTATTAATAACTTTGAATCAATTCCAGTAGAAAACGGTACTGGTTCAAATGTTTTCATAATTATTGATTTGACTAGAAAAATTGTCTTAATTGGAGGAACTCAATATGCCGGAGAGATGAAAAAATCAATGTTTAGTGTAATGAATTTTCTTTTACCTGATAAAGGAATTTTTCCAATGCACTGTTCTGCAAACATTGGCAAAAAAGGAGACACTGCCTTGTTTTTTGGATTGTCTGGTACTGGAAAGACAACACTATCAGCTGATTCAAATAGAAACTTGATCGGTGATGATGAACACGGTTGGTCAGATAATGGGACATTTAATTTTGAAGGAGGATGTTATGCAAAATGTATTAATCTTAGTCAAGAAGCAGAACCTGAAATTTGGAATGCCATCAGACCTGGTGCTGTTTTGGAAAATGTTGTACTAAACAACGGTGTTCCTGATTATGACGATAACGCACTAACTGAAAATACCAGAGTAGCATATCCACTTGATTACATTCCAGGTGCCGTCATTCCTAGTGTAGGGGGACATCCCAAAGTAATTGTATTTTTGACAGCAGATGCACTAGGTGTCTTGCCACCAATCTCTAGACTAACAAAAGAGGGTGCAATGTATCACTTTATGTCCGGTTATACCAGCAAGTTGGCTGGAACTGAACGTGGAATCAAAGAGCCAAAATCAGTGTTTTCTGAGTGCTTTGGAGCACCATTTATGCCCAGACCTGCGGCAGTTTATGCAAAGATACTAGGGGAAAAAATTACCAAACACAACACTGTAGTTTATCTTGTTAATACTGGTTGGTCTGGTGGCCCATATGGAATTGGAAAAAGAATCAAAATAAAATACAGCAGAGCAATGGTAACTGCCGCGCTAACAGGAGCACTTGATAATATACAGTACAGACATGATAATTTGTTTAATGTAGATATTCCAACCCAAGTCCCAGACGTTCCTGCAGAAATCTTGGATCCAAAAACTACATGGGAAGACAAAGCATTGTATGATTCATCTGCAAGAAAATTAGCTGTAATGTTTGTAGAGAACTTTAAAAAATTCAAAAACGTTGCACCTGAAATAATGCAAGCCGGTCCTAATCCTTAGATGCTCTTCTAAGTGATATTACCCCAATAACTGCAATCACTATTACAAATCCCGCAACTATGACTATTTGTTTTTGCGGAATTTCTGAAAAATTAATTGTGCTCTGAGTATTTGGCTTTACTGAATTTACATTAATGGTATTGTATGCCTCCAATGTTGTATCATTTGTTTTTATCTTGGCATCAATCCAATACTCAGAATTTTCTTTGACTAAAAGTGATGTGTTTTTTCCTGGAACTGCTGTAGTTGTTTCAGTCATTCCGTTTTTGCTATTGATTACTGAAATCTTTACAAAATCCCAATCTGCAGGACGTTTTACAACAAAGCTCAGCATTCCATCTTTTTGATTTACAGAAATTGAACCCTCTGTATAATGAATCCATACAGGAATTATGTATGTTATTTTTTCATGGGTGATGATTATTCTTCCTTCATAGTCTTTGTAATTTTGCCCAACAATTTTTATTTTGTACAGCACATTGTTTCCCTCCAAGACATATGCAAACTGGATATTTTCAGGCCCTACAAATTTGACTTCTAAATTATCAAGGGTTCCTCCTAGCAGTTTTAAATTCAATTGCTTTTGGACAACTGGGTTATCTGAGGATAAATTAATTACAACATTTGGAGGTGTGATGATCAGTTTTGCCTTAAAGGCATTTTCGATATCTACTCTGCCAGAGCCTGCATCCGCAAATGAAAATGCGCTACCATATGCATCAGAAACACGCTCAGATGTAGTCATCAGTAGAGCCTTTATCTCATGGTGATGGATGGTTGGATATTTCTCTAAGAGCAGTGCAGCTGCACCGCTAACATGGGGTGCTGCAAAACTTGTACCGCTAGTGAAATTATATCCGCCATGAATCTGTGTGGAATTGATGTATGCTCCAGGAGCTACAATGTCCGGTTTTATGTAAAATGGAGATACTGGTCCCCTTGAGCTAAAATGTGCAACAAAATCTGGATTGTAAAAAAGATGCAAACTAGCTTTGTTTTTCTCTTTAATCATTTCTATTATTTCTAATCCATCTTTTCTATCAATTGAAACTACTGGAATTTGCGGCTTGTAGTCTGACTCTACAAATTCATGAATCAATTCTCCTAGAAATATTCCCGGCTCGTTGTTGTAGACTATCAGGGCTTTGGCTCCTGCGTTTGCAGCGTTTTTTTCCTTTGTGGAAAAATATAGTCTGTCATCTTTGTTGTTGCTGCCTCTTTCAACTAAAAGAATTGCACCTGTTATATTGAGGCCTTTGAGGTCTTCTTCTTTTCCATATTTTCCAAAAATTATTTTTGAAACAACTGGCTCATTTAATTTAGAAGATCCGACCATGGGAATTACAGTATATGGTTTTTCATTTACATCAAGTGTTGCAACCAAGCTAGATGTCAAATTATTGTATGTTGCACCTACTGTGATGGAGCCATAGTCTTTTCCTGGACTGCCAATTGTTTGTGGTAGTGGACCGTCATTGCCAGCAGCGGTTACAACAAAAATTTCCTTATCAAGTGCTCTATTGACTGCATGATCAATGCTAGAGTTTGTTTTGTTTACGCCTAAGCTGATGTTGATAATATCAGCACCGTCTTCAATTGCTTTGTCGATTGCTTTTACTATCAAATCAGATGCCACTGCTTCACCATTATCTGAAACTTTGTAGGCTAAAATTTTTGCCTTAGGAGCTACGCCCTTTAGTACTCCGTCTGCAGCAATTACTCCTGCAACTTGAGTACCGTGTCCATTTGTGTCAAGTGGAGGTGTGCCCACTTCAATGAAGTTGTACCCTCCAACTACCTTTCCATTTGGTCCCCATCCAAAAAGATCTGGATGGTTAAAGTCTACTCCAGTATCAATTACGGCAACTTTGATTCCGACTCCATCAATTCCTTCCATTTTTGGAATGTTTCCTCCGATGAATGGAACGCTTTTGTCAAGATATGTGTGAAAAATATCCTCTGGTTCAAATTGTAAAATAATCAAAGATCCTAATATGGATAGAACAAATGCAAAAACCAGCATCAGTTTCATATTTTTACGATATTTTCAACAAGTAAAAACCAATTGCTTAGTAAAACAATAAATGGAATAAACAACAAACGTTTTGCATGGGAAAATATACACTTCCGCAAATTCCATATGCTTATGATGCATTAGAACCTCATATTGACGCAAGAACAATGGAGATTCATCATACAAAACACCACCAAGCATACACTGACAAATTAAATACAGCACTAGAAGCCTGTCCAACAGAAATACAGAGCAAAGACATTTTGGAAATCTTGGCAAACATTAACCAAGTACCAGAATCACAAAGAGGTGCAATTAATTTCAATGGTGGTGGATATGACAATCATAAGTTGTATTGGAACAACATGAAACCAAATGGAGGTGGAGAGCCTGGAGGATCAATTGCAGATGCAATCAATGATTCTTTTGGAAGCTTTTCTGCATTCAAGGAGAAATTCTCATCAACTTCTGCAGTAATTCAAGGCAGTGGCTGGGGATGGTTAGTATACAATCCTTCAACTAAGAAGGTTGAGTACAAGTCCATGCCAAACCAAACTAGTCCAAGAACTGAAGGATTAGTGCCATTATTGGGATGTGATGTTTGGGAGCATGCATATTATCTGAAATATCAAAACAAGAGACCTGACTACATTTCATCTTGGTGGAATATAGTTAATTGGGACGAAGTAGAAAACAGATTCTCCAAAGCAAAATAAAGTTTTATCTTTATTTTTTTTATTGTTTAGTGTTATCTTATGAATGAATTTATAAACATCTCAAGGTGGTTTGTTGTAAATGAGTGAAGAACATGCCCAACGATTGATGCAACAAATGCAAATGCTTGAAACTTACTATGCAGATTTGTCTCAACGCGAAGCAACCCTTGTCAATGTTCTAAGAGAGGCAATATCCGCAATTGAATCAATAAAGGCGCTTAGTGAAAAACCTAATTCTGATACTTTGGTTCCAATTGGAATGGGAACATTTGTGCAAACAAAAATTTCATCTACTGACAAAATTATTTTGAATATTGGTGCAGGAGTTGCTGTGGAAAAGCCACGTGATTCTGCAATAAACTATCTTGAGGCAAAAATTAAAGAAATTGAAGTTGCAATACAAGATACTTCTGCCAGAAAACAAGATGCAATAGCAAGGTTGGAACAAGGCAAAGAGCAAATGAATCTCCTGATGCAAGAAACATCTCAAAATACTACAGGATAAAATAATGTTTGATAATCTTCGCAATGCATTTTCAAATGCAGCGAAAAGTCTTGGTGAAAAAGAACTCAACGAAAAAGATATTGAAGCAATCCTCTACGAGTTAGAACTTTCTTTGATGGAATCTGATGTAGCCAGTGAAGTTATCGATTCTATAAAATCTGACCTGAAAAGTCAACTAATTGGTTCTAGAGTAGATAGAAAAGAAATTGAAAAATTTGTCAAAGACAGCCTGATTTCAAGCATCTCTTCTTTGTTTGATGTCGCAGGAACAATTGATCTTTTTGAAAAAATCAATGAAAAAAAGAAAACGGGTCAGCCTTTTCTTATTCTTTTTGTAGGGATTAACGGAACTGGAAAAACAACTTCTCTTGCAAAAGTAGCTCATATGTTGCAGCAAGCAAAATACTCTGTGGTAGTCGCAGCAGCTGATACATTCAGAGCAGGAGCTATTGAGCAACTACGTGAACACACAAATCGTTTGAATCTAAAACTAGTCGCTCAAAATTATAATTCTGATCCTGCTGCAGTAGCTAGGGATGCAGTTCTTTATGCAAAATCTCACAAAACTGACTGTGTGTTAATTGACACTGCAGGCAGAATGCAAACTAGTAAAAACCTGATGGAACAAATTTCTAAAATCTCTAAAGTTGTAAATCCTGATTTTAAAATTTTTGTAGGTGATTCATTAGCTGGAAATGATACTGTAAATCAAGCTAGAGAATTCTTTGAACATGTAAAGTTCAATGGATCAATTCTAACAAAAAGTGATGCAGATGCACGTGGTGGAGCTGCATTATCAATTGTAAAAATTACTTCTACACCAGTTCTCTATCTCGGTGTTGGACAAGAATATCAAGATCTAAAACCATTTGATAAAGAAACTTTTCTAGAAACTGTATTTGGTTCATTGTCTGGAGTAGAGATAAAAGAAATTTCTCCAAAACCAGAACCAAAACCAGAACCAAAACCAGAACCAAAACCAGAACCAAAACCAGAACCAAAACCAGAACCAAAACCAGAACCAAAACCAGAACCAAAACCAGAACCAAAACCAGAACCAAAACCAGAACCAACCAAAAATTGAAATCGATTCTGATGATCCATTTGCTGGAATTTCAGATAATGATATTGCAAATTATTCAGACTTGTACGATATTGCTCCACCAGAAAATGACAATGAGGCAACTAAACTTGGTGCAAAAATACGTGAATGGATAAAACAAGGACGACCAAAACCAGGAGAATCAAAAGAGAAAGCCAAAGATGTTGAATCTGAAGAATCTGAAAAAGAAAAACACAAACAAGATAAAGAAGAGGAAAAACCTAAAAAGAAACGAGGCGTATTTGGATTCTTTAAGAAATGAAACTCAAAACAAAAGATCTACTCACTTTGGCGGAATTAACTCCAAAAGAATTTACTGGATTAATTGATTATTCCATTAAATTAAAAAAAGAATCAAAAAATGGCAACAAGCCTTTACTAAAAAATAAAACACTGACAATGATTTTTCAAAAACCATCAACTCGAACTAGGGTTAGCTTTGAAGTTGGAATGTTTCAGCTAGGTGGGCACGCAGTAAATCTCTCATCAAATGAGATGCAACTGTCTCGAGGTGAGTCAATAGAAGACACTGCAAAAACTTTGTCGCGATACACTGATTGCATAATGGCACGAGTCTATGATCATGTTTTATTAGAAAAATTGTCTCTTTTTTCAACCATCCCTGTCATCAATGGATTGTCCGACTCTTTTCACCCCTGTCAAATATTGGCAGACTTTATGACAATCAAAGAAAAGAAAGGAAAATTCAATGGACTAAAGATTTCATGGATTGGTGATGGAAACAACGTATGCAATTCTATGATTTATGGATGTGCATTAGCTAATATCAAATTATCAATTGCAACCCCCAAAGGATTTGAACCAGACAAGACAGCACTCAAAGAATCTAAAAAATCAATTGATGTTGAATTGACTACAGATCCATTACAAGCAATCAAAAATGCTGATGTTGTAGTGACTGATACATACACATCAATTCACAACAATGATCCAAAACGAATCAAAAAATTTCTGCCAAAATATCAAGTCAACCAAGCTTTGATGAATCATGCCAAAAATAATGCAATCTTCATGCATTGTCTTCCAGCAAAAAGAGATCACGAAGTCACATCTTTTGTAATTGATGGACCTCAATCAGTAGTTTGGGATGAGGCAGAAAACAGACTCCATTCTCAAAAAGCTTTACTTGCTTCCATAATTCGCGCTTAACGTATATAAGAGCAGTTTCAAACTCGTGTTCTATAGATGGCCTATTCAAACATCCTCAGAAGACTACGCGAGGAGAAAACTAACTACAGAAAACGTGGAACTTTACTGATAGGTAGACGTGATTTTATAACTGTAAATATTACTAATGAAAATACCCAAGTCCAAATTTTAAAGCCTGGCATGACTGGCGACAAAGTCATAGCATCTGCACATTCTACTTATCTAATTAAAAAAGGCTGGAAAGGTTCTAGAAAAAGTGTACCTGCAGCATATCTTACCGGTTATCTTGCAGGAAAGAAAGCTCTTGGCAATGGTGCCAAAGATGCCGTCTTGTACACTGGAACTAGAAGATACACACAACGAATGGCAGCAGCATTAAAAGGAGTTGTTGATGCAGGTCTTAAAGTCCCAGCAGATCCAGAAACATTTCCATCAGAAGACAGAATCAAAGGAGAACATCTTACAGTAAAAAACGATACTTCTAAAATTAAATCTGCTATTGACAGCGAGGTCAAATAGAAATGAGTCAAACAACACAAACTAAACCTGGAGGTAGAGGTGGACCTGGAGGTAGAGGCCCTCAAGTTTATGGTGGAGGCAAACCAAGTGGACAAGCTAGAAGACCAAGACGAGAACAAGAAGAAGAAGTTTGGATTCCAAAAACAATTCTAGGAAAAAAAGTTGCAGCCGGTGAAATTAACTCTATTGAAGAAATTATTCAAGATGGTTTGAGAATTCAAGAATCTGGCATCATTAAAAAATTACTTCCTGATTTGAAAAGCGAAGTAATTGATGTAGGTATCATTCAAAAAATGACTTCCAACGGACAATCAACTCGATTCAAAGCAATTGTTGCAACAGGTAATCAAAATGGTTACTTGGGAGTTGGCCAAGGAAAATCAAAACAAATGAGAATTGCAATTGAAAAGGCAACAAATCAAGCATTGTTAAATGTAAGTCCAATCAAACTAGGATGTGGCAGTTGGGAATGCAGATGTGATCAAAAACATTCTGTTCCATTTAAAATTAGAGGAAAAGGTGGAAGTGTTACAATTGAAATAATTCCAGCTCCACGTGGATTAGGTCTAGTGGCTGGCGGTAAAATTAAACGATTATTGGAATTAGCAGGACTCAAAGACGCATGGACAACAGCAAGTGGCTCTACTCCTACAATGAACTCTACTTCAAAAGCAATACTGAATTGTCTCAAGCAGACATTTAGTCAGGGTTGATGAAAAATGGTAAAAGCGTATCTTGTAGTTAGAATTAAAGGCCAAGCAGACTGTCCTTATTGGGCAACCACTACTATGACTTTATTAAAATTGGATAAAAAATATCGAGCTGTAATCTTACCTGCAAAAGATAACACATTGGGAATGCTAAACAAAGTAAAACATTATGTAACTTGGACTGAACTTGACGCAAGTCTTGCAAAAGAACTAGTTGATAAAAAGGCAAGAAAAGAAGGTTATCAAAAAGTCACAGCAGCTGATCTTAAAGAACTTGGATTTGATAGTACTGATGCACTTGGCACTGCCCTATCTGAAGGAACCGCAACTCTTTCTAAACTAAAACCACTAAAACCTTGGTTTGCATTATCTCCACCAAGACATGGATTTAAACGAAGTACAAAAAAACTATATGGACAAAAAGGTGTACTTGGACAAAACAAAGATCTTGGAACATTAGTGAGGAATATGATTTAACATGGCTACTCGATTAAGAAAAACAAGAAGATTAAGAGGCGGACGTCATATGGGATGGGGACAAGTAGGTCAACACCGTGCAAGTGGTCATAAGGGTGGTCTTGGAATTGCTGGATTGCACAAATATCATTTTAGTACTTTGCTAAAAGAAATACCAGATCATTTTGGACATGATTCTACTCATCCACCTCACCCAATCATCACAAGAAAATGGGCCAGCGTCCGTGATCTTGATGATCTATTTGCAAAATTTGGTAAAGAAGAAGGAGGAAAAAAAGTCATAGACCTGATAACTGCTGGATATGACAAACTCCTAGGAGGCGGTAAGGTATCAAACCCATACACCGTCAAAGTACCAAGATTCACTGCATCTGCAGAAGAGAAAGTAAAATTAGTAGGGGGAGAGGTGCTAGCTGATAATGGCTGAGGGCAGTATCACTAACATTATTAGAAAAATTGTTTTCAAAGCAGAACCTTATCTTCCTCAAGTACCAAAACCAAAAAAAAAGATATCATTACAAACTAAATTAATCTGGTCAGGCCTTGTATTGCTTATTTACATGGTAATGGGTAATACCCCATTATTTGGAGCAACTGCACCTGCATTTGACTTTCTACAATTTGCCAGAGTAATTTTTGCATCAAACCAAGGAACACTAGTTGAACTAGGAATTGGACCTATTGTCACTGCAGGTCTGCTGATGCAATTACTTAGAGGTTCGGATATTCTGAAATTTGATTTTAAGAAACCTGAAGAAAGAGGAATATTTCAAACTGCTACAAAATTAGTAACATATCTAGTAATTGCAGCTGAATCAATTGTATATGCCACTGCAGTTTACGGTCATAATGTAGCCGAGCCATGGCACTTGTATGTCATGATTGGACAATTAATGGCCGCATCCATTATCATCATGTTCTTAGATGAATTAGTTCAGAAAGGTTGGGGTCTTGGTAGTGGAATCAGTCTTTTCATTATGGCAGGTGTTGCTCAACAAATTTTATGGAGTTTATTCAGCCCATTACCAGCTGGAGATGGAGGTACTATTGGTATCGTTCCGTATATTGCTCAATCCATAGGCAATGGAGATTTATCTAATATTTTCTTCCGTGCAAACCAACTGCCTAGTATCTTTGGATTCTTTTTGACTGCTGGAATTTTGCTGATTCTAGTGTTTACACAAGGAATGAAAATTGAGATTCCAATTGTTTCTACAAAATACCGGGGATTTTCTGCAGTCTATCCAATCAAAATGCTGTATACCTCAAACATTCCAGTAATTTTGGCGTCTGCGTTAACAGCTAACGCCGTGTTTATGGGCCAGATGCTCTGGGCAAACTTTAACCCTCGAAACAATAATGCATTTTTGAATATTTTAGGTCAGTTTGATCCTACTAGTCCTTCCACTCCGATTGGAGGTATCATTTACTATGTTACTCCTCCAAGAGGAATAGCTATTGCATCATTAGATCCCGGAAGAGCGATTGGTTACATTTTGTTTATGGTTGGAATTGTAGTTCTCTTTGGAAGATTGTGGGTTGAGCTTGGAGGTTTATCACCAAAGAGTGCGGCTCAAAATTTGCTTGATGCAGATGTGCAAATTCCTGGATTTAGAAGATCCAATGCACCAGTAGAAGCATTACTAAACAAATACATTCCATCTGTAACAATTATCGGTTCAATAATTTTGGGTTTGTTATCCGGCGTATCTGATGTATTGGGAGTCTTTGGAGGTGGTATAGGAATTTTGCTAATGGTGGATATTCTCATCAACTATTACACTCAACTAGTGAGAGAACAGGTCGAAGTTGTAATGCCACGTCTTGGTGCTTTACTTGGCAGAAAGTAGAAAAGTTGTTGTGGTAGGAATACCAGGTGTTGGAAAAACTTCTCTATTGAAAAAAATAGTTGAAATAATTAAAGACCGTAACAAAAGTGTCAGTGTCAATAGTTTTGGGAGTATAATGTTTGATGTTGCAAAAGAAAATGGCATCAAAGACAGAGATGAACTACGAAAACTTCCAGTTTCAGAACAGAAAAATCTTCAAAGAATTACAGCTGAAAAACTTGCAATGCTAGATGATGATGTGGTGATTATCGATACTCATGTTTTTATTAATTCTCCTGAAGGATATTATCCAGGATTGCCAGAACATGTTTTAAAAATTTTAAAACCTTCAAATTTTGTATCTGTTTCTGCAAAACCTGAAGAAATTTACAATAGAAGAATGAAAGATGACACTCGAAATAGAGACAAAATCTCAATTGATAATATTAAAAAAGAGTTAGATGTACAGTCAGGTATGATATCTGCTTGCGCTGTAATTTCTGGTTCTCCTGTTAAACATGTTCTAAATAGAGAAGGAATGATTGACGAAGTTGCTGAAAAAATAATTAGGGCAATAGGACTGTAAAATGGATTTTAGTTCTATCTTATTATTTTTGAATTCAGTATTTCTTGAAGATAAAGGTGGAGGTATCTTTGGATTTCTTGGAGGTGGTGCTGGAAGAGGAGCACTGGGAAGTGATGATCCGATTGTTAAAGGTCTGGTTCTAACTGCATTTGCAGTAACTGGTTTTGGAATTTTACTGAATCTCTTTAATGCTGCAGTTAGAAAAAAAATGGTCGATAGAACAAAGCTAGCTCGAATTATGAAAGAGACACGTGCTTGGCAAAAAGAAAGAATGGCTGCAATGAGATCAAAAGATCAAGACAGAATAAATGAACTAAATAAAAAATCATCTTACATGAACAAGATGTCTATGGAGATGATGCAGATGAATATGAGACCAATGATGATTACATTTGTTCCATTGATCTTAATTTTTTACCTTGTATTACCCGTATTGTTTTCACACATTGTAGCTTTGTCTCCAATTTCTCTTGACATAATTCCAGGTAATTTCTTCCATCTTACTTGTACTGCAGAACAAGCTGCAGATACATCTGATGTATGTCCTGTAGAGAATGCTCTGTATCTTTGGGCTTGGTATTTTCTTTCATCCATTGCATTTAGTGGCATAATAATGAAAGTGACAAAAACCTCCATGGATCTTAGTTGACCAAATCAATCGTAATTTCTGGTCCTCCAGCTGTGGGAAAAACAACTGTTGCTAAAGGTTTGGCAAATGAATTTAATCTTACATATCTTAGTGGCGGTGATATTCTCAAAGATATGGCAAAAGATCAAGGATTTGATGTAACTGGGGATGACTGGTGGGATACTGAAAGTGGTATGAGGTTTCTTAGTCAAAGAGAAACCCATTCTGAATTTGACAAGCAAGTCGATGATAAATTAATAAAACTTTTCAACAAAGGTGGAATGGTAATTACAAGCTACACTCTCCCGTGGTTAGTTGATAATGGAATCAAAATTTGGCTAGCTGGTTCTCATGATAGTAGCTCAAAAAGAATGCAGAGTAGGGATAACATGACTTCTCAAGAAGCATATGAAATAACCAAAATAAGATATGACAAAAATCGAGCACTGTATAAGAAATTATATAATTTTGATTATGGAAAAGATATCTCAGTGTTTGACAAAATCATTGATACTGATAATCTTAATGCAACTCAAGTAATTAATATTGCAAAAGAAACAGTTAGGGAATTATTATGACACTAAAACAACTACAGAATTTGATTGTAATTGATCAAGACATCACAGATGATGCATATGGGACATATTATGACAAAAGAACTATTGAACAATTACTTGATTATGGTTTGATAATTTTAGACAAGCCTCCAGGGCCAACTAGTCATGAAACAGTGGCATGGACAAAAAGAATCTTAAAGATACCAAAAATTGGTCACAGTGGAACCCTTGATCCTCAAGTTTCAGGTGTATTGCCTTTGGGTCTAGGTGAAGCAACTAAAGCACTTGGTGTGTTGCTGTATGGTCCAAAAGAATATCATGCCCTTGGAAGATTTCACTCTTTACCGTCAAAAGAAAAACTTAATGAAGTACTCGAAATGTTCAAAGGAGAAATTTTCCAAAAGCCACCGCAACGTTCTGCAGTATTAAGACAAACTAGAACCAGAACAATTTATGAACTTGAAGTACTAGAGCAAAAAGAGAGGTTACTTTTAACTCGTATACTATGTGAAGCTGGAACTTACATTAGAAAACTATACTATGACATTGGGGAGATTCTTGGTCCTGGTGCTACCATGATAGAGCTAAGAAGAACTAGAGTTGATCAATTCTATGAGGCTGATGGTTTGGTTACACTACATGAGCTTGCAAATGCTTTTGCACTTTGGGAAGAAAAAAAAGATTCGACTAAACTTATGACAATGATTAAACCAATCGAGTATGCGCTAAGTGAACTAAAATCTGTAATGATTCGTGATTCTGCAGTTGATGCTTTATGTCATGGAGCTCAACTTGCAATTCCCGGCATCCTCCAAATTTCTCCAAATTTAAGAAAAGGCGACATTGTAGCAATCTATACACAAAAAGGAGAAGCCGTAGCTTTGGCAGAATCTACAATGTCTGAAGAAGAAATTCGTGATTCAACCAAAGGTTACGCCTTTGTGACAAGTCGAATTATTATGGCTCCAAACACATATCCAAAGAAGTGGAGAACAAAATCTACTCCAAAGGATTAAAAAATCAAAGAAAAAACTCGAATAATTGTTAGCTAAAAATCTTGTAATTTTTATCAGTGTTGGTGTTTTATCCGGCTTTTTGTTTGGATTTTATTTGCTTGATATGAAAAATACAAATCAACTTGTTTTTGTTGACGGTCCTTCAATTTCCATAGTGACAGAAAAATCTGATTTTAAGAAAGGCGAGGAAATCAAAATTACTATTGTAAATTCTGGAACCACCTCAATTACTTTTTCAGACTCTTCTTATGGATTGAAAATTACTGGTCTGTTTGGGATAATGATGTATTCTCCTCCTGCATCCCAAGTGATTACAACATTAAACCCAAAAGGCGAGGCTGTACTTGTATGGGATCAAATGAAAAATGATAATGTCCCTGTTTTGGAAGGTCTTTACAAAATTAGTTCAGATGGAATAGATCCTGCTGGAAACAAAATTGAAAAATCTATCACTATTAACATCTGGAAGTAATTTTTTTATTTCACATAACACAATATATAATCAAATTTTCCCAATTTACTTTGTCGCAAGACTTGTGCCGGGGTCGCCTAGCCTGGTAGGGCGCGCGCCTGGAAATGATTTACCATAAAGCGCGTTCTCGCAAGGGAACGGGAGTTCAAATCTCCCTCCCGGCGCCATTTAATTTCTGAATTTTTGCCAACTGTTGATTATTGTAAAAATACATTCTAATAGAAATCAAAAACCTATTCAAGAGAAAGATGGACATTACATCAGCATACAGTTTAGAAAATGAATATTTTTAAAAGATTAATTATAAATCATTAAATTTTTTTCTTCAAGTATGCTGTGAATTTGATTTACAGAGCGATGAACATCTTTTTCAACTTTAGCACCTACACAGACTAATTTACCTGATGAAAATATTAGAATTACAGTTTTAGGATCTAGCATTCTGTGTATTAATCCTGGAAACTGTTCTGGTTCATACATACTTCTAGGAAGAGTTCTTGCTGCTTGTTCCAAATTAACTCTACCTCCAAGATTAATTGATGACACGATATTTTGTATTGTAACTACAGCTTCATTTTTTAT
This sequence comes from Nitrosarchaeum sp., assembly GCA_021414365.1. Classification (GTDB taxonomy): domain Archaea; phylum Thermoproteota; class Nitrososphaeria; order Nitrososphaerales; family Nitrosopumilaceae; genus Nitrosarchaeum. Next base: position 72,760 of record JAIOOR010000013.1, read on the forward strand.
CTTGATTTTACCTTTCTTTAACATCCCAACTACTTTGGCTACTGCTGCTTCTGCCAGTTCTTGAGATTTTGCACCAGTGCATACCATCTTTCCTGAGCTAAACAACAATGTAGCTGTTTTGGGATTTTTGAGTCTGAAGACAGCTCCTGGAAATTGTTCTGGATGATATTCTACATCTGGGAATTTTTTTGTGATATCTACAAGATCTAATTTTTGGTCAATTGAAGCCGAAGCAACTACATTGACTATTGAAATTAAAGGTCTTGTTTGAGTCATATTTTTATCTGTTTTATCTCTAACTTATAGATCTGTATTTTGATCCAATCTCAATCCTTTGTATCTGTTTCTTATCGTGACTTCAGTTACACTTGCAGCTTCTGCTATATCGCGTTGAGTCATATTTTCACCGTTTTTTACGCATGACAAGTAAAGTGCGGCTGCTGCCAAACCCATTGGATCCTTTCCGGCTGACTCTTCATGTTCTTTTGCTATTTTGAGTACTTTAACTGCATAACGTTTTGTTTTTTCTGTAATCCCTAGCTTACTTGCAATTCTTGCAACACATTGAACTGGATCAACTACTGGCATTTTTAGCTCTAACTCCTGATGTAAAATTCTGTAGCATCTGGCGATATCTTTTTTCTTTATGTTTCCAGCATCTGAAACGTCTTTTAGAGTTCTAGGAGTTTCTGTATCTCTACATGCAGCATAAAGTGCCGATGCAATTAATGCAGAAATCGAGCGTCCTCTTACCAAACCTTTCTCTAATGCTTTTCTGTAGATGTATGCTGCTTTTTCAACTACTGCATCTGAAAGTGCAAGTTTGTCTTTTAGACGTGTTAATTCACTTAATGCTTGACGTAAATTTCTATCTGCAGATGCATGAACTTTACTTCTACTGTCCCATGTTCTCAGTCTTTCGATTGTACTTTTCATAGCTGATGTAAGTGGTTTTCCAGAAGAGTCTCTGTTTATTGGATTAATTATAGTGGCAAGTCCTCTGTCATGAATTGTCAGCGATGTTGGTGCACCAGTTCTAGTAGGATCTGTACCTCCTTCTTTTGAAAATGATCTCCATTCAGGTCCAGAATCATTTAACATCTCAGAAATAACATACCCACATTTTCCGCAAAATCTTTCACCTGTAACATTGTCCGTTAGCATGCCGCCTTTTCCACAACGTCCGCAGTCAGTTTGTGTGTTGATACTTTGTAAAACCAAAATAAAATCATAATAGATTAGTTTCTTTACTATAATAACCGGCTTATTTTCTGATTTTTCATAAAATGATGCAAAACTAAAGAATATCCGACATTAGATTTGAAGAAAAATTGACTTGATATGCCGATGATCCCGTTTCTAAATGAAATCTGATGTAATAATAGGTAAAATGACTAATTTCTATAATGCTAATTTTTCAACTATTTCGCTGAATTTCCAAAAACCACATTGCATATCTGAACTTTCATTTTCAATCATTCCTTTTTTGCTTAGATAATTTACCACATATGCAGAAAATGGCAATGCGCCAGTAGCACCTGGAGAATTATAGTTCAAAATATGAAAAGACATTGAATCTCCTTCTAAAATTGCATCTGGAACAAATTGCCCCTTGTCATCAATCACAGATGATCTAATACCTGCAGTTCCTTTTTCTCTAATTTTTTCTGGATCAATTTTTGGTAAGAATCGCTTTACTCTGTTGATCATTTTTGATTTTGACATTGAGGATTGAATTTCATTTATCGCAAGTTCTTGGAATTGTTTATCAAATATTGCTTTTATTGCACCCGAATTTATCATCTCCAGCATTTTTGGAATGAATTCTTTGATGTTTTCTTTTTTATTATACCCGTATGGACTAAACACTGGTACTGCATTTGGTCCAATCTCACAATTTCCGTCGACTCTGATAATCCAATGTGGATCTAAAAATGGATAGTCTGTATATTCTGGTACTGAATAAACACTTGTTTTTGTTAGGTTGTTGTATTCTTTTGGTGCTCTCCAGTATTCTCCTCTAAAGTGAACATCTGTAAATTTCTCTGCTACTCCAATCTTGTGTGCAATATCTATCGCTTCTCCACCAGCTGCATTGATTACAAACTCTGCAAAAATCTCTTGTTTGTTATTTAATGTAATTTTCCATTTACCATCTATTTTTTTGATACTGGATACTTTGGAATCTAAAAGAAAATTCACTCCGTTATCTTTGCTGTCTTGCATCACCTCATGTGTAAGTCTGGAATAATCCGTAGAGCCATCCCTGTATACATAAAGCGCAGACTCGCATTTTATCTCAGGTTCAATTTTTTTTAATTCATTCTTATCCATTAATTTAATGTCGTTGTCCTGTAATCCGTTTTGCTTTCCCCATTTCAAATATTTTTCAAGTACTTTAGTCCCTCTCTCATCTAAAGATACCTCTATGACACCATCTTTTTTGAATGGTATGTTTTTGATCTTGGAATATTCTTCCCACATTTCATATCCATGAAAAGCGGCTTTTGCAAACATCTTTTTCTTTTCTGGATTGTATAGATACGGAGCATGAACCTTGCCTGTATTTCTTCCGCTTGTATGAAATGCAACACTGTGTGCTTGCTCTATTACTGCAATTTTTTTTGTTTTGTTAAGAAATCCAAGAAAATACGAAATTGAAGAGCCTAATATTCCACCGCCAATTATTACAATATCAAAATCACGCGTCAACGCATTCTATTTTTATATTCATCCATATTAAATTGGATATCTGGCAATCAAGATTAATATCGCATGAAATTTTAATTTAATCTGTGTTACCTGATAGGTGTTCTATTATGGAAAGTGGCAAACAATGCGTCAGCCCACCAGAATTTGTAGTATCTGTTGTGGTTGAAAAAGATGAGTATATGGTAGGCGTAACATGTAATCATCACAAACAAATTGTTTCTGGAAAAATTCAATCTCTTCAAAATGAGAATAAAATACCTCATGGGAAAATCAGTTTTTCGCCATTAAAAGCAGTTGGAACTGATTGTATACACGGTGATCAGGATGATTTTGTTCAATTAGATACAAAATTACCTAAAAATTGAAATAATTTCTTTTTAATTGAATTGTATTGCTTTTAGATATCTTATCAGATCTGTTAAAAATAGATGATGTTTTGTTGATATTAAAAAATAACGCCGCTGTCTCTGAGATTAGAAGCAATTCTATGTCTATCAAACAGAAAGAAAAATGGATTACAATAGGTGATAATGACGGACCGTCTCATATGCACATTAATGCTGAATTAATATCCTCTGCAGAGTTTGTTGAGGAAGAAAAACCAGATCGTACAAGTTTTAGTGTTAGGTTTTTTGATCAAAGTGGTGAGCGTGTCTTGGGTGCATTTTTTACAAAAATGTATGATCAAAATAATGAACTCATCGCTAAGCGAAAAAAAACATATGGTGATCTTTGTCAAAAATACAATTCGAAAATTAATTTTTAAAAAAAACCTTGTCTGAAAAAAACAAGGAGAAGTTTTATTGTTCTGCTTGTTTTTTCTTCTTTTCTTTTTCAGACTGTTGTTTAGCGTATTCTAATTCTTCGTTTGTATGCTTAAATTTTTTCAATCTGTTACTACTTTACATTCTTTGTATAAAAACTGCAGTTTTCTTTCCATACAATCCACACGTCAATTTGAGGCCAATATCAATATCCTACAGAGTAAATTGGCGATTTTCCATTGATTCCTAGGTTCAAATTCTTTACAGTTAGTTCTGCCATTTTTGCTCTTGTCTCATCCGTGGAGCTTCCGATATGTGGTGCCAAAACAACGTTTTGTATTTTTATTAATGGGTGATTTTTACTAATTGGCTCTGATTCATACACATCAAGTGCAGCACCGGCGATTATTTTTTTATTCAGTGCTGTGATGAGATCTTTTTCATTGATTATTTTTCCACGTGCAGTGTTGATTAAAAACGCCGTTTTTTTCATTTTTTTAAAAATTTTCATATCAAATAACTGGTTTGTCTCTTTTGTATGTGGAACATGAATTGAAATTATGTCGCTGTCTGTTATCATTTTTTCAAATGTGACATATTTTGCCCCTAGTATTTTCTCTTTATTTTTTGAAACATCTTTTCTATTATGATATATTATTTTCATGTCAAATGCTTTGGCACGTTTTGCAAGTGTTCCGCCAATTCTTCCTAACCCAAAAATTCCCAAAGTTTTACCCTGTAGATCAGTCCCAACATAATCATATGCCCCATAGATTTGCTTCCATTTACCATGTCTAATTATTCTATCTCCTTCTGATACCCTGCGCAATACATCTATCATCAAAGAAAATGCCAAGTCTGCTGTCGCATCTGTTAGTACTTCAGGAGTGTATCCAACACGAATTTTCTTTTTCTTTGCATACTGAGTATCTATGTGATCAAAACCAACACTGTAGGTACTGATAACTTTGAGATTTTTTGCGGCATCTATTAACTCTTTGTCGATTTTATCATATGGAAAACAAATCAACCCATCAATATTTTTGATTTTTAATTCTAGTTTTATTTTTGGAATTGGAATTTTTCCAGAATGAATTTCAATCTGGTATCTCTTTTTCAACTCTTTTAATGCAAAATCATGCAGTGTTCTGGTAAGAAACACCCTCTTTTTTTTCATTACTCATGAAATTTGTCTCAAACCATTTATACGATTTCTTTCTAGATAATCAAGATGCCAGACACCGAAGAGGAATTTGCAATTTGTATAGAGTGTGGAAATTCAATTGAAAAATGTGTCTGTGTCTGTCCATACTGTGGTGAACGTGATAAGTGTGAATGTGTATTGTTTGACTCATCTACAGGTGGTTAGTGCAATTAATTTGAACACCATTATTAATATTCTAAAAAACCAGATGAATATGTATGGGCTCAGTTGATTTTACTTGGTTAATTGGAGGTCCACAAGGAAGTGGAGTTGACTCCGGTGCTAATGTTTTCTCTAAGGTATGTGCTAGTATGGGATACCAAATTTTTGGTAAGAGGGAATTTTACTCTAATATCAAAGGAGACCACAGCTATTTCACCGTTAGAGTATCTGATGAAAAAATCCACTCAAACATAAATGATGTTAACCTAATAGCTTCTTTTGATGCTGAAACAATTTTCAGGCATTATGATGAAGTTTCTGCCGGTGGTGGAATCCTTTATGACTCTGATTTAACTAAAGTGACAGTCGATGAGGTACACACTCTTGATATTTATTTTAAAGAAAGACTGATTAAAGAATTACAATCTAAAAACAAACCTCTTACCATTGCAGGAGTTCTTGAGATTGTACAAGAAAAAGGCGTTAATCTTTACCCTGTATCTTTTAGAGAAATTTTATCAACTCTTTCTGAGCAAACAAGCAATCCCAAAATAAAAGGAATGGTGAGATTATTTAATGTAATTTCAGTTTCTTTGTCACTAGGGTTGATCAAAATGTCAATTGATCCTTTATTCAAATCACTTGATTCTATATTTGCAAAAAAACCACAGATAGCAGAAATCAACAAACAAGCAGGAATTTTTGCATACGATTATGTTAAATCAAAATTTAACAATTTTCCATTTATTTTATCTGGAACCACTAAAGAACCTGATACACTTCTTGTTCAGGGTCACTATGGTTGTTCTATAGGAAAAATGGTCAGTGGATGCAGATTTCAATCATACTATCCAATTACCCCAGCTTCTGATGAAAGTGTTTATCTTGAATCCAATGAACTTTTGGAAGTTAACAATGATAGACCTGGTTCAACTGCTGTAATACAATGTGAAGATGAAATATCTGCAATGGGTATGATGATTGGTGCTGCGTTAACTGGTACACGTTCTTCTACTTCAACTTCTGGACCTGGTTTTGCATTAATGACTGAAGCACTTGGTTGGGCTGGAATAAATGAAGTTCCAATTGTAATTACTTTGTATCAGAGAAGTGGACCTTCAACTGGTCTCCCTACAAGACATGGACAAGATGACTTGTCATTTGCAGTCCATGCAGGACATGGTGATTTTCCAAAAATTGTTTATGCATCAGGAGATATTGAAGAAAGTTTCTATGATACTGGTAGATGTTTTAACTATGCCGATGTCTACCAATTACCTGTTATTCACATGATGGACAAATTTCTTTCAAGTTCTGTAGTAACATGTAAAGAATTTGATCCTAAAAAAATTACTATTGATAGAGGTCTTTTGCTTGAAAAAGTAGAAGGCGAATACAAACGATTTGCTTTTACAGAGGATGGAATCTCACCACGTTCTAGGTTGGGAATGGATAACGGTGTATTTTGGAATACGGGAGATGAATCCGATGAATTTGGTCATATTTCAGAGGATCCAATAATTCGAATTAAAATGATGGATAAAAGAATGAACAAACTAGATTTGATATTAGAAAGAATTCCAAAAGATGAAACGGCTATCTCATTTGGTGTATCTGACTATACTATAATTTCCTGGGGTTCTCCAAAGGGCCCAATTTTAGATGCACTTACTATGCTCAAAAAAGAAGGAATCAATATTGGATTTGTTCAAATTAAATTAATTCATCCATTTCCAACTGACTATGTAAAGTTTCTTCTAAAAGATGCAAAAACCATCATAAATATTGAGGCAAATTACTCTGGGCAACTAGGAAAAATATTCAAACAAAATGTATTGCGAAACATTGACTATTCTATTCTAAAATTTACTGGAAGAGGAATGACTAGTACTGAAATTTATGATTCGCTAAAAAAGATAGTTGAAAATAAGGCAAACAAAAGGGAGATCTTAACTCATGGCGCTTAAACTAGCTGATTACAAAACCGAAGTGCACAATGACTGGTGTCCAGGTTGTGGTGATTTTGGAATCGTCAATGCATTGCAAATGGCACTAGCTGAAATGGGAATAGAACGTGATAAAGCAACAATCTTTTCTGGTATTGGTTGCTCTGGAAAGACATCTCATTTTATCAACACATATGGTGTTCATACATTGCATGGTCGAGTTTTGACTTTTGCTCAGGGTGGAAAACTTGCAAATCCTGACATGACTGTTGTTGCAGTAGGTGGCGATGGCGATGGACTGGGAATAGGTGCTGGTCATTTTGTTGCAGCAGGAAGACGAAATATTGACATGACTTACATAATATTTGATAATGGCGTTTATGGTTTAACTAAAGGACAAGCTTCACCAACACTAAAACTTGGTGAAAAAACAAAATCACTTCCTTCCCCAAATACAAATTACAATGTAAATCCAATCGGATTGGCAGTTGCCAGCGGTTTTACATTTGTAGCACGTGCTTATTCTTATGATGTTAGACATCTAAAAGATCTAATTGTTAAAGCAGTTCGTCATAAAGGACTATCGTTTTTAGATGTACTACAACCATGTCCAACCTACAATGATATCAATACCAGAGATTGGTATGCTGGAATTGACCTAGCCCAAGAATCTTTGGACAGACATGCTAGGATCTATAAACTTGAAGATACCAAATTTGATCCTACAGTACACTATGAAGACGAGTCAGAACTCAATGAAAAATTATCTCAAGCCTTGATTAAATCTCTGGAATGGGGAAATAAAATTCCAATAGGCATATTTTATCAAAATGAAATAATTTCTGAATATTCTACCAGGCTAACTGATAAAATACCAAATTACCTTGAAAATCCACCAGCAAAACAAACGATTTCAGAAAACGGGTTGCCTAACACAGATATTTCACAAATAATTGATTCTCTTCGAGTTTAATAATGCGTATAACCTAATGAGTTATAGACTAGTTTATCCGTAGTACACCTTGCTGTTGAACATAAACGATGCAAATAAAATATTTAGAAAATCTATAATCAAAGGTTTCTTTGAGCCGGAGCTTGTTAATCTTGATTTTAAAAAATCATCAGTAAAACATCCTTCAATAACTGATGACGGTTTAATGCAATCTGACTTACTTCATGTGTTTTTTGATGTGGAAACTGGTTCTGATTATCCTGACGGTGATGAATGGTTTATTGTTGAACTTTTATTCCCACATAATGTTAAACTTCCAGATCATCTGAAAGGTGCAGATTACTTTACAACTATTTCAGTTGAGGAAGGAAAAACATTCTGGCATCATCGTGAACTAATTCGTTACAAATATGGTAAATCAAAAAAACTCAACGACGCATTAGAATTTTTAGAATCAAAATACAAAGAATTACACGGTTTACTTGAACCGCTTCAAAAAGATCTCAAATAACTGCATTCCATCTATCTCCACTGAAATTGTATCTTTTATTCTCCGATATTGCAGTGTTAAGGCGCCATCTTGTAGATCTAGGATCAAATTTGTAAATTATTTCTAAGACATCTGGAGGTAATTTTTCTGGATCTAAATGATAAGGAAGTAGTTCTAAAACAAAATCAATTTTTTCAATAGCATTGTCATACCATAATCTGTCTTCAGTATCCAAGACAAAAACAATTTTTGGATTTCCCAAAAAATTGATGTTTATCTTCAAAGCATTTCCTGTTCCTCTACGCCTTTTCATCTCTTTGAAAACCCCCTTCATTTTTTCCCAGCGTCTGTAATCAAACCATTTGAAAAATTCTTCGTTAAAAGTAAGCGGAATATCTAAATTCAAAAAACTGACAAAATTATCGTCATTTGCCTCAATCTCTTCTTGAGCGATTAAAAATCTGGAATTCAAATACCCATAAATCACTTCAATCTCCCACGGTGATATCCCATAATATTTTAGGGATATTTGCAGATTCTCATTACTCACTAATTGAAAAACGTGAAAATTGTAATTAAATCTTCAAATCTGGTCTAGATTGAGTTGATTCCTCCTCAAAATTAAAATTATAGAGTCAAAAATATGCTATAATGAAAAAAGAATTTGTTGTAAGAAGTATCGATGCTGCTCCTGATGGTGCACCGTACGTTATAGTTTCTCTATCATCTGTAAAAGATCTCAAAGAAGGGACACAGTCGGCACCCTCTTTTGGTACTCCAAAAGTGATGGGATTTACAAACATGAATGACATGATGAAGGATCTCAACAAAATGTTCTCTGGAATGGGTGGTATGGGTATGCAAAGCGGTGTAACTCAACTAAAACTAGAGATGCATGAATACAAAGAGATGGGATTATCCGTAGGCGACAAGGTCTATCTTGAATTAACCAAAGCAGAAACTTTGGGTATATGATTTATTTTTTCTTTTTTAATTGTTTTAGATTGTGTTGAGAAACTTCCACAGGTAAAATATGCTAACGGTTCCAATTACAAATAACATTGGTTTCCACGCAAAAACTGGAATGCTGGGAGTTGCAAGTTTTACTTTGTAATTATCAAAAATCATATGAACATTTTTTTTAATTTTATCATGCCAAATCTTGTAATCAACTTGGTATTTTTTTAATATCTCTTCAACTTCGTATATGACAGGTGTTCTTTGTGATACTAGGTGTTGAAGATAATCTCTAGAAACTTCAACTTCGGCATGTATTCCTATCATTCCTTTTTTGAGATCTACCATTCTTACATGCATCTCCCAAGGTTTTTTTAATTTAAGATTAAGACCATTTCCAATTTGGTTTGGCTGTTTGTGTTCTAATTTGACTTTAGTAAATCCCTCGGCTGTAAAAATTCTCATTAATTCATCAAAGCTTTTCTTAACTACAATGTGAAGCTGCTCTACTCCTTTGTTATCTATGTCAATACAATGTTTTATTCCATCTAGAAATGAAATTGTTTTGGGATATCTTGTGAGGTACTCCATAATTCAGTCCTAAAAAAACCTCTATTTAAAGCAGAACTAAATCATATCCTAACTATTTGTAGGATTTGTTAGACCTCTTACGTATACGCACTGATCAGGAGAAATTGCCATCTCCATTGGACTGATCTTTCTATCTGTAAGTTTTGCTCCTGAATTCCTAATGATTGCAAATGGTTTTGATTCTGCGGCTTCACCCATTTTGTGATTTGCAATTGTTGCAAGATTATCTACAACTGCTTGAAAAGTTACCTTCAATGGATTTCCGTTAAGATCTTTTTCTGCTCTCATATCTAATACTGGTTCAATTCCTGCACATGCTACTGCAACGCCAGATGTTCCTATTCTTGATGGCATCAATCTGCTATCTACTAAGATAACTCCTATGTGAACTAGAAATTTCAAAAATACTTTTCTTTTTATTTGCTCTGCTATAAGATACGGATTTTTTGGATATAGAATTATTTTCCCTTTCTTAGCATTTGATTTGTCAATTCCCGCATTTGGTGCCATTATGTTATCTGCAGATGTTATGACAAAACCTGCAATGCCACCAAAAATCTTATCCGATTCCCTTAGAATTATTTCTGCAACTTCTCCTTTCATCTGAAATTTCTTGGATATTGTTGCTCCTTCTTTTGATGTCTTGACGTTGCTCAAATCAATTAATCTTCCCTGTGAATTGGAGATGTATTTTGTTGATATTACCACCACATCTCCTTCCTCTAGTCTTTGATTGTTCTTATCTAATGTATCCAATAATGCCTCAAATACATCAAACTTGTTTTCTTTTCTCTCTGAAATCAGAGGCGATACAGTAAGAGACATGTTTGTAAAGAGTTCTCTTTTCTTTTTTACTGTTGTGACTAGCTAGTGTTCACGTTAGTTTTTGATAAAGTGATTGTAAATGTAGTGGGATTGTTTTTTACATTAATTGCCCCGCCATGCATCTCAAGAAATTGTTTACATGATGCCAATCCAAGACCTGTTCCTAAAGGTTTTGTAGTAAACATTGGTTCAAATATTTTATCCATAATTTCCTCTGGAATTCCAGAACCTGTATCAATTATTTTGATATCTACTGAATTCTCATGGTCTTCAACTATGATGCTTACTTCGCCCTTACCCTTGATTGCTTGAATAGCATTATGCAGAATATTTGTTATGATTCCTTTGATCTTTGTCATATCACATTGAATCACACATGAATCTACAGACTGCGTTAATGTAATGGCATCAGGAATTTGCAATTCTTCAATTGAATTTTTTACAATGTCTTTTAAATCACAAGAAATCAATTCTAGCTTTGGCTGTCGAATAAATGTTAGAACATCATTAATTTGACTTGTAATATCACAAATGGCTTTTTCCATTCTTGAAATAGATGAACTCATTATCTCATCTTCCTGCTTTGTCTGCTTTATTTTCATTAGTTCAACTTGCATTTTTAAAACTGATAATGGATTTCTTATGTCATGAGCCATCTTAGAAGACATTTTACCAATCATCTCTAATCTTTGATTCTCATATACCTTAAATTCTGATTGTAAAATTGATTCTAACTTTTTTTGGTTTTCTTGTAGAGTAGTTCTCGCTTTTTTTAGTAACTGAGACTTAGAATTTATGTTCTCCTTTATTTCTTCTTGTAATTTTTTTTCTTCTTGAATTTCTTTTGCTAATACCATTATTGCCTCTTCAGCTTTTTGAGGATCTATGTATTTTTCCAAAATTTTAGGAACTGTATTGGTTGGTTTCTTTACTGTTTTTTCTATTGCCTTATCTATGATGTCATCTACTGATTTCTTTAGGTTGTTTGTTATTGGTATCTGAGTTTGTTCTGATGAATTTACTTCAGTAGCTAATTTAGGATTGATATTTTCCATTTTTTGAAGAGGCTCTTCTTTATTGAAAAATATTGTTCTAGGATGTTCATCCATAGGATCCAATTCTTTATCTATTTGCTCCTTGTGCATGAATTTGCGCATAATAATATGAAGTAAAAAAACAATAATAGGAGAATTATGTGCAGATTAAACAAACAGCAATTTGTTGTACCTATTGCTGATTTTTTGAGCACAAAACCTTAATGGTTTTTTATCTCAACTAGTCTTGCCGTCATATGGAATTTTAAATTCTCAAAAACCCCATGAGCGTATTGGAAGTAAGTCTAAAAAAAGACGAATATATCACTGCTGAAGCAGGTGCCTTGGTGTTTATGCAAGGCGATATTCAAATTGACACAAAGATACGTTCTGGAATTTTAAAGACAGTCAAAGTTTCACTTTTAGGAAACGAGTCGTTTTTTGTAAACAAGTACACTGCAAAACATGATGGATGTGTTTTGGGTCTGACTGGTCCACCCGTTGGGGATATTATAGATATACCAATTAGCAGTGATTCAGGATTTATCATATAATCAGGATCTTATATTGCATCTACTCCTGGAGTTGACATTGATACAAAGTGGCAAGGATTTACAAAGGGAATTTTTGGAAGTGAACTATTCATGCTAAAGGCAACTGGAGAAGGAAAAGTGTTTTGTAATGCATATGGTGGAATAATAAAAAAAGAAGTTTTACCCGGCGAATTATTTGTTCTTGATAACTATCATCTTGTTACACTGAGTATTGATTCTGATTACCAAATCACAAAGTTTGGAGGACTCAAAAACACCATACTTGGTGGTGAGGGGCTAGTTACAAAAATTTCAGATCCTGCAAATGTATACTTTCAAACAAAGAATCTCAAAGAGCTAGTTGATTTACTTGGAGTTAAACACAATCAGGAAACTCAAGGCAATAACTTTAACATTGGTGGCTTTAAAGTTGGAATGTGATTTCCAACACTTTTGATGAGATTTACTCTAGTTACATCTGAAAAGCTTTTAATCTGTAGTGCTAGTTTTTTTGATTATGAATATAACTGAAAAGATACTTGCACGTGCTTCAGGAAGACAACGAGTTTCTCCCGATGATGTAGTTTTTGCAAATGTGGATAAAGTGATGGTTCACGATGTCTCAGGTCCTGGTGTTATCAAAGTATTTGACAAATTAAAAAAACAAGGCATCAATGTTGATAAATTATGGGATCCGACAAAGGTCTGGGTTGCCGAAGATCACTTTGTTCCTTCTGCAGATAAGGTATCCGCTGAAAATATTGTAAAGTTATCAAATTTCACAAAAAATTATGGTATTGAAAAACACTTCAAGTATGGCATGGGACAATATGGAATTTGTCACACCTTATCACATGAAGAAGCATTGGTACTTCCTGGGGAGGTATACGTTGGAGGCGACTCTCATACTAATACCACTGGAGCATTAGGTTCATTTGCTTGTGGATTAGGGCACACTGATGTAGCCTATGTTTTACTAAATGGAAAAATCTGGTTTAAGGTTCCTCAAACATTATACTTTAAGCTAAATGGAAAACTTCCTGATCATGTTATGGCTAAAGACTTTATTCTAAAGATCATCGGCGATATCACAACTGAAGGAGGGGCATACAAGGCAATGCAGTTTGGTGGAAGTGGAATTAATGAAATGTCAGTTGAGAGTCGATTGACTTTGTGTAACATGACTACCGAGGCTGGCGCTAAAAATGGAATAGTTGAACCTGATCAAAAAGTAGTAGACTATCTTAGCAGCAGAGGTGCTACAAATATTTCATTGATCAAAGGCGATGATGATGCAGAATATGAAAAGATATACGAATACGAAGGTTCAGAAATGGAACCACTCATTGCAAAACCATTTTCTCCAGAAAATATTTCTATAGTTAGAGAAGCTCCATCTGTAGAGTTGAACAAATCATACATTGGATCTTGTACTGGTGCAAAGTATGAAGATTTAGTAGCAGCAGCTAAAATTCTTAAAGGAAGAACAGTTAAAATCAGAACTGAAATACTTCCTGCTTCGATTTCTATTTACAAACGTGCAATGGAAGATGGATTGCTCAAAATATTTCTTGATGCAGGTGTGACTGTTGGTCCACCAACATGTGGAGCATGTTGTGGTGCACATATGGGAGTATTGGCAAAAGACGAAATCTGTATTAGTACTACAAATAGAAATTTCCCAGGAAGAATGGGCCATGTTGATTCTCAAACATATCTTTCATCCCCTCTAGTGGCTGCTGCATCTGCAGTTACTGGTAAAATTACTGATCCGAGGGACTTGAAATGAAAGGCAACGTCATAAAATATGCAAGAGATAACATTGACACAGATGTAATCATTCCAGGACAGTATCTTAAAGTTCACGATTATGCTGAGCTTGCAACACATGCCATGGAAGGACTAGACCCTAATTTTCACTCTAAAGTAAAAGAAGGTGATTTTATTTTGTCTGGAAGAAATTTTGGCTGTGGTTCATCACGTGAACATGCCCCAATTGCACTATCTCATTCGGGAATAAAGGCCGTACTTGCTTTGTCCTTTGCAAGAATATTTTATAGAAATGCAGTTGATGGCGCATTTTTACTACCAATAGAAATTGATCAGGATGCATACTGTGATATTTCTGAAGGTGATGAGATTGATATTGATATTCACGCAAATCAAATCAAAAACCTAACAAAAAATAAAACATACACAATGAAACCATTTTCAGAAATTATTGGAAAAATTATAGAAGCTGGTGGTTTATTCAAATACAAACCATATTAGGATTAAAATGGAAAAAACACTTTTTGAAAAAATTTGGGATGCTCATATTGTTGTAGAAAAGAAAAACGGTCCTTCTCTAATCTATATTGACAGACATCTAGTTCATGAAGTCACTTCCCCACAAGCATTTGACGGGCTTCGCATGAATAATAGAAAAGTAAGGCGACCAGATCTTACCATTGCAACAATGGATCACAACGTTCCAACAAATAACAGAACACTTCCTATTTTAGATCAAACATCTGCAATTCAAATCCAAACTCTAGAAAAAAACTGTAATGATTTTGGAATCCAATTATTTGACATCAACAGTCCAAACCAAGGAATTGTTCACGTTATTGGACCTCAATTGGGAATTACATTACCTGGCAGTACTATTGTTTGTGGTGATAGTCACACTTCAACTCATGGCGCATTTGGGGCATTAGCATTTGGGATAGGTACAAGTGAAGTGGAGCATGTATTGGCATCACAAACTCTATGGTTAGAAAAACCAATCCCTTTTGAAATCAGAGTTGAAGGAAAGAGAAAGAACCCCCACGCAGTTACTGCAAAAGACATCATACTATCAATTATCAAAAATATTGGAACGTCTGGTGGCAATGGAACAGTCATTGAATACAGAGGTGATGGAATCTCTGATCTTTCCATGGAACAAAGAATGACTATATGTAATATGTCAATTGAGGCAGGAGCTCGTGCGGGATTGATTGCACCTGATGAGAAAACCTTCGAGTACCTACGAGGAAGAAAATACACCCCAAAAAACTACGAGTCACTAGTAGATTACTGGAGAGATAATCTAAAAACTGACAGCGATGCAAAATTTGAAAAAAAATATACCTTGCACATTGATGATATAGTCCCTCAAGTAAGCTGGGGAACTAATCCTGGCATGACCTGCGATGTCACTGAATCCATTCCGTCACCAGAAGAGTATTCCAAAGGTGATCAAAATCAAAAGAGAGGTGCTGAAAAAGCACTCGAATACATGGCACTAAAACCTGGAACTCCAATTACTGAAATCAAAATAGATAGAGTGTTTATTGGCTCTTGCACAAATGCAAGACTTGAGGATCTAATTGAAGCATCCAAAGTTGTCAAAGGAAAAAAAATATCGTCATATGTCAGAGCTATGGTTGTTCCTGGATCTCAAATGGTAAAAAAACAAGCAGAAGAATTGGGTCTTGATAAAATCTTTACAGATGCTGATTTCGAATGGAGAGATGCAGGTTGTAGTATGTGTCTTGGAATGAATCCCGATATTTTATCTCCAGGTGAGAGATGTGCAAGTACGTCAAATAGAAATTTTGAAGGAAGACAAGGAACTGGAGGAAGAACTCATTTAGTAAGTCCCGTCATGGCAGCAGCTGCTGCTATTGCCGGTCATTTTGTAGATGTTAGAGAAATGGATTTGAATTAAAATGCAATCTTTTACCAAAGTCAAAACCCTAATCACTCCTTTAGATAAGGTAAATGTAGATACTGATCAAATTGTCCCAAAACAATTCCTAAAATTAGTTCAGAAATCCGGATTTGGAAAATTTCTTTTTTATAACTGGAGATATGATGATAATGAACAACTAAAATCTGACTTTGTTCTAAATGATCTTAAATACAAAAACTCAAAGATTCTTGTAGCAGGGGATAATTTTGGATGTGGCTCAAGTAGAGAGCATGCAGTATGGGCATTACAAGATTATGGATTTTCAGTTGTTATCTCTACCTCATTTGCAGATATTTTCTATAGTAACTGCTTCAAAAATGGAATCTTGCCAATAATTTTGGATAGCAAGACAGTAGAAAAATTACAACAAGAAACAACTGAGGTGGAAGTTGACTTGAAAAACCAGATAATCAAAACAAGTTCTCAAACAATCCCTTTTGATATTGATTCACACAAGAAAAAAATTCTTTTAGAAGGGTTAGATGATATTGCTCACACTTTACTCTACGAGAAACAAATATCTGAATTTGAAAAACAGTCTAAAATCCCATCTGTTTTATAATTTTTTTAACTGTAGCATCATTTCTTTCTAAGATCATTGGTGATTCAGCATCTATCCAATCTTTATCTCCAATATCGTAGGCGCTGATTTTTCCTTCCCCTGATAGTTGCTGTAAAATATCAAATGAGAGATTGATCTGTTTTTGTTTTGCTTTTGTTTTTATTTTCTTGATAATCTCTTTTCCTAAAATGTAGACTCCTAGGCATTCTGATAATTGTAATTTCATTATTGGTTTTTCTTTGAATTCTTTAATTATTCTGTCTTTGACTACTGCAAACCCTGTCTCTTCTTTTCTTGTTGTTCTAGTTGCAATGCATGCTATACTGTTTTTTTCTTTGAAAATTTTTCTCATTTTTTCTAAATCAATGGCACATAGATTGTCTACAAACCACAAAACAAATTCTGAATCATCTTTTAATTTGTCTTCAATATGTAAAAGATCTCCACCTGTTCCACTTTGTGTGTCTTGCACAAATGTAATCTTTTTTCCATTTTTTGTACTGCTGAAATAATTTTTAATCTGACCTCCAAGCCCATTGTAATCTGAAATTATGATAATTTCTTTGATGAAACTAAACGAATTCAGATATCTTACAACATAATCAATCAACGGAACGTCATGAATTGGCGTCATTGCTTTTGGAAAATATTCTGTATATGGCTTGCCTCTAGTTCCTTTGCCACCAGCTAAAATTACAGCCTTCACAGCCTAACGGTATGATTTTTGCTTTCTTCTTCTTGCGCCAGGTCCGCCAAATTTCTTTGGTTCTTTTCTTCTAGCATCGCCACTAATCAAATATTTGTCATAATCTGTGATTCTTTGTCTGAGGTCTTCTCTAGTTGATTTTGGAAATGGATGATCTTTTGGTTCTTTTTTAGATTTAGTCCAACCTATTAGTGCCCTCGACATAGCAGTAGCTGCTGCACTTGCTTGTCCCATAAATCCACCACCTCTTACTCTGATAGAAATATCTATCTTGTCTCTTAAATCTCCAGTAATTTCTAATGGAGCTAACATTACTTCACGAGCAGTTTCTTGTGGAATCATCTCGATTGGAATGTTGTTTATTCTAATTTTTCCTTGTCCTTTTGTGATGTAGACATGTGCACTAGATGTTTTTCTAGTCGCAAAATAAATTTCTGTTTTCGGTGTGGTCATTCTGTCCATCCTATGATTTTTGCAATGTCACCAACAGTTGTATAGTTTGCAGGCGATTTTGTAATTTTTGCTTCTTCAAATTGGATTTTTTCAAATCCTCCCAATTCTTTAGGTGTTCCTATGTATGTTCTCAGTCTTTTGTGAGCAGTAATTCCAGATGGTTTCTTTTTTGGTAACATTCCACGGACCATTCTTTTCATGATTGTGTCTGGTCTTCTTGCATGTATTGGACCGTGTCTTGGATGAATTACACTGTTGACTTCAAGGAACTTTCTATAATGATAAATTATGTTGGTTCTTGTTCCACTCATCATTATTTTTTCACAGTTTACAACTGATACTCTGTTTCCGTTTAGTAATAATTTAGCAACCTTTGAACATAATCTTCCTGCAATGTGATCAGTGGCATCCACTACGATTGGTTTGTCTACTGTTACAATGTTTTCTTGTTTAGCCAAGTAGTGTCACTCCTTTTCCAGTTGGGTGTTTTTCAATCAACTCTGAAAAGCTAACTATCTTTCCACCTTTTTCTAAAATTTTAGTAGCTGCTGAAGTTGAAATTGAAAATGAGCAAAGTGTAATTTTATGGTCAATATCGCCAGTTCCTAATATCTTACCTGGGAAAACAACTGTATCTGAGTCCTTTGTTAGTTGACTTATTCTTTTCACATTGATGTGTCTTCTTGCAATAGATGGCTTTAACGCATATTCGGATAATTTTGCCCAAATTGGCGCATCGTTCTTGGTAGATGCCTTTTTGAGATCCTTTGCCATGCGTATGACAACTTGATTAGTCATGTGTATAAACCGGTTTGAAACCCAAATATAATGTCTATGCTTAGATTATTCTTTTAATTGACCAATAATTTCTTTGAACTCTGATAGTCTGTTGCTTAGTTCGTCTACTCCTGCAAGAATTATCTGTTCTGGTTTTAATGCTCCTGTTGATTCTACTGTAAGTATTCGCTCGTCATCTTTACTGGTTTCAGTCAAAACTGCAATGTTTGATGAATTCCACTTTGCGTGCTCTGTTCCACGTCCTAGTCTAGCATAGCACTCAACTTTAATTCGTTGTCCTGCTGCAAGCTGAACAATAGGGATTTTATCTGAAATAGGTTTTACCGCATCATCTTCTGAAGTCAAATCGCTTGATAGAACAGTTCTAGTTACATCCGAATCCCCTGAATCTAAAACCAACATAACTTTACAGTTAGAACATCCAGTCTCGCTTTTACAATCACATTTTGATGGTTCGTTAAATCTTGATAAATCTGTCTTAATTGGAATCAATCCTAGTCTATGTGCCAAACCTTCGTCTGGTAATACAGATGAATTTTCTATAATGTCTACCGTATCTATTGCAAATACTGGAATTCCGTTTAGACAAATACGTCTAAGTGCATTTGCATATTGTAGTGGAACCCCTTTCAGCTTTACTGACATCTTTTGATTATCCTTGTTAATTACCTCTAAAGAAGACAAACCTTAGAAAAAATTTCCCATAGTCCACATAAAAATCTAGCTAGTTTTATGTCTGAGTTACATACTTTTGAGATGGATAAACCATGTGTGTTTTAGGCATTATCTCAAATTGAACTAGTTTTCAATCCTTGCCGTTCTTCTTTTTTAGAAATGGGATCTTGATTTATAATCCCACCCGACCTAGAAGTGCGTCCATTGAATCGAAATTTCAAAATAGCAATTATTGTGGGCATTGTATCTATCGTAATTATTTCTTCAACCTTAGTAATTCATTTTAGACTCTCAGAAAGTGAAAAATCTGAAGTGCAGTCCGGGGCTGAGCAAAATGAAAAAGAAACTCCTAGTCAAGTAGCAAATGAAATTGTAAACAGTATTCAAAACAAACCAAGCTCAGAATCAAATGAAAGTGGAGAATCACCTGGATCTGAATCAAATGAAAGTACTGAGCAAACTACAACTCCAATAGCTAGTACAACTACAATTACCATCAAACAAGTAGATGGAGTGTATATGTGGTCAAATGTAACTGCAATTAATCCTACAATCACACTAGTGGCAAATATGAAAAATCCACTTCACTTTACAAACCCTACTGATACAAAACACTCATTCATAATAGAACAAAATGGAACTGTATTCCTACAAACAAAGGATCTCGAAGCTGGCTTGTCAGGTAACATATCTATCAAACCAACAATTACTGGAATTTTTGACTATCATTGTAAATATCACCCAGATACAATGAAGGGGATTTTACTAGTAATCCCATAATCAAAAGACCGATTTTTGCGTATAGATAAATACCAAATTCTTGTATGATATTTTAGAAATGACTGATGTAACTGTTGTAAGGTATTCATATGAGGGTGAAAAATTTGAAATTTTGGTAAAGCCTGATCCTGCGCTAGATTACAAAATGGGAAAGAAAAGAGATATTTCTGCAATATTGATTTCTGATGAAATCTATACTGATTCTGGTAAGGGAACCAAGCCATCTACAGAAAAACTTCTCAAGGCATTCAAAACTGATGACGTAAATGAGATTGCCGAAATAATGCTAAAAAAAGGTGATCTGAATCTAACTACTGATCAAAGACGTAAAATGCTCGATGAGAAAAGAAAACAAATTGTTTCATTTATTGCTAAGACATACGTCGATCCTAGAACACATCTCCCTCATCCTCCAATTAGAATTGAACAAGCATTAAAGGATGGAAGAATAACTATTGAACCACAAAAAAATGTAGATGAACAAGTTCCAGATATTGTGGAAAAACTTCGTTCGATTATTGCTTTGAAATCTGAAAACCTTGATCTTGAAATTACTATTCCTGCACAATATGCATCTCAATCATATGCTGTTTTGAAATCTGTTGGGTCTCTAAAAAAAGAAGAATGGCAAAATAATGGTTCTTTAAAAGCAATACTTGAAATACCCGCTGGAGCAAGGCCAAATGTGATTGATAGATTAGGTTCTATAACAAAAGGTTCTGCCACAGTTGAGGTTATGAAGTGATGGAAAATAAAAGAAAATATGTTATTCCAGGCGATGTAATTACAACCGGTCCTTACAGACCAGAACAAAATGTCATTCTTGATGGTAACAAAATTATTTCAACTACTATAGGAATTTCAGAAATTTTCGATGATTCCATTAAAGTAATACCGCTAACTGGAAAATATATTCCAAAAATTGACGATCTTGTAATTGGTAAAGTCATATCTCATACATCATTATCTTGGGAACTGGACATCAATTCATGCTATGTTGGATTTTTACCTGCCCAAGATGTCTTTGGAAGGGATTTTTCTGCACATGCAGATGAACTCACATCAAAACTCAAATCAGGTGATCTTGTTGCAGCACGAATTGCCAACTTTGATAGAACTAGAGACCCACTTGTAACAATTGCCGATAGGGATCTTGGTAAGATTGATTCTGGAGAACTAGTAAAAATCTCTCCTAGTAAAGTGCCACGCCTGATTGGAAAAAGAGGATCTATGATTCAAATGATTGAAATAGCTACAGGAGCCGCTGTGACTATTGGTCAAAACGGCTGGATAGTAATATCTGCTGAAACTCCCGAGGGATTATTAAAGGCTAAAAAAGCAATACAAATGGTCGATGAAAAGGCACATGTTGCCAATTTGACAGACCAAGTGAAAGAAATGTTAGAATCAAAAGGTGAATCATAATGGGCGGTAGAGATACAACACTAGTGTTACTAGACGAAAACGGAATCCGTTGCGACGGTCGTAAAGTTGACGAACCAAGACGAATTATGATAAAAGCTGGAGGATTAAAAAATGCAGATGGCTCTGCATATATTGAATTTGGCGATAATAAAATTTTAGTTGGAGTGTTTGGTCCAAGAGACGTTCATCCAAAACACATGTCCAACACTGATACCGGTATTTTACGAGTTAGATATCACATGGAACCATTCTCTGTAACTGAGAGAAAAAATCCAGCACCATCAAGAAGAGAAATTGAAATTTCCAAAGTTATCAAAGAAGCATTAGAACCAGCAGTAATGTTAGAAAAATTCCCAAGAACTGCAGTTGATGTATTTATCGAAGTTCTTCAAGCTGACGGAGGTACTAGATGTGCTGCCCTTTCTGCAGCATCTGTGGCTTTGGCCGATGCTGGAATTCCTATGAGGGACATGGTTGCCGCATGTGCTGCAGGTAAAGCTGCCGATACAATTATTCTTGATGTTAACAACGAAGAGGATCAAGCAGGACAAGCAGATATGCCAATAGGTTACATGCCGAGTCTTGAAAAGATTACCCTGCTTCAATTAGATGGCATTTTAAGTCCAGCAGAATACAAAAAATGTGTAGAGACTGGAATTCATGGTTGTAAAATTGTTTATGAATTGCAAAAGAAAGCATTAACTGACAAATATTTTGGAAACGGGGAAAAATAAATGACATCCACTACTGTAATTGATGATCTAAAGAAATCTCAAATTCTTGAATTATTAGAACAAGGAAAAAGAGTCGACGGAAGAGCATTAGATGAACCAAGAAAATTAGTAATTGAAGTAAATGCAATCCCAAAAGCAAATGGTTCCGCACGTGTTAGATTAGGTGACAGCGAAGTAGTTTGCGGTGTAAAGATTCAACCCGATAGACCTTTTCCAGATATGGGTGACAAAGGTATCTTCATTTGTACTGCTGAACTTTTACCTCTTTCTCATCCAACTGTTGAAACTGGACCTCCAGGACCCGATGTCATTGAATTGGCAAGAGTAGTTGATAGAGGTATTCGAGAAAGCCACATGATTGATTTGTCTCAGCTAGTTATTGAAAAAAACAAATCAGTAGTTGGAGTCTTTGTTGATAATGTTGTAGTTGATTACGATGGAAATCTATTTGATGCATGTGCTTATGCTGCAACAGCTGCACTTCTCTCATCAAAATCACCAAAATGGGAAATGAAAAACGATGTGCCAACTTTAGTTGAAGGTGGAGAATCAGATGTCCCAATCACAACCATTCCAGTATCTGTAACTATGGGCAAAATTGGAAACCACATAATCGTTGATCCAAACGGCGATGAATGGGATAGTATGGATGCAAGAATTACAATTACCACCGATTCAAATGGAAATATCTGTGCTTTACAAAAAGGAGGCACTGGAGGATTTTCATTTGATGAGGTAATCAAATGCGGTGAATTATCTGTCAAAGTAGGCTCGAAAATAAGAGAAAAGTTAAAACAAGCAAAAGAAGGCGAATAATAAATTGGTTAAACAAAAATCACTAAAAGGATTGGGTGCCAGATATGGTATCAAGCACAGAAAGCTATATGCTAAAATCCACTTTCAACTAAAAGAAAAAAGAACCTGTCCTGAATGTGGTTCTCAACAATTTAACCGAGACGCCGTAGGTATTTGGTCTTGTAAAAAATGCAGCTTCAAGATTGCTGGAACAGCATATGACGTCCAACTTTAATGCAAAAATAGTCGTTGACGCTAAAGAAAAATCTAAAGCCATATTCTCATCAATTAATACCGACAATGAGTTTTATCCAGAAAATCCTACAAAAACTCGAATGTCATTAAATGACAAGATAACCATATCAATAGAGTCTGATCAAATTCCACACTTGAGGGCAAATCTTAATTCAACTCTGAGATTAATTCAAGCAAGTTATGATTCAATTGAATCGGTAAAGATATAATGAAATACTAGATAACTAACTGATATGGCTTCTGAACAAATGCCTCCTTGGCTTCAAGAACAACTCATGAAAATGCAACAATCACAACAAAATCTTCAATCAATAATGACGCAAAAGCAACATCTTGAAATGGAAAAAATTGAAACTGACAAGGCATTAGAAGAATTAAAAAAAGCTGCAGATGATGATGCTGTTTACAAACATGCAGGTTCCATTTTGATTAAATCTACAAAACTAGAGCTAATTGCTGATTTAGAAGAACGCAAAGAGATGGCAAATACACGTTTGACTGTTCTTGAAAAGCAAGAAACTAGAGTTAAAGAATCTCTCAAAGAACAAGAAGTAAAAATTACTGAAATGATGCGAGGTCCTGCAACTGGAGGCGCTCAAATGTCAAGACCTCCACCTGATGATAACCCAAGGAAATAGTTTAGAAAACAAGATTTCAAAAAGATATTAACAAATTAACAAAATTACATTTGGTGAAATTAGAAAATTTAAGAATAATTGTAGATGAGAGGGAACGTAAAAGTGGAATTCCAGACCTATTGAAATCTGTAGGTCTTAACATTGAGATGAAGACATTGCCTATTGGCGATTACATTGTAGCTCCTGAGACAGTTATAGAGCGTAAAAGTATCCGCGATCTAATGTCTTCTATTTTTGATGGGAGACTTTTTGACCAATGCACTAGACTAAAGGAAAACTTTCAATTCCCAATAGTGCTCATGGAAGGTAATGTAGATGAAATCGAAGAGATTGCCGATAATCCGTTGATCTTCTATGGCGCACTCTCTACTGTTGTAATTGATTTTAAAATTCCGATAATTCCCACACCAAGTGCAATTCACACTGCAAAATTGCTTGTTTCACTGTGTTCCAGAAATGAATCTCATACAGGCCCTTATCTGAAAAAAATAAAAAAATCAAATGACTTGGAAAAACAACAACTCTCTGCTCTTTGCAGTCTACCTGGAGTTGGAGAAAAATTTGCAGTTAGAATGCTTGAAAAATTTGGAACCCCTCTCAAAGTTTACACTGCCACAACTAGTGATCTTGCAAAAGTCGAGGGGCTTGGTGATGCAAGGGCCAAAAAAATAAAAAAAGTACTTGAATCTCAAAGCAAACACCTCAAAAAATCAAATCAAAAAACTTTGCATGATTTATGATACCATTAAATAATTTGAAAAATCTATACTGTTAATGTTAGTATCAATAGAGTGGCTAAAAGATCATCACTCTGATCCGGATGTTGTAATTTTAGATACACGTCCTAAAACAATGTTTTTGTATGGACACGTCCCAAAATCACAATCATTTACGCTTAATCAAGTCATTGAATATGATCAATACGGTGCAAATCTAGTTCTTGATGAAAAAAAAATCTCTGATCTTTTTGGCTCATTTGGAATTGATAATTCTAAAACTGTTGTACTTGTAGGTGATTCAATGGATCCTTCTTCTGCAAGAATTGCGTGGACTTTTTTATATTTTGGACATGAAAAAATATTTCTCTTAGATGCAAACATTATGTCATTGCAAAAAAATGGATTTGAATTAACAAAAAAATTGTTTGTCCCAAAACAAACATCATTTATTCCAAAAACTAAATCCAAAATCAGAATAAACTCTGATCAGCTCAAAGAGAATCTAAATAATTTTGTAATCTTGGATGCAAGAACTCCTCAAGAGTTTATGGGAGGACATTTGCCTAATTCAAAACTAATCCCATTTACTGACGGAATAGCATACGGTGATAAATTATTTCAAAACAAAGATTATTTGCAAAATCTATTTTCCAAAAATCAAGTGCCTAAAGAAAGTAAAATTATCTGCTATTGTATGCACGGTCATAGAGCATCCAGTTTGTTTTTACAATTAATGATTGCAGGCTATGAAAATATCAAACTCTATGACGGATCATTCGTTGATTGGTATGGAAGGAGATTGCCCCTTGAGTAATTTTTTTTTTAGTGGTGTTCCGCACATTGGACACTCCTTTCCAACTGTATGATTTGTGTGACAGCCGGGGCAGTAATGAACCCATTTGCCGACATCTTGAAAAGTACTTGTCATAATTGGTGATACTTTCAATCCAATGTTTTTTGCAACATTGGTTATCGCAAAATCGTCTGAAATAATTTCCCCCTTGATGCTAATACAAAGAGCGATAATTGAAATGTCTTGTTTTGATAGTTGTGGCAAGTCTCCCGTATCTCTTGCAGATGCGATGGCTGCATTAATTGATTCTTTGTCTGGGTCCATTATTTTTAATCGGTTAGTCTCAAGCAGTGTTCCTAATGCATCATGATTTTTTTTGATATGTTTTATCTCTTCATAAACCAGAGATGTTGTGTAACAATCATTGGCTGATCCAAATGGAACTCCTGCATAAAATGCACTAGCATCTAATATTCTAAAATCCAAGTTTGCTCATCTGTCTCAGTCCTCGTTTCTTCAATCTTACAAAGACTGCTGGTTTACTATACTTCTTTATAATTATCGGTTCGCCATAACCTGCCGACTTTACTACCTGTGCATCCATCACTATACTGCAGTCATGAGATGATATTATTTCTATTTTTTCATCTGGCACTACAATTGATTCCAATCTGTACACTGGAGCAACAGGTGTTATTATCAATACATCAAGACTTTCATGAAGAATTGGACCTCCTAAAGAAAAAGAATGTCCTGTGGATCCACTTGGAGTAGCAATTATCACGCCATCCATTTTTTGTTTGACTGTATCGTTTTGAAACTTTATCTCAATTTCTGCAGTTTTAGTAAGATTTGTTCTACAAATGTAAATTTCATTTAATGCCGGTGGAAATTCTTTACCCCCACATGATGCCACTACTCTGGTTCGTTTATCTAAAAAGAACTTATCTTTTTGAATTTTGTCTATTGCGTCATCTATCTCTTCTAATGTTATCTCTGATAGTATGCCTCTATTCCCACCTACGTTAATTGTTAGAATTGGTGTGTCGTTTTCTAGATATCTAAAAACCCTAAGAGTTGTTCCGTCTCCTCCAAGTGTAACTACTAGATTCAGTTTTACTTTTTTTAACTCGTCTAAGGACTCTACTTTTTTTGCACCTTCTACCTCTATGGGTGAAATTGTAAAAACTGTAGACTTTTTTGCCAGGAATTTCTTTGCTATTTTTTTAGCGGCATCTTCTGATTCTTTTGAACCTACCTTACTAACCACTGCCACTTTTTGAAGTTTCAACCAGTTCTCCTAAATCCCATTTAGTTAAAAAGATATTTTTTATTTGATTTGATGCAAAAACAATTAAGTATGAATACTGATTTGTAGTATGATATGGCTTATGCTCATCCTGAAGTCTTAGTAAGCACGGATTGGGTATCAAAAAATACCCCAAACGAAAATCGAAAACTAGTTGAAGTTGATTATGATCCTGTAAACGGATATCAAAAAGGTCACATTAATGGTGCCAGCTTAATTTGGTGGAAACGAGACATTAATGATCCTTTAACTCGAGATATAATTAATAAAAAACAATTTGAAACACTAATGTCTAAAAATGGTATTACACCAAACGCTGAAGTGATTCTTTATGGTGATTTTAATAATTGGTTTGCCGCATTTGTTTTCTGGGTTTTCAAATATTATGGACATGAAAATCTGAAAATTATGGATGGTGGAAGAAAAAAATGGGAATTAGAAAAAAAACAATATACAGTAGAAGAACCAAAGTTTTCTCCAACCACATACAAAGCACAACCACCTGATGAAGGACTACGAGCTTACTTGTTTGATGTTAGCAGAGCATTAGGAAAAGAAGATACGGTTATGGTTGATGTGAGATCTCCAAAGGAATTCTCCGGTGAGATCACTGCTCCTCCAGAATATCCAATGGAGCACGCACAAAGAGGTGGTCATATTCCTAAAGCAAATAATATTCCGTGGGCAACTGCTGTAAATGATGCTGATGGAACATTCAAGTCTGTAGAAGAACTCAGACAAAATTATGAACCGAAAGGAGTTACTCCTGACAAAGATGTTATCTGCTATTGTAGAATTGGAGAAAGATCATCACATAGCTGGTTTGTTCTAAAATATCTACTTGGTTACTCTAAAGTCCGAAACTATGATGGTTCTTGGACTGAATGGGGTAATATGATAGGCAACCCTGTGGAAAAATAAAATGCTACTAGATCTGCCAATCCTAAAGTCGGGCTCCTACTATTTTATCAAAGATGGTAACTCTGCTTTTATCATGGAAGACAAAACAAAACGAGGTCTTGCTGTAAAGGAGACATCCGCTGATGAAAAACTAAACGTCATTGCTGATAAGGGTATGATTCATGACATGGATGGAATTGGCCATTGGGTTCCGATTCGTTGGTATTTCTCAAAGGAACAATTTGACTTGAAGAAAATTACCGAATATGCAGAATCAATGGAAAAAAAATACACCGAACTTCGAGAGCTTACATGTCCTGAAGATAATGACTGATAACCTTTTTAACTAAATTCAATCTAATAAAACCAAATGTCATTGCTCTTAAAAGATCGAGTTTGGACAATGGAAGCTCCAACTGCAAAGCGTGGTGTATATCCTCTTCATGGTTTCAAACTAGGCCTTTATAGATTGCCAATAAAACTTGAAGATCCACTGGAAATAAAATCCGTTCATGATGGATTAAAAAAAGCATTTGAGATGGATGCTTATGCCGATAGAGTCTTTGCAACATATCGTTGGAAAGAACAAAACATGAAAGATCCCGATGCTAAAGGATATGAGGAAGTTGAATTATCAGTTACAGTTGAAATTGTTACCGGAGAGGTAGTTGATATCATTTATCAAGTTTTTCCAATTGAAAAATTTGGGGATCCAAACTGGGTTAAAGACTATAGAAAAAAAGCAGACCATTTTGCAAAAATGGTAATTGATACTATCTTACGTAATACGATTTTGGCAGACAAGATGATCTCTTATCTTGCAAAAGCAGAGAAACTAAATCATACACAAGCACTACAAAGATTAGAAGATCTTACACCTCTTGCAAAAATTGTTCTTAATGCCAAACCCAAACCCATTGAAGGTACCGAAGATGAAATTGCTGAAGACGAAGGCGGTGACATTCCAATTCCAGATGGAGCAAAACCTGGCCCAATTGATGTTGCTTACAAATCAAAAATGAAACCATCTGCTCCTTTTGAAGCAAGTGGACACACCATCAAAACTTGGGGAAGAAGAGGCGCCAACAATGGAATTCTTGGCGTTTGGGGTGAGTTTGTATCCGTAGATTATGATATCTGCATTGCCGATGGTGGATGCATTGAAGCATGTCCTGTTGGAGTCTATGAATGGTTTGACACTCCAGGAAATCCAGGATCTGATAAAAAACCACTAATGTCAAAGGAACCTGATTGTATATTTTGTCTAGCATGTGAAGGCGTTTGTCCTCCACAAGCAATCAAAATATTTGAGCAAAAATAGCCAAATTATTTTACAACTATAAATAGCGATTAATCATCTCGAGAAACTAGATGGTGCCAATCAACCCGTTTACTCAGTTCGTTTTTAATCTGTTTATTATTTCCGCAATTATTATTTCTGCTTACACTCTTAATTTCTACTATCTTACATATCTCTCAATAAAACGAAAGGCAATCAATCCTACTAAAGAAATGGGAACTCCAACTGTTACCGTTCAATTACCTATATACAATGAAAAGTATGTTGCAAAGAGGCTAGTTGACGCTGTATGTGCAATGGATTATCCAAAAGAAAAGATGACCATAATGGTTCTAGATGACTCGGATGATGAAACCGTAGATCTTTTGTTTGATGTTGTTGCAAAATACAAAAAAGAAGGATTTCAAATTGAACACATCAGACGCGGTACCAGAAAAGGGTACAAAGCAGGCGCTTTGAAATATGCCATGACAATTACAGATACCGAATTTGTAGCAATCTTTGATGCAGATTTTATTCCACCACACTGGTTTCTAAAAAAAGCAATGCCTCATTTTGTCAAGTCCAACATTGGACTAGTTCAATGCCGCTGGGGCCATGTAAATGAAAACTATTCTGCAATCACTCAAGCCCAAGCACTTAGTCTTGACTTTCATTTTCTAATTGAACAAAAGGCAAAAAGTAATTCTGACTTATTTATGAACTTTAATGGTACTGCAGGAATTTGGAGATGTGATTGCATTGCAGATGCAGGTGGATGGCATACTGCTACCCTTGTTGAAGATCTTGATCTAAGTTATAGAGCTCAAATGAAGGGATGGAAATGTGTCTTCTTACCTGACATTGTAGTTGATGCAGAACTTCCAGTTCAAATGAATGCAGCTAAAAGACAACAGTTCAGATGGGCCAAGGGCTCTATTCAATGTGCAATTAAATTATTGACAGACATTGCACTCAAACGTAAAATTAGTGTAGAGGCAAAAATTCAGGCATTTGTGCAGCTAACGCGCCACATTGTTTATCCTTTGATGCTGATACAATTTCTTGCATTACCTATTCTTTTAGCTTCTCACATGAATCTTTACTTGATTAGTATTGTTCCTGCATTGACCATTGCAACATATCTTGCTATGGGCCCTGGTGCATACATTATGATCATTCAAAGTATGTATCAAAAATCTTGGAGGTCTAAAGTAAAAATTTTGCCTTCGTTACTAGTGTACAATGCTGGAATGTCTGTAAATAACAGTGTAGCAGTATTTGATGCAGTTTTTGGAAAGAAAAATGAATTTCTAAGAACTCCAAAATATGGAATCATTAACAAAAAAGATAACTGGAGAGATAAATCATACAATCTTCCTTTTACAAAAACAACATTACTTGAGATCTTTTTTGGCGTTTATGGATTGATGGGAATTTTAATTTCAATTTTCTCAAACAATCCTGTTTTTGCACCCATAATTGGATTGCAAACAGTTGGATTTTTTTATATCTCGTACATGAGCCTATCTCATACGCGATTTAAAAGAATTAAATCAGACATTATACCTGTTTTAACCAAGACAGAAAAAATGGCAAAAAGAACATACCAACTTTCAATGATTGGAGTAGTTGGAATCATAGTTTTTGGAGGATTTATGGCAATCAATGGATATCAATCTGATATTTACCCTCTTGATAGAATAAGAGGAAACTTGGATGGTATTATTGGCTCCTCTGATCCAGTCGAAATCAAAACTCACATAGCTGCCATTAAACAAGACTTAGCAATTGTCATGGAAAAATTACCAGAAAGTAAAAACCCCGTTTGGATATTTCCTACAGAATCTACAAATTTCCTTCGAATTGACCGTGATATCAGTAACATGCAAGTAAACATTGAAACAATTTCCGGAGTATCAAAAGATAGTGCAGCATTTCATACTGGTATAACTAGCATTGGTGAACGCTCTGTTGCAATTCGCCAAAACATTATGGATGCTACCCCCTACATGTTTGTCAGCGTATCTAATATTGTATTTAGTACAATGTGGATATCTGCAATATTGGGAATCTTTGCAGTTCTTAAACGAAGAAAAGATCAACTAACTAAATTTGATGAAACAGCTGGCGTTTAGGAAATGCCTAACTCAGTTCGTATTTCATCTACGGCTCTAATTCCGTAAATATCTCTAATCTGTTGTACTCTAACTGCTTCTTTTAGTAACTCTTTGCCAATTGTATTTATCAAAATTGCAAATATGTCACTAAATCTAATCTCCCACTTGTCTGCACAATCCAAAATCTTGCTGATTGCCCATTGTCTTACTTCATGTGGCAATGGAATTTTTTCTCCTGCCTCTATTGATAATTTATCAAACAAATTTACAATTTCTGCTGTTTGCATTGCCATGTTTTCAAGATCTTTTATGTCTCCGTACTTTGATTCTGCATGCATTCTAATGTTTGATTGATATTCTGAGAGCTTTAGTAATGCCATTACTTCTTTTGATGATTCTTTGGATGTCTTGCTTGTGACATTTTTCACAAATTGCATCTCTTCAAACATTTTGTCTGATTTTTTATGAAATTCTGCAACTGATGCATCTTGTCTTTTTAAAATATCTGACACTGAAGAGATTTTTTGTTCAATGTCGTCTGTTTTCTCAAATACATTTTTTTTAAAATTTGAAAAGTCTTCTTGGACTGATTTTAATCCCTCCCCAACAAACGCGGTAGAGTCTGCTCTGTGAGCCAACGAATTTATCTCTGTCTCAATTTTATCTATTTTTCCTGAGATGCCTTTGATTGAATTCATGCTCAAATCTGATGTAGAATCTGCTTTTCCGGCAATTGTGGCAAACTGTTGCTTTAATCCCTCAATAACCCCTCCTAGAGAATCAATTTTTGATGCTTTTCCAGCTATTGCATCAATTGCAATTTTAATTGCATCTAACTCCATGTTTGTTTTTGATACTGTGTTTACATCGTCTTTGATCTTTCCAAGTTCTTGGTTTAAGCTAGAAACTATTTGAGCACTCACTTCCATGTTGCCTGCTTTTTTGTTTATCTCATCAATGCTGTTTTTTAGATTGTCCATTTCTTTACCGATATTTGAAAACGAATCTGCTTTTCCCGATACTTTTCTAAGATCATCTCTTACCTCGTCGATTCTTTGTGCTATTTTTATTATCATCTGTGTATTATTCTTCATGGAATTCATACTGTCCTCCACTTTCTGTGATAGTTCCTGGGGTTTTGGAGCTGATTTTTGCAATTCGTTTATCTTGTTAATCTCTTCTTGTAATCTTGTAGTCTGATCATTAATTTTTGAAACTAAGTTTGATTGAGTCCTTACATGATTTAATCCTGCATAAAGTTTCTGTGTGTCATCTTCTAAAATGTTAATTTGCTTTGATTGTTTTTGTATGTTTTCTAGCGTTGAAGTTAGAGTATCAATCATTCCTTTCATGGAGACAAGGATTTTCTGATTATCTCCAAAAATCTTTGACATTGATTTGATTTCTTTTTGTAATGCCTTGCTGGAATCTGTTACTGCTGCCACTTTTTTTAGTATCACTGCTGGCGTAGGCTCTCGTTTTGTGACTTTTTTTGATTTTTCTGTTTCTTTGTCTATCTTCTTAGCAGCCATATCTATTAGCAATAAAATATGATCATAAAAAAGTTAGGTGTAAAATAAAAAATGTAAAGAGTTACTTGTTGACAACTTCTGGCTCATGAAGTAATTCATGAAATGTTTTTTCAGCCAATCCGTTTGCTGTGTCAATAAATCCTCTTGGACAATATTCACATTGAATCATATGGTACGGTATGGTACCGTACTATTAGTACTATGGTAATTGTGATGTTACCATGCGCAGTCAGATACCCCAGGTCATATCTCTACATTAATTTCAGCTGACCTACTCATCATTCTGCAATTTTATTAATTATGATTGAGGATAAAGAGGTTCAAAACATAATGGATTGCCATAAAATAATGTGCTGAAAATCAATTTTTTGCTCACCAGTAACTGTTTTTAAACAAATTAACTGAAGAAAAATAGTGGATAATTTTGCCCAGCAAATTGATTTATCTGGAATTTCTGATACTCTGAATCAAATTTCCTCTGATCTTTTGGGTGCTGTAACCTATACACCTCACACTTCTTTCATTACTGATTTAGCTTTTATCATGATAATTGGTGCGATTGCAACTCTTGCTTTTTTTAAAATAAAACAACCTCTGATCATCGGTTATCTTTTTGCAGGTATGCTGATCGGTCCTCTGTCCCCTCTCTGGTCTTGGGTTTTGCCTGCAGAGAGCCAATCTTCTGATATGTTGGCAAGTACGGGAATTCTGACTGATGTATCTGCACTGAATCTTTTCTCTGATATTGGAGTCATCTTACTTCTTTTTGTAATTGGAATCGAATTTCCTTATGCAAAAATTAAGAGTACTGGGAAAATGGCAATTGGTGTAGGCACCATTGGTCTATTTGCAACATTGGGTGCAATCTTTTATGTCGCAAATTTGCTTGGCCTAAATTCCATGGACTCGCTATTTATTGCAGCTGCCCTCTCAATTTCAAGTACTGCTGTAATAGTAAAAATTTTGGAGGATATGGGGAGAATCAGAAATGAATCGACAATTCTAGTGTTGGGAATATTGATTGTTGAAGATGTAATTGCGGTCATTTTAATCTCATCTCTTCAATCAGTTGCTCTTGTTGGAACCGTATCTGTGGAGTCCATCATAGTTGTAGTTATTGTTGCAATCGGTTTGATTGTTGGTACATTCACACTTGGAACTCGATTTATCACACCGTTAATTGATAGAGTCGCAGCAGCTGAACATCGTGAAATTTTACTGTTAAGTGTTCTTGGAGTTTGTTTTGGATATGCGTTATTGGCAAATATTGTGGGATTGTCTGTTGCAATAGGGGCGTTTCTTGCAGGCGTATTGGTTGCAGAATCCAAATCCTCTGAAGTCTCCAAACTCTTGGCAAGTCCTATTAAAGATATGTTTGTAGCGATTTTCTTTATTTCAGTTGGTGCTCTGATGGATGTGTCCCAACTCCAAAATTACATCTTTTTGTCTATTGCATTGATTATAGTTGCAATTGTCATGAAGTTTAGTGGTAGCATACTTGGCAACTTTTTATTTCGCCAAAAACGTGGCAAGGCAATCCATTCTGCATTTACACTTGCTGCACCCAGAGGGGAATTTTCAATTGTTATAATAAAAACTGGCGTTGATATTGGTGCCGTAAGCACATTTTTGTTCCCAATGATAGGTGTGATTTCAATTGTTACTGTATTTCTTGCACCGTATATGATAAAGGCAAGCGATAAAATAGTTCCAATGTTGGAAAAGGAAAATGTCTGATGAGTTAAAAAAATTATCTGAACAGGTCCATGAAAATGTAACCACATTTGATTTTGATGGTAAGGATGTACCGTGTATAATTTTAGGTGAAATCAAATACGATGAAATAATATCCAAAGTCGCAGGAACCTCTCTTGCAATTGACACTGATCTTAATATCTTACAAGATGGATTGGGACATGTTTTTGTAGAAATTGTTTTGACATTTTCTCAGGGTGGGATTGTTGAAAAATTACTGCTAAATGCAAACAAAGATCTTTCCTTTTTTGAAGCGCTTGCAAAAACTTCAATGCTTGCAATTTCATCACCAAAATCGCATTATGGGAAAGATAATGTCTTTATGATTCAGCTGCCAAGACCTGAAAAAGCTGAAAACGCATTAGAGATAATAAAACGAGGATTAGAACCAAGTAATCAAAGATAAATGGTGCAGTTACCGGGATTTGAACCCGGGTCACGAACTTGGCAAGCTCGAATATTAACCAAACTGTACTATAACTGCAACAAACCTAAGGAAAGAATTTGCATATTAAACTGTTTTTAACTATTATCTTCAAGATTAATCATGGATGAAATACTGTTTGAAAAAATCAAACAAAAAATTCACGAGACTATTTCAAACAAAGATGAAATACAACAAATTATTCAATCCCTCTCAAGCATTGATAATTCAAAATCATTTGCACTAGGAATTGTTGTTGGACGACTCTACAATGCCTTTTATTATCAGACAAAAAGAATTCTAAACCGCGAACCAACAGAATCTGAATTTGCAGAATTTTTGGAATTTATAAAAAGTAAGAAATCTAATCTAGAATTATGGTGACATTTTTTGTTCCCAAGGAATAACTCTAATAGTTGGGGTTCCTGGTATCTTCACACAAGAGCTTTTGAGAGCTATCTTTGCTTTTTCTAAATATTGTGCGTTTACATAAAACTCCATGATGCATTGACCCCGAGCTACTCTTGCACCCAAACTTGTAGCCTTTCCCCAAGCTCTTCGCATTCCCTCTGAAATTCTATCTGCACCTGCAGTTGCAACCATTTTATTTTCTCTAAGTAAAACGTGGGGATAAATTCTTAATCTGGAGAAATAACCTGTTTCACCAGCTGTTTCTTCTAGTTTTTTGTTTGCTGATAATCTACAAGACTCTATTGCCATGTGTCTTATCTGTACTTTTTCATTAATGAGTAATTGAACACAGTAATCATAATTTGCTCTTTTTCCACCTTGGAATTTTGCAATTTTTATCTGAGGATTGCCTTTGATGAATTCTTTTCTACAGAATGGCTGTCCTTTTCCAACCCTATAATTTGCCCCATGCATGATAAACTCAAACCAAAATGCCCATATTTTAACGGTTAGACAACATACATTCGTATTCAATACTTATATGGAAAATCATCAACTTGCTCTTCATAATGGAAGAAGCTCCTTTAGTGAAAGGTGAATTGGTATCAGATCAAACCTGCATCTCAAATAAAGAAATGATCCATGAACTTCAACTCAAAGGATTTGGCGA
Source organism: Nitrosarchaeum sp. (assembly GCA_021414365.1). GTDB lineage: Archaea > Thermoproteota > Nitrososphaeria > Nitrososphaerales > Nitrosopumilaceae > Nitrosarchaeum. The sequence goes on from JAIOOR010000013.1 coordinate 108,381, forward strand.
AATTGAAAAGGAAAAATTATTTCTGAAGTCATTTGAATCCCTTTACCTGTTATACTCTGATAAATTAATTTTACATAAAGGCAAAAAGAAAATTAATTTTGATGATTTGATGGGTATATGCCAAAAAAATGATTCTGAAACCCTGACAAAATTTTTGATTTACAGGGATTTGAAAACTAGGGGGTATGTAGTCAAAGATGGTTTTGGATTTGGATCTGATTTTCGAGTATACGAAAGAGGGCAATTTGGTGAAAAAGGAGCAAAATTTCTGATTTTTGGTCTTAACGAAGGTCAGCAAGAAAAGATGGGAACTCTCCAGAAAAAAATTGAACAAATCACACAAATGGGAAAAGAACCCGTAATAGCAGTTATTGAACGACGTGGTGAAGTCATCTATTATAAAATTAATAGGATGAACTTTTATGAAAACAAAGCAGGACTGGAAGAATTATCTCAGCTTTAAACTCCTAATACCCACTCTGATGAATACTTTAAAAGATTATTTTTTTCCGCATACATAAAATCATACACCTCAACATATTTTGTATTGTTTCCCCATAGGTCTTCAAAATCTTTTATCTTCCTTTCCACTCTTGATTTATCATTCCATGATGTGAATACATCTACTGACTCAAAATCTCTTATATGTGTAGAAAGAGATGATGATGTTCCAGTAAATGCAATCGCTTCCCCATTTTCGTCTTTGAATATTCCTATTCTTTCTGAAAATAAATTAGATATTTCCTCTGAATTTGGGATTGCAATCTTTAATTCTATTTGCCCATTGTTTATGAAATCTTGCAGTTTTTGAATTTTATTGTCTCTGATTAATTTTCCATCAAAACGTTTTGTGTATTTTTCATTGAAAAGTTTTGTCAGTATATTCAGATCTGATATTTTGAATCTATTTCCTGTTATCATTCTTAGTCTTGCTTTGCCTGCAGTGAAATTGTCAAAACCCATAGCTATTCCAGCCAAACCTCTAATGGATAAAAAATCTACACACCTATCATACTCCATACATCTACTCAGGCATGGAAAGAAAAATTCTGATACTACGTCATTTCTGTCTGAACGATATTCTTCTATAATTTTGATATCTCTGAATCCCAATAATTTTTTAATGTGATTTTATTATTTAAACAAACAATCCTCTGATAATTTGAGTTTATAATATATGATTTTCATGCCTGAATTTTTTTAATTCCATTTACCATCAACTCACTCAAAATATGGTTTTAAGATGAACAGACAATTTGTTTTAGATACATTTCATTTTAAAAAATTATGGGGGAACCGGCAAAACATCTAGAAAAAATACAACAAGATATTTTAAAACAGAATCAACATTTAGAAAATCAAGTGAATATACATGCTGAACAATCCGTCAAAACTGAAATATTGTCTATGAATAGTACAATGATTTCTAAAATAGCACATGATCTGAGAAATCCTTTACAAATAATTCAAGTAACCTCTGAACTTTTAAAACTGGAATTCGAAAAACAAATGAGTGATAAAGCGCAATTAAGATTCAATTCTTTACAGAGTTCTATTATTAAAATGAACCAAATAATTGACGATATACTGAATTTTGCCAAAACCTCATCATAACATGTCAAATCGCCTCTTAACCCAAAACAACAAAATTGTTAGAATGATGTCTTATCAGCGTCTTGATGCAATAAAATAAATTCATACTGTGGTATAGATAAGTCAATTTGGTTTGACTCATAATGTTCATTATAATGAAAATTGGTATTTTAGACTAAATTACTCTGATCTCCTTTTGTTCTCAACTTTTTAATCACATACATACAATAAATCATCATGTTAAAAATAATAAAAAATCAAGAAAATTTTAAAACTGAAATTGATTGGTTAACCAGCTATCATCATTTTTCATTTGGAGAACATTTTCATCCTGATAAAACAAATTTTGGCCATTTGCGAGTATTCAATGATGATACAATTCAGTCAGGGAAGGGATTTGGTTTTCATCAGCACCATGATATGGAAATTGTAACTTATGTTCTTGAGGGAACACTAGAACACAAAGATAATTTTGGAAATAATGGCATAATAGAGGCTGGTGAAGTACAGAGAATGAGTGCAGGTACTGGAATCTTTCACTCCGAGTATAATCATTCACAAACTGACCCTTTGAAATTACTTCAAATTTGGATTCTTCCAAGTCAAAAAGGACTAAAGCCTTCTTGGGAACAACATAAATTTTCTAAAGAAGAACGATTAAACAATTTTCTTTGTGTAGTTTCACCTAGAACAAATGATTCTTCTTTATTGATACACCAAGATGTCTCATTTTATGTTTGCAGACTGGATAATTCCAAAATACAACATAATTTTACTGAAAAGAGAATGGGATACCTTTTTGTCATTTCTGGAAAAATACAAATGAATGACATGAATCTTGATACAAAAGATTCTGTAATAATACAAGAGGAGCAATCAATTGTTTTAAAATCATCTGTACCCTCTGAAGTAATATTGCTTGACTTACCTGTAAATCATGAAGGTTTATCATAATTCTAAATTTTTGATAAAGTAAAAAGTTAGAATGTTGGGTTTGACTACATACTAACATTATAATCAAAATTGTACTTTTCATCATAGTTTTGAAAAAGGGCAAACGGCGACGACCTTGTCTATACCCCAAAATAATCATGCTCCCGTCGGGATTTGAACCCGAGATCACTGCCTTGAGAGGGCAGTATGCTTAGCCGGACTACACCACAGGAGCTTGTTCAAAAACAATCTCAGTCTCAATTTAAAGGAAATGTTTTGACAATGAATCCATTGGTAAAAATTAGTAAGTTTGTTGCTTTATACAAAATTTAAAACAAATAACTTTATGGATTTGAAAAAATTAGTTGAAGAGCAATCATTGGCAAACTCACCTGTTGGATTAGGCGGGTGTAGAACAACAAGTCTGTTTTTAGATTCATGTGATTACGATGTCACAATATTTGATGATAAACCTGAGTCAGATAAAATTATTTTACATGGTAACAGTTTTGTAAAAATTCATCACGGTTCATTAAAAGAAACCAAGTCTAATATTCTTGTAAAGTATGATGGGATGCAAATAATCCATGATGAGTCTTGGGAGCTTCGAATGTTTCTATCGAAAATTAAGGAAAAACGTTTGATGCTTTACAAAGACTATGCAAAAAATTGCCTCTTTGATTCTCTTTTCTTTTGTGAAAAAACCAAGAAAGGAATTAAAACTTCAAATGCTTTTTCATCATGTTGGCAAATATGTGCATCATATTTTTTAGCTGATGCTATTTGTTTGCTAAATACGTATCGACCAAACCCAACCCATATGTTGGATGTAATGAGAAAATTTGAAAAAAATCCAATTAATGAGCAAATTTCTACAGTAACCCAAACTATAGGAATTGAAAGAGCTACTCCACTGCTATTGGAAAGAATACTCAAATCTACAATTGGGTTTTCTGATTTGATAGAAAAAAACAACTCAAAAATAATTCAACAAAAACATGATTTATTTGTAAAAAATTCCATGTTATCTGATTGCTACTTTTACATGGGATACATCAACCGAGACAACTTTGTAAAAATTAACAATAGTATTGACCACCAGTCAGATCTTATCCATATCCTGAAGGTAGCTTTTGATATTGAGGCTGACTCCAACCTGCTTGAAAATAATGCAAAACTCATTCAAAAATCATGCACTTTCATACTCGGTCTTCTTTCTAGTGCGTAGTTTTCTAAAGTCATGTACTAACATTTTAAAATAAGTAATGTGAATGTGTACTATGACAGATCAAGCATGTGGATGCGAAGCAGACAGCGGCGATCCAACTTATTCCTGCGATTGTGATATGCAAGGTCATTGTATATGCAGCGCAGATTGCAAATGTAAAACTGACGTTTGTAAAGAAGCAGTTAAACAACTGTAAATAGTTGCTTTAATTTTATTTTTTCTTTTTAATTTTCTTCTTCTTCAAGTCCCCATGACTTTACTAATTCTTTTTGGAACTTGTCTGATTGTTTTCCATCTAATGCAAACCCGCAATTTTTATGAGTTGGAACTACTGTCATTCCGTCAAGTTTGAACTCTACTTCGTACAAGTGAACTTTTGAGCACTCACACATTATGAAATTTCTAGAATTTTCCTCTATATTTGCTTATTTGAATTACTTCAAACTAGTGAATTTTGAAATTATTGGAATAACCTTTAACTAGGGAATTTCGTAATTATTGGTGTGAATCAGATTCTAGTTGCATCTGCTTTTTTGATTGTTATGTTTAGTCTTGGATTTTCAAATCTTTCATTTGGTCAAGGTGTCCAGACATCTGGTGGTGTTAATGTGGAGGGTTCTTGGTATTTGGGTGAAGGCCTCAAAGACGGAGATTATTTTGAATATTCTTTATGTCAATTAGACCTTCATGATTGTGCACCTATCACATTAAAAATGTGGGTCAAGGGGTTAGTGCAACATGGAACTGAAAAATTATGGGATACAGAAGTTGTAATTATTGATGGAAATAAAATTATTAAAGGCTCAATGGGTCTTGGTGACACTGCACCCGAACCTATCACATTTGATGAACCACTACATGATTATGCTATTGCGTTCAAATCTTCTTTATCTTGGTTGTCTGCTTTTGCTACTGGAAATCCACATGACTTAATCCATGGACCAAAAGAATTCAAAGATGCAGCATGGGGAAAGATAGGTGCAATTGGTGGTGCTCAATTAATTCCGTTACGAGCAGAAAAAATTTACACTCCTGCAGGATCTGTTGATACTATTGTTGTTGGTTGGTATAGTGGTAACAATAATGAAATCTGGATATCTGACGGTTTTCCTTTTCCTGTTAAAGCATTAACTTATGCATGGATTACAACTGGTGTTGCTCCTGTCATGTTTCAGTTTGAATTACAAAAATATCAAGAACATGTTGTAAATGATCCTTTCATAAGTGTTGAATCAACCGTCTCAAAAACAGATTTGCTAAAATGTGCTACAGATTTCTATGAATATACAAGTGGTCGTCAATCTACAAATACACATACCATGATGATTCAGTACAATTATTCTCCTAAAGTACCAATTGAAGGATGTTTTATTGATTGGAAAATTAACTTTATGAATAAATACAATGATGTACAATTTGTTGATCAAGTACATTATGATATTTGGGTTGTAGATAATGATGGTAAGAGGTTACGTTCATACGCAGAAGACATTGGACGTGCAGATTTGTTTAATGGATTTGGACAAGCACATGTGCTTCTTCCAATAAAAGAAAAAGCGGGATTAGTACATTACATAATATTTGTTCATGGCACAGGATCAGAAATCGATGTTCCTGATGCATCAATGGGTGGATATGCTGCCATAGATGTTCAAATTGCTGAAAACCCTCTTCTTGCAGGACTAGATGGTAATACTCCTTCAATTCCTGCATGGATTAAAAACAATGCTGGATGGTGGAAAGAAGGTAAAATTGATGATAATTCCTTTGTTCAAGGAATACAATATTTGATTAAACAAGGAATAATGAAAATTCCACCAACATCTCAAGGTGCAAGTTCTGCAGACAATTCAATTCCTGCATGGATTAAAAACAATGCTGGATGGTGGGCAGAAGGTTCAATTGATGATAACTCCTTCATTCAAGGAATCCAATTTTTGATTCAAGAAGGAATAATGAAGATTCAACAACCCTCCTCTACACCCAAATCCGGCTATCAACCTGAAACTCCATTTGGTTAAAAACATCTATAATCTTTCATGTGTTACATTCAAATTATTAGATTTTAAAAACCAAGTTGTAAAATGATAGGCCTTTTTAGCTATCCAAAAAGACATCTCAAAAAATTAGTAAAAGATGGAAATTATGTCGAAGCCTTGGAGTTTGGAAAGAGTTTACAAGAAAAATTTTCTAATGACTCTGATTACATGTTTATGATGGGAAGTATTTACTTTATTTTAGAAGATACAAAAAAAGCAATTGCATATTTTGAAAAGGCTTTGGAATTAAATCCAAACGATGTTGAAACTCTGACTCTAAAAACAAACGCTCATCTTTCATTACAACAAAAAGATGAAGCAATAGACTGTTGCAAAAAAATCATAATGCTAAATCCTGATAACTATGAGGCATACGGTCTGCTTGAAAAATTAGAGTCTATCTGATTTCTTAAATGTTATCCTGTTTTTATCTCATACGCATTTTCCATTAGCCAATCACAAAATTTTGTAACCTTTTCATCAAACACAGTCCATATGTGCACAGAGTGGGGAAGAATGTCTATTTTCCAATTATCTGTAAAAACTCTGACTCCTTCTTTGTTTTCATACATGTAGGCATCTTCAACTTGAACGTCTCCTAAAATTTCCTTTGCCTTTTCTTTGATTACCTCTCTATTGATTGAAAATTTCTTCTTGTCATAATCTATAATCAAACTAAGATCTCGTTTGCCATACATTTCAAATTCTTCTATTCTTCCTTCTTTTGGAAAGTTTACTATTAGTTTGATGTTGTATTTTTTACCTACCTCCTTTCCGATTTCAACTATTCTCATATATCCCATACCTTGATTCTTCTTTAGCATGAAACGAATCTGTGGCAGATTTGATTTCAATTGTTGCTGAAGATCCAAAACCAACTCTGAAAATATCATGTTATATGTAGTTTGATTTCCCATTATAATCATTAATCTTGTGACTGGATTAGTTTTTTTAGATGTAAAAATAATTGAAGTTATTGGCACTACCAATGGATTATGACGGTGTACGAATAGATGATGGCTCAGAAAGAACAGATAATGTAAATGATTACAAAATAACATGTATTGATTTTATCAAAGATATTTCTCATGACTATGAGGCATGGGTTGATTACTACAAGCTTCCAGAAGATGAAGACAAGAGAAGACGAGCTGGAATTAGAGCAACAATAGAAAGAACAAACGAATGGATTGCAAAAGTTGCTCAGACAATAAAAGCAGTAGATGTAGTGATGAATGATGGAATTCAAAAGATGGCAGAATCCACTGCAGGAAAGCCATTTGAGATAGGTGTTTTTGTAAATGGCAAATCAAGTTACACTCTTGGAAAATCTGGAATCATAGATGTTAACGTAAAGTCTAGTGGCAGACAAGGAAGAAAAACAAAACTTGGTTTTCATTTCAAAGATGACCGATTTAGAATCGAATCCACATGTGGAGCATTTTTGGATGAAACTAGTTTGCCCACTAACGAATTTGATTTGATGGACATTCACCTTAAACTTAATGCAGAAAAAGCACAACAACGTGATGTGATATCATTTACTGTTACTGTTAGTGAAATGGAAAATGATCTAGAATTTGACCGTAGAGGCGTCTCTACTATTATTCACATAGTGTGATCTCTAAGGCGACTCTTTTTTCATCTGCTCTTTTCTCTCCGGGATATTTTAATTGAGAAATTTTATCCTCCAACTTTTCATCTTCAACTAATTTTGCTTTACCTTTGTAAGTTTCATCTTTGTATTGTATTGTTACATCTGGATTTACCATGGCGTTTTTGAACCAATCTCCGTCTGGTCTGTGTCTTGAAAAATAAATTTTATCATTGTATTTTACAGCGCGAAGCATAATAGAGTGCTGCTTTCCTGTCTTCCTACCTTTTGTGCTTAAAATTGCTCGAAACAGACTCTCTTCAATTGCCATGAGCCTGTATTTCTGTCAAGTAATTTAACCTCATTGATAGAAATTTCTGATATTGGGTATGATAAGCAAATCTGAATAATGTAGTGCATGTCAGTAAAACTAGAAAATATTCCTAAAAACATGTCCATAGCCGATGACTTTGTTGGAAAAAAAGTCAAAGACAGAGAGGGCATAGAATATGGTAAAGTCAAACACATTCACATTAACCAAAAAACTCTAGCAGTATCCGGAGTTACAATTCATCAGGGATTTCACAGGGACTATTTCCTTTCTGCTGATTATATTGACAAGTTCACTGAAGAGACTTTGTTACTAAGCCAATCTCCAATTAGGACAGGAGTCGATGTAGTTGACATTGATGGTCATAAGATAGGAAAAATAACACGATTAGTTAGACATCCTGATACAAATGAGCTAGAATCTGTTGAAATTCACGATGGAATAATTCATTCCAAAATTATACATAAATCAGAAATTTGGGGTATCGGTGAAAAAATTATTCTCAAAACAACCAAAGAAGAATACAAAAAACTAGCATAGTCTTTAATTTTTAATTACGATCTTGTGTCTTTTTGTTGCACTTTAGACAAATGGGAATTCCTTTTTCAACTGTAATTTCCACATTTGATGAATGACATTTTTGGCAAAGCCCCTTCATAATCTTATCGCTATGAAAGGTCTTTAAATTTTTTATGAGTATCTCACTACGCTTAACAATTTATAATTGATAAAAGCGATCTAATCATTGTATTCTGTAGAGACTAAATCTCTCTCAAAACTTTTTGGTACTGTAAAAGCAGTAGATGCCATTTCATTTTCAGTTGAGGCAGGCGAAATCTTTGGATTTCTTGGTCCAAACGGTGCAGGTAAAAGTTCTACAATTATGATCCTCACTACATTGCTCAAACTAACTTCTGGACAAGCTCTGGTTTCTGGATTTGATGTAATGAAGCAAGCAAAACAAGTGCGTCAAAACATTGGATATGTGCAGCAAGAATCAACCGTCGATGAATATCTTACAGGAAGAGAAAACTTGCTTTTGCAGGCAAGACTCAATCATATTCCAAAAGATCAAATTGATAAAAGAATTGATGGCATTTTAGAACTAATTGAATTATCTGATAAACAAAATGATTCCGTAGTTACGTATTCTGGAGGAATGAGAAAAAGACTTGATATTGCTGGTGGATTATTACATCATCCCAAAGTTTTATTTTTAGACGAGCCTACTGTTGGGCTGGATATTCAAACACGCCGAAAAATTTGGGAGTATATTAAAAAAATTCACAAGGAATTTGAAATGACGATATTTCTCACCACTCACTACATGGAAGAGGCAGATCAGCTATGTGATAGAATCGGAATTATTGATCATGGAAAAATTCAGATAATTGATTCTCCACAAAACATGAAAAACGCTATGGGTAACGAAGTAATTTCTTTGACATTTGAAAATGGAAATTCTGTTGGCTTTTTGTCTCAATTACATCAGATTGATTTTATTAAAAAAATAAACAAAGATGATAACAAACTGACTATTTTCACATCTAATGGTACAGAAGTAATTCCTAAAATTTTTCAGATATCTGCTAATCTTCAAATCAAAATAATTTCTATATCTTTAACTCAACCAACTCTAGATGATGTCTTTATTTCTTACACTGGTCGTGAAATCAGAGATGATAATGCTGGATTCAATCGAAAACTAGAACATGCAAAAATGAAGAGGCTACGTGCATGACTTTGATGTATGATACGTATACTATATTTTGGAGAGAGCTCAAACGATACAAAAAATCTAGAAGTGGAGTTTTAATTCGACTAATCCAACCAGCGATTTGGATTATTGTAATTGGAAATACATTTTCAGGAACTCAACCATTGATTCAATCCGTTGGATTTGAAGGAAAATATATTGAATTTATGGCACCTGGCGTGATAATACTAACTGCAATTTTTACAAGTATTTTCGGCGGAGTCAATACTTTATGGGATAGGCGGTATGGCTTTATGAACAAGGCATTGACATCTCCTATTTCACGTTCTTCTATTGCACTTGGAAAAATGAGTGCAATATCTTTGATTTCTGCATTGCAATCTAGTTTAATCATTGGAATTGCTTTGGCAATAGGTGTATCATTTCCAAACCCGTTAATGATTATACCAATCATGGCAATTGTAATTTTGTTTTCTATGGGATTTTCTGGAATCTCTGTTATAGTTGCTGCCACTGCAAAATCTCAAGAGACTTTTTGGGGAGTGATCAACTTTCTTGGAATGCCTTTATTCATGTTAAGTCCAGCTCTTTTTCCGCTGGAACTACTTCCTAATTGGCTTGCCACTGTAGCAAAACTCAATCCTGTAACCTACACTGTTTTACTAGTCAGAGAAATGATGACCGGTGTTTCTGAAGGTGGAATTTCCGCATTACTAAGCATAGCAATAATCAGTGTGTTTGTTTTGATTATGGTTGGTTTATCTAGCTATGTCTTCACTAGGGAAGTCAACAAACCATTTTAATCAAAAATAGTATTGAGTAATTATCTATATAGAAAAATACAAAAATCCAATTGGATCGTAAAAATGTAAATCATTACTAGAAAAATAGATTAAAAATACCAAAAGTATTGATACTGATTAAACTCAAAAAGGAAAATATCTATGTCTTATTCAAATTTACAAATCTTCCTAGTTGAATTAATTGGAACGTTTATTCTTGTTGTGTTTGCAACTGGCTCTATTGTTTATGATGCTCAGAAAGATGGAACCATGGGAATTGCTTTTGCTGCTGTTGCACCATTCATTGCATTAATTATCGGGGTTTATTCTTTTGGAAAAATTTCACTTGCACATTTTAATCCGGCAGTGACAATCGGATATTATATCACAGGGCATATCTCTAAAATTCAAATAATGTATTATTTTGCTGCAGAGATTATTGGCGCCATCCTTGCTTCTTTGTTTGTCAAGAGTTTCATTGGAACTGGTACAAATCTTGGAGCAAATACTCCCAATTATGATTTTCCTTTATTCGTGATATTCCCAATTGAAGTATTGGCATCTGCATTACTTATGGCTGTAATCTTTACAGTTGTCTATACCAAAGGACTCAAGGGATTTGGTGGAGTTGCAATAGGTGGAATTGTTGGATTGGATATATTCTTCTTGGCTTTTATTTCAGGCGCTTCTATGAATCCTGCTCGGGCGTTAGCTCCTGCTTTGGTCTCTGGAGTTTTCGATGATTTGTGGTTGTATTGGACTGCCCCCTTTGTTGGAACTATTATTGTTGCATTCTTGTTTCGAAACAAATTTCGTTCTAGTAATGCTTGTTCTTAGAGGAACATTCCTTACATAGTAAACATAGTTCCACCTAATCTAAAGTCATTTTCCTTATAGTTTTGTGATGATGGTGTAATGATATCTTGATGCACAACACTGACCTTGAGCATAATTTGGAACTAACAAGACTATGTCAAGATATTCTAGCCTCAAATGATCGAATTTATTTTGTATCGACCGTTAATAGAAATGGCAAATCCACAGAATCCAAATTTCGCAATGACAGAATTATTAAAAATATGACATTACAAGAGATTGAAATGTTGTACATGCAACGAGTTTTACAGTCTTTTCTGAATAAAGAATTTGATGATGTCTTGGGGTCTCTAGACTTTATCACAGTACAAAGAGAGACACTGTTAGAATTTATTTTTCCATTTTCAGATGGGATTGTTCTTGTTATAGCTGACTTGGATGTGATCTCTAGATATCTTGCGAAAACAATTTCATTTTTGATTAGAGACTTTGAGTTTAGACTCAAAGATTCTCTGTATGCATAATATAATTTCTAATTTATGTTGAATAGCGTTATACGTTTTACCATACCCATTTACGTAAGGAACATATTTTTATCTTACTTTACTAATTTCACATAAAATGTTTAGGATATTTTTTTAGATCGGCATTCATAATGTTTTTCATGCAAAAAACTCAATGCAGTAAATGTGGAAATAAGGATACAGAAATTTTGAGACGTGGCAAGTTTTCACATGACGTTTTATTTTGCCCTTCCTGTGATGATATTTGCAATAAACTAGGATAGGATCAGAAAATCATTCTATATAGAACAATGATGTTTTATAGACATACTGAAAGTAAATGCAATTTTGTTTTAAAATATAACAACACTCTATCATCAATGAATGCCAAAAACTCCCTTGAGCATGACAAATTATCATTTTCAAAAATTTTATTGTCAAAAGAAGTGGCAGACATTATCAAACATGTCGTAAAAGAGTCCACCCCGACCGTACGTCATCAATGCCATGATAGGGAGAACCACAAATCTGAGGGATGATATGTCCAAGTTCACAGAGTTTCAATGCAGCCCAAATTGTTGGTGTAAACAAGAAAAATCATACACGTATCCATATGATGATACACATGCCTGAAAATTCTCAAATTTAGTAATATTACGAATAATAATGACCTCTATCAGAATTGATTATTGTCCAAATCTCAAAAATTATTTAATGATTCTAAAAAGGTCATTCCTTCTGGCGTAAACAGCCCAGTTAGATATTTTGAACCATATCCATTTTTTACCAAAAAATCCAATGGCTCGTACATTTGGGATGAAGACAACAAAAAATACATTGATTTCTGTAACGGTTATGGGGCATTACTTCTAGGACATAGGAGAAAAGAAGTATTGGATGCTGTATTGAAACAATTAACTCAAGGAACTCTGTTTTGTACTCCTACCCATTCTGAAATAGAATTATCAAAATTAATCATTGGTAATTTTCCATCTATTGAAAAAGTAAGATTAGTAAATACTGGTGGTGAGGCAACAATGACTGCTATTAGACTAGCTCGCGGATTTACAAAAAAGAAAAAGATCATAAAATTTGAAGGGTGTTATCACGGTGCACATGATTCTGTTTTAGTAAAAGCTGGTTCTGGTTCTGCACATAATGGAATATCTGTGTCTGATGGCGGACTAGACGAAGTTGCAAAAAACTCTCTAGTTGTACCATATAATAATTCTGAAGAACTTGAAAAAGTCATTACAAAAAACAAGGATGTTGCAGGAGTAATCATCGAACCAGTCTTAGCTAATATGGGATTGATTTTACCTGAAAAAAACTTTCTTTCACAAGTTAGGAAAATCACAAAAGACAATGACGTCCCTTTGATTTTTGATGAGGTGGTAACAGGATTTAGAGTATCGCCAGGTGGTGCACAACAACATTTTGGAATTAAACCTGACATCACAACTTTAGCAAAGGCATTAGGAAACGGATTTGTAGTTGCAGCAGTTGGTGGTAAAAAAGAAATAATGAACTTACTCTCTCCTGGAGGTAAAGTCTACCAAGCAAGTACGTATGCAGGAAACCCAGTATCTGTCAGTGCAGCTATATCATCAATTAAAACAATAAACAAAATAAAAAATAAACTCTATTCAAAACTTGAACAGTACAATTCAACACTTACTCGTGCCATAGGCGATATGGCATGTGACCTGAAAATTCCCCACCAAATCAATTCTACCTCTTCTATGTTTCAAATTTTCTTTACAGACAAACCTGTGACTGACTATGTCTCTTCCAAAAACGCAGATGCAAATAAATTCAAAAAAATGTTTTCTACATTATTGAAAAAAGGTGTTTTTATTGCACCGTCTCAGTTTGAAGTGGTTTTTCTATCTGATGCACACACAAAATCTGACATAAAATATACAATAAACGCTTATGATATAGCATTAAAGTCGGTGAAGAATTGAAGTATGTAGTTGGTGCAAGAGGCAGTAAATTATCTATTGCACAAACTAATTGGGTAATATCTGAACTAAAAAAAATAAACGGCGATATTGAATTTGAGATAAAAACAATAAAAACAAAAGGCGATACTGACGCAAGACCTCTATTTACTATTGATCAAAAAGGAATATTTGAAAAAGAAATTGATAGGGCAGTTGCGGATGGTGAAGTGGACTTTGCAGTGCATAGTCTAAAAGATGTTCCGTCCCAACTAGTTGAAAATTTAATTTTATCCTGTGTTCCAAAAAGAGAAAAGATAAACGATGTTTTTATCTCATCTGATGGAACTACTCTTGATTCTATAAAATCTGGGGCAGTAATTGGTACAAGCTCTTTGCGACGTGCTGTACAAATAACAAGAAAAAGATCTGATGTGACAGTTAAGCCAATTAGAGGAAACATTGAAACAAGAATTAACAAAGTATTTGAAAAAACATTTGATGCAATTGTTCTTGCAGAAGCAGGAATTTTAAGATTAGGTGTTGACACTAAATTCATACCGCTACCCATTAAGGATTTTTCTCCATCTCCAGGACAAGGCGCTCTAGCTATAGTTTCAAGAAAAGATGACTCTGATGCAATTTCAATGCTGAAAAAAATCGAAGATGATGATTCAAGATTGGAAATTGAGGCAGAACGTTCTCTTTCGGACTATATTGATTCTGGATGCCGTTTTCCAATTGGCGCATACGCAAGATCTAATGGAAATCAAATGACTTTGAGCGTGTCTGCTTTTTCAGTTGATGGGAAAAAATTACTCTTTGTGGAAAAGTCTGGAGACAAAAATGATCCGTTTTCTCTGGGTAAAATAGTAGGCATGGAACTCCGTGAGAAAGGCGTAAATGACCTTGCAATAAATTGGAGAAAAAAAGTGGAGGAATGGAATAAACAATGATAGGTAAGGTGTATCTTGTTGGGGCTGGACCAGGTGATAGTAAGTTAATCACATTAAGGGCAATTGAACTCCTGCAAAAAGCAGATGTTGTCCTATATGATAGACTGGTAAGCAAAAAAATAATTTCAATGATTCCAGAGTTTGCTAAAAAAATTTATGTTGGAAGAGAAGTGGGTGATGACACAACTCATCAAAATAATACTAATGAATTAATGGTGAAGTTTGCAAAATCCAAGAAAAATGTTGTTAGACTAAAGGGTGGTGATCCAATCATCTTTGGAAGAGGTGGAGAGGAAGCAGAATATCTTAAAGAAAATAAAATAAAATATGAAATTGTTCCAGGAATTACCTCTGGAATTGGTTCTGCAACTTATGCAGGAATTCCGCTAACTCATAGAAAGTATGCATCATCTGTTGTGTTTGTTACAGGACATGAGGATCCTGATAAGAAAAGCGAATCAGTCAAATGGAAAAATCTTGCAAAATCTGTTGATACAATTGTAATTATGATGGGTCTCTCACGAATCGATGTTATTTGCAAACAACTTGTTGCAGGTGGGCTAGATAAACAAACACCAGTGGCTGTTATTCAAAATGGTACAACGCCACAACAAAAAATGATCATTGGAACAGTATCAAATATTGCAAAACTTGTAAAGATAAATAAAATCAAACCTCCCACCAATATCATAATAGGTAAAGTTGTGAATCTATCAAGTGTAATAGGATGGAGAAAAAATGCTTAAGGGAAAAACTATAGCAATCACTCGTTCAAAAGATGATTCTTCTGAATTCATAGATTTAGTAATTAAAAATAATGCCCGACCAATTTCATTGCCTACTATTGAACTAGTAAGTAAGGGAGAAAAAATAGTTGACGAATTTTTAGATTCAGTAAAGCAATACAATCCTGACTATTCTGTATTCATGAGTTCCAAGGCAGTCGCTCTTCTTTTTGATACTGCAAAAAAAGTTTCTAAATTTGAAAAATTACAACTAGCCGTGGCAAATACCATTGTAATTGCAGTAGGCCCAAAAACAAAAATTGCGTTAGAAAAAGAAGGAATTAAACCTGCATACATGCCAAATATTTATTCATCAGTTGGCGTCGGAGAACTATTCACAAAACTACATGCTGTTGGAAAAAAAGTAATTGTGCCTAGGAGTGGTGCATCCACTCCATTTTTGAAAGAGTTATTGAATAAAATTGGAATTGATGTAAAAGAAATTCATCTCTATGATGTGTGTGCTTTTAGGGATACTACTCAATGGAATGAATTTAGGGAGTTATTTTCTCAAAACAAAGTAGATGGAATAGTGTTTACAAGTGCTTCTTCTGTTAGAGCCTTTTTTGAAATAATGTCAAAAGATTATGATGATGATTCATTGCTTAGTAATTTGGATAAATTATCTATTGTTTCAATTGGCCCTTTTACAGCTGATGAATTAAAAAAATTTAAAATAAAAAATACTGTTGCGCATGTTCATACTGTACAGGGTGCTTTTGATGCCGTCAAGAATATTTTTTCAGCAGCCTGATTTTTCTAAATTATTTTGTATTTTGATTTTTTTACCATTCTTCTAATTTATTGACTAGATAATTGCAATTTGATTTGGATTTATTTGATCGCTAGAGTCTTTAGATCTAGTTTCAGATTTTTTCGAACTATTTGCTAAGTACGTATTATATGAATAGTTAATATATCACCGATATTTTATCATTAAACAGTGAATTCACAAATTATCTTATTTTCAATAGTTTTTAGTGTATTTTTAGTTGGAACTACATCTTACTCTTTTGCTACAACAAACTCTGTCGATGTACTTGAAAATCTGCCTGTAACATTAGTTGGTCAAGGAATAGATGAGGACAATGAAACCCTGACATTCAAATGGGTTCAAGTTGATGGTGAACCTGTAACTCTATCTTCAGATACTGTCGCTGAACCAACATTTATGGCCCCTGAAGTGGCAAACGGCCAAATCAAAGTTCTCACATTTACCCTAACTGTATCTGACCCACAAGGTGCAACTAGTTCTGATACAGTCGAAGTTGTAGTAAATCCAGTTAATCATGCTCCAATAGTTAGTGCAGGACGAGATCAAGTAGTTTTCAAAACAATCAATGTTGTTACTCTAATTAGTAGCGCTGTAGACCCTGACGGTGATTCGTTAACTTATAGCTGGAAACAAACTGGTGGTCAACCAGTACAATTAGCATCTACAACTGGAAAATATATTCAAATTCTACCAATGGGAATTGATTTTACAAATGCAACACCTTTGACATTTCAATTAACAGTTAATGACGGATTTGGTGGTACTGCAAGTGACAGTGTTAACGTAATTCCTTTATCTGGCCTTCTTTCAAATAGATTAATTTCAATTAATGCAGGACCAATGCAAACTGTTCATGAAGGAGAAAGAGTTACACTTGGTGCAACTGGACAAACATCTAATGGTGCACCAATTACATACTCTTGGGTTCAACTGATTGGAACTGAAGTTAACTTAAACTCTTACAGTGGTCCATCAGTACAATTTACAGCACCTGACCTTCCTGGCGATGCTGAAATGATTCTGTCCTTCCAAGTCACAGGTTACTCTGCTGGAAATGGTTGGGCAAATGCATTAGCACTAGTTAAAGTAATTCCTTCTGAAGGCTCTCCAACGGCTAACGCAGGACCTGATCAAACTGTAAATGAAAATGTTCAAGTCAAATTAATCGGAACTGGTACTGATCCAAAGAATGGAGTTTTACATTATTCTTGGAAACAAATATCAGGAATGAATGTTGATATTTATTCAAGAACTTCATCATCTGTCTATTTCTTTAGTCCAATGATTGGTGGCACCTCTGAAAAATTAACTTTTGAATTAACCGTTACTGATTCAAATGGCAACTCTGCAAAAGATGATGCAACTGTAACTGTGACTAAAGTCAACCTACCACCAAGTGCAAACGCTGGTCCTGACAGAAAGGTAATCGGTGGCACCAATGTGGATATTACTGGTTCAGGTTTTGATCCTGAAAACGGCCCATTGACCTATTCTTGGAAACAAATTGCAGGTGACTCTGTAACATTTGATGCTACTAAACCAGAATTCTCATTTAAAGCACCATCGGTAGCTTCTGGTGAAACTAAACGTCTGGTATTTCAATTAACCGTAACAGATAATGTAAATCAAAGTAAATCTGACCAATTAATCATCCTAGTAGTTCCAGAAAACAGTGCACCAATTGTAGATGCAGGTGCTGATCAAACCGCTGATGAAAATACTACAGTAAGTTTGACCTGTACCGCCAGTGATCCTGACGGAGATGCAGTTACATTCTCATGGTCTACATCAAGTGATGCTGTAATTGCTGATAAAACATCTGCAAGTACAACTGTAGCACTTCCAAAGACTGTTAAAAATGAAACATTCACTATGACATGTAGTGCATCTGACGGCAAATTGACTGGTTCTGATAGCATGAAGATTGACGTCATAAACGTATTGAATAACCCAATCATCGCCGATGCTGGCGCTGATCAAATTGTGAATGAACATGTCAAAGTTTCATTAGATGGTTCCAAGAGCAATGATCCTGAAAACCAACAACTATCATTCATGTGGAAACAAGTTTCTGGTGAAACAGTAGTGTTATCAACTACATCATCAAAGATTACATCATTTACATCTCCAATAGTAGCTAATGGTGAAGTCAAAGTCTTGGTGTTTGAACTCAGAGTATATGATAACAATAACAGAGAAAGCACTGATACTGTTACAATTACAGTTGACCCAGTAAACGCTCCACCAACAGCATCTGCAACTGCAAAACAATCTTAATTTTTTAATCATTCTTAATTTCTGATTTTTAGTTTTTTTACTGTATATTTTGATAATTTTCCAAAAAATAAACTAGAACATAGAAAAATTAAAAAGTTTACAATGTGATTTTAATTTATTTCTAGATTTGATACAAACTCTTTGACTTTATTTTCGATTTGATCCCTGATTTCTCTTACTTGCTCTATTGATTTGTCTTTAGGATCAGTGATATTCCAATCATCTACACTTTCCAAAAACAAAGCAGGACAAGACTTCTTATCAATACACCCCATGTTTACAACTCTGGAATCCTTAATCATGTCATTTGAGATTGATTTTGGAATCTGCTTGGAAATATCAATGCCGACCTCATTCATTACCTGAATTACAATTGGATTTACTTTGTCACTTGGCTTTGTTCCTGCACTTATCGGTTCAAACCCTTTAGGTAGATATTTTCTAAAAAATCCCTCAGCCATTTGACTTCTTCCTGCATTTTCAACACAGACAAAAAGAATTTTTTTCATAATGATTTTCAACCAAATAACTTACTTGATCGCTTTTATTATAAGACTAGTGATATTTCTTCCGTTAACTTTTTCTCCTTCCATGTAAGTTCTTTCTTCCAATACTTCTATTTTTTCAAATCCTGCTTGTCTAATGGATGATACATAATTTTCTTTTGTTAATGCACCATCAATACATGCACACCACTGTTCTGAATCTATGTTCTTTGATATGATTTCTCTGTCTGTAACAAGATCTGATATTATCATCCGTCCTTCTTTCTTTAAAATTCTATGAACTTCTTTGAATGCACTTATCTTATCTGTTGTAAGATTAATTACGCAATTGCTAATCACTGCATCAACAGTACTATCATCCACCGGAATATTTTCTTCAATGTCTCCTTTTCTAAATTCAACATTAGTATAATTTCCTTTGATGGAATTCTCTCTAGCTTTACATAGCATCTCGTCTGTCATGTCTATTCCAATAACTCTTCCAGAATCCAACACTTTATTCGCAGACAAGAATACATCGATTCCAGCTCCTGAACCCAAATCGACTACGATTTCACCTTCTTGTAAATTAGCATGATTTAGTGGAGCTCCACAACCAACTCCTAAAATCGCTTCATTAGGAATTAATTTTAGTTCTTCATGTTTATACCCAATAATTTTTGTTGCATCTATAGGTGATGTTTCACTTTCACATTCACCTGGCATACAACAACAATCTGAATTGCCTGAAACTGCGATTTTCCCGTATCTTTTCTTAATGTTTTCTTTAATCATTTCAATCATACTACGGTTTACAAAGTAAACCATTTAAGTTGTCAAGGATAAACTATAACAGTTAGTGTAATTATGGAAACTAAAAGAAAATCATTACCAATGCATCAAAATGCATGCGCATTTGATGGTTATAGCGTTACTAAACTACTAAAGGAAACATCCACGATTCGATCTTTGCTTACAAAAAGAGCAACATTGGAGATTTTATTTCCTTTGTGTTGCACAACTGAGCCAGTACGACACAAACAATTCAAACAATCACTCAAAGGAATTAGTAGTAAAACATTGGCAACAAGACTATCAGAATTAGTTTCCGAAGGAATACTAGAAAGACGCACGTTTACAGAAATCCCGCCACGTGTAGAGTACAATCTGACCAAAAAAGGACAGGAACTAATTGAATCTATCACAGATTTACTTGAGTGGATGCAAAAATGGTCCAAAAAATAACTATCTTCCCATACCCTGTGATTTCTGACATTAAATTTAATATGGTTTTTAGAGCAAGAGACTAATTTAGATATGATTTTGAATATGTGATTTGATTTTAAATTGGCTAACCAAAGACGGTAAACTAATAATTTCTGCTAGAATTATCCGAACATTTTCTTTCGGATTTTTGAGCATGATCTTGGCAATCTATCTCAAATTAATTGGATTTGATGAACTCTTAATTGGATTTATCTTATCTGCAACTCTAGTAAATAGTATAATTTTTAATTTGTTTTCTAGCTTTTTTGCAGACCGCATTGGAAGAAAAAAAGTTCTGATAATTTATGCATCATTAATGACAGTTTCAGGCTGTGTGTTTTTAATCACTGAAAATTATTTTGCCTTGATAATTGCGGCATTTATTGGAACAATCAATGTCACAGGATCAGAAACTGGCGCATTTTTGTCACTAGAACAAGCAATTCTTCCACAAACTGTAAAGAATATCAAAAAAACAAATAGTATTTTTGCACTATACAATATGATAGGGACATTTTCAATGGCTGGAGGCGTCTTGCTATCTTCTTTGCCACAAATAATTCAAGTAAACTTTGGAGTATCAACACTAGATTCATTCAAACCATTATTCTTGATTTATCTGCTTGCAGGAATTGCTGTGGTTATAATTTATTTTTTCTTTTCAAAAGAAATTGAAGTTAAAAAAACATTTGATTCAAAATCACTCTCTACCAATCTTTCTCCAAAATCAAAACAAGTTATCCTTAAACTGTCATCTTTATTTGCATTAGATTCGTTTGCAGGTGGATTTGTGATTCAAAGCATCGTTGCATTCTGGTTTTTCACAAAGTTTGGAGTTGACCTCACTACTTTATCATTAATTTTCTCAGTTGCAGGTGTGCTTACGGCAATTTCTTTTTTCTTTGCAGCAAAAATTGCAGGTAAGATTGGATTAATTTGCACTATGGTCTTTACTCATATCCCATCAAATGTTCTTTTGATTCTAGTTGCAATTGCACCGACTTTTCAAATTGCATTAATATTGTTTTTAGCTAGAATGAGTTTGTCTCAGATGGATGTGCCAACAAGACAAGCATACATTGTTGCAGTAGTTGAGGAAAATGAAAGAACTGCAGCTGCTGGAATTACAAACACCTCCAGAAATATCGCACAGTCCATTAGTCCCTCTATTACTGGTGCCATAATACAATCTCTGTCGCTTTCAGCACCCTTTGTAATTGGTGGATTGTTAAAGATTGTTTATGATGTTGGAATCTATGTAAGTTTTAGAAAAATAAAAGCATCACATGAAGTAAAATAATCAAATCATGCTTGCGATATATTATGATCTTTAGAATTTAGCTCAAGCTATTTAGCTCTGCCTATTTTTCCTCATGTATTTATAATATAACGATGTTATAGTTTCCATGGCTACTGAAAATCTAAACATGGATTATTCAAAATATGATTTTAAAGACTCTACTGATTTGTATGTACATCTAAGCAAAAAAGGTCTCTCAAAGGAGACTGTGATTGCTATTAGCAAAATGAAAGATGAGCCACAATGGATGCTTGATTTTAGATTACGATCTTATGAAATTTTCATGAAAAAACCAATGCCGACTTGGGGTGGAGATCTAAGTGTTATTGACTTTCAAAACATCTACTATTATGCAAAGGCAACTGAAAAAACTGAGAAGAACTGGGATGATGTTCCAGCAGAAGTCAAAGCAACATTTGATAAATTAGGAATTCCAGAAGCTGAAAAGAAATTCTTGGCAGGTGTAGGTGCACAATATGAATCCGAAGTTGTCTATCACAGTCTAAGAGAAGATTTGGCAAAACAAGGTGTTTTGTTTTTAGATACTGACTCTGCATTAAAACAATATCCAGAAATTTTCAAAAAATATTTTGGTAAAATAATTCCTCCAGAGGACAACAAGTTTGCAGCACTAAATAGTGCAGTTTGGAGCGGTGGTTCATTTATCTACATTCCACCAGGAGTGAAAGTTGACATGCCATTGCAAGCATACTTTAGAATTAATGCTGAAAACATTGGACAATTTGAAAGAACACTGATTATAGCTGATGAAGGCTCTGAAGTTCATTATATCGAAGGATGTACCGCACCGGTGTATTCATCTGAATCACTACATTCTGCAGTTGTTGAACTAGTGGCACACAAAGATGCAAAATTACGATATACTACAATTCAAAACTGGAGTAGCGATGTGTATAATTTGGTTACAAAACGTGCTTATGCATATGAGGGTGCAACTGTTGAATGGATTGACGGCAACATTGGAAGTAAACTTACAATGAAATATCCTGGAATCTATTTGATGGGTGAAAGAGCATACGGTGAGACACTATCCATTGCATTTGCAGGAAAAGGCCAGCACCAAGATACCGGTGCTAAAATGGTTCACCTAGCACCAAACACTACATCAAAAATCACTTCAAAATCTGTTAGTAGATTAGATGGACGTTCCACATACAGAGGATTACTTAATGTTGCAAAAGGTGCAACCAATGTAAAAGCTACAGTAAGATGTGATGCATTATTGTTAGACGATACATCAAAGACTGATACTTATCCTTACATGGAAATTAATCAAGAAGATGCTACAATTACACATGAAGCAACTGTAGGAAAAATTGGAGACGAACAAATTTTCTATCTTATGACTAGAGGTTTTACTGAAGAAGAAGCACTGTCTCTAATTGTTAATGGTTTCATGGAGCCATTTACAAAAGAGTTGCCTATGGAATACGCTGTAGAATTAAACAGACTCATCAAACTAGAAATGGATGACTCGGTGGGTTAAACCCCTAATTTCAATTTAGGTTAATCATGTCTCAAACATTATCAAAAATTAATTCTAGCCACATTGAAGAAATTTCTTCATCCCGAAACGAACCTGACTGGCTAAAACAGTATAGACAAAACTCTCTTTCCATCTATGATGCTCTACCACTTGAAACATCCCCATTATACAACAAATACACTGATGCAAAGAAAATGGATCCACAGCAAGTCTCTTTTGCATCGTCTACAACTAGTGGAATTCCTAACTTCCTTCAAAAAAGATTACATGAATTAGAAAAAGAAACATGCATTATTCAAATAGGCAGCAACACACACAAAATCAATATCTCTGATGAATTAAAATCCAAAGGACTAGTCATCACTTCAATTAATGATGCCATAAAAAATAGTCCTGACCTAATAAAAAAAGCACTAGAGGCATCAAATTCAAAAGAAGACAAGTTTACTGCACTAAATAATGCGGCCTTTAATTCTGGAGTTTTTATTCACATTCCACGAAATCTGATATTAGAAAAACCAATTCACATAGTATCATGCTTATCTAATGATGGAATTTCTACCATTGCTAGAAATGTAATCTTTGTAGATGAAAGCAGTAAAGCGATAATTGTTCAGGAATTGTATTCATCTAAAGCAGAAAAACAACAAGCATATCTTGAATTACTAAACACAAACATTGCTCAAAATGCACAACTTGATTTTACAACATTACAAATGATGGACCAAAGCACTGTTAATTTCTCTACTCGAAGAACTGACTTGGGACAGGACTCTAAAGTTAACTGGTATTCTGGCTTGTTTGGTTCTATGCTATCTAGATACAAAATAGAATACTTCCTTAATGGAACTGGTGCTTCTGCTAATGATTCTGAAGTAATATTTGGAAACAATGAGCAATCTTTTGATATTCAAACAAATGTAAATCATGAAAGTCCTTCAACAGATGGCAGAGTTGTTGAAAAATCCATTCTAAGAAATAAATCAAAATCCCTCTTTAAAGGAATGATCAGAATAAAAGAAAAAGCTACAAAATCAAACTCGTTTTTGTCAGGCCGTTCTATTTTACTTGATAAAGATGCAAAATCTGATGCTATTCCTGGATTAGAAATTTTCACTAATGATGTTAAAGCAACACACTCTGCATCTGTGGCTCAAATAGATGAAGAACAAATTTTCTATCTCAGAACTAGATGTCTAAGTAAAGAAGAGGCTGAAAGAACAATTATTGAAGGATTTTTAGAACCCCTATCAAGAAAAATGTCTTATCAAGTTAGAGCATGGATTGCTTACTTGATTGAATCTAAATGGGATGCTCGTGAATTGACAATTAACACTGATGAAGAACTGGCAAAATTTGTTGAAATTGAAGAAACACGTTATAACGAAGATTCTGAAATTGAACAGCATTACAAATATCGGTGATAAATTTGGTTCAGTGGATTAAAGCTTGTAAATTGGATCAGGTAAAGACTGGTCAGCTTTTTGGATTTTCATTTGATGATAAAAAAATTCTTTTGGCAAATCAAAAAGGAAAAATTTTTGCAACTGACCTGATTTGCACTCATGCTGATGCTGATCTTTCTACAGGCTTTCTTAGCGAAGAAGGTGTTCGATGTCCTTTACATCTCTCTGTTTTTAATTTACAAAATGGAAAACCACAAAACCTTCCTGCTGAAATTCCACTAAAGACATACAATGTTAAAATAGATCAAAATGAGATCTACGTGGAGGTTTAAAATGCAAAGCATACAAACATCTTTTGAAAATTTACGAAAAGATTTTCCTATCTTACAACGAACTGTAAGGGACAACAAAACATTGGTGTATCTAGATAATGCTTCAACAACGCAGAAACCAAATCAAGTCATTGATGCAATAAATGATTATTATAGAAATCATAATGCAAACATCCATCGAGCTGTGTATGCATTAGCAGAGGAGGCAACTGAACTTTACGAGGCAACACGTGATAAGGTTGCAAATTTCATTCATGTATCAAACAGAGAAGAAGTTATTTTTGTTAGAGGAACCACTGAAGCAATAAATCTAGTTGCATATGCATGGGGTAGGACACATATCAAAAAAGATGACATTATAGTTACAACCGAATATGAGCATCATAGCAACATTGTACCTTGGCAACTATTAACTCAAGAAAAAGGTGCCAAGCTTGAATACATTGGAATGGATGATAATGGAGAATTAATTTTAGATGATCTTGACAAATATCTTGCTACAGGTAAGGTAAAACTTGTGACGTTTAGTTTGATGTCTAATGTTCTTGGTACTGTTACTGATGCTGAAAAAATAATTAAAAAATGTAAAGAGCACGGCGTACTGACTTTGGTTGATGGAGCCCAAGCTGTTCCACACATGCCAGTAAACGTTGAGGCATTAGGTTGTGATTTTTTTGCATTCTCTGGACATAAAATGCTGGGGCCTACAGGAATTGGAATCTTATGGGTGAGAAAATCTGTACTCCAAACCATGAATCCATTTCATGGTGGAGGCGATATGATACGGGAAGTTCATAAATATGAAACAACATGGAATGATTTACCATACAAGTTCGAAGCTGGCACACCAAACATTGCAGATGTGATTGGATTGGGAGCAGCGATAGACTATCTTACAAAACTTGGAATGAATAATGTGCGAGAACATGAAATTGAATTGACTACTTATGCCATTGAAAAACTGTCTAAAGTAAAAGGTCTTACAATTTATGGCACAAAAAATATTTCAAAGCGTGGTGGTGTAATATCATTTAATTTTTCGGATGTTCATCCACATGATGTAGCACAAATTATTGATGAGGAAGGAATTGCAGTAAGATCTGGACATCACTGTGCTCAAGTGCTGATGGAAAGACTAAATGTTGCAGCTACCTCTAGAGCAAGTTTCTATATTTACAATACTAGAGAGGAAGTTGACGCATTAATTGAATCATTAAATAAAGTTGCGAGGATATTCAAACTATGAGCAGCAATGCGGACATTTATCATGAAATGATAATTGACTACTCTAGAAATCCTGTGAATTTTGGTGAAATTGAAAATCCAGATGTTACTTTTCATGACTCTAATCCATTATGTGGTGACAGTATTGACATTGATATGAAAATTTCAGACAACAAAGTGTCTGATATTAAATTTCATGGCAGAGGATGTGCAATTTGTATGGCATGTTCTTCAGTATTAACTGAGATTGCAAAAGGAAAGGGCCTTGATGAAGTACGAAATATTACTAAACATGACGTACTAAGTGAGTTGGGATTAGAACATCTACAGGCAGTTCGAATAAAATGTGCACTGCTTTCTCTCAAAGTACTAAAATCTGCACTCTACTCATATCTTGGAAAACATATGGCTGATTCCCAAGATGTAGATAAGTTAAAAGAAGAGGCAGCAAACTTATACTAATATGGATAATTTTACTCCAGTAACTCCTATCCAACTTCAAATTAGAAAAATTATTTTTGAAAATTACAATACCGCTGATGAAAAATTCACCAATGATGAAATTTTTGAAAAAATAAAACAAAATGGAGATCTTGATCCTTCTTGGATTATAGATGATATAGAATCATATTTTCATGAAATTTGTAATTCTGGTCTAGCAAGAAATATTGCACAAAATTTTACCACTATCTGGCTGAAGCTTTTTGATCCATTAAAAAAATATCATTGTACTGCTTGTAATTCAGATGTGTATATTGGAGAATCTGAAAAACAAATTTGTCCTAACCCGTCATGTAGAGCATCTATTTAGATCTAAATTTAGTTGCAGCATTCTCTAGCGCTTTTATCATTGGGAGTTTTTCACCTGTAAGATAAAGAACAAGTGCTCCTCCAGCAGTGCTTATATGATCAATCTTTTCTGCCAATCCATATTTTTTTAATGCGGATGTCAAATGACCTCCACTAACTATGGTAGTTGCCATAGAGTTTGCCACTGCAGTTAGTAACCCCTTAGTTCCAAAACTGAAATTTTCTTTTTCAAAAAATCCTGCAGGACCGCTTATGAAAACAGTTCCTGCACCAGCAATTAATTTTGAATAATGCTCAACTGTTTTTGGACCTAAGTCATAAATTTTATCTCCTATCTCAAGTTCTCTGACATCCATCACCACTCTGTCTCCATCTTTGTCAATTGCAATATCTACTGGAGTAGAAAACACATCTGGATATTCACCAATTAAGGAATGCGCTTTTGCCACAACTTCTTCTTCTCTTGATATGCCTAGAGGATATCTTATTCTTCCCTGTGCTCTCATGAACACATTTCCTATTAATCCTGTAAGTAATACATGATCTGCACGACCATTTTGAATTAATAATTTGATTGCCTCTAATCTGTCTGAAACCTTTGATCCGCCAAGTACTATGACATGCGGCGCTTTTGCAACTGTCATTATTTCATCCAGGTTTCTCACCTCTCTTTCAACAATTCTTCCTGCACAAGCAGGCAACACGTATGGAAATCCAACTATTGATGGATGTGATCTATGTGCACTAGGAAATGAATCCAAAACACAGAGTTCAAAAAGTTTTGATAATCTTTTTACCATAATTGTATTTGCAGCATCCTTTTCAGAAAATTCATAATTTTCTTCAGCACATAAACGCAAATTATCTAATAGTAATATCTCACCTCTTTTCAAATTCTTTATTTCGTTCTGTGCCGCAATTCCAATAGTGTCTTCTACATATTTGATTTTTTTACCCATTAATTTTTCAAGAACTTTTGCATGTTTGTCCATTCCAGTATAGTCTTTGTTTCCAACCCTTCCTTGATGAGATGCAACAACTAATTTTGCATCTTCTAGCGATTTTATGGTCTCTATTGCCTCCTCAATTCGTTTAGTTCCTGAGATCTCCATAGTTTCAGGATCTATTGGGCAATTCATATCAACTCTTAAAAAAACAGTCTTTCCTTTAAGATCAAAATCATCTAGTGTGAGTACTTTCACGATTTTTCTATTATCCTCTCGGTTAAATTCTTTGAGCCGATCTTTTTGTTATAGTTTGATATCTACTCTGTAAATTATTTTCAATGTTTATCTACATGATAAAAATTAAAAACAACATCATTGAGGTTTATTTGATTGCAAAATTGGCTTTTTGATATTCGTTCTAGATCGTTTGTTTTACTTGTAATTGCATTTGTTGTTGTATCTGTACTGGTACATTTTCAAATCACTGAAAGTTTTGATCAATCTGTAATTTCCTTTGTTGCTAAACATGTGGGAAATCACTCTTTAGATTTTCTAATGCAGCTCATTACCGAAAGCGGTGATTCGTTTTACCTGCTAGGCTTTGGTATCTTGATGCTTTTAATGAAAAAAACTAGAAGAATTGGAATTACTTTGATGATTTTAATTGTTTTATCTACATTGCTTACTGGATACATAAAATGTGGCATGGACAGAGACAGACCTGATTTTGATTATCAAGGTGCCCCATTTCCAGTAAAAATTAGCCGTGATACGTTTTCTTTGTTTTGTGACGGTAGCTACAACGCCTCTTATCCATCTGGGCATGCTGCAAGAACGATGATTTTTGCAATAGTATTGGGATATGCCTTATCTCAAAGATTTCCACGTGGAGCGTATCTGTTGTTTCTTTATCCAATATTGGTCTCTATCAGCAGAGTATACGTTATTCAACATTTTCCAATGGATGTAATTGGAGGGGCCATTCTTGGTGTAATGCTAGCTGGTGTGTTATCTAAAAGAACAAAACTATACAAAATATTTGATAAATCAAAATCCTAATTCTGTAAAACTTTTACTGCTAATCAAAACTATGGCATAATGATTCTCATCGTGATGATATGTCCAATATCTTATATCTCTAATCTCGTTTTTTTGTCTAAGCCCATATGTAACTCCTGTCGTTACAGTATATCCTATTCTTTTTGCAAGTTTTGATTCTTTTGGCATCAAAACTCTAAACCCTTCTTTCCTATTGTTGAATCCTAATTTCACCATGTCTTCTACTGCATCTGTAGCATCTTTGATATCTTTGAGATCATATGTTTTTGATACCGGCAGATCTCTTGGATGAAACTCCATTATGTTTTTGTTACTTGTCTCTACTAATATTTTTTCAAAATATCCCTTTTTGCGATCAAAGTATGTTAATTTTCTTAACAGGTAAGTCAAATCATGATTATATTAACAACTTAACCGACCGATTTATCATTACTTGATTATTGGCATCTTTAGAGAAATTAATAATAAAATTAAGACAAAATAAACAAAAAGCTACTAATCTTAGGAAAAAAGCTGAACGACAACTACAACAAGTGAGATCTATTGAAAAAAGATCTTCATCCGGTTTGCATTCTATAGATCGAAAAATTGAATATGAAAAAGAGAACGTAACTGATGTTTCAGGGGTTTTAAATCAAAAAACAGCGCAACTGGAAAGTATTGGAAGGCTAGTTGCAGCGGCAAATGAACGTCTAATCCGTGAAAAAGAGACACTTGGTGAGGTAGAACAAGAGCTGGAATTTGCAAAAAATCCTGAAGAAGAAAACTATGCAAAATCCAGATTATCTGTTATTCGTGATCATATACTGGAATTAGAGTTTGAGATAAAAAATAGAGAAAAAACAGCAAAAAAGATTGCTGAAGAGGTTGCCAAATATAATGAAGTAAAATCAAAAATTAGCACTCAAATTCAAAAACAATCAAAATCAAAGCCCACATTACGTGAAACAATAAGTTCAAGTCACAAGGAGGCTGCAAAATTTGCTAAAGAATTGGAACAAAAAACTAAAGCCGAGGAATCTGCTAAAAAGGCACTTGAGAAAGTATCATTACGTCTTCAATTACTTGCCAAAAAACAAAAATCTGTAAAAAAGGCAACCAAGAAAAAGTCAAAGACTCCTACCAAAAAGGCAACCAAGAAAAAGTCAAAGACAAAAAAACGTTCTAGACTATAGACGTTTAATTGTTTTTAACTAAGATATTTTAATTATTTTAAAATTAACTGCCTCATCGTTATCATTAAAGTGGAGATGATCTTTGTTATTTTATTCAAAATGAAAAAACGTGGTCCTATAATCGGTGTATCTGGTTTGATACTAGTTGTTGTATCAATTTCAATTATGGTCTCTGTATATCCATCTTCCAATGTTGGAGATAAAAACAATCTATACCTTCCCTCGATGTTTGAGGGAATGTTTGACAAGGTTTCAGATAACATCCAAATTTTGCCTGATGAGTCTGGTTATTTTTCATATGGCACTCAATCATCTAACGTTCCTTTACTGTGGGGAGTGCAGATAATTGATTATCATGATGGAGATAAACTGTCAATATCTATTTCAAATATTTATGGTGATAGTTATGGGGAATTTTCTCAAAACACTTCTGTAATCTTTGAAATGTTGCAAATTGCCAAATCTGACACACTGAATTTTGAAATTCAAAATCATGGGCCTAGAGTAGTCAATTTGGTTGTAATGATTTCAGAAGATCCTGATAATTCTAATACTTTTTCTAATCCAAACTCTCCTTTTGTAAATACTGTTTTACCACTGGTAATCTCTGGGATTTTGTTAATTTTAGGAATTATCATTTTGTTGGTTGGTGTGATTCTATATCTGATTGATTGGAAAAACACACAAAATGACAAAAGACGCTATTAGGATTTGTGAATGATATCTTAATTCATGAACAAATGCTGAATGTAAATATGCTATTATGAACAATTACTATCTATGGGTAAATGGAAAGTTAAGGAAGGTGCAGAAGCATTGGTGATAAAATGTGCTAAATGTGGTCATGTCCAAGCAAATCATTTTGATGCAACTAAAGGATTTAAACTTAGAAAGTGTAATCTATGTGATTGTAAAGAATTCAAATTCAAATCAAAAGACAAACTCAAAGGATTATTTCAAAAAAAGGATTAGAAAGAGATAATCAATAAAAGTATGGAAGAATAACTGGCTATGAAAAATGTAAAAAGTATGAAGCATACAATAAAATGCAAATACTGTGGCAAGTCTGATAACGTAGAATACTTGGGTGGACTTGATTGGTTCTGCAATAAGAGATGCTATTACCATTATAGACACATAAATGATACTCTAAAGTAGAATCCATCAGGGATTTTCATTGGAATAACAATAGTTGTGATTACAAACAAAATAAATTCACTGTGATACACTAATGAATCATGTATTGTTCATTGAAAGTTCTTAATTTTAAATAAAATACTCACATGTTTAGATAAAATAATAAAATATTAACCCAAAATAATTTAAAAAATTAAATTTACTGCGGATTAACTTCCATTTTACCGAATTTTCCTTTTGTTAAGGACACTTCACCTTTGAACTCATTTGTATATCCATTTGTGATGACTATGACATCTCCAACATTAACAGCTTTGATGTCATCTCCCCACAATGTTAGTTTGATCTCATCTGATTCATCAGCTATTACTGCATCACAAACATCAACAGTACCGCCTGTTTTGAGATTTACGGTTCTTTGGTCTCCCTTGCTTTTTACTTCGGCTTTTAGATTAATTCCACTTCGCATTTTTTTTACTTGTGAAACTGATTGAAATTCTGCCATGTATTTTGACTCTAGTTTGGACAATTATAAGCTTTTTTAAATAATCTTTTTGGATGATTCAAAATGGATTTTCATCTGTTTTAAAATAATTTATTTTTTTAAGAACCATGTATCTTGATTTAATCTACAATTCCAAAATTTTGTCAAAGAAGCACAATTCTGATTATTTTATTGATTTGATAAAATCTCTCATTTTTATCAAAATTTCCATGAATTTTTAATACCTGCTTTAAATGTCGATAATACCCAATTAATACCAATTAATACCAATCATTACCAATAGTATATAAGACCCTTATTTTCATGTGTGATTATGAATACACAATCCCCACAAACTAACCCAAGCGGAAATGTATATTCAACATACAAGCAAAATGTTCAAAAATACTTTGAAAACGTTACAAAAAACGTACCACAGTATTTTCAATCAATGACCCATCTACAAGAAGAATGTGTCAAAACATGTGAGAAAACAATTGAAGCTTCAATTTCTATGCAACAAGAATTTGCAAAAAAGAATGGACTCTCAACTGAAATTCCAGATGCAATGAAAACCACATTTGTAGATATGAACAAACAAATTGTTCAGGCAAACACTGTACAAAACCAAATTGTTAAAACAACCATTGATGCAACCGTACAGAACATCAAAACATTCAATGATAACGTCAACGCATTTGCTGATTTGAATACAAACATTATCCAGTCTTGGACAAACCCTCTCACACAAATAAAATACTAGTGTGATTGTTTTTTCCTTTTTTTGAACCTAAATAATTTCTTATTATCTTATTATGATTTTATCATCTTTTTAAAATGAATTTAGTCTGTCTCTTTTTATGACTTTTTCATGTTATGAAATAATGCCATAAACAATTCATGATTGATTATTTTTAAAATGTGATTATTTCTAGATAATGACTTTAAATCTTGATGTAAATTCTTAAAAATTCTATTTATTTTACGATCATTTTCTGAATTATTTCATAATAGCAATCGAAAAATATCGGTCAATATTGAATCTATTTGCAGAGGTATCGAAGCCCGGTCAACCGAGAAGGACTCAAGATCCTCAAAAATAGGAAATCCTTTCTCTCAGGAGTTCGTGGGTTCAAATCCCACCCTCTGCACTAAATCTAATTTAATACATGAAATTATTTTCAATAATTTAAAAAATTATGCAGCGATTGGTTTTACTTTGGTAATGGAATGATTTGAAATCTTTTTGTGTATGTCTGCTATGCTTTCATCTTTAAATGATAGATTACATCTAAAACATTTCCAGCTAACTTCAGACATAGGTACCATACGTGTAATTTGCTTATAAGTATATTGAATGATTGTTCCATTTTCTTCCAATTTTTGATCAATGATCTAAAATTTATGAAATTTTTAGATAATTTGCGATCATTTCAGGGTTTTTTCATGAATAAATGCTAATCAAAGCGTTTAGAAATAAAAAAACCGACTCAAAAATGAAGAAACTATGGATATTTTTGAGATTTTAATAGAATTCTCTTATTTTGGAGTTTTTCTTGTTTTGATTGGAGTTAACGCATCTCCTATTCTTATGCCACCCACTTGGATAATTTTAGCATCCTTTTTTGCACTAGACCCCACTTTGAATCTGATACTTCTTTCAATTGTCGGTGCAACTGGAGCAACTATTGGTAGATTCATTTTAAAATATTTCAGCAGTTATTTTAGAAAATTTGTAGGACCTGAACAACAATCAAATCTTGATATTATTGGAGATTTCCTTAATCGAAAAAAATATGGATATGTTGTTGCTTCTTTTCTATTTGGGGCAACTCCTCTTCCTAGCAACATGTTGTTTATCACATATGGATTAATGAAATCTAAAAATCTTGGATTATATGTTGGATTTTGGTTTGGACGGGCCCTGTCTTACTATCTGATGCTTTCTATTAGCAAAATTGTTTTGACACCATTTCTTCAAATTTTTGAAGAACGCTATATTGGAATTATATTGATAGATGTGATAAGTATTGGAACCGTGTTCCTTTTTACTTCAATTAACTGGGCATATTTAATCACTCATAAAAAATTGAAATTTGTAAAACCAAAATTATGGAGATTTTAAAATGAATGTAATTGATCTACTAAAAAATGAAGTGAATAATTTAATGGCTAATGACACTGCACACGATTTTGAACACATAATGCGTGTTTACAAAAATGCTCAAACCATTTGTAAAAAAGAAAATGCTAATGCAAAACTGGTTTTAAGTGCTGTGTTGTTACATGATATTGTTTCCTATGCAAAATCTGATAAACGTTCAAAACTATCTTCAATAAAAAGTGCTGAAGAGTCAAAAAAAATTCTAAAAAAATTTGATTTTACAAAAAAAGAAATCCAGATAATTTCTGATGCAATTCATGATCATAGTTTTTCTAGACATAAAACACCTGTCACTATTGAAGGAAAAATTCTTCAGGATGCTGATAGATTAGATGCTCTAGGTGCAATTGGAATTGCTAGGGTATTTGCCGTAGGCGGTTCTGAAAAAAGACCGTTTTATAACGCCGAGGATCCTTTTTGCAAAAATAGGATTCCTGATGATCAAATATGGACACTGGACCATTTTTATCGGAAACTACTCAAATTAGAGTCCCTAATGAACACAAAATCTGGGAAAATTGAGGCTAAAAAACGAACCAAAGTTATGAAAGATTTTTTGAATCAACTAAAAAAAGAAATAAAATAATCTATTTTTAATCTGAATCTGATTTTTTACCCCTTGCTTTTGTTCTCAAAACTGCCTTACAGCAAATACATCTAGTATCTTCAACTGACAAAAATATGCCGCAAAAAGTACATCTTTTTTACCCTATTTCGTATCTAATTTTGTTAGGAACCGGCTCTGCCTTGTGCATTTGACAAATACCTCTACATGTTCTGCCCATTAAATTTCGCTTTCCTGTTTCATGCATTATTTGTGCTTTAAAATAATATAAACAGCGATTAATTATTTGACTAGTGCTAATTTTTGATTATGTTTTTTAACACTATGGTTGACTATTAAATTTATCATGCTACTCTAAGAATTTTTGGTAATTCATCTAAAGTCATATCTGGAATAACTTTACCATCAAATTTATGAACATTATCTGATTGAAATGCAAACCCTCCAATTAGTATGGGAATGTCGTATTGCTCTTTAATTTTTTTAACTAATCTCTGTCCAGCTGCTATGTTATCTTCTAATGTAATTGAAACCAGTATTGTATCTGGTTTGTTATATTCAATAAAACTGATAATTGATTCTGTTGGTATGGGTGTACCTATATTGTATACTTTATATCCCTTTATTGAAAGGTATGTTTCCAATACATCACATCCTAAATGATGTTCCTCTCCCTGTGGTACACAAACAAGAATCTTCTTTTTGTTTGCACTACCTGTAACTTCATCCATAATAATTTTGACTAGTGTCTGAGCGACATTGCTTGCTACGTGTTCTGTTGCAATGCTGATTTTGTTGTTTGCCC
Organism: Nitrosarchaeum sp.; assembly: GCA_021414365.1. Classification (GTDB taxonomy): domain Archaea; phylum Thermoproteota; class Nitrososphaeria; order Nitrososphaerales; family Nitrosopumilaceae; genus Nitrosarchaeum. The sequence continues at coordinate 143,319 of JAIOOR010000013.1, forward strand.
AATCATCTCCTATTTTGTACATCACAGGTCTCAAAATTCTATCAAAAAAATCACCAGGATTAAAAATTTTGGTATATTCTTGATAAATTTTTACAGCTGAATGAATATCGCCATCTGTTAATTTTTTGTATAGTGTTTGTTTTGATTTTTTTGTTGACTCTTCTCTCTTTGTAATGTCTTTTGGATTATGTGATGCAAGGACAGATAAAATCTTTGGATCATCTCTATAATCTACCGGTATGTCGTCTCTGACAACATCTGATGCTTTACCTAAATATTTCACAATCTCTTGTTTTGATGTATTTTTTTTAGAATCCCAGATGCTTTTTACCAAATATAGATAATTATCTGATTTTACTTTTTTAGCCCTGATGTATACCATATACCTTTTTCTTAAATTTACTATTTAATTAATGCTAACATTTGTTACTAGTGCTAATTTTGATTATTTTTTACTAATTGAATGTTTTTTTATCATAAATTTTATCTAATTTTTACTCTTGTTGGCACTATTGGCAATTATATCACTAGTTTAAATGATTGATCTGATTAAATCATTCATGTTTCTTTCTGATATTTACTCATTAGAGCATCTTTTGATGATAATTGATATATCTAATATTCAAAAAACCGTTAGAATATCATGAGTCAAAAAATCACTGCTACTTCATCTTCTGGATTAAAACCATATTCTATTTTGGTTACTGGCGCTACTGGTTTTATTGGTTCTAGGCTTATCTCATCCCTGTCTTCATCAGGATTCACTGTAAAAGGAATGAGCAGAAACAAACTTTTGGATTCTAACAATGTGAAATATGTTCAAGCTGATGTTTTTGATATTGATCAATTAGAAAATGCCATGTCTGGAATTGATATTGCATACTATCTTCTTCATTCTATGGAAGGAGACAAAGATCATTGGAAGGAATTTGCATCTAGAGAAAGGATTCAAGCTCAAAATTTTCTAAAAGCTGCAACAAAAGCTAATGTTAAAAGAATAATCTATCTTGGCGGATTAGTAAATGACAGTTTAGAATTATCTCCACACATGCAGAGCAGAAAAGAAGTTGGTGAGATACTCTCTTCTGGAAGTATCCCCGTCACACAGTTACGTGCTTCATTAATTATTGGTGCACAGGGGGGCTCATATGCAATGCTTCGTTATCTTGTTGAACGTTTACGAATAATGGTTACACCATCTTGGGTAAAATCACTTGCACAACCAATTGCAGTTGATGACGTGATTAAATATCTAATAGGTTGTATGAATCATCCTGAAACAACTGGTAAAATTTATGAAATCGGTGGGCCTGATATTATGACTTATGAAGAATTAATGCGTGTGTATTCTGCTTATTTGAACAAAAACCTCTTTGTAATTCAAATTCCTTTTCTTACTACGAGACTTTCCTCGTACTGGGTAGACCTTATCACTCCCGTAAAGGCTTCTTTGGCAAGACCTTTGATAGATAGCCTTGTTCATGATACGGTAGTAACTGATAATTCTATAACTAAAATCATCTCAATCCGACTGAAATCTGTTCGTGAATCAATCGATATTGCAACAAAGGAAATGAGGGAAAACCCTCCAAAGGTAAATCCTAGAGAAGAAAAATCTGGCTTTAAAATCAATCAAAAACTCTTACTTTTGTCTCTAATTGTTATGGCAATTATTGGAAGTACCTATTATTGGTTAGATGACAGATCTGATGTTTTTCACCCCATGTGGTTTGCAGCTGGAATTCTTTGGTATGTTGGAATAATATCTGCAATAATTTTTGTCAAGAGTAAAACTCGATTAGGGTTTATTATTAGTGGGATTTTATCTTGGATTACACTTGCTTTTTGGTCATTTGATAATTTCTACATAGTGTTCAATACTTCAATTTTATCTTCTCACCCAAATGACCTGATAACCTTGAGAAATTTTATTGGAATCTTTGTTACAATCATTGCAATAATTGCATCTCATAATACATTTCATAAGGTAATTGATTATCAATACAAAGGAAAACCAATTTGATTTTATTTTTATTGTTTTTTACTTAATTAAACTCTGATATGTCTAAATTACTGAATTTTTGAAATAACGCTCTAGATTTAATGTCTGAATATAACAGAACGTATGTTTGACTTGTTAGATATGTATTATCAAATCTGTACATTATGCGATTTATTTCTAAAATTATTTCTCCAACTGTTATTTTATTTTCTTTAAATTGTTCAAACAATTTGGAAAATGACTGTTTTTCATTCTGATTAAGATGTTTTGAAAAATACCCAAAAATATGCATAATTACATTTGTATGTGTTTTTATTGTTGGTTCTTTTTTCATGGCATTTTTCAAGTGATTTTCATATTCTTGTAGCAAATCTGAAAATGGAATTTTTTTGTAACTTGCAATTATGTTTCCTAAATTTTTTAATTCTGTTTGATCATGTGCCATTAACATGTACTTGTTTAAAGTTTGAAATTTAACTATCTCTTGAATTTTATTTGAGCGTTTTACATCGTCAAATCTCTCTAAAACATACTCTATTACATCATTTTCTGTCATTTTTTGATTTTTTCTCTCAAAATTCGTATGATCTTCTTTCACTTTTCTAATTCTGTTCTGTTTATTTAAAAATCAGAATACTGTAAATTCATTTTACCACTAGACTGTCATTTTAATGAATCCTAAATTTTAGCACTAGATTAATGATTGGCACTATCTTAAATATGATGAATGCTGATTTTTAAAATATGAAAACAACAATTGCCACAATCGTAGCAATACTTCTTGTTGGAACAACTGCTTCATTTGCTAATGCAAATGGAGTTCCAGATTGGGTTAAAAACAATGCAGGATGGTGGGCAGACGGAACCATAACTGAATCTGAATTTATTCAGGGAATACAATTTCTCATAAAAGATGGTATTATTGTAATTCCACCTACAGCAGTATCTGAGCAACACTCTCAATCTGTTCCAGATTGGGTTAAAAACAATGCAGGATGGTGGGCAGACGGAACCATAACTGATAGTGAATTTGTTAATGGCATTCAACATTTGATAAAGACCGGTGTCATTTCTGTTCCTACTGAATCCAAATCATCTGAACCTGTACCAAATACTGCAAACACTTCTGATTCCAAGATTGTATCTTTACAAGCAGACTTGGGAAAATGCGCAGATATTGGTAAAGCATACGAAAGATTGAACTGTGAAAAAACAGCCAAGTCAAAAATCACTGAATATCAGTATGAGCAAAAAGCCACGCAATATGTCGTTGGTCCTACAACATTTTATTTCATAGGTCCTGAATTTGAGGTGAGTCCAAGCGGACAAGCGCTTTTAACAATTAAGATGCTTGCTAAAAACACTGGTTCAAATGAAAATGTCTCTATGATGTGTACTGGTCCATCAATTTGTAACTATGATGTGTGGAATGGTGAAAAAGCATTCAAGTACTCAGCAACTGACTTTACTAGTGGAAACATTGTTCTAACTCCAAGACAATCAAGAGAATTTTCAATGCTGTTTGGCCCTCTCATTCCATATGGTGGAACACAATTCATCTATGATCCTACAAAAGACTATGTCTTTAGGATTTCAGAACCATGGGGAAGTGCCAATATTCCATTGGAACTCCAATGATCTTTTTTTATCCATAATCAATATACCTGTTATATCTTTTTTCAACATCTTTGTTCAAACCATTTGTGATTTTTTCATACTCTTCTTGTTTCCTTATTTTGATGTATTTTACAATTTCTGAAAAGTTTTCATCTGCTTGATATGATTCAAAGATAGGCTCCATCATTTTTAGATATTCTAAAACTTTATTTCTGTATTCTTCAGGAGTGGGTTTTTTTATTTTATTTAGTCTAAACCAAACCACTGCCCAACTAGAACCTACTATGTGGGGTAGTAAATCAAAGGCCCTTTCTATCTCAAAGCGTTCATCATTTCTCATTTCTGAAGAAACTTCGCCGCTGATTTTGCAAAATATGTTACAATCATATCTGCACCAGCTCGTTTTATGCTGTATAGAATTTCTTCTGTAATGTCTTTTTCATTTACCCACCCTTGTTTGACAGCCCCTTTTACCAATGCATACTCTCCTGAAACACTATATGCCGCAACTGGCAAATTGAATCTTCGTCTGGTTTCTGCTATCAAATCCAAATATGCCAAAGCTGGTTTTATCATTACAATATCAACTCCTTCATTAACATCTGTTTCAACTTCCATCATTGCCTCACGTGAATTTGTAAATGGAACTTGGTATGTTTTTCTGTCTCCAAATTTTGGTGCACATTCTGCAGCATCTCTAAATGGTGAATAAAACGAAGAACGATGTTTTGCAGAATGTGACATTATAGAGACATCTGTAAATCCTTCATTGTCTAACGCCTTTCTTATTGCTGCAACTTGACCATCCATCATTGCAGAGGGGGAAACCGTGTCGACTCCTGCTTTTGCTTGACTAACTGCAATCTTTGCTAGTGTTTCTAAACTTGAATCATTATCAATTTTATCTCCTTTGACAATTCCACAATGACCTGTAGAAGTAAATTGGCACAAACATACGTCTGCCATTATCACTATTTTATCTCCAAAATTTTTTCTTATTTGAGAAATTGTTTTTTGAACAATTCCATTATCATCATATGCTGAACTGCCACTCTCATCTTTTTTTGTAGGAATTCCAAATAACATGATGGCAGGAATGCCTAAATCTGAAATCGTTCCTACTTCATCATTGATGTCATCTATTGGCAATCTTTCAATTTCTGACATTGACTCTACTTTGATTCTTGTTTTTAGATCCTCTTGAACAAACACTGGGCAGATTAAATCTCTGGGAGTTAAAGTGGTTTCTTGAATTAATTCCCGCATCTTTTCAGAAGTTCGTAATCTGCGAAGACGTCTAATTGGAAATGACATTGTCAAAATTCATTTGTGGTATGATATAATTCTAGTCTAATTCCTTTTGTTTTTTATAGTCAAATAATTTGCTAGCCATTTCAATAATGTCAGGCTTGCCTTGCTCTGATGCTTTGCGAATATTATTCATAGGTGTTGATACTATACTTTCTACAACTGCTTTTGTTAATTCTTCTATGATTTTGATTTTTTTCTCGTCTTTTTCATTAAGCATTTGAAGTGCCTTTTGCAATTCCTTTTCTCTTAGTGAATCAATGCTTTTGAATACGTCTTTAACAAGTGGTTCTGCATCTAATCTTTTCATTGAAGCCTCTAGTACAGATATTTCTTCGTTAATTATATTTTCGACGCTTTTTATCTTGTTTAATCGTGATTTCATATTTTTTTCAACCATTTCTGCAATCTGATCCAAATTCATTAGTTTGACCCTTCCAACAGTTGCAACTTTTTCATCAACTGTTCTTGGATTTGATAAATCTAAAATCATCATTCCGTTTTTCCTTCCTTTCATCGCTTTAATTATTCTCTCTTGGGTAACTAGAAAGTAAGGTGCAGTTGTAGCAACAAACAAAACATCATAATTTTCAAATCCTGATAAAACATCTTCAAATTTTATTGGTCTTCCACCCATAGTTTCACAAAATGCCTGTGATCTTTCAATTGTTCTGCTAGTCACAACAAAATCATACCCTCTACGTCCAAGTGATTTTGCAACCAGTGTTGACACTTCCCCTGTACCAATTACCAAAATCTTTTTTAGTTTTAATTCATCAATATTTTCTTCTGCTAACTTAACTGCCATTGAACCTACTGAAATTCCACCACGATTAATTCCTGTAGAGTTTCTAATTCTAGTTCCTATTCGTATCGCTTTATCAAATAAATTATTGAGATGCTGACCTGATGCCTTTGCATTTCTAGCTGATGTTATGGAGTTTTTTATCTGTCCCAAAATTTGTTCTTCTCCTACTACCATTGAATCTAATCCAGATGTGAGTTTTAGTAAATGATGTAATGCTTCCCCATTTTCTACAAATTCTATATTTTCCTTAAATGCTTCTTCTTCCAAACCCGTCAGTGAGGCCCATGTTTTTTTAATCTTATTGATGTCATAATTTTCAGCTTTGCCAAATAATTCAATTCTGTTACATGTTTGAATTATCACACATTCATCCAAGCCTGAATGTTCTTTGAATTGCACATACGCATTTTCCAAATCCCTAATGGTAAATCTCTCAAGAATATGAATTGGTGAATTACGAAAAGTAACACGTGCATTTATTATATTTTGGTTCATTTCCAATTACTCAATACTGTTATTGCTTGCTTTTCAGCTTTTTTCAACTGTCCATCTTTTATTAACTGTTTAATCTCTTTATCGCTCATTATGCTTTGCAAATACCTTTTTCTCTTATTTTGAGTCGAGATCGAGTTTTTGGCAAGATCTCTTAGTATATTTTGAATTTTTATCTGATTAATCTCCTCTTTGGTGATTATTCTTCTAAATATTTTTTCTGATTCAATTCTCAGTTTTTTTGACATCGCAGGACTCTTCCCCCCAGTAAATATTGCAATCTGAATAATATTTTCAAAGTCTATGATCGCAGGGTTGGCAAAATCACTTGATTCTGGATTATCTGAACTATATGTCATAATTTTCCTTTTTTTGGATTCATTGATTATTTTCTGATTTAATTCTTTATTGTCAGTTGTTGTAATTACCATGTATGGTTTGTACGCTAAAAGAGATGCGGTGTTTTGGATTTTTTGTTTTTTAAATTTTATTTTTTTATTTTTCACCAGTGTTTTTATTTGATTATTTATGACATTGCTAATTACTATGATTTGACAATTTTCTCTTAATAATGAATTAATTCTCTTTAGAGCTTCATTTCCACCACCAATGACAATAACTAATCTACCTTTCAGATTTAGGTGGATTATCATCGATCAAAGGGACTAAAGTTTCTATTTATAGATTCAAAATGTGTGCGTAATGCCACCCAGCTACATTTTTAATTGAATAATGTAGTTAGTGAGATATTGACTCAATCCATGGACAATCTGGATAAAGAGATTCTAAACGAAATTCAATGGACTTTTCCTCTTACTCCAAAACCTTTTGATGATATTGCAAAAAAATTTCAAACCACACCTAAAATTATTAAAGAACGACTAATCAATCTCAAAAAAATTGGAGTGCTTCGACAACTAAGTGCAATATTTGACACTAGACGTCTTGGTTACAAAAGTTCACTGGTCGCAATGGAGATTGAACCAAACCAATTGGAATTTGTTGCAAATCAAATTAATCGCCATCCAGGAGTTAGTCATAATTATGAACGAGATCATCAGTTTAATCTCTGGTTTACTCTGGCAGTACCGCCAGGTTCTGATTTGAAGACTGAAGTGGACAAGTTTTCTGTATTAAAAGGAATCAAAAAAGTCAGGATGTTGCCTACTATTCAATTATTTAAGATTGGAGTAAAGTTGGATATGGTTGATGAAAAAAAACACGATATTGCTCCAACTGAAGAAAAAAAAGAAATTAAAAACATAAAATTTGTTCCGACGGAACAAGACAAAGAGTTTATTCGTGAAATGCAAAAAGATATGGAAATAACTGATAGACCATTTCTAAACTCTGCAAAAAAATTAGGACTAACTGAATCTGAATTATTTGAGAAGATGAAATACTATGAAAACATTGGAGTGATGAGACGATTTGCTGCAATTCTAAGACACAGAGAGGTTGGTTTTACAGCAAATGGGATGATTGTTTGGAATGTTCCTGATGATAAAATTTCTGAAGTAGGTTCAAAACTAGGTGCCTTCCCGCAAGTAAGTCATTGTTATCAAAGACCAATTTATCCTGATTGGCCATACAGTGTATTTTCTATGATTCATTGTAAATCTGAAGAAGAAGCAGGAGAAATGGCAAAAACAATCCAAAACCAAATTCATGTAGATGATTATAAAATACTGTTTAGTACACGTGAATTCAAAAAGACACGAGTAGAATATTTTGTTGAAAATAATTTTAGTATAGAAGAAACAATCCCACTTTCTTAAAATTCATTTTCGTCATGTCCTACAACATGAATCGTGCAAAAATACTGATCATTCATGTTACAATAATACGCTGAATTATCGCCACAAATTCTACATGCTGGTTTTTCATCGTGCTCGGATAGCTTTGTATGGTAAACCTTGCTTCTACTTGACACGTTTGAATCTTTATAAATTCTAGATATGTTGGAAAAATATTCCAAATCTTCTGGATTTAGCTCTTTTTGGTTTTTTAATTTCTTAATTATTGCATTCCATTTTTTATATTCTCCAATTTTTGCTAGCTTCATTCTTTCAATAATCTCTAATGTCTTGTTGACATCAATTGATTTGTCCATTTGATGACTAGTTTGCTTGTGTTGCTTTTAGTTCGTATGATGGCCATGTGTTGTATAGATCATCTATTTCTTTCATGTCTGAAGAATTTAGATATCTTCCATCTGATATTGCTGCAAAGGTTTCAATCTCTTCCACACTTACAACTGTAGGAAGTACAGACGCAATTGCTTTTTTTGATAAGATAAATTTTATTGCAAATTCTGTAATGTTTAACCCATTGCGCTCAGCAATTGGTCTGAATTGTTCTACTTTTTTTAGTGCTTCTTGCCTCCATTCCATTTTTCTGTCTTTTCTGTGATCATTGCTTGGAATTACTGTTTCTGCTTTTACTTTACCCGTTAAAATTCCTGAAGCATCTGGAACTCTAACTAAAATTCCGACATTTTGTTTTTCTGCCTTTGCAATTAACTCATTACCTGGTGTTTGCTCTAAAATATTGTATACTGTTTGCACTGCAGACACACTTTTTCTTTCCATTGCTTCTAGGCCTTCTTGTGTCCATCCTATGGCAGGACCCAATGCAACTTGTGCTGATTTTATTCTTCCTTCTTGAATCAATTTATCAAAAGTCTCAAAAGTAGAATCATCTCTTATGTGATTTAACTTTGGATTGTGCAATCCATACGAATCAACATAATCGGTTTGTAATCTTTCCAGTGAAGCATTTAGTGCTTTTTGTGTAAATTCCGGATCAAATCTTTGAGGTAATTCTGCATGGCCTATTTGTTCAACACCTGCAAAGTCATAACCGTATTTTGTTGAAATTATTACTTCGTCTCTCATTCCTTTGAATACTTGACCTATGAGTTTCTCGCTAATTCCTTTACCATACATATCTGCAGTTTCAAAAAAGTTAATTCCTAGATCATATGCTTTTTTGAGCATACGTTTTGCTTCGTCTTCTTCAATTTTTTTACCCCACCAATCAAGACCTATTGTCCATGCGCCAAATCCTATTTCAGAAACTCTGATTCCGCTTTTTCCTAATGTCTTGTATTTCATTCTATTGTCTCCATGAATTTGTCTAGTTTCGGTTTTATTTCTATATCGCTCAAAACTGCTTTTCCGACAGGAATTTCTTCATTTATGTTTATCCAAGATTTGCAGCCCTGATACTCGAATTTTAGAGGTATGTTTAACTCTGGAATTTTATATATTTTGAGAAATATTGCTTTCATTGGATTCTCTGACTTCCAATTTCTTCTTTCATCGATGTATGAATCACTCCAAATGTGAAATACTGATAATTTTTTGATTGTTTCTTCTGATGAAACATCTGCCTCTGATAACACTTCTGCATATGATGTAATTTTATTAAATCCGTTTTTAGGTGGATTTGCTTTTACTTGTTCACAATATTTGTGGAATTGTGGTTTTATGTGATTGCTTTCTTGATGTTCTTGTGTTGGAAATAGTAAAAATTTTTTTGATTCAATTTTGAATCCTGACGCCACATCCAGTATGCCGCCTTTTCTCAAAATAACTGTCTGATCACCGTTTTCTAGGGCTTGAACAACTGTAGCCCATTCTTTTAGCGATTTCACTAACCTAAACTTCCTATCAAAGGAACAATGTCTTTTTTGACACACACAATCATTGGTATATCGTTTTTGACATATCTTGAAACTTTTGTTTCTCTCAAATCCATGATCAAATCTTGAAAATCTCTAATCTCATCCACCTCAAATGCTAACATGAAATCTTCATCATGAATTCCAAAAGAGTATGTCGTGTTTAGAATTATTTGCGGATATTTTTTACTAACTTCAATATGTTCATCCATTATCGCTTGTTTTTCTTCTTTAGGTAGTAGATACCATTCTCTAGTTTTTGTAAATGGATATACAATTACATGTTTTCTTGTTTCGTTTTCTACGATAAATCCTAATGGTTTTCCTTTTTCCACATAAATTGATGGTCTTGTACATGAAAGATATGTTTTTGATGGAATTATGTATTTGCCAAAAACAGTTGTGTATAGTTTTGCTATTGCATTTTGAATTTCATCAACTGTTTTTGCTTTAAACCAAATTAAAAAATCTGCATCATCTCTTAATCCTAAAGTTGAATATGTTCTGAATTTTATTCCTGAATTTTTAAGTACTATTTCTACCTCTTTGGCTGATTCCTCTTTTGCTAAATCTGCCATCCATCTCCATTTAGGATCAACTTTGAAGAATGAAAAATTGAAAAAATATTGTTCGCTATTACATTCTTCCATAGATTCTCTTTTTTTGAACCCTATTTAAACAAAAACTAGATTATCTAATGTTGGATTTGTATTATTTTTTGTCTGTATTTGTGCCCTGATTTTATTTGAACCCTTGATGATGGTATTTTGAAATGTTTTGCTAATTTTTTTACTATTTCTTTATTTGCATCCCCCCTAACTGGCTTTGATTTTATTCCTACTGTGATTTGATTATCTTTGATGATTAGAATTTCTTTGTTAAACTCTACTGCTACTTGGTATAACACATAAACTCTACAAAATTATTACTGCATAAACTTGTTTATTCTAAAATTATTGTTAAAAATTGATTATACTTTTTGTTCTAAAACCCAATCATATCCCTCGCTTTCTAATTTGTCTGCAAGGGATGCATCACCAGTTTTCAAGATTTGACCTCTAGCAAAGACATGAACATAATCTAATTTGTCTAAGAATTTCAAAATTCTTGCATAATGGGTAATCACAATTACTGTTGAATCTTTTCCTGAGACTTGGCTTATTGCCTTTGCAACTGCCTGAACTGCATCAATGTCTAATCCAGAATCTGGTTCATCTAAAATTGAAATTTTTGGTTTCAGTACGGCCATCTGTAATACTTCGGCACGTTTCTTCTCCCCGCCAGAGAATCCTTCGTTGAGATATCTAGAAAGAAATTCTTCTTTTAATCCAACTTTATTTAAATTTTCTTTAAGATATTTCTGAAACTCTCTTACTGTGATGAACACTTCTCTGTCTTCACCTTGCAGTGCCTTGCTTAGTGAATTGTATGCTGTTCTCAAAAAGTGTGAAAATCCTACTCCTGATACCTCTGTTGGATATTGAAATCCCAAAAACAATCCTTTTTTTGCACGTTCATCTGCAGATAATTCTAAAATGCTTTCACCGTCTAACAAAATATCTCCTTTTGTTACCTCGTATTTTGGGTGTGCAAGTAATGTGTATGCTAAAGTGCTTTTTCCAGAACCGTTAGGTCCCATTATGGCGTGTACTTCTCCTGGACCTGTTTTCAAATTTACTCCTTTGAGAATTTCTTTGCCTTCACGTGTTACATGAAGATCTTTAATCTCAAGTACTGCCATGGATAACACTGTTATGTTTCTATATATAATACCGACGAAATTTAGCTAATCCTAACAGCTTTTTTTAAAATAATAAATAAAATGAGGGGGGGGGGATTAAAATTTGGCCAGAGATGGTCTCAAAGTAATTTTGAGTTTGTAATATGTTAGAATCTCTTTACATCTGTTTCTGATAGTGACTTCTGTGACACCTGCAATACTTGATACATCTCTTTGAAGGACGTTTTGTCCAAGCAACACTGATGCAACATACAGATATGCTGCAGCAATTCCATTTGGAGCTTTTCCATCTGAAATGCTACTTCCTTTAGTTTTTTCTGCTATTTCCAAAGCTAGTCTTTCAACTCTAACTTCAGTTTGTGTCATGTTTGCAATCTTTGAGATGTATTTGTCCATGGTAACTACTGGAGCATTAACATGACCCATTTCCATTACCATAGTTCTATAGTATTTTGCTGCAAGTTTTGTTTTTGACTTGACATCTTTTGGTGCACATATTCCTCTACAAATTTCTTCTAGTGATCTTACTACATCACATTGTTTGCATGCCATGTAAATTGTAGCTGCTGTAATACTAGCTACTGATTTTCCCTTTACTTCTACATGTCCATCCAAATTTCTGTATATCATAGAAGCAGTTTCCAAGACATTTTTTGAAAGATTTAGACCATCACATGTTTCACCTAATTTTGATAAAACATTTGCCAATCTTCTTTCTCTTGGTGAGGAAACGCGGACTCTTTGTTGCCATTTTCTGAGACTGTGCATTTGATTTGCAACTTGGTGGTTGATTGTTTTTCCACTAAAGTCTTTTGTGCTAATTGATATCTCAGTTGTTATTCCCAAATCGTGTTGAGAATAAGTTGTTTGTCCTGTTGCTCTTGCTAGCTTCATTCTATCTTCGAGATTCGAGCTTTTTGTTTCTGGACCATAATCTACCATCTGTTCTGCAACAACTACGCCGCAGCCAGAGCAGATTATTTCACCATTCTGAATGTCATCTACCAATGATGCTTTACATTCAGGACAGCTTTGTGTTTGTAATATGTTCATTTTTTTCTTCTCCTAAATTTTTGTGTATTAGCAGGAGAATAATCATACGCGAAAACACTTTTGCCTATGTATTTTTTGATGTTATTTGTTAACGGAGTTGCTGACGCAAACGGTCTTTTTATTGGACCAATTAGTTCCATTACTTTAGCAACTTTAGTTCCTGTCTCGTCACAGAGTATCTGCCCTTCATCTAACTTTCCAGTTAGTTGAATGATCACTCTGCCGCTACCGGCTAAGTGCATTATTTCACCTACCTCCTGCAATTAGAAATAATAAATAACATATTCTTATCATAGACTTCTGTCAACTTTACTTTAGCTAAGAGCTAGATTTGATTTTATTTTGTTTGCTTGGCTCTTTTCGATACTAATTTTTCAGAAATTTTGTTAAGAATTTTTATCTTAGTGGATCCTTTTGGCAACACTATGTAGCCTGACCTGACGTATGGTCTTTTTGGAAATCTCACTTTTTCATCCGTCTCTGTGATTTCAAATCCTGCAGCCTGTGTAGCTTCTGTTAATTCTTTTAATGAAGGATCAAAAACACATTTTTCTTTTTCTAATTTTCTTCCTTTTGCTCTAGGCAATGTCTTGTTAAAATAATCCAGCCAGATTACGATGTGCTCGTAATCTTTCATTTAATCACTTTATTAAAACTGCGCTAACTGTACCTGATTGTCCTGGTTTAGAAACAACTTTGCATTTACCTGCCTCCGTTTCTAGTATGGCACCTTTTGTAATGATGCCTCTTCTTTGATAATCGTTGTTTGTAGCATTTTCTAATACTTTGAGAATTTTCATTTTCTTTACTTTAGAATCACCTGTAGATACATTGACAAAATCAATTGTTTTCAAAGCTGTTTTTTTATTATTTCCTCTTACTCTTCTTGTAATTGTGACTTGAGCTCCAACAACTGGTTCATTTGGATATCTGTCAATTTCATATTTTCTTCTAATTCTTGCAGGATGTCTTCTTCCACCTGTAATCTTACTTGTTGCAAGATTTTCTACTGATTTTCTCACGAATGTTATTTTAACTACTCTAATTTATACAAAACGCAAAAAATTAGGCTTAAAAATTATTTAGTTCAGCTTAGTAATAATTTCAGGTGGTTGGGTTGACTCTGACATCTTTGCTGTCTTTCTTACTTTGGAAAACAATCTCTGTTTGAGATTTTCCACATCTCCTTGTATTCCAAAGTACTTTTGGAATTTTTCAGTTGTATTGTAAATTTTTAATCTGCCGACATTTTGATGAGTGATAAAATCTAATTGTCTTAATTCTTTAAGATGCTCGTATACTCCAGAACCTCTTGTTTCTACAAGTTGTTTTGATGAAATTGGTTGCATGTATGCAATGTATGATAATGTCTTCAAAGTTGCATTTGGAAGAATCGGTTTTGATGCATATCTTTTGATAGTTGAGCTATATTCTGGTTTTAATTGAAATACGTAAGATCCATCTGGAAGAGTCACTACTTCAAGTGCTTTGAATGATGACTTGGTCTTTTTCATAATTTCTGCAAGTAATTCATAGGTCTTTGTTCGTGATTCCGTGCCTGAGGCTCTGATCAATTCCTCTATTTTTAAAGGTCTACCTGCAGAATATAGGGCAGCTTCGATTCTTGCAGTTGATTCATCATTATCTGTTTTTGTCAATTATCTCTTTTTTCCTGTGAAATATACTTAAAGAAATGCTTTCTTCATTTTTGATCAGATTGTTAACTTCTCTTTTATCAAAATAATTTTGATATCCTCTTCTACTTGTTCTAGATCTACTTTTTCATCTCTTGCTAAAAATAATATTGCAAAAAAGCATCTGATTGAATCTATTTGGTCCAGATCTTTAATAATTTCTTGAAGCATACCGTATCCGGCATCTGAAATTTTTCTAATAATCAAATCCTCATATTTTCCAATAATGTTCTCAAGTGAAATAAAATATTCTTGAAAATCTGGGGCTTCAATTGGTTCTATCTCTAACTTGTTTTTTCTGGATTGTGGATTGGCTATGGTTCCAATTAAATTCTGTAACAATCCTAACAAATCATCTAGTGAAACAGGATAAGTTGATTCATGTCTGTATGGTATGTCGATTAACTCAATGTCTACATCAATTCTTTGTCTGTTTGGTTTTTTTTCCATTGCAGCACGTTGTAATGCAAAAATGCTTTCCACCTTCATTCTGTAAATCAATGATGATGACAATGCTGCCATTCCTGCGACTCTTAGATCTTTTTTCCCACTTTTCTCAAGAATTTTTATTAATAAATTGAGAATTTGGATAAGATCTATATCCCATATGTCTTTTTTGGCAACTGAAGTTGGATTAAATAGAATGTTTACCGGTGCTTGCGAAATACTATCAGGAGCTTGTTCTTCACTCACAGATTAAATCTACTTTTTATTCAATAATATCTAAGGGCTCTATTTTTTTCTCATATCCAGTCAACTCTTATATTGTTAATATTGAATTGTCAATTTATGAAATCAGCTAGGATTACTGGTCCTAACGAACCGATAAAAATTGTAGAAATGGAGACTCCACATCCTAAAGGTAATCAGGTTTTAGTTAAAGTCAAAGCAGTAGGTGTTTGTCATAGTGATTTGCATCTTTGGGAGGGTGGATATGATTTAGGTGACGGCAAATTCATGAAAGTCACTGACAGAGGAGTCAAATACCCTGTTACTCCTGGACATGAAATTGTAGGTACTATTGCAGAATTGGGAGATAGTGTTAAAGGTGTTTTAAAAGGTGATCAAGTTTTAGTTTATCCTTGGATAGGATGCGGTGAATGTCCTGCTTGTAAAGTTGGAAATGAAAACTTATGTGATACCCCAAAATCTCTCGGTGTTTTCCAAGACGGTGGTTATTCTGAATATTCTCTTGTTCCACATTTCAAATATTTAGCAAAATTAGATGGTGTTGATCCAGAATCTGCTACTTCATTAGCTTGCTCTGGACTCACAGCTTATTCTGCAATCAAAAAATCAAATCAAAACTCTCCAGAATTTCTTGTTATAATTGGTGCAGGTGGTCTTGGTTTGATGGGTGTACAAATTGCAAAATCTATTACCAAATCTAAAATAATCTGTGTTGATCTTGATGATCAAAAATTGGAAATAGCAAAAGAAATGGGTGCTGACTATGTAATGAATTCAAAAGATCCTGAAACAACTCAGAAAATTATTTCAGTTTGTAATGGTAAAGGAGCAGACAGCGTTGTTGATTTTGTTAATGCACCACCCACTGCAAAAATGGGATTAGCTGTTTTAAGAAAAAGAGGAAATCTTGTCTTGGTTGGTTTGTTCGGAGGTTCTATGGAGTTATCTTTGGTAACAATTCCTCTCAAATCTATTGTTATTCAAGGTGCATACACTGGAAATTATCATGATATGGTGGAATTGTTGGATCTTGCTAGAAAAGGTACAATCAATCCAATGATTTCAAAAAGATACTCTCTTGATGGCGCAAATTCTGCCTTGGAGGATCTTAAAGCACGAAAAATTGTTGGCCGTGCTGTAATTAACCCATAGTTGCAAATTTCAACTACAAAATGTTATAAAATAAAAAATTGTACTATCTATATTGGATTTAAAGACTAGTTGCGAGGTAGCACTTACACATCTGAAAAACAAACAATTCATCACCGCTCATAACTTGTTTCTTAATCAAGCAGAATCTGTAAAAAAAACTGATCAACTAAAATCTTCTCTTTTGTACATGCTTGCATCTGAATGCAAATCTAGACAAGGGAAAGAATCTAAAGATGAAATTGCACAAGCTGCTGAACTTTTTTTAGACTATTCTAAAAGTAAAAACTCAAAAAATATTCGTGGGGCATTACTTTGTGCATCGAAATGTTTTTTGAATCTTGGTGAATTTGATAAAGCAAAAACTTCCTATCAAAAAGCAAAAACAATCTTCTCTTCTACTGTTGAAAATTATAGACCCATAGTTATCATAGATGACAGCAAAGCTATAGCAATGAAACTCCAATCATTTGTAGAAAAATTAGGATATCGTGAAATCTTTATTTTTGCAAATGGTAAAACTGGTCTTACGGGATGTGAAGAATTATTTTCTGAGAATAAACAGCCTATTGTATTTTTAGACATGGATCTTCCAGATTTTGATGGCGACGTGATTTCCACAAAATTATTAAACAAAAAAACAGATTTACAAATTATTATTATTACCGCAGATGAAAAAACTACAAGACGAGTAAATAAGACGATTAGTTCTGGAGTTATTGCGTTTATTCAAAAACCATTCACCCTTGATGAAATAAAAAAGGCAGTTGATATTGCCGAATCTGAATATTCTTTATTACAATAATAATAACGACATATTCAAAATATTTACATTTTTGATATCTATCTCATTAATTCTATAATCTGTTAACTCATCTGAAAATTTCTCTACTATTTTTTGCGCCGTGTTTGTTTTTGCTGAATCTATTTGAATAATTATGAGCATATTCCACTCTCCTTCTATATTTGAAATGAGTAGATAATTATCTAATTTTAGTACAAATTCTTTAATTGAGTTTTTTACCATCTCCAATGATTTTGATGGTTTTATTTTCATCAGTATTGCTTGATATTCATTAATTCCTGAAACATCTGTCAGGACAGCTTTGTATCCTTTGATGATTCCGCTTTTTTCGAGCCTTTCTATTCTTTTTCTAATCGTTCTATCTGATACGTCATGACCTGACTTTTTTAGTTCAGATGCAATCTCTTTTGATGGAGTTCTTGCATTATTGTTAAGAATTTCTATAATTTTTTGATCAACTTTGTCCAAATTTGACCATGCATCTTCACTCATAGCATGACTAAGTTTTACATGCTTTTGAATTTTTGCCTAAAACGTGTGTACAAAAGTATGATTAATTATCCTCTAAAACCCAACCTGTTTCTATTTGGTCTTTGTCTGATTCTTCTCCTATGCCGGTAGCATATCTCCATATGAAAGTGGCATTTGTAGTCATCTTTGTTTTTATTTTTAGAAGTGATTCTATCTCAGAGTTTAAATTTTGCTCAGCAGATCCATGCTCTTTACAAAACTTGCATTTCTGATCTAGTGTAATCGGTCTTGATTCTATTAATGGATAAGTCATACACGCTAAAGGTCGTTTATCATATATCATACAAGGAAATCCACCATGGGGAGATCTTGATGTGGTCTTTGTATCTAAAAAGGGACATGTGTTGCCATTTTTTTCCATCCCCATTAGTTGGTATGCTAATATTTTTGTCGGGTTGGACTTTTCTTCTGATATGCCAATTCTTGGTAAAATTGTTATTTTTAATCCATTTATTTTTGCCAGTTTTTCTATCCTTTCTTTTTCTTCAGGTAGTAGTAAAACTCCAATCTTTCCAAATTTTTTAGATGGGTAATACTCTCTTTCAATACAACACTGCGAACAATCTGGCACACACTTAAACTCCACAAATTGTTTTTATCATCTATAAATAAAATTCATTGGAAGCATATTTTTTTGAAAATTTTTATATTTTTATTTCAATAATCCCCACAGTTATATGCTCATAACTGTATTGAATGATATGGGCAAGCGTCAAGTTAAAAATGAAAGCGATTTAAAAGAAATACATTTGCCAGAAGGAGTAGAACTTTTTGGTAGGGTCCTTAAAATGCTTGGTGGCGAAAACGTCATGGTAAAATGTACTGATGGCATTACTCGAAGAGGTAGAATTAGAGGAAAACTAAAGCGTAGAGTGTGGATTCGTGATAATGATATAGTGATAATTGCACCATGGGATTTTAAAGAAAATGAACGAGGTGATATTATTTGGAGATTCACTTTGCCTCAAGTAGAGTGGTTAAAAGACAATAATCACATTCCAAAAGATTTCTAAGTTTATTTAATTAATATCGCGTATTTTGTTTACGTCTGATTATCTTGTATCTGAACTATTTTGATAACTTATCTTAATATACGGAATAATTCTTATAATTATTAAATGGAACAAGGCACAGTAAAGTGGTTCAACCGCACAAAAGGCTTTGGTTTTATCGAAAGAGAATCTGGTGACGATCTATTCGTTCACAAATCAGATGTTGATGGATTCATCAATGAAGGCGATAAAGTCGAGTTTGAAGTCGGTCAAGGTCAAAAAGGACCAGCTGCTCAAAAAGTCAAAAAAACAGCATAGACAATAGATCTTTTTATTAATTTAAGAGTTCATCATTGTTTTCTTAAATTATCTATTATTTTTATTATTTTTAATTATTTTAGAAAAAGTTGTGGTCCCAAGCGACGGAGTTGAACCATCGACAACCCGGTTTCTGTATGCCTGATATGCTGTTATTTGGTCAGCCATCTTAAGCCAACAACTACAGCCGGGAGCTCTACCAGGCTGAGCTAGCTTGGGACAAAAAAACGAAGCGTTCTAGTATTAAAAAACTATCGAAGACGATAATTTAGCACAAGATCGTCTTATTTTCTATACGCATAAATACCAAGTTTCAAGGAAATTATTGAGTGTTAAAGCAAGAATTATCTTATTTTGGTTATGTTTGTGCCCCATATCTACACAATCATGAATCTGTTCAATTAAAAGACTCTTGGATGGCTTCAGAAAACATTGAATCACTATATTTTGTAACTGGAACATTTTCTAATGAAAGCAAGTCCTATTTTTCTGATTCATCTAATCATTATATTTTAGGAAAATTCAAAGACAGCAAATACATCAATGACGAACTAACCAAATACAATCAAAAAAAAATATCTTTTGTTTTCAATGTTGGGGATGAATTATTTCAAAGAGAAGTACATGGAGAAACAAATTTCATTACTGTTTATTATTTAGAATATGGAGAATCTCAAGAAGATTTACAACAGGTTGCAGACATTTTGTTGAAACGAGAAAAAATTGCTATTGGTGGATTGGGTAATATGACTACATTTTGTACAGTACCTTCAAAATTTACTTTTCCATACTCTGAAAATATTGTGATAATTGAGGTGGCTAGTGAAAAGGGTCACCAAAGTGTAAAGAAATACTGTGATCAAACTAAACGTGATGTGAATCGAAAAGGATTGACAATGACTAATTTAGTGAGTCTTTCTATTCTTGAAAAACTAAAGTAGAAAAGTTAAATATTCGACTAAAACCTGCTTCTTCATGAGTAAACCCGCAGATCTTGGTTCATTAAAAATTGGTTCTTACATTCTATTACCCGTATCTGATCAACCCGATGGCGAGCCATGTAGAATTGTAGAGTATGATACATCAAAACCTGGAAAACACGGTGCAGCAAAAGCAAGGATTGTAGGAGTCGGCGTATTTGATGGCCAAAAAAGACCTCACGTAGGACCTGTAAGTATGCAAGTACACATTCCACTAATTGACAAGAGAACTGGTCAGGTTATCTCTATTATTGGTGATACTATCCAAATTATGGATTCAGAAACTTTTGAAACTATCGATGTCACTTTAATCGATGAAGAAATTAATGGTACTGTAGCAAATGGCCAAAATGTTGAATATTGGAATGTTATGGGCCGAATTAAAATAATGCGTATTAAAAGCTAAATCCGATTATTAGCCTGAGAATTCTATTCTATCTGATTGTAATGCCATGCAAACATCCCATGGTGTAACCACATGATTTTGGAAAATGATGTAAGGATGTACCATTCCATACATAATTTTAGAAATCTCTACTAAATTCACATCTTTTGAAATATTTTTAGCCTCTTCTAGATTAAATGATTCTGCAACTCTTTGTTCTAAAAATTTTACATTTCTTAAAAAATCAAACTTCTGTGCTATCATTTGAATAATCAAACGATCACTGATGAACAAATTTGTATTTCTTAATACTATTTTTCGAGTATTGTTTTGAAGCATTAGGTTAATGATGTCTCTGATTGTATCATTGCGATTAAATGTGATGATTTCTTTTTTAGGTAATTCTGAAATTGTCAAATCTGTTACACAGTTAGCACCAATTTCAAGTAATTTTCTTCCAGATATTGCAGAATATCCTCCTAGATTATTTGGAATTATGGAAAATGCTCTTCTGGTTTGCTTCCATTTTTCAAGTAGTTCTGATAGTTTGGTTTTTTCAGAGAGAATTATGATATTTTTATCTGTCACTTGCTCTACCGTGATTTTATCAAAAAAATCCGATGTTGGATTTTCAAAAATATTTATAATTACTTCTTTTCCTCCGATCACTCCTATTGGTTTTTCATCTTCTTCAGTTACAACAAGAGAATCTGTAAATGATTCCAAATAATGCATTAACATACATGTGGCTGTCCACATTTTGTTTTCTTTTCTGATACTTACAGCAGGTGTCGTTCTCAAAGAAAGAGGTAATAATTCAATTAGAGTTTGATTGTAAATTGGCAATACCTCACCAGTATTAAAAAGGTACAAAAGTTTATCTGAAAACGATTATCTATTTTTGAATTACTATCTCTGAATAGACTATATTTTCTCATGAATGCTCAGTAGTCAAAGTCTTACTTTGACGTGCATTCCTTTTCCATGTTGACAAAGATCTCGATTGATTTCTAAAATAATCCATTTTTTACCACAAAGTGTTATTTCTGAAGATTCATTTTCCAATTCATCGTGTAATTGGGCTGGTAGATCCGTGAAATTCTTGAACTTTTCAATGGTTCTCTCTTTTTCATTATCCCAAGTGGTAAATTCGATAACCGTGGCTAAATAGAAGCTCTCATGTGTCAATTTACTCTAAAATATATCTTGAATTTTATATATTTGAGTGCCTACTATTTCATCACACAATTAAAAGTATTTCATGTCTCTACCATTTCATAAATCTGTGATTCTAAGAACTATTTCTATGCGTACTAAAATAAAAACAGAAAAAATGTTTTGACTAGTCTAGTTTTGCTTTGATTTTTTTGATTTGTCTCATTTCTTCATTGAGATGACTTTTGAGGAGTCTCTCATGTTCTTTTTTATGAGTACTGTATGCTTTGTTTAAGCTTTGTCTTGTTTTTGCTTTTTTTAGTGCATCTGCGAATTTTTTATGTATTGAATTCACTTGAGCAGTGTAATTTACCATAAATTATCTAATATGGCACAGTACATTAATGTTGGTTCTCATATTGTTTATTTCAAAATACACTTATTCTTGTAATTATTTTGTATGTTTCTAAAGCAATTTCATATATTCATTGGAATGATGGATTTAATAGAATTATTTGTATTAACTAGTAATTCTTAGACTTTCGTTTTTTGATTTAATATTACTTAAATTGTCTTTTTTATTTGCTCAAAGAATCGTTCGATCATTCTAATTCCTGCAACTATTTTTGGGGCATTGATTTTTACAAACTTTTCTCTCTCTGAGAGTATTTTTGGTTTTTGATTTTGATAGTTTTCATAAACTTTGGAACCATTGTAATCTACATATGCAATTCTTGCACTATAATCCGTTCTTTCTAAAACTAGACTATCTCCACCAACTATGGCAGTATGATATGGGTGAACAATTAGTGCTTCTGATAATTTTTGTGATGTTGTAATTTTAGCAGTTTGTAGGTCCATTGCATAGTAATTAAAATCTGCCAAAAGATAAAATGTTGCTTCAGGCTTTGTGACTTTAACACCTTCAATTTCTGATAACTTATTGTATGTGTACTCTCCCATTATCTCATGAATGTTTCTCGTAATTGTAAAATATTCATTCATTTCATCGCTAATCTCAAATCCTGAAATTGCTGCATTTTGAATTGGTGTGGAAACTGCAGTGTATTCTGTCGCAAGTATTTTTTTAAACTGCATCTGAAGATCTAATGCGTTTTGTGGAAATATGACATATCCCAATCTGTAACCTCCTGCAGCATGAGACTTTGATAATCCGTTTGTTACAAAAGTTCCTTCTGGGTAAATCTTTCCCATGCTTACAAACTTTGAAAAATCATATGTTGTTTGAGCATAGATTTCATCAGATATTATTATGATGTTTTGTTCTCTACAAACATCTGCAATTTCTTCTAATTCTAATCTATCATATAGTAATCCTGTTGGGTTGTGAGGGTTGTTTAAAATTAATATCTTTTGTCTATCGTGCAATCTTAAGGCAAGTTTTCTAAGATCATCTGGCGAAATTTTTCTGTTTATCGCAGTTGGCAACATGTGATAATTTTTTTTCAATAATCTAATTTGAGGAAGATATCCAAGCCAAGCAGGAGTGGGCAAAATTACTGTTCCATGCAAAATTTCAAGCAAATTAAAAATCAGCTCCTTTGTGCCAGGGCCAACATAAATTCTCTGAGGATCAATGTCGATTTCAAAATAATGTTTGTTGTATTTTGATATCGCATTTCTTAATTCTGGTATTCCTTGAACTGATGCATATGTCCCTTTACTGGCATTACTTACTAATGCATTTTGAACAAGTTTAGGAACTGGAAATGGGGATTGACCAAATGCAAATCCGTAGAATCCAAAACCGCACTCTGGATGAGGACAATCAGAATGAAATTCTTGTAAAAATGTGTTTAATTTCAGATTCTCAGGCAATTCTATATCTTGTACTTGCTGATCAACAATGAATTCCACACTCTGTCCATTTTTTACTCAAATATATTGATTTTATAGATTTTATTTGATTAAATCTTAAAAAAAGAAAAAGATGCTTTGGCCCTAACTAAATAGTGCCGATAACTCTTTTGATACATCTACTGGATTAACTTTTGTTGGTACAACTGCATCTCCAATCGGAGTAATATCTATTTGTCCAACTAATACCAATGGAATTCTTACATTTGCTTGTTCATTAATTATTGCAGATCTGTGAAATGCAAGTGCAAATGAATCGTCTTTCCCATTTATTGGTGCAAAGTAACCATTGATTTGAATCACTACAGAATCAAATTCACTTGTAGTTCCTTTGAGTGAAACATGATTTCCTCTAGCAAATCCTTGAAGATCAAATGTGACATTTCTGTCTCCGATATCTGCTGTTGCGGTTCCAGTTATTTTCAAACCACGTTGACCTGTTTTTCCAGCTTCTCCGGAAAGATCAAATGTTGCAGGAACTGCTTTTCCACCTATGACTGCCCATCCCGTAACTTTTCCTGAAAATGTTAATGATGGAACTACATCTGTTTCAGGACTATTCGTTTGTAGGTCATTTCGTAGGTCTCTCAAATCATTTAACTGCGATTTGATGTTCTGTCTTTGTTCTTTGACTTGGTCACGAATTTGTTTTTGTTCTTCTTTGTAGATTTGTTTGTCTGTGGTTTCAGCATCTGTATTGATATCTGACTGTGCAAATGCTCCACTTGATGGTGCAATTGCCACTGTCATGATGATTGCCAGCGCTGAAAATAGTTTTACGTACTTCATTGTGCTTCAGATCACACGAATCTATTAAGTAATTTCGAAGCTTTGTTACTGATAATTTCTCTGTGCTGTTTACTAACATTATTCTGTGATTTCCATTTTTGGCAATGGTGATTTTTATACTAATTTACGAACAAATTTTGAACCAATGTCTCTATCATTAGAAAAGAAAAAAAAATTAAAGGAATTAGATGAAAAATTAAAGGACATATTTAATAAAAATTAAAAATAATTTAATTAGATATTGATTATTTTATACATAAAATATTTGTATACCATCTTCCCGGTTGATTTTCTTTAGTTTTTTCTACCGGATTTTTTTCTCGTTCTTTTACAATTTTTAACATTTCTTTAATTGTAACTTGGTATGTTTTTTGTAAAAACTCATCAATATGATATAATGTGAATCCTGACGATATTAATATTTCAAGAAATTCTTTTGAATCTACATCTGCATTTTTGAAACCCTGAGGCCAAAACTCTGTAATAACTGAAATCTTTTTGTTAAACTCAATGGTTTTTTTCATCCCACTTAATACTTTTTTTTCAGAACCTTCTACATCCATCTTGATTATATCTACAGTAAGATCTCCCAATTGTTCTAGGAATGAGTCCACTGTGACCACTTTTATTTTTTGAGATTTTCCTTTATGTTCTCCAGAACTATAGTGATATTCAAAAAGACTGTGTTCTGATTTGTAATAAGGCGATAAAAATAATTCTCCATATCCATTATGATCTGATACTGCTGCCTCTACAACAATAATGTTCTCAAATTTGTTTTGTTCTATGCTTTTTTTAATCAATTTTACATTTTCTTTTGCTGGTTCAAATGAGAATATTTTTCCATTAGATCCTACTATGCTTCTGGCCAAAAGTGAATAATATCCAATATTTGCCCCAATATCTAAAACAATATGATCTTTTTTTAGCTGTTTTTCAAATATTTCTGATTCATGTGACTCTGTTGCATATTTTCCCAGCATCATAACTTGTCTTGAAAAATCCAAATCTGTTCTATCCAAAATCATTTTAAATCTCTCAAAATCATGAATGCAAAAATTATTCATAAATAATTTTAACTTCAGTGCTAAAAATACTATTTGTTCCTACACAAACCTTTTTCATGATGTTCTGGTCTTGAAAAATTATTGGAACCTGACAAAGTACCAGAAAAATTAACAATTAAGATAAACAAAAAAATACTACTCCTTATACTTGCAATGGTCATTGGTTTTCAAGGCTTTATCACTATAATGCCCTCATCTGATGAACTGGATGTATTTATCTCGTTTGTTTCCATCATCAATCCTCTTGTAGCGTCAGTTGTTTCATTTTTGATCGCAAAACGTTATGGAAATTCTATGGTATTTGGGAAAGCATACTTGATACTTGGAGCAGGTCTATTCATGATGTTTCTTGGTGAGTCTAGTTGGTACTACATACAGAATGTATTGGGGGAAGAACCGTTTCCATCTGTTGCAGATGTGTTCTTTTTTGCATTCTATCCTCTTTCTATTGTTCATATTATATTGAATATACGATTTTTTGGTGTTAAATTTAATGCTAAAACTAAACTATGGTTAGTGTCTTTACCTACTGTAATAATTGTGCTTTATACAATACTGACATTGCAACAGAATAACGAATTAAACTTTGATTTTTTTTATGGATTGCTTTTTGTAGTATTCTCATCTTCGTTAATGTCATTATCTCTACTTGGTGCACTTTCATTTAGAGGTGGTATGTTAAGTATTGCATGGTCATTATTGATGCTGGGGATAATGTTAACTACAATTGGAGATGTATGGTATTTTTATCTGCAAACATTCAATGCATATGTTGAAGGTCATCCTGTAGAGTTATTTTGGTATGCTAGTTATTGGGTTATTACATATGGTCTTTACAAACACAAAAAAGCAATTTAGAGTATTTGAGAAGGCACATATTCTGTAGTTATGTTTCTCAATCGCTCTAATCTCTTGAGGACAAATCTTGCAGTTTCACTAACATCTGGACTTGGATCATTTACTGCTTTTTTGATTTCTTCTTCTACTTCAAAAGCCCTCATTAATCCAAGTGATTCTATCGCTTCATGTTTTACCAATGCGCTTGTGTCATGAAATGCCGAATTTACCAAATCTGGTATTTTCTCTCTCATGTTTCTTGCAGCAATTTGAAAGCATGCTTCATGTTTTACTACTCCGTTGTCATCATTTTCTAGAATCCATGCCATGAGATCTGCAACTTTGTCAAAAATTGGTTCTTTTGGACCTGCAATTTCTGCAATTTCGCCTGCTAACCATACTGCATCCCAACGTTTTGACTCATCTTTTTCTTTTTTTATAATGGGCAAACAAAATTCTAATCTTTTCTCTAATGACATTTCACGCACTAAATTTTCATCTATTACAGTTGCACTCATTCCCAATACTGGGAATTAGTCATTAATAACTTTTTATTTGATTATCAAAAAGAAAATCATTTATTATCAACTATAATTATCTGTGAATATGAATGAGATTGATTGTTTTTTTGCAAAATCTATGGAATCTATAATTATTGAAAATCTTGGCCAGCATACACTTACAAAAATAAAATCACGATTAACTGAAAAATTTGGAATAGGTATCTATGAATCATTATCTCAGTTTAGTAAGTTTGATGTTGTTTTAAGAGAATTTTTTGGAAAAGGGGCTGATTCTATAGAGAAAAAATGTTTTGAATCTATTCTATTATTGAACTCAAAATCTGTGAAAAATAGTGATGTTTATCTCACAATTAAAGATAAAAATTTGACAATGCTGTTTCTTGAAACTTTTGGTGACGAAATGAAAAAAAATATGATGAACTCTGTTACAGACAAACAATTAACTATTTATGAAATACTGCAAAAATGTGATATCCCTCAAACTTCTGGATATAGAAAGATTAAACAACTAATTGAAAATAGATTTTTAACCGTTCAAGACTATGCAACATCATCTGATGGTAAAAAAATACCCAAATACACTTCAGTTTTTGAAAATATCAAAATAAACATTGAAAAAAATAATATCTTGGTTTCAGTTAAAATCAAAAATGCTTTTCAAGAAAGCGACATGTTACATGCAATGAATACTCTTTAGATTTATGTTTGTAAGGTTAAATTTGAGTTTTAGAAAATAATTCATCAATTGTAGCAAACAACTTTGCCGCGTCAAATGGTTTGAAGATCAACGCTGAAGCTTTAAGTTCATTTATTTTTTGAATAGTTCTTTCATTACTTTCTGCAGTCACCATGATAATTTTTGCTTTAGGATCCAGTTTTTTAATATTTTCCAGTCCATAAATTCCATCATAATGTGGCATTCTCACATCCATCAAAACAATATCTGGTTTGAATTTTTGATACAATTCTACTGCTTCTAAACCATTATTTCCAATTGCTAGAATAATCATGTCATTTAATTCAAGAAGTTCCTTTTCTACTTCACAAAGCTCCAAATCGTCCTCTATGATTATTGCCGTTATTCCCATATTTGGAAATAATGTCTTTAATAGTTAAGTTTTTAGTTTTCAAATTATTAATCAGAAATTCTTTTACGTAGAAAAAATATGCCTGTAAAAATCATAATCACCGTAAATATGTTGATAAATGAAATTGACTCTCCTAATATTGCCCATGAAAATATTACTCCAAATGCTGTTCCAGTTGAGTAAAGAAGTGTTGTTCTTACTGAGCCTATGAATTTGAGTGATAGGACAAAACAAAACGTTGCAATTCCTGTACCTAACAAACCACTGAGTAAAATTCCTGGCAAATGTGCAACTGTAATATCAAATGGAATGTTAAATGTAAACATCATTACAAGAGCAACTAATCCTGAGACAAATGATGTAATTTGTGTGATCCTTTTTGAATCTATTTTATCTGTAACATACTTTGAAATGTTGATATCGGCTGCAAAAAATACTCCTGATAGTAAAATCAAAAAATCACCTGTAACCATATTTGAAAACATGACGCCTGTATTGTACATATCATAACCAATTGGTACCACTATTACTCCAAGAATTATTAGTGTAAACGGTCCTATCTCTTTTCTCTTTAGACTCTCTCGAAGAATTATTATTGCAATAAAAATGGAAAATATTATTTCACTACTGTTAAGCACTGCTGCATTTGCAGCACTAGAATTTTTTAGTCCAAAAAAATATGTGATAAGCCCTAGTACTTCAGCAATACCAATTAACACAAGAAATACCCAATTCTTTTTTGAAATGTTTGAAATTGGAGTAGATTTTTTTGAAATTGTTGTAAAAAATAAACCGTTTATTATGTAAATTACCAGAGATAAAGTAATGGGATTTACATCATGTATTCCATTATCCAACATTTGTTTTGGAATAACATGCATCAATGCAGACAATGCAGCAGATGCTAAAGCTAAAACATATCCTGCATTATAAAATCTCTGTTTTGGCTGTCTGAGAATTGCTCTTATTTCCACATTTGGGAATAGATGTCTTTGTTAATATGTGATCTTGCATGCAAATGAATCTTTTTAGATCGCTTGGTTTTGTTATATTTTCAATTTTTTAATTTATTTAAAAACTAACGATCAGAATTTTTAAGTACAAAAAATTAATTTTGTTTTCATTTTTATAATTATGCGATCATCTTATGATTGTTCTCTTTAAAACCCGATTCTTTGAAAAATGTTTGTATTCAATTACAAACAATTTGTTATAGTCATTAATCTCCCACATTATGTCCTGAATAACTCAATTATTGCAATTATAGGCGTAGCTGTACTGGTTATCTCCACTATAGGATTTGGAGCCAGTCTTGCTACAAACACTGGTATTGACAGAATAGGCGCAAGTGACAATCAAGTAGTTGCAGCTGCTAGAGGCAATGTGACTGGACTTGGATGGACTGAGGAAGTAAATGTTGATGGCAATGTTGCAACTAAACAAATCAAATTTACTGTAGGAAATGAAGATGCTACGGCTGCACACTCTTTTCAGGCATGTGCTGTACTTGAAGGTCCTGTTGGAGTATTTCAGCCTCCTTTAGGCTCTGCTCCTGGATGTATTGTCACCTCTACTATAGCAGCATCTGATGAACTAACACTTCAAAGTCTTAATTTCACAAATACTGTTCCAGTCAGCGAAATTGCAAACATTAGTTTTAGCATTGAAGAATTAAGTTAGAACCACGCCTGATTTTAAAATAAACAAGCTAGTCAATATTATCTGAAATCAATTAATCTATTTCATGAATATGTCACTTCTTGCACTAATTGGAGTTGCCGTGCTGGTTATCTCCACAATCGGTTTCGGAGCAAGTCTTACTACAAATCCCGGAATCAACAGAATTGGTGGTAGTGACAATCAAGTAGTTGCAGCTGCTAGAGGCAATGTAACTGACCTTGCATGGACTGAGATAGTTAATACTTTTGGTAACGTTGCATCTAATACAATTACATTTACTGTCGGAAACGAGGATCTTGTTGCTGCACACACATTTCAGGTATGTGCTATACTTGAATCAACAAACATGACTCAACAATTTCAGCCAGCTGCAGGTCAACCACCAGTATGTACTACCACATCAAGCATAGCTGCTTCAGGAGAACTTACATCACAATCTCTTAGTTTCCAAGATTCTGTGGAAACCAGTGATATTGCAAACATTAGTTTCAGCATTGAAGAATTAAGTTAGAAGAGTGGTAATCTCATTGTTTTTACATAACGAACTATGTAAATGTGAGAAAAATTGAAACAAAAAAAAATCAAAATTATCACACTTTTGTTTCTAATCCCAATTTTAATTTATTTTTGGCCAGCTCAGATTTATGGAAACACTCACTACATTATGCTAATTGGTAACAGTATGCATGGAACCATGGAGAGTGGGACTTTTATCGTAGCTAAACCAGATCCACAATACTATCTTGGAGATATTATTGCATTCATAAATGAAAAAGATCTAAATGTTGTACACAGAATAGTTGAGCAAACTGATGATGGATTTGTAACAAAAGGTGACAACAATCCACGAAACGACCCCAAAGTCATACCTTTTGATCATGTGTTGGGCAGAGTATTGTTTGTTATTCCATATGTTGGATTCACATCACTGTTTTTGCAAACATCTACAGGTATGTCTATTTTTGGAATATTGATGTTGACAATGTTTGTTAGTAAAAAATCCAATAAAAAGAAAATATCTGGATTTAGTGGTGCGCTAATCTTTAAAATAGCATTTGTTGTAACTCTTGTAAATTATGTGTTGACTCTAGTCATAATCAATACTGATATTCATGTTACTGAGTCAATGAACATTCCTTTCTCAAATTATTTTGAACCATCAGTAGCAAGTACTATGTCATTTTGCCTGATTAGTCTAGTGATTTTTGTATTGTATTTGATTGATTATACTCTAAGTAGGAAGAAAACAGATTCTACAAAATTTCTAAAATTACTTTTTACCCTGGGTGGAATAATGATACTTTTGATACAATTAATGGCCACTGTCAATACAATTCCATTTTTTAGCAATCTGCTTAATCAGCAAGAATGGCTTTTGAATTTTTTTAAATAGTTATTTTCTGATTTTTTTTGTTTTAGTATCTGATCTTCTGATTCTATAAAGTTCCATTTTGGAATCAATAATTTGGTCTTATTTCCAGCCACACTATTACATATTGTAGAGCAGTTTCTCTGAGAAAAGTGATTTTTGAAAAGCTAACTAGTTTTGGTGTTCTATTCGCAATTCTAGTGATCGCAATAACTTCTGGAATCTTTGCTGAAGAATTTTCATTTGCTTCTCAATCTGTACTAAATGATTTGTCTGTAGATGAGTTTTCTATATCTGCCCCTGTAGGCCATGTTGAAGATGTGTCATTTGTACAACAAGTATCTCCAACAGGTACTATTGAGATAGGTGCAATTACTTTTACTCTAGTTGCTGATGATCCAAATATTCATTTATTTCAGGTTTGTGCCACACTTGAGGGTCCATCTGGAGTTTTTAGTCCATCTATAGATACTAATACATGTACAAATGCTGAACTACAAGGCAACAAATTATCAAATCAATCAATTAACTTTTTGAATGGGGTCAATGTCAGTGATATTGTAGGTATTAGTCTAAGTGTTAAAGAAATATAGTTATTTCATTTGACTCTAAAAATATTTTCAATATATTTTGTCAATGCAGTTTATTTTAGAATATACAACTAATGCAAACAATTTGAATTAACCAATTTCCTGCACTGATATGTCCCAGTCACTCAAATTATTTGGTGCGTTTATGTTATTCGATATGTTTATCACTGCACTTTGTGCCTGCCCAGATTGACCTTTTCTAGCAGCTTGTGGAGTATCGGCGCAATCTGCACCTGCTCCTATTGCACTGCTTGTCTCAGCTCCTGCTATTAAAAAAGCACATATTCTATACGTATGGGCATTTACGGTGTCTTGATTTTCAACTGTAACAGTTACCCTATTTACATGACCTGCTTGAACTCTTAATACGACATTTGAAATATTCACATTTGGTATGTCTACTGAAGTGTTATCCTCACCACCAATTTTATCCACTGAGGGAGCAGTATTCAATGAGGTTCCATAACCCACTGTTGCTAAACTAAGAATCATAATTCCAATCAACAAAATAATTTTCATATTTTTATTCTCCTTTTATGTTACTGTTACAGTTACACTAGTTAGAATGAATCGTTCTGCAGCTGTTACCGTATCTGACATTGGAATATTGTTTATTGTTGTGTCTGATCCTGGGCAACTTCCAGTTTGTTGAACGTCGCCTTGTCCAATTAATGTTGCAGTATCATCATAGAAAAAAATATGCACCCATGTGTTACAAGGTATGCCCGTTTGGAATGTAAGGTTTGGAACTGTAATAGTATTGGCAGCTTTTAGATTCAAACCCTTCATTCCATATCCTGTTAAATCATTAACGTGTAAAGCATTTATTTTATCAATGCCTACGCTAGTTGCCAAAGTACTTCCATGACCTACTGTACTGAATACAAATATCACAGACATTCCAAAAACCACTAGTACTATCACACCTAAAAAATTACCATTCATCATCCCTCACCATATGATAAATGTTGATTGTTTATGCTAGATTCAATTGGGATATTTACTTTGATATTTTGCAGTATTACTTTTTTCTCTAGTTCGACTGCTGTCATTTTCTTTTCTAGCTCTTCCATTACTTTCTTTTTCTCTTCTTTGACCATGTCTAGTCTTTCTTTTAGCTCCATATCTTTCTGAGATAGATTCTCTCGTTCAAGCTCAATCATTGCCTCTTTTCTTTCAAGTTCTGCCGCGATAGTTTTTTTGGCTAGTTTAATTTCTATGAGACTGTCTTTGAGTTCTTCATCTTTCTGAGACGTGTAATTTTTATCAATATCTGATGCCATTAGGTCTTTTTCAAGCTCAACTGCTGCGATACTGTTTTTGAGCTCTTCTGTTTTCTGAGATATGTTCTTTCTTTCTAATTCAATCAGTGATTCTTTTCTTTCAATCTCAATTCCAGCAATTCTTCTCTCAAATTCTACTAGTGCAATTCTTCTTTCAAGCTCAACTGCTGATATATTGTTTTCAAGCTCTTCTGCCTTTTGTGCTGTCTTCTTTTTCTCAATCTCTAATTCTAATAATTTGTTTTCTAACTCTTTTTCTTTTTTGATAATGTTTGCCTTTTCAAGATACAGTAAATCATCTGTCTTTTCTATCTCTATTTGAACATGTTTTCTCTCTAATTCTACTGCAGCTAAATTCTTTTCTAATTCTTCTGTTTTCTGAGATATGTTCTTTCTTTCCATCTCTACTTCAGCAATACGGTTTTTGAGTTCTTCTTCTTTCTGGATGATCTTCTTTTTCTCTAGTTCCATCTGCATCGTACTATTTTCGAGCTCTTTTGCTCTCTGAGATATGTTTTTCTTTATAGTCTCCATTGATTCAATATTTTTCTTGTGTTCTAATACAATTACATCCTTTTCCATCTCTACTGCAGCTAAATTCTTTTCTAATTCATCTGTTTTTTCAAATATTCTTCTCTTTTCCATCTCTACTGCAGCTAAATTCTTTTCTAATTCATCTGTCTTTTCAAATACCTTCTTTTTCTCTAATTCCACTATCTCTAAATTATTCTCTAACTCTTTTTCTTTTTTATCTATTTTTATTCTTTCAATCTTTATTGCAGACAAATTATCTTCAAATTCTTTTTCTTTTTCAGCAATTTTTGTTCTCTCGATCTCAAGCAAACTTTGCTTCTTTTCAAATTCAATTAGGAATCTTTGTCTTTCAGGCTCAATTATAGCTATTCTACTATCTAATTCATCTGCTTTCTGAGATATGTTCTTTCTTTCAAGCTCTATTGCAGACAAATTATTCTCTAACTCTCTTTCTTTTTCAGCAATCTTCTTTCTTTCTGCATCTAGTAGATTATTGGTCTTTTCAATCTCTGTCTGAACTTGTTTTCTTTCTAGATTGATTGCAAACAAATTCTTTTCTAGTTCTTCTGATTTTTTGATTATCTTCTTTTTCTCTAATTCAACTATCTCTGAATTTTTCACTAATTCTTTTTCCTTATCAGCAATGTTTTTTCTTTCAATTTTCATTATAACTAAATTCTTTTCTAATTCATCTGCTTTCTTTGCTGTGATCTTTCTCTCGTTTTCTAGTAAAATCTTGCTTTGCTCAAGTTCAATTTGTAATTTCTTTGCATCAGGTGCTACTGCAGCAATACTGCTCTCTAACTCTCTTTCTTTTTGAGCCACTTCCATTTTATCAAATTTTAACATCTCTGAGTTTCTGTCTAACTCTCTTTCTTTTTCAGCAATCTTCTTTTTTTCTAGTTCTACTGCAGCTAAATTCTTTTCTAACTCTTCTGCTTTTTGAGTCATGTTTTTCCTCTCAAGTGATAGTAGATTATTGGTCTTTTCAAGCTCTATCTGTACATGTTTTCTCTCTAATTCTACTGCAGCTAAATTCTTTTCTAACTCTTCTGCTTTTTGAATCATATGCTCTCTTTCAATTTCTAGCAAATTTTTTGTCTTTTCAAGTTCCATCTGAATCTGCTTTCTCTCTAGTTTTATTGCAGCTAAATTCTTTTCAAGATCACCTGTCATTTCAAACATCTTCCTCTTTTCAAATTCAACTGATTCTGAGTTTCTATCTAACTCTCTTTCTTTTTCAGCAATCTTCTTTTTTTCTAGTTCTACTGCAGCTAAATTCTTTTCCAAACTGTCTTCTTTCTGAGTAATGTTCTATCTCTCAATTTCTAGCAATTTTTTTGTCTTTTCAAGCTCTATCTGTACATGTTTTCTCTCTAGTTCTACTGCAGCTAAATTCTTTTTTAGATCATTTTCTTTTTCAGCAATGTTCTTTCTTTCAATATCTAAGGAGTTTTTGATATGCTCAATTTCCATCAGTCTTTCTTTTCTTTCAATTTCCATCAATCCTTTTTTTCTCTCCATCTCCACCGTGGCTAAATTCCACTCTAACTCTTTTTCAGCTAATTTTTTCCTTCCAATGTCTTGAATATCTAATTCTCCAAAATCATCTGAATATTTTACCTTTGAAGGGTTTTTAGTTAATCCTAATGCCGTTAGCAATTTCGTTTTAATTGATATTGATTCATTGCTAG
Source organism: Nitrosarchaeum sp. (assembly GCA_021414365.1). GTDB lineage: Archaea > Thermoproteota > Nitrososphaeria > Nitrososphaerales > Nitrosopumilaceae > Nitrosarchaeum. Next base: position 178,057 of record JAIOOR010000013.1, read on the forward strand.
TTTTTTCTATGGCTTCTTTCTTTGGTCCTTTCTTTAATTTTTTATATATGATCAAACCAGCAATTGCAGTACTGGAGATTATGGCTAAATTCATAAATGTTAAAGAATAATCTATGTTCCATTTTGCATTAATTGTTTTTGGACCATTCATCAAAATACTTCCTGTCGTAGACATGGCATCAGAGCTTCCCTCCCACCCTTGAAATGTCCTCTGTTGCCAAAATCCTGCAGGATCACGTGGTGTGGTTATTCCAAAAGATGCTAGCACTCCTTCGTTGTACCAACTTGTACCTTGAGTTGTACCGTATTCAGAATTTACCACGAGTTGATATTGTTTTTTCCATATCCCTTCTATTGACTTTGGTTTGTCCATGAATACTTTGGTGTTTGATGAATCTGACTTTACATCTCCATCCCACCCATCAAAAATTACTCTAGTGTTTGCAATTCCTATATCTTGTATTTCAGAATCAACTGATATCTCTGCAAAAGTTCCTTCATCATAAAACCCACTTCCTACAATATCTCCGTACTTGCTATTTACATTCAAGTAGAACTGATTCTTCCAATCTATTGAAACTTTATGAGGACTGTCCATCAAAATATTTGTTGTAGGTGAACTTGAATCAGTAATTGTAGCTGAGTTTGATCCTACGTTGACCCATTCATTTAATGTACGTTTTATTTCACCTTTTGATTTCTCTTCAAAATTTTTCATCTCCAATGCTGCACTTGATCCCTCGTTGTGCCAGCTTGTGTTTAGTACCTTCATATCTTGAGATGAATCTAAAATTTCTAATTTGTATTGCTTTGACCAATTTGCAGTAACTGTTTTTGATTCATTCATTTTAATAGAGTTTGACATTAAATTTGGAGTGTTACCATCACTCCATCCTGTGAATGCGTACCTTACACCATCTTGAAATTTATCATACACATATTGTTCTGCGACATTAAATTTCACAGTTTCTCCTTCCAAGTAACTTCCACTTCCAACTGTTTCTCCGTATGGAGAAATTATTGTCAGATCATATGCTTTACCATCAATTACATCTTGTGTGGTTACAACAGTATTTTGTGATTGTTCTGGATGCAGTGAGTATATTGCAACTACTGTATGCTCTGTGTTCATCCAAACTGTAATTGGATTTCCTCCAACCCAATGATCATCTACTTTCCATCCAACAAATTCATATGCTCCCCATTGTTCTTGTGCAGTTTCTGTTTTAACAAAAGAATTTCCTTCATACATACCTGATCCATCAATTGGCAAACCCGGCGGTGACGATTTGATTTTTAATTCGTAAATATTTGTATGAATTGAATTACTATCAATTCCATTTTCTCCAAAAACATTGTTAAATGATACAATAAATAACAAACTAACCGTTAAACATAACACTGTATTTTTGACGTCCAATTTCATTTAATTTCAAATATTTTAGATTATGGCAAGTAATTCATAGTGGTTTGATCAAGATGATCCAACAAGATTTAGCCCATTTTGTTCTGGACAAATATCTGTGTGTCTATTTTAAACAACATTTACTGTAAATACCTGAATTTTGTTTCTTTTTACAACGTTTTTTTATTTCAAAACCAATTATTTTTGAAATCTCATTGTATTACAATTAATACTGCTTGACGAATTAAGGTGAATATTTTTATTCTCTCCAAAACCTGATGTTGTTTTACAATTAGACTTGTGTCAATTATTGTTTACAGTATTTTGTATTAATCCACAAACCAATTTTAAGTGAAATACATGCAAATTTTTTTATCACTATTCGAAATATTTTTTCTATCATTGCAAAATATCCCAAATGCAGTTGATCTGCCAGGATTTTTTTCTGATCTAGGGGATAAGATTGGCTTTAATTCTGGTTTTGACTTTACATCTCTTCAAAATCTAACCAATGTTTTTTCTTCACTGTCATCTGATTCAATAGTTTCTGCACCAATACTGCTTCTTGCTGCTGGCACTGTTATTTTCTTTGGGGTAATTGGAGAAGCGTTCTTTAAAAAAACAGGTATTCCAGATGTTGCATTTCTGATGATTTTGGGAATAATTATTGGTCCTGTATTGGGGTTGATTCAACCCGAAGTTGTTCTTCAAGTTGTACCTTACTTTGCAGCTCTCGCACTAATTATTATCATGTATGATGGCGGATTAAATTTAGATCTAAAAAGTGTAGCAAGCACTGCTCATTTTGCAATAATTTTATCTGTTGTAGGATTTGCTGTTTCGGTTGCAATAGTTGCATTAATTGCTCATTATGGTCTTGGATGGGAATGGATAGAAGGTATTTTGCTTGGTAGTATAGTCGGTGGAAGTAGCTCTGCTATTGTTTTTGGATTGGTAAGGGATCTTAAAATTTCAGATAGTGCAAAATCATTACTAAGTTTCGAGTCTGCACTTACAGATATTTTGGCTACTGTTATTGCTTTTGTTTTGTTTGGAGCAGTCCTATCTGGCACTCTAAATGTTGGTTTTATGGGCTCTACTATTGAAAACGCCCTACTTGTAGGATTGATTCTTGGTTTAGGAGTTGGAATTCCATGGATGTATGTAACCACAAAACTCTCTTCAAGCAAACACAGCTATATGCTTACTTTGGCAATTTTGTTTATTCTTTATTTCTTGGCAAATTATTTTGGAGAATCTGGAGCACTTACTGCGTTAGTGTTTGGCTTGATGTTGGGAAATAAACGTCGTTTGGCAAAATATCTGAGATTCTCTTTGCCAAAAATTGAAAATGATGATCCAACTCACAATCAAATCACTTTTCTAGTCAGAACATTTTTCTTTGTATTTGTTGGCTTGCTTGCAAGCTTTGGAAATATCGAGTTTATTGTATTTGGTATAGTCATAGCAATTGCAATTTATTTTTCTCGATCAATTCTCACCAAAATGATTTTGACCAAACGATTCTCACACCTAGACAAAAAAGTTACCAGTATTATGATACCTAGAGGGTTGGCAGCTGCAGTTCTTGCAACGTTTCCACTAACACTTGGATTGCCTAATGCCTCTGCTTATTCACAAATTGTATTTTCTATAATTATGGCATCCGTAATTATAACGACATTGGGATTGGGAAGTGCAAAAAAAATTCCTCCACCAGATCCTACTAGCGGTGGTTATATTGTTCCATAGGCCTCAAACCAATAAAACTCTAATAATATGAGAACTTTTGATAACCATTGAATTACGAAAATTTTTGCGCTCAAATCTTAGATACCAATCCCAAAATTCGCTTTGCCACTGTTTATGATCAATGGGCTGTTCGTGTAGGGGGTGGCTTGCGTAAAGGCTTGACTAGTTTGCTCTCAGAGCACAAAGAAAATGAATTGGTAACCCTTGCAATTATTGACTGGCAGGCTCGCAAAGAAATGTCTCAATGGCTTGGTAAAACAAAATACACATTGGCTGAATATGACAAGGTTAAACGTTTTTCATTTTATTTGGGAGATGATTATTTACTTCTAGTAAGCGCAGAAAAAGACGTCGACACAAATGTCGTAGTTGAAGATGTCATAAGACTATATTACAAAAATCAATCCTGATCTTTGACTTTGTATGGAAATTAAAATACCATTAAAATTAACAACGCACTTTTTCCTCACAACTATGGATATTTAGTCAGAATCAAAAATAGATTCAATGTTTCCACTTGCGTTTAAGTAATGCATTACTGTCCCATGGGATAGCTTCGTACATCCAACATATTTCATAATCTCCGGCAATCAAATGGATAGTTAACAAAATGTTTGTTCAAAATGATCAACATATTCTGTTATGCAATTACTTTAAGATTAGAAATACTGTAAATCTGCTTAAATATTCATTAATTACTATGCGGTTTTGTCATCAAGTCAAATTTAGTATAACTTTTGCAAAATTAGAACACTTTGTATTCTCATTTTTATATTATGGGATATATTTGACTAATGTCTGGTAAATACAAGAACATGATAACAGAAAATATGTGTTATGAAGTGGATATACAATTAACATTCATTACTAAAATAATACATGTTAAAAATTAGTATGGGTGCTGATGATGAGCGGAAAAGCCATCTGATGGATGATGAGGATTATGAGTAATGAAGCATCCATACATATTTTCTTTAAAAAATTGTTTTTACTGATATGAAATTAGCATCTCTTTTTTCAGGCGGAAAGGACAGTGTATATTCTATTTATTTGGCAAAAAAACAAAATCATGAGATTAAATGTCTCTTGAGTGTTTTTCCAAAATCTGATGAAAGTCATTTACTACATTATCCTAATCTGTCTTGGACTAATTTGCAATCCCAGGCAATGCAAATACCTCAATTAATAATTAAATCTGAATCTGATGAAACTGGTAATGAAATTACTCTGTTGGAAAAAATATTGATTCAATCAATTGACGAGTACGGGGTGGAGGGATTAATACATGGGGGTATCCAAAGCCAATTTCAAAAAGAAAAATTTGAAAATTTATGTAATAAATTAAATCTGAAACCAATTACTCCGATATGGAATCGTGAACCTCTCGAATACATGAATGAGTTAATCTCTGAAAATTTTGTATTTATCATAACTAGTGTCTCATCAGGCGGATTGGATGATTCATGGCTTGGAAAAATAATTACAAAAAATGATGTTTTCACTCTTTATGATCTCTCTAAAAAATTTGGTTTTAATTTAAATTTTGAAGGTGGTGAAGCCGAAACATTTGTTGTAGACTGTCCTCTTTTTTCACATGATATTAAAATAATTAAAGGAAAAAAAACTTGGGATGGTTACAGAGGAAGGTTTGAAATAGTAGAAGCGAGGCTAAATTTCAATGCTTGACAGTTTAAAGAACAATCTACGTGACGCAATCAAAAAAATTGTAAAATCTTCTGGCATAGATGAGGAGCTAATCAAAGAACTTTCGAAGGATGTTCAAAGAGCATTATTGCAGTCTGATGTTAATGTAAGATTGGTTCTTGAAATTACGAAGCAATTAGAAGCACGTTCATTAAATGAGACGCCTCCTCCTGGATTATCTAGAAAAGATCACATTGTGAAAATTCTCTACGATGAACTTGCAAAATTACTTGGTAAAGAAACTGATTTTGATTTCAAACCTGGTAAGCAAAACAAGATTATCATGCTTGGAATTCAAGGAAGTGGTAAAACAACTGTAACTGCAAAACTTGCTAAATTTCTAACTAAACAAGGTTATTCAGTTGGAGTAATCGGTGCGGATACATACAGACCAGGTGCATTAGTTCAATTACGAACCATGTGTGAAAAATCAAATGTTGAAGTGTACGGTGAACCCAACAACAAAGATTCCCCTGATATAGTAAAAAACGGTTTAAAATATTATGAAAATTCACCTTTAGATATAATCATAATTGATACTGCTGGAAGACACAAAGAGGAAAAGGATCTTTTATCTGAAATGAAACAAATTAACAAAGTCTCAGATCCTGATCTTGCAATTCTTGTAATTGACGGAACAATTGGTCAACAATGTTTCAATCAGGCAGAGGCATTTCATAAAACCATCCCAGTCGGTGGAATTATTATTACAAAATTAGATAGCTCTGCAAAAGGTGGTGGTGCAATTGCTGCTTCTGCAGCTACTGGTGCTCAAATCATGTATGTTGGAACAGGAGAAAGAATTGATGATTTAGAAAAATTCTCTCCTACTAGATTTGTTGGTAGATTGCTTGGAATGGGTGATATTCAAGCAGTATTGGATTTGGCAAAAAGATTGGAAAATGAAGGAGATGATGTCAGATTAAAGCGAATTTCCAGTGGAAAAATGAACATGGATGATTTTTTCTATCAATTAGAAGAAGTGACTAAAGTAGGCTCGCTGAAAGGATTTCTTGATAACATGCCTGGTCTTTCAGGTATGGTAAAAGATGATCAATTAGATCAAATGGAAGGAAGAGTATCAAAATGGCGATTCATTATTCAAAGTATGACTAAAGCAGAAAAAGCAGATCCTGACATATTGAATTCGCCAAGAATTAAAAGAATTTCACGGGGCTCTGGTTGGCCAGAACATGAAGTAAAAGAACTGCTCAAGAATTATAAAAATTCAAAAAATATGATGAAGGCATCAAAAGGAAGACAGATGCAAGGCACACTTCGTCGTATGGGCTTTGGTTAGGATCCCAATCCATTTGTTAATTAGAAAATAAAATGACTATTAAAGAAATTATTCCTACTGCAAATCAAATTCTAAAATCTCATTATTTATGTGATAGCTGTTTAGGTAGATTATTTTCTAAACAAATGAATCTCTCTTCAAATAAATTACTCGGAAAAAAATTAAAGATGCATAAAAAACAATCATCAAAAAAATGTTTTATCTGTAAAAATCTTTTAGATAATTTAGCACCGTACTTGAAATTAATGTTGGATTATTCTTCTCAATATGATTTTTCATCAATAATCGTTGGGGCTTTGATTAAACCGTCGATTATAGATAGAGATGATTACATTAGATCGAAATACAAACTTAAAGGAATTGACAGTGTTAAAACTGACATCACCAAAGAACTTGGAAAACAATTCATTAAAAAAACAAAGAAAATAATTGATTTTCTAAATCCTGATCTTACTTTTACAATTAACTTTAAAGATGAATCATGTCAATTACGTTCAAAACCTATTTTATTACATGGAAGATATACAAAATCTGAAAGAGGACTTCCTCAAAAACAAAAATCATGTGATAATTGTATAGGCAAGGGTTGCAGAATTTGTAATTTCCACGGTATATCTGAATATGATAGTGTTGAAGGAAAAATTTCAAAGTTTCTTTTTGATAAATTTGGAGGAACCACTGTAAAATTTACATGGGTTGGTGGTGAAGATAAGGACAGTCTAGTTTTGGGCTCAGGTCGTCCATTTTTTGTAAAACTCCAAAACCCATTTAAAAGAAATACACGCATATCAAAAAAAGTAAATCTTACCTCTATCGTTATTCATAATTTCAAAATAATCTCAGAACCTCCAAAAACCCCTATTCGATTCAATTCTTCAATAGTATTAGAAATTTCTACTGAAAATGAAATTTCATCCAATGATATGGAGAAATTAAAGAATATCACAAGTAAGCCCGTGGTAGTTTACGAAAAATCTGGTAAACGTTCTGAAAAAACTATATATGATTTAAAATATGCAAAAGCCACAAAAAATCATTTTACTTTATTTCTCAAAGCAGAAGGTGGGTTGCCCGTAAAGCGATTTATAGATGGTGACGACGTGAGTCCTGGCATACGCCAAATTATGAACGATAAATGTACTTGTGACTCGTTTGATTTTCTTGAAATTGACTTAAAATGATAACAATTAACTAATCCCTAATTTTCTAGATTAATCATGCCCATCAGAAAAAAAGGTAAACATAACAGACGTGCAGATCAAAGAGCTGACAGACGCAGAAAAAAGACAGCAAAATCCGGAAAACCAAAATCTAGATAGGATTAACATTTTTACGTTCAATTTTCTCAAGATAATCCATTGGATCCGTTAATTCGATTAAAAGATGCACATCTCAAAGGACTAATCCCAGATGACATCTATGCTCTTGTTGTAAATCGTTTTCATATCATAACTGATGGCATTAATAGAATTGAAAAAGCATCTGGAATTCGTTATCCTACAGCTTATGTAGAACCCTCCATTGTCATTTCTTCATCTGACCCAAATTCTTATGAATTTGGAATATTGTTTGCTCGTACTATTCCCGTGTTTTATGATGACAAGTTTCATGTTGTAATTCAGATTTCTGCACCTCTAGTTGCATATGGTCTTAAAGGTACAATTCATGCTATTTTGGCTCATGAATTTTTACATTTTCTAGACCTGACTAGAAAAATCTCAAAAATGGATTTACTTTCAGATGAAATAACTGGAAATCTATTTGAAAGTGTTTATGCTGATGAAACAAGACTGTTTGACCCTAAGGCTGTGTTTAATGACAGAACTTTGTTAAATCATATAACAAAGCGATTCCCTGCAGGTTTTAAAGATTACAAGTTAGAAGATAAAGTGATAAAATTTTGGTTAGAAAAAAATCTTCCAAAAATAAATATTTCCCTTGATGCAAACACTGTGAAATTATCCGCAGAGTCCTTATCTAAAATAAAATTAGATCCAGCATTTTTACATAAATTAGACCAGTTAGAACAAAAAAGTACCAAGATTCGCAGAAAAAAACTTTATTGACTGAGAATATACCCTTTTACTAAAATAATTATTTTAGGAAATTTGCAATTAATGAATTAGTTTTAGAAATTATGCTTGTATAATCGGTATTTGGGTCAGTACTTAACAAAAAGAGATTTTTGTTAAGATGCAAACTAATCAAAATAACATTTTCATATTCAGTAATTGATAGTTTTTCTTTACCAAATTTATATGATAAATTCTGAAGACGTGTCCATCTCTCAAATGTATAGTGGATTGACATTTTTACTTCATCTGGACTAAGTAATTTTGCATCTGCACGACTTTTTTCTACTACTAAATCTCCTTTGATATCTAAAACTCCTGCAAATCTGACACGAGGATTTATTTTTAGTACTTCATCACATAATTTTTCATAATCCATTTTTTCACTAATCTTTTTTCCTTCTAATTCTCTTACTATTATATTTTATTTGACTCAATTTTCATATTTTATAAATTGATAAAATATTTTTAATTATTGATTTGACAATATTTGTTTTTTGAGAACTTTTTTTATTGATTAAATTCAGTTAGACCACATTTACCACATGTGTTTCTGTCTTTGTGTTTTGACATGAAAACTCCTTTTCCACACCTCGAACAATTTTTTCTGCCTCTTGTTAATTTATCTCCCTCAACTTTGAAATATTTATAGACATTAGGACTGGAACCTTTTTTTCCAGCAGATGCTTTTTTTGCAGCCATTACTCTGTTTTCTCCGGTTTCTCTTCTACACTCTCTGTTGCAGCCGTTGCCTCAGCAAGTTTTGCTTTTGATTTTTCTAATCTTTCAAATATTACTGGGTTGACGTGTTTTTTTGCAAGCTTTTCATCATCATAAACATAGAAAGTTCCAGTAACAAGTGGTTTTCCAACATGTGTTTTCAATCGTATTGGTATCACTACTTTTCCTGATAACTTGAATTCTTTTGTAATCATGTCGATTGCTTCTAGTTTCTTGAGTTTTCCTCCTAATCCAGTAAAATTACAAATTAACTCCCTTCTTGATAAAAAGGCGTTATTTACGTCATTTATCGTCTGAATAATAGACATGTACCCAAAAATCTTCAGATATTTCATATAAACCTTGATTGAAATTAGAGAAGAAATTTAAGAAAATTAAGTCAAATAACCCTATGCAACGATACATGATTCATTTAAAAAATAATGGATATCTTCCGATTCATTCAACTGAGCTTGTTTATCGAGCAAGAGAATGTTCAGATATGAATGCCTCAGTAAGAGTTGCACGAGTGGCAAGTACATTTATAGAATTTGATGTATCTGTTGAACCTGATTGTTTAGATTTGTTAATTAAAAAATTAGCCCCAATTGGTGAACTAGACAATATACGACATGTGGTGGAAGAAAAAATTGGAAAAGAACAAGGAATCAAAGATGGGGTTTATTATTTTAATAATGAACGATTTTGGGAAAGTCATGAATCTTTGGAAGGTGTTTGGAAACAATGCTACGGTAAAGAAAAAGATCTTGTACAAGGAATTATTCTTCTTGCAGTGGCTTTTGCTCATGGACAAAAAAATGAACTTAGTATAGGTATTGGCATGTTAAGCCGCTCCTTGGAAAAACTAGGTGATTCTCCCGCAATGTATAGTAGTATTGATGTTGATAGGATTAGAAGTAAAATAAAAGAAATGCAAAAAACTAAAGACTTGACTATATTTGCGATTTGATTAAATTAAGAGATGTTGTTACAACATCTGCTCCTGAAATGAGACCTATACTTCCTTTCTTGGCTTGATTCTCTGTCATTCTAGTAGTTCCATCATTTTTGATAAATTTCCCTGACACTAAAATTGGTACAGGATCATCACTATGTCCTTTGTTAATACATGGTGTTGAATGATCTGCAGAAATCACTATTGCTACTTTATTAAAATCAATATTTTCAAGTAATGTTTTGAAAAATCTACTGTCAATCTCTTCGATGTTTTTCATTTTTCCAATTGCATCTCCATCATGACCAAATTCATCTGGGCCTTTTAGGTGAACATATATTGCATTTTGAGTCTCCATTGCTTTTGCAGCCACTTTGGCTTTTTCTTCATAATCTGTTAGTCCTCCAGCTTCAAATGCTTTCATTTTTAGTACTTCTGAAATTCCAAGTTCTACTGGCATATCAACAATACATGAAAAATTCATTGCATACATTTCGTTGATGGGTTTCACATCTGGATATTTGTTGCCTGCATCTCTAAGTAAAATACAACTTAGACTTTTCTTTTTGCTTTCTCTTCGTTTTTTGTTAATTGGACTCTCTTTCATAATTTTTAATGACTGCTCAGTAAATTCATTAACTAATTTTGCAGTCTTTTTGGCATTTTCTGTTTCATCAAGAGGAAAACATTTTTCAATTCGTAAAAAATCTCCCACTGCCTTTGCTATTCCCATGCCTTCTACTCTGGCATATGCTGGATCTGTGTTGGTTATTTGTGATGATAGTTTCTCCCCATTTGACCTTATTCTCACTGTGACTCTATGTCCTATTGTGGGTGAAACAACTACGGATGTATTTGGATATGAAAATTTAATTTTATCTTCTATCTCTTTTGCTATTCCATCTGCATCATTTTTTTCTATGTGTCTTCCTGCTCTTCTGTCAATGATTATTCCTTCATCATCTAATGTGGCATAATTTCCTCTCAATGCTAAGTCTCCATCTTTAAAGTCAATTCCCACACCTATAGCTTCTATGACTCCCCTACCTGCATAATCTACATGATGAAATCTATACCCCAACATATTGAAAACTGCAATATCTGATTCTGGTGCAATTCCTTTTCCAACTGATATTACTTCTCCAATCACTCCGTTTTGTGCTAATTTGTCAAGAGTTGGCGTATTGGCAGCTTCAAGTGGTGTTTTACCGTTTAAATCTGGATGTGGTAGATCTCCCACCCCATCTAAAAGAACGTAAATCATATGAATATCTGAATTTTTCATGGCACTCATATTTCCCAACTTTTTTCTGCTCTCCTTTAAATCTTGCATCAAAAAATGCGATCAAAATTAAATTATTCTGTGTATCTTGAAAAATTTTCTGATTATTTTTTCAATAGGTTGATTTTATTTTTAACATACTTTGCATTTTATCAAAATTATATTTTCATTTGACTGATTTTTTTCTTATTTTAATTTTTTAGTATATTGGAAAACGTTTTAACATACATAAACTCCAAGTATGAATTATGGGGGATATGCGCAAAGATTATGTTTCTGAGCGTTTCATGATTGTTTCTAAAAAAGATGACAAAGTAATTGATCCTAAAAAATCTCCGTTTGCTCCGGGAAACGAATCTATGACAAACCCTTCTGTTCTTTCACTAGTTGCAAAAGATGGAATGTTACAACGTCTTCAAGACAGTGAGGATGAATATGTTGAAGGTTGGTCCATCAGAGTTTTTGAAAGTAAAAATCCCATCGTTTCAATTGAAACTGAAAATTCATACAGTGACAGACCTCATTATAGTGAACCCTCTTATGGATACCACTACGTTGTAGTTGCCTCTCCAAAAGAAAAGGATACTTTAGCTACTATTGATACGGAGCAATGGTCAAACGTACTAGTTGTTGTCCAAGATAGATTACGATGGCTATACACTCAAAAAGGAGTTACATATGTCTCAATTTTTGCTGATCAGGGAGAATCTGCAGGTAGTCAAAACCCGCATCCTCATTTGAATATCTTGACATTTTCCACAATCCCTCCAATTATTGAAGAAGAGGCAGAAGCATCTTACAAAATTCTCAATGAAAAAGGGGTGTGCCCAATGTGTCAAATCGTCAATGATGAAATGGGAGGTCCTCGTCAAATTATTCAAACTGAAGGATTCATTGCATTTTGTCCTTGGGCGCCATCATACCCTTTTGAGTTTTGTATTTCTCCAAAAAAGCATACGACTAGTTTTTCTAAAATTACTCAGAAAGAAATCAATGATTTGTCTCTTATTTTACGAGCAACTCTTGGCGGTCTATCAAAAACCATTAAAGACGTTTCATATAATTTGGTATTTCACTTATCTCCTGAAAAGAAAAACAGCAGACAAATTCACTGGCATATCGAAATTTACCCAATTACTAAGAATTGGTCCGGTCTTGAACGTGGTTATGGCATTTTCCTAAATGATATATCTCCAGAACAAGCAGCAGAAAAACTTGGAGTATCTTGCAGAAAGGAATTGGCCAATCTAGTTGGCATTGTTTGAATGGTTTAATTATCAACACGATTTGTAAACATCATGTCATTAGAAAAATGGGCTTCTATTGCAAGTGTTGGATTGTATGCAATGTTTGTTGGAGAAATGATCTCAATTTATTATTTTATGACTGATCTTCCTGCTAATTTTGAATTTGCGGTTGCATTTGAACCAACTCCAAAAATTCTTCAATTCATTTCTATTGGAGTTGCACCGGCATCAATTTTAACTGGACTATCGTTTATTCTAGCAAAACGTTATGGCTCTAAACAAATTGGTTCTATAATACTTGGTGGAGGTGTGATTTTGTTAATAGGAATGGCTTACTGTTACACTCTTTTAGATAAACTTGTTCCTTCATATGTAATAGATTCCGTAATTATTACACCGCCTGTTTTCATGGGTGTTTCTATTCCTGTGATGATTGTTGGAATAATTTTAATTAAAACAAACAAGAAACGTCCAAAAAAAGAATATTTCTAAACATGATCAAATCTTAATGCATTTGCATTGTGTTTGAAGCCTAGTTTTTCATAAAATGGCTTTACATCATCTACACAATCTAAAATCGTTTTATAGCACCCGTTATCTTTTGCATATTTTAATAGATACTTTATGATTTTCTCCCCAATGTCTTTTCTTTGATGGTCTTTATCTATAACTACATCTTCAATATGGCCAACTTTGCCTCCATTGTGAATAAACTTTGTTTCAATTAGAAGTGTGGTTGATCCAACTATTCTCCCATCCATTACAGCAACTATTATGATGTGATCCGAATTTGAATTTATTTTATCAAATATTTTTTCAGCTGTTTTTTTGTTCATATTGCTTGCCTTGCGAAGAGAATCCAATGTTGATAAAAATCCATTTTGAAGATCTTCTTTTTGTAATTTTCTAATAATTATGCCACTCATTTTTTTTATCAAATGTTTCCAAGTTTTTGAAGATATTCCTGATTAGCCTTTCTATACGATGCCTTATTTCCAATATCTAAAAATCCTTTTTTAGAAACTATACTATCAACTGGTTTGTTTTTAGTCATTACTTTTTTTATCAAATCATCCATTCCATATGGAACATTTTTTGGAATAAACCCCATGATTTCAGGTTCCATAACATAACATCCCATGTTGATATTTGCCTTGATCTCTGGTTTTTCATTCCATGCGATTACTTTGCCTGTTTTTGCGGTTTCAATTACTCCATATGGTAAATTTGTTTTATATTCATACAAACTCATTGTGACAAATGATTTTTTTTGCTTGTGTTGTTTTACCATGTTTCGCAAATTAAAGTCAAATATTGAATCTCCATACATACAAACAAAAGTTTCATCAATGAATTTTTCAGCCGTTTTTAATTGACCTGCTGTAGCTAATGGTCTGTTAGCAATTGCATACTCTATGTTCACTCCAAATCGTTTACCGTCTTCAAAATAATCTTCAATTGCCTTTTTCAAATAGCTGACACATAATACAACTGATTTTATGCCATTTTTCTTTGTCCAGTCAACTAAATGTTCTAAAATTGGCTTTTCTCCTAATGGCAGCATTGGTTTTGGAAGAAACGTTGTATATGGCTGTAACCTCGTTCCTAGCCCGCCTGCAAGAATTACTGCTTTCACAAATCTCTATTTGATATATGGCTATTTATGTTCAAGTGTGTATTTCTATTATAATTTAAAATCAAATAAACAGATTTGAAATTTTTTCAATCACTGATGTGGGGGTTTTGGCAAAAACGATTATCATCGGCTCTTTTCCAAAATCTCCTTTGTGATAAATGATATCTGGTGGATTTTTCAAATTTCTTATTGCATGTTTTATTCCCCAGCCAACTGAAGATCTGTCTTTGTTTTTAATTGTCTTTGGCTCATCATTTCTATCATAACTGGAAATAATGACTCTTTTTTTTCTTAATTTTAATATTATATCTTCACTATATCTTAAATTAATTGCTGAGCATATCTCTGGAAATTTTTTATTCATAACAATTAATGCAGTAGCAACATGTTTTGATCCACCATACTCTAAATCTCCTGCAACTGTTACACTGTTTCCAGTTTTCACTATTCTACCCGACACACCTAGTATCTCTTTAATTGATCTTGGACTCTTTTTTGAAAATACAAAATTTGTTTGACATTCGGGAATGAATTTGTATATGTTTTTAATTTGAACAAATTCATTAATCGCATGAGTTAATTCCTCACGAATATCATCTTTGTTTTTGATTTGTGTGATTAATATTCCATGTCCGATCTTTTTAGCATTTTTAATTGAATTGAATGTGAATTGTTTTGAAAATTTTACTGCTTCTTTCAAATGTATTCCGTTTGCTAGTGAAAACAATAATGTTGCTGAATAATTGCATCCACTACCATGATTAGTTTTTAATATTTTTTTGCCTGATATTGTGTATTGATTTTTTTGTTCTAAGATGTAGTCTGTTATTTGATCATTTGTTTCTAATCCTGTAATTATGACGTTCTTTGCGCCCATGCCCTGAATTTTTTTAGCAGCTCTCTGAAGTGATTTTTTTGAATCAATTTTAATTTCAGATAAGAATTCTGCCTCAAATTTATTTGGTGTGATCACTGTGGATAATGGAATTAAAAATTTTTTAAAATCTTTGATAGCATTTCTTTCAATGAGTAGTCCCCCAGTAGTGGATTTTATAACTGGGTCGACCACAATTGGGATTTTTTTATTTTTTAGTTCTTTGTAAATTGTTTTTATAATTTCTGAATTGTACACCATTCCAATTTTAATTCCATCTATTTTAAAATCAGAAATTATTGAATCTATCTGATTTTTTACTATTTTTTGTGACGCTGGTTGAATCATTCCAAAACTAGATGTATTTTGACCTGTAATTGCAGTGATTACTGTTAATCCATAAGCATTTAGGGAATCAAATGTTTTTACATCACTTTGAATGCCTGCCCCTGATGATGGATCAGAGCCACCTATGGATAGCAAGTTCATATCGAATTTTTAATACCACTTATCCTAATCTATATTTCCTTTTTTAATTTTTACTTTTTGTATTTTTAATTTGTAATTGTGATAGAGCATTTATAGTTCATCGACAATCAATATTTGTTAATTTGATTAAAAAGAAAATTCCTCTAATCGATGATGTTCCCGACGAATTACTCTGCACTTCATGTTTGTTGCCTATGCAATATCAAAAAAAGACTAATGATACATATCTTTGGCAATGCTTCAAATGCGGTAAAAAATATTTTGTCTCTGATTCATTTACTGATTTTAATATTTCTGAAACTTGGAATTCAGCTAAATAATGATACACAAATTTTCAAAAATTCTCTTTTTTGAAAATTTTTTATAGTTTTCTTTAAAATTGATCGATTTTTTATATTTAAAAGACTGACCAAAATTTGTACATCTATGATTGTTTAAATCAGGCAAAGATGTAATCAATACATGGGTACTCAAATGAGTGCAGCCCGAAGAGGTGTTGCCACTGAGGAAATGAAGAGAGTTGCAAAAGATGAGGATGTTACATTGGAATGGTTACTTCCTAAAATTGCATGTGGCTCTATAATAATTCCTAGTAATAATATCCGTTCTCAGAAAATTCACAATGTTGGAATTGGTAAGGGTCTTAAAACTAAAGTAAATGTCAACATTGGTACTTCGACTCTAAATGTTAATTTGGAAGAAGAAATTGAAAAAGCAAAAGTTGCAGTAAAATATCATGCTGACACGATAATGGATTTAAGTGATGGTGGAGATGTTAGAAAAATTCGTCAATCTCTATTAGAAGTTGCACCAATTACGTTTGGCACAGTCCCTATCTATGAGGCATACAACTATGGTGTTGAAGTTCATAAAAATCCTTTAAACTTGACTGAGGATGATTTCTTAAACGCGTTTGAAAACAATGCAAAAGATGGTGTTGATTACACAACCATTCACTGTGGTATCACAAAAGATATTGCAAAAAGAATCCTCAAAGTAAAAAGGTATGGTGGTGTTGTGAGTAAGGGTGGAACAATCACTGCTGCGTGGATGTTAAAACATGATAAAGAAAATCCATACTTGACACATTATGATTATCTTATTGAAATTGCAAAAAAATATGATATCACATTTAGTTTAGGTGATGCATTACGACCTGGCTCTATCCTTGATTCTCATGATGAGCTCCAGGTTCAAGAAATGATCAATATATCACAATTAACTAAACGTGCTCACGAACAAGATATTCAAGTAATGGTGGAAGGTCCAGGACATGTCCCATTAAATGAAGTGTCTGCTAATGTAATACTTGCAAAATCATTAATCGGTGATGTTCCTTACTATGTTTTAGGTCCTTTAGTAACTGATGTCGCATCAGGACATGATCACATTGCTAGTGCAATCGGTGCTGCTGTTTCTGCAAGTCAAGGTGTTGATTTACTGTGTTATCTTACTCCTTCTGAACATCTTGCATTACCTAATGCTGAAGAAGTTAAAGCTGGTTTGATTGCATATAGAATTGCAGCACATTCAGCTGATTTGGTAAAAATTCGTGAAAAGGCAATAAAATGGGATATGGCAATGACCGAAGCTCGTCGTACATTAGATTGGGAGAAACAAATCGCATTATCTATTGATCCAGAAGAAGCAGCTAGAATTCATAGTCGAACTGGTCAACGTCTTGGAAATAATGTTCCATGTACAATGTGTGGTGGTGCATGTGTCTATATCATGTTGCCCCAGCAAAGAAAATACGAAAAAGAAGAAAAATTACAACAAATTTAGTAACACTTTTTCAAGACTGGGAACTGTTTCATAGTTTTTCAATTCATCTATTGTAATCCACGCATACTCTGAATTTTCCCAATTCAGTTTAATTTCTGGTTTTTTTGCTTCAAACAAAAACGGAAATATCTCCCACTCGTGATTTTCATACTGCGGTGAATTGATTTTTAGCACATCTGCATTTTTTACTAGTCTTATTTTGTCTTCAGAAATACCTGTTTCTTCATAAATTTCAATTTTTGCTCTTGATAATGGATTCTCATTTTTTTCTATAATTCCACTAATTCCTGCCCACAAACCTTTCATGGTTTTTACATTTTTGCTTCTTTTTAGAATGAGTATTTTCTGTTTATCTTGAATAAACGATGTCACTATTTTGGTTGAGCGCATTTCTTTTATTTTTCAATAGCATTTACCATTTTTGTTAATTTTTTATATGATTCTTCTAGATTTGTATTTGCAGAAAGTTTTTCTTGACATGTCTTGATGTAATCTATCACTTCTTCTGTCTTTGATTCTTGTACTGCTGTGAGTAGTCTTCCTATGTCTTTCCAAAGTTCTTCTGCAGCTCTTCTGATTTCTGGATTTGCGATAATTGTTTCTATTAATTCTGGTGATTCAGTCATGATGCTTTCCGCTAATATTTTTTGAACTCTAAAAGTTGTTCCAGACATCTTTTCTGTTAATGCCATTTTTTCATCTTTTGAAATAATGTTTGCAAAAACAAGATTCATCAAATGAGTCAATCCTAAAATCACAGCGATTTTTTTATCGTGTTCTATAGCATCAATTGTAACAAAGTTTGCACCATCAAAAAGCTCTTTGGCAATAATTAATTCTTTTTTTGCATCTTTTATTGGAATTGAAATTATGTTTTGTCCTTTGATAGATTTTGCTCCAGGTCCAAACATAGGATGAATACATATTGGATTGATTTTTGCAGGCATTTTTGATAATGATGTAACTACTTTAGATTTTTCAGATGATATTTCAATTAGATATGTTCCACGTTTCATCTCTTTTGCAATTAATCTGATTATTTCGGGAGTTCTTCTTGTTGGTGTACATAAAACTACATAATCTGCTTTTAAAATTCCACCTACCAGTGATTCTGATTGTATGATTCCTTTTCCATGAATTTTATTTTCAGTATCATAACCTGTTACCTCAAAATCATTTGCTAAGAAATATTTTGCAAACCATTGCCCCATCTGGCCTCCTGCACCAATTATTGTAATCTTCTTTTTCATTATTTATCTCTCATCTTACTAAGTATATTCATTCCGTCCATTAGTGTTTTTTCATTCTCACAGGCAGATATTCTAATGAAATTTTTATATTCGCCAAATCCTTCTCCTGGGGCAACTGCCAATCCTTTTTCTAAAAGTTCGTTTGCAAATTGAACCCCGCTAAATCCCTCTTGATTAATACGAGCAAAAATGTACATTGCCCCATCTGGAGCCACAAAATCTAATTTGATCTCTTTTGCTTTTTCTGCCAATATCTTTAGTCTGCTTTGTATGGTATTAGTGTTGTTTGATGTATCTGCTTCCAGTGCCTTCATTGCAACATATTGAATAGGCTCAGAAACGTTTGTGAGACAAAGTGCTTCTAATTTTGACATTGTGTTGATTATCTTAGAATTTGCAATGGCATAACCTATTCTAAATCCTGTCATTGCATGAGATTTTGAAAATGATTGAGCTATGATGCTTTTTTCATAATTGTAGCACAATACACTTTTCCAATTTTTAAATGCGTATTGAGAATAAACTTCATCACTTAAAATATACAAATCGTTTTTCATTGCTAACTCTACAATTTCGTCTTGTAATTTTTCAGGAAGAATTTTCCCTGTTGGATTATTTGGATAATTCAATACTATCATCTTTGTATTGGGATTGATCACTTTTTGGATTTGTTCGATAGTTGGTTCCCATTTTCCTTCCAATGTAGTAGTGACGGTTCTTACTTTAATTCCTGAATTTAATGCACAATCCTTGTATGCAGGCCATGCTGGCTCTATTACGATTAACTCATCTCCTGGATTTAGTAACGTGGTAATCGCGGTAAATATTGAAAATCGTGCACCTGGACTAACTAAAAAATTCTCTTCTGTAACTTTTACATTGAATTTTTTATTCACATACTTTGCAAGTGCATTTCTAAATGATGGCATTCCTCTTGCTTGACCGTATTTTAAAAATCCTTTGTCGAAAACTTCTTCGAGTGCTTTTCTTACAATTTCTGGTGGTAAAAAATCCGGCTCTCCAACTTCCATGTGAATTATTTTCCTCCCTTGTTCTTCCATTGATTTTGCTTTGAGAAAAATTGAAAAATGTGTTTGTTTGTTATCTGATTGTACTTTAATTGATTCATTAAGTAAAAAATTTAAAAATTTTGTTCCAATTGTCTCATCAAAATTTAATTCCTTACATAATGAGATTACTTGTTTGCGTAGGTTATCTTCTCTAGATTCATCTGTGATTCCTTTACCTGTATTTTTTTTGATTACTCCAATTTTTTTAGATATGTCTGTTCTTAGTTTTAGCATCTTTATCATCTCAATAGTTATCTCTTCTATCCTATTGCGAAGTTGATTGATATCTGACATATCCTTACAATACAGGCTTAATTGCTCCAGCTAAAATAGCATGATCTGCTAAAGTTAGGGCAACTAGCGAATCTACAACTGGTGGCGCTCTTGGCACTACACATGGATCGTGCCTTCCTTTTACTTCTAGGACTGTCTCTTTTTTTGTTTTAATGTCTACGGTACTTTGTTTCTGTGCTATTGATGATGCAGGTTTGAATGCAATTCTCATTGTTATTGGCATGCCGTTTGATATCCCACCTAGTATTCCTCCGGAATTGTTTGTTTTAGTAACAATCTTTCCTTTTTTGATTGTGTATAGATCATTATTTTCTGAACCAAATAGTTTGGCTCCTTCAAATCCAGAACCAAACTCCACTCCTTTTACAGATGGAATTGAAAACATTGCTTTACTTAAATCTGATTCCAATGATCCAAAAATTGGTTCACCTAATCCTATTGGAACATTTGTAGTGATGGATTCAATTATTCCTCCAAGTGAATCTCCATTTTTTCTTGCATCCAGTATTGACTCTTTCATTTTCTCCGCTGTATTTTCTTCAGGACATCTAACTTCATTTTTATAAATTAAATCGATCATTTTTTCACTGAACTTGTTTTCCATCTTTATTTTTCCAATCTGTGTTGTAAATGAATTTGTTTCAATCCCTAATGTAATTTTTAATAATTTCTTTGCAATTACGCCTCCCATAACATGAGTTGCAGTTAATCTTCCGGAAAATCTTCCTCCTCCTCTATAATCATTGAAATGGTTGTATTTCATCATGGCCGGATAATCTGAGTGTCCTGGTCTGAGTTTTGTTTTCAAATTCTCATAATCTGTTGATTTCTGATCACTGTTCCAAACTATCATTGTAATTGGAGCTCCCGTTGTATATCCTCTGAAAACCCCGGAAATAATTTCAACAACATCTTTCTCTTTACGTTGTGTAGAGATTAATGATTGACCTGGTTTTCTAAGATCAAGCATTTTTTGAATTTCTTTTTCATCAATTTCTAATCCTGCAGGACAACCATCTAAGACAGCTCCTATGGATTTTCCGTGACTTTCACCGAAACTAGTTAAAACAAGTCGCTGACCAATTGAACTTCCTGGCAACATATTGTATGGGTAAATTGATGCTTATAATTGTGATTTAGAGTCCTTTTTTGGGTAATTCTAATAAAACAGGCTCTGCTTTTGAATTTTTTATAGGGATTATATTTGATAATGATAAAACAGATTTAATATCATACATCTTATTTTCCATTGTTGCCTTCAATCAAAGATGACACAGCCATAAAAATACTCTTTGAGGCTTCTCCAGACATGCTGGCAATTCTTGATAAGAATGGAAAAATTGTTGATTGTAATGCCCAATGTGCAAAAAATTTGGGATATGAGAAAAGTGAAATGATTGGAATGATTGGTCCTATAGATATGGTTTTAGAAAGAGATAGACATATTGCAGTTGATGGATTTGAAAAAGTAGTAACAAATGGAATAAACCATAATGTTTCATTTGAAATGAAGCGAAAAAACAATACAACATTTTCGACTTTATGGAGTGGTGCAGTATTACATGATGAATCAGGAAATATTGAAGGATATTTGGTGACAGGTAAGGATTTGACAGCAATAAAAAATCTAGAAAATGAATTAATTGTTTCACGTGATCGAATTAAAATTAATAGGTTTTCAATATTGGGTGAATTATCTGCAAAACTCACACATGATATAAAAAACCCCCTTTCCAGTATTTTCAACCGTGTAGATCTTATCAAAATGACTACCAAAGAGGAAAAAACATTAGAACACTGTGATAAAATAAAATACTCTCTTGATCAAATTTTACGTCAAATAAACGATGTAACCGATTTTGTAAGAATTCCACCGATAAAATTACAAAAAAATTCTCTTCAAGAACTATTAAAAAATACACTGGAATACGTTGACATTCCAAACAAAATATCTATCGAATTACCAAAAGATGACCATGAAATCAACTGCGACGAATCTCAACTGATCATTGTTTTTACAAATTTAATTTCCAATGCAGTACAAAAGCTTGGAGATGATGGTAAAATATCAATTCAATATGATAGCACTTCAACATCACATCTTATCTCCGTAATTGATTCTGGAGAATCCATTCCAGACTATGTGATGCCTAGAATTTTTGAACCACTATTTACAACAAAACAAAAAGGCACAGGTCTAGGCCTTGCAAGCTGCAAATCCGTCATGGTAAATCATGGTGGAAGCATATCTGTCAAAAATAATCCTGTTACATTTACAATTATTTTGCCAAAAAATCAATTGGCATAAAACATCGTTCTGCTTTTGTTTGTTACTTAATTGAATACACTCAAAATTTCGTGATTTTCTTGTTTTTAATTGATTTTTGCCTATTTTAAAAATTATATCATTTATCATGTTTATTTGTAATAATTTCAATTAATCCTTAAATATAATAATAACGCATAAGTTACATGCAAAAACATGTAATTCATAACAAATGAATTGCGCGACCCTGCGAAAAATACATGTTATCTTCGCTTAGGCGTTGCGAGTGAGGAGAATGCTTTTCACTCTATACAGGGTCGCGCCTTTTATCTCTTTAATTTTTTAAAATGATTTTATTTTTGTATTGTAATTTTTGCACCTAATTTGTTCATCTCATTAATAAAATCTGGATATGATACTGCCACCGATTCATGGTCTGTTACAATACAGTTGCCTACATACATTCCAGCTATACAAAATGCCATAAATAATCTATGATCGTTTTCAGAATTTAATAATGCACCATGTAATTCTTTTGCTGGTTCTAAAATTAACCCGTCTTCTTTTTCTTGTACCTTGATTCCAATTTTTACTAACTCTCTAGATAAAATTAAAATTCTATCTGTTTCTTTTAATCTTGCATGTTTTACATTTATGATTTCAATTGGGTTTATTATTTTTAATGCCAATATTGCAAGTGGTGGGAGAATGTCTGGTGAATTACTCAAATCAAATCGTCCACCAGTAAGTTTTTCTGGTGATTGAATTGTAAACTGATCTTCGTTTATTGAAATTTTTACTCCCATCTGTTCTAGAATATCGATAAAAACTTCATCTCCTTGAGGTAGGTCTCCCATCTTGCCATGAATGATCACATTTTCTCCGTTTAACACTGATGCTGAAAGAAGTAATGCAAGACTTGAAAAATCTATTGGAATTGTAAATGTTGATGCCTTGTAGACTTGAGGTGTGATGTCGTATTTCTTGTAAGGAATTAATGTTTGCACTGTAACTCCAAAGTTTCTCATTGTTGCTATAGTTGCATCAAGATATGGTTTTGAAACCAAGTTTCCATCTATCGTCAAGTTAATTCCTTTTTCAGTTAATGGTCCACAAATTAATAATGCAGAAATAAACTGACTAGAAAAATTTCCAGGAATGGAAACATCGCCCCCTAAAATTTTTCCAGTTATTTTAATTGGTGGCATACCGTTTGTTGAACTGCACTTGGCCCCTATGCTTTCAAGTGCATCTAATAATGGTTGCATTGGTCTTTTTTGAAGACTAGTATCTCCTGTCAATGTAATTTCTTGAGTGAACAAACTAGCAATACCTGAAGCAATTCTAATGGTAGTGCCAGAGTTTTTTGCATCAATTTTAGGCACAATTGTCTCTGTTTTTATGGATTTTTTGACAATTATTGACGTATTTGTTTCTTCAATTTCAGCTCCAAAATTTCTACATGTTTCTATTGTTGCAATTGTATCTGCAGAAAATAACAAATTGTCTATTTTACTGTTATTTCCTGCAAGAGATGCAAGAAAAATTGCTCTGTGCGAATAACTCTTGTTTGCTGGGCATGTAATGTGTCCTGATAGTTTTGATTTCTCTACTTTACAATTCATGAACTTCTGCCTTTTTGTTGTTGA
The DNA here is from genome assembly GCA_021414365.1 of Nitrosarchaeum sp. Lineage (GTDB taxonomy): Archaea > Thermoproteota > Nitrososphaeria > Nitrososphaerales > Nitrosopumilaceae > Nitrosarchaeum. Next base: position 201,807 of record JAIOOR010000013.1, read on the forward strand.
TTTTGGAAACTATTATGCTTCCTTCCAATGCCGAAAACACTTTTTTGATATTTGATTCATTTTCTTTTTTTGTGATTGCAGCAATTGAAGGCCCATTTCCTGAAACTGATGCCCCCAATGCTCCTTTTTCTAGTACATCAATGATTATTTTTGGATCAGAATTTAATGTAGCAGCTGTTGCTAACCCATTGACATTCATTGCATTCCAATAATCTGTTTTTTTAGCTAACTCCCATGCATTTTCAAATACTGCAGAAAGAATTTTTAAATTTTTTAAATTTCCACGTTTTCTGTTTTTTGGAATGAATATCACGGCAATTAAATTTACAGGCGCTTTTTCTGAAACAATGCGATTTTTCTTAAGATTATCTGTTACATTAAATCCTCCATAATAACATGAACATGCATCATCATATGCTCCTGTTATGCTGACCTTGGATTCAATTGATGCTTCTACTCCTGCAAGCAAAATCTGTTTATCTGTCAATTTTGGTTTGAAAATTTTGGAACATGCAAGGGCCACTGCACTTGAAATTGCACTAGAGCTTTTTAATCCATATCCTGTAGGTATTTGTGATTCTAAAGTAATGTCTATTTTATTCTCATCGATATCTTTTTTTGAAATAATTTTTTCAATTGTTTTATTTATCAGTCTTGAGCTAAGATTCTTGTTTTCTGATTGAATGTTAATTCCTTTTCCTGGACTCGTTTCAATAATTGCATTTACTTCCAGTTCTATGCCTAATGTGGCACCTTTTTGGGTTGCAATTGCATTTACCAGTGACACTGCACCGTGAACTGTGGCCTTTGCTTTTGTCATTATGTTCCTCCTAACAATGCTTTTTTCATGGCATTATAAGGTGCTTCTATCCCGTGCCAAATTTCAAATGCTCTTGTTGCTTGCCCAAGCAGCATTTCATATCCGTAAATTATAGTGGCTCCTTTTTCTTTTGCTTTTTTTAGAAAATCTGTATTTATTGGCATGTATACAATATCATATACAATAGTTTTTGAATTAATATCGTCTAATGAAATTGGGCTGGATTCATTTTTTAATCCAACTGATGTTGCATTTACAATTATGTCGTAATCTTTTGCAGAGTCTCCAATCTCGTTTATCTTTATTGCATTTGCATTTAGCCCAATTTTATTCGAAAATTCTACTACTTTTTTTGCATTTTCTATAGTTCTATTTGCAACTGTAATGCTTTGTACATGTTCTTTTGCAAATCCTGCAATGATGGCTCTTGCAGCACCACCGGCTCCTAACAATAACACTTTTAAATTTTTTATACTGATGCTTCTTTTTTTAAATGGCTCTAGAAATCCATCCATATCTGTGTTGTATCCTTTTAAAATCCCATCATCATTTGAAACGGTATTTACTGCTCCAATTATGCTGCATGACTCATCTAGTTTATCTAAATATTTCATCATTTCAATCTTGTGAGGAATTGTAACATTAAATCCATTTATTTTGATTTTTTTAAGAGCCTCTATTCCTTCTTCTAACTCTCCTTTTGGTATCCTGTATGCAATGTATGAACAATCTAAATTCAATTCTTTAAAAGCTGCACTATGAATATTGGGTGATAACGAATGATCAATTGGATCTCCAATTACTGCAAATGTTTTTGACATCTTGTTTTCTAAATTATCTTGATTGATTTAAACTCTCGATTACTCTATGAATATGTCAACGTGTATTTTTATAAAATTGTGAGTTATGTTGTATATTTGTAAATTGAATTTTTGTTAATTTTGAAATTTTGATTTATGCAATTTTTATTTGTATTATTTTTTTCATTTCATCTACACTGAACTGCCCTGGTGCCACCGGTTTTCCTAACGAAACATAAGTGTAAGGGCTGCCCAAATATAGGCATAAAATTCTTGATATTTTGCCACTATCGCCCATTGCAAATGCTATCAGATTACTCTTTCCACTTTTGCTATACATTTGGAGAATTCTGGTTGAGTCGTCAGTTGACTTTGCTGTGGTGACAATTTTCACATTATCTGAAAATTTTACCATCTGATTCATTTTGTTTGTTAACTCTGAAAATTTTGGGGTTTTTTTAAAATCATGCCATGAAATCAACAGTTTTGTTTTTGTTGTTTTAAGATATTTTGCTAAATCTTTATTTTTTTTAATTGTGTTAAACTCTACATCTAATAAAAATGGATTGTATTCTGCAATTAATTTTAAAATTGCAATTCTTTCTTTTTCACTACCTTCAAATTTCCCGCCTTCTGATTTGGGTCTTAATGTGCATACTGTTTTTTTTATATCTTTTTTGATAATCTTTAATGTTTTTGGTATTTCATTTGTTTTTAAAAAATCAAATCTCACTTCAACATAATCTGATTTTTTTAACGCCTCTTTTAGATTTTTTTTAATCTTATCTGCCGAATTTTCTGCAATTGATACACATGTTTTGTATTTCATTTCTTTTATTTTTCTAAAATATATTCATCTGATACTTCCATTCCAAAATGTCTGCCTGTAGCCGATTTTGCATGCACCATTACAGTATCTCCTTTCTTTAGATGTGTCACAGATATTAGCTGTCCATTTGGTCTTACAAAACGAATAGTTTCTGCGTCTTGAGCAATTATTCCTCCTATCTCATCACCTACTGATGCTTTAATCATTAACATTGGACGTCGTTCTATTTTTGATCTTCCGACAGTGGCTCTTCTTGCATTGCCTTTTGAATTAATAATTAATACTTCTGATCCAGTTTCTACTTCTGAAAGATAGTTTGTTGTCCCATCTGGAGAAAGTGTATAGCAATGTACTGCACCAGCATTTACTCTAAATGGTCTTGGTGATGTAAAAGAAGATCCCACTGATTCGTTATGCACTAAAAACAAAAAGTTTGATCTACTTCCAATTAACATTCCCTCTCCTTTATGAAGCATAGATGCAGTATCAACACATACTCTTTCACCGTCTCCGACTTCCTTGATTTCAACTATTTTTGCAGGTTTTAATTCAAAACTTCTAGTTCCTAAATAGATCATAGCTTCTCTGACCTCATTAATTGAAGAAGTATTGAAAATCACTCCATCAACGCCCACTTCTAGGATTGAAAACATCTTTCTTACCTCTTCAGGCGTATTTGCTATGGCAAAAATTTTGGTATTGATCTTGTGAAGTTTTGCTATGATGTTTTCAAGTGGAATTATTTTCCAATCTTTCACTTCTACTATTACAAAATCTAATCCTTTTTTTGCTAATGTCAGGATATTTTCAATATCTGCATTGGATAACACTTCAAATTTTTTGCCTATTTTTTTCCCTTTTGGTTTTGTAGACCCTTCTTTTTCAATTACTACATATTTTGCTGCAGGTGATGGGTATACTGTTTCCAATTTTATTTTTTTTTGATCTATTTTTTTTGGATCTAGATACACCATTTTGATTTTTTCTTCTTGTAACTGATGAAGAAATTTTGTTAATTGTGTTTGAGACACTTTGGGCAAAATTATTAATTCTCTTATCTTACTCAATTTTTTTCATTGCTTCCTTTGCGGATTCTTTTTTGAAAATTATTGATGCTAATGCTTCTACCATTTTTTCTGGTCTTTTATGTGCAAAAATATTTCTACCATATGTTACTCCTCTTGCTCCTGCAGTCATTGCATCTTCTGTCATTTGAAGAATATCTAAATCTGTTTTTGCTTTTGGCCCACCTGCAATTACTATTGGTACTGGAGTACTCTTTACAATTTTTGCAAATGAATCAATGTCTCCAGTGTATAATGTTTTTACAATGTCAGCTCCGCACTCTGCACCTATTCTTGCAACATGCCCTACAATTTCTGGGTCATGTGGATCCTTGATGTTTTCTCCTCTTGGATACATCATTGCTAAAAGTGGCATATTCCATTTTTGACATTCCGAAGATGTCATTCCAAGTTGTTCTAGCATTTCTGGCTCTTCTTTTCCGCCTATGTTGATGTGTAGTGAAACACCGTCTGCTCCCATTCTTACTGCTTCTTCTACTGTACCTGTTAGCATTTTGCGATTAGGTGATAATGATAATGATGTGCTGCTAGAAAAATGTACTAAAACTCCAATCTTTATTGGTTTAGGTAATGTTTTAAGAATTCCTTTGTTAATTATTATGCTCGTTAAGCCACGTGTTTCACATTTTTGAATGATAGAAGCAGGATCTGTTAAACCATCAATTGGTCCATTAGAAATACCATGATCCATTGGAATGCACAACATCTTTCCTTTCCTAAGAATTCGATTAAGTCGAATCTGATGACCTGATACCATGGCTGAATCTGTTTTTAGTGCCCTACTTAAAAATAACGTAAATCTCTGAACTCTAAATTATCTTATTTGTGCATGAATTTGTCTTTATGCTGAATTGTTTTTTAATAATTTTTTTATCAAGGCATAAATAGAAATCAAAACTGCTGTTGAACAAGTTTGAGTCAAACCACCGAACAAATCAATCAAAGCGCTATTGGAGACATTCTTGAAAATTCACTACGTGGGAACAGGCCAACTCCTGCAGATTGTCTTAGATTATTAGAGTCTGATGATGTTCATTTGATGGGTCTTGTTTCTGGTCATCTAACAAGAAAACAATTTGGAAAGAAGGTCTCTTTTGTAAATAACATTATTCTCAATTATACTAATGTCTGTATTACCGACTGCAAATTCTGTGCATTTTATAGATCTCCTGGATCCGAAGATGCATACACATTAACCCTAGATCAAATCGAATCAAGAGTAAAGACAGCATGGGAGATGTTTAAGATAAGACAAGTTTTGATTCAAGGCGGTCATAACCCAAATCTGAAAATTGAATATTATGAAAATGCATTTAAAATGATTAGGAAAAAATTTCCAGATGTTGGGGTGCATGGGCTTTCCGCATCTGAAATTGATATGATTGCAAAAATTGAAAAAACATCTACCAGAGAAGTTTTATCGCGATTAAAAGAATCTGGTCTTCAATCTATACCCGGAGCAGGAGCTGAAATTCTAGTAGATTCTGTAAAAGATGTAATCAGTCCAAAGAAAATATCCAGTGTCGATTGGATTAGAATAATGGAAGAGGCGCATACACTTGGACTTCCAGCATCTGCAACTATGATGTACGGACATGTAGAAAATAATGATGATATTGCAGAGCATTTTTTTAAAATTGTAAAATTACAAGAAAAAACTAATGGATTTATGGCATTTATCCCTTGGAATTTTGAGCCAAATAATACTTTGATGCAACAAGAAAAATTAGTAGAATACGGTACAGGTGGAACTCATCTTCTAAAAATGATAGCGATATCTAGACTCGTTTTTGATGGACTAATCCAACACATTCAATCTTCTTGGCTTACAAATGGAGTGGGAATGGCACAGCTTGCTCTTCAATACGGTGCAAATGATTTTGGAGGTACACTAATTGGCGAAGAGGTTGTATCTTGTACTGGTTCACGTTCTACTGAATTGACTGGTAAATTAATTGTGGATGCAATTCACCAAATTGGGTATCAGGCAGAAGAGCGAGATAATTTTTACAATCCAATTGCCTTGCTATAATCCATAACTGGACCATTTTGAATCTACTAAATTCTTTGTATCATTATCTGCTTTGACCTGTTTTTGAATTTCTCTCTCATATCCTTCCTCTCTTGTTTTTTGGGTGGCATCTATTCCAAGCTTTGAACCCAAATTTACTAGCGGTGATGCTGGATCAAGTGTATCTGTAGGTGTATTGTTAATTATAGTAGTATCACGTGCAGCATCAGCTCGTGTAGTTATTGCCCATATTACATCGTCTATATTATGTACGTTAATGTCTTCATCAACTACAACGAATATCTTTGTTAGAGCAAGCTGTCCCATTCCCCATAACCCCATCATTACTTTTTTTGCTTGTCCTGGATATCTTTTCTTTATTGATATTATTGCAAATCCTTGAAACCATCCAGCAGCTGGCATGCTAAAGTCTACAACCTCTGGATGGAACATTCGTATTAATGGCAAAAATGATCGTTCGATTACTTTTCCAATATATGCATCTTCTAAAATTGGTTTTCCTACCACAGTAGTTACATAAATTGGATCTTTTCTTCTCATAATTCCTGTTAATGTAAAAGTTGGGTATGGTTCAACTGGAGTATAATATCCTGTATGATCTCCAAACGGTCCCTCATCTCTAACGTCGCAAGGATCAACATATCCCTCTAAAACAATTTCTGCATTTGCAGGAACTTCCAAATCAATTGTTTTGCATTTAACTGTCTTGATCCCTTTTCTTCTTGTAATTCCTGCAAACAAATACTTGTCCAATCCTTCTGGGACTGGAGCTATAGATGAAAAAACAGTTGCAGGTTCACATCCTATGATTATTGCTACTGGGATCTTTTCTCCTCTCTCTTTTGAAATATCTCCATGATGTGCACCGCGTTTATGTTTCTGCCAATGCATCAGTGCATGTGTGCTATCTAAGATTTGCATTCTGTATACTCCTAGATTTTTTACTCCTGTTTCTGGATGCTTTGTGGCTACTAATCCCAACGTGATAAAACGTCCCGCATCATTTGGCCATGATTTTAAAATTGGTAAGTCATCAAATGATGCAGAATTTGATGTAATCTCAGTGACTGGTCCACTACTTTCAAGTTTAGGAAAAGATTCTGCCATTTTTGAAAGTTCTGGAAGTTTTTTAATTTTATTTAGAAATCCTGATGGCATATCCATCTTTGTCATATCTACAATTCTCTGTCCAATTTCTGTAAAATCTGTCATCTCAAGACCTATCTCTAATCTTTTCATTGAACCAAATGCATTACCTAATACTGGCATAGTGTGATTTTTTACGTTTTCAAAAAGTATGGCAGGGCCTTCTGAATACATCTCTCTTCTTAGAATTTCGGCAATTTCTAAATTCGAGTCTACTTCTGTTTTAACTCTTTTTAGTTCTCCTTTTTTTTCTAGTTCTGTTACAAACTCATGGATGTCTTCAATTGCCAATACTTTTCCTAATTATGAAACAAGTATAAGCTTAACTGGATTTATCTTAATGAAACATATTCTAAAATAATTCTAAAACATGCCTTTAATTCCTAATACTCCAAAAATCTGTTATTGGACCAAGACAAGTGTGCTGTTTGTAAAGGGGCTGGCACTATTACATTGCTAGGATCACAATGTCCTTTTTGCAATGGAACTGGTGAACCAAGTAAAATCGCCAAATCGTATATTGATTCTCATATTTGCCAGTGCATCTTTCTTGATAGAAAGCAATGTCCCTTATGCGGTAAGAGATGTCATCATGACACTCCAAACAAACCTAAAATTTTATTGAGTCCTGAATAGTTTTATCTCATTGGAGGAAGCTCATTCTTTCTATCATGACCACCAGAACCAAATTTGCAATAAAAGCATAATTCTGATTCCATGTACTTTAACTGCTCAATTTGAATAGCTCCAAGTTTTAATGCAATTTTTGTTAAAATTCTATATTTCAATGGCATTGCAGGAATTACTTCTTGTGTGTATACTTTGTAGTGATCAGGACAGAATTTCAAAGTAATTTTTGATGGTTCTTTTCCCTTTTGATTTACTTGTCTTGTAAAATTAATTTGTTCTCTAATGTACTCGTGTTTTGGACATGGACAATCTTTTCCACCTGGATGTTTGTATGCAGGTGTATTCTTCCAATCAAATCCAGGGTATTCTTTCTCAAAATCATCCATTGGTTCACCTACGTTGTTTATGCATATAAAACTTGATCACATTTTACATTGGTAATTGACCCAAATGTAAATAAACCCCGGAAATTCATCAAAATTAAATGTCAGCTGCTAAAAAGCAAACAAAACAAGATCTTGAAGACAAGATTGCAGAATTAGAAGCTAAATTGAATACATTGGCAACACAACTTGAAGCCAAACCAGCTGAAGTAAAACCAGCTCCGGCAAAACCAGCTGAAGTAAAACCAGCTCCGGCAAAACCAGCTGAAGTAAAACCAGCTCCGGCAAAACCAGCTGAAGTAAAACCAAAAGGCACATTGCCAAAAGGATTTGAAACAAAACCAGCAGATGCACCAAAACCATCTGAGACAAATGCACAACTACCATCTACTATACA
>JAIOOR010000009.1 GCA_021414365.1 Nitrosarchaeum sp.
CCATCAGTATTTGAAGTAATTACATAAAGACTTCCATCTTGACTTTGCACTACATCTCGTATGCGTCCAGCCCCGCTTAGAATAGTTTTTTGAGAACTAAGACCATTATCAAAATCTAGTTGGTATAGATTAGTAGCCCTAAGAGAAGCCATAATAAAATGAGACTCTAGGTTTATTTTATTACCAGAATAATACAATATTCCACTGGGTTCAATGCTTGGATCATAGCACATTATTGCACTTTCAAATTTTGCATCACCTGAGCATTGCTGTTCAGGCCAACCATAATTTTTTCCTGGTTTAATTAGATTGATCTCGTCATTTTTTTCAGGTCCGAGTTCTGCCAGATACATCTGACCCTTATTATCCCAAGTCATTCCTTGTGGATCTCTATGCCCTAAAGAATACACAGGAGAATTTGGAAATGGATTGTCATCAGGAATTGTACCGTCATCATTTAATCGCAGAATTTTTCCAGACAGTGAATCAAGACTTTGTGATAGATGCGAAGAGTCGGAAACAACTCCAGTTCCTACATACAGTTTTTTATCAGGACCAAATTTTAAAAATCCACCATTTGTAAATACAGAGCCAGGTATTTTATCAAAAATTGTTTTTGCATCTTTTAGTTTGTTTTCTGATTCAGTAATTTGGATGATTTTATTCCAAAGTTGTCCATCTTCTTCATAGGTAAAAAATACATACATTAAATGATTATCAGAAAAATCAGGGTGAAGTGCAATACCTAATAATCCTCCATCAAATACAACTGCAGGACGTAATGTAGCTAACGGTTCAGATAGTAAAGTATTATTTCGAATGACTCTAATTTGTCCATTTTTTTCTGTTACAAAAATTCTGTCATCTGAAACTGCGATAGAACGTGGTTCATGAAGGTTTTTTGCCAAAGTTTCTACAAAATTATTTTCATGTTTTGATGATGGTGGCTCCGGAATTGGAAAAGGAGTTTGTGGTGATGTCAAAATAAATATTGAAAATGCTAATGCTGCAATAATTCCTGCAATTCTTAGTTTTTTATCCATAGAAAATCAATTATTTCAAATCATATTAATTACTTGCAAGACTTTGATAAAGCGTATATACGGCACATGCTCATTCATGAATCAGCGGGGTGGGGAAGTCAGACTCTTTAGGGCTAGGTCATCCCGGCGGGCTCATAACCCGCAGTTCAGTAGTTCAAATCTACTCCCCGCTACTTTTCATATACGCAAAACCATGAAGCAGATTTATCAAATTTTGATTCCTTGTTAGTTCTTCCAATTCTTTGTAATGGTCTACTCAGATGTCTGTGTGCAGAGACATTGGGAATATACAATTGTTTTTTGATATTTCGAGGAATTTCTAAAATGATTTTGTTTGCAGATTTTTTACCACATTTAATGCATTGATATCCCTGGTTTTTTCCTTTTGATTTCATTTTTTTGTCACATTTTTTGCATATTGGGTTAGAGTTTATCAGATTTTTTTCAAGAGTAATGACATGAATAAATTCAACATTTAGAATGCGAGGGTGATTTTTTGATGCTTTTCGTATGCCTCCTCCGATGCAAACCTCATCTCCTTTAATCAAACTAGATGCAACAAGAGTAATTCCAGTTGGTTTGTAAACAGCACATTGTAATTCAAATCCATTTGAAAGAACAGAAAAAAAAACATGTCCACCTTTCACGGTTTGTGGTTTATCAGATACAATGCCAGTAATTTTTCCTGAAGCATAAGGTTTGATATTTGTTGTATTAAACTCATTTTTCAAGTGATCACCAGTACCTTGATTAGATTTGAATATCATATGACCTGCTAATTTTTCATCTGTTTTCAAAATTTTTGTTGCACGCAGTAATGCATCTACATTTTCACCACGTACTCCATAAAAAACTGGATCAGGTCCATGAGGAGTGATTAAAACTCGATCTTTTTTGTTATCAAAGCTGTTAAAGGTATAAGGTAGTGTCTTTTCCTGCATTGTTTTTACACTTTTAGCAGAAAGTTTTCTGTCTTTTCCAAACTTGGAATTTTTTCTGTAACTTAATAGTTCCAATGTATGATCTTTAAAATCATAACCTATTGCTCCAATTGCACCTACAAGACCCTGTCCATTTCCCTGATAAAAAAATTCAATGTTATTTTCTGTAGCAAATTTTTTTGCATGGTTTCTGTTAATTAATTGCCATAATGCCAGTTTGCTAAATTTGGCAAATTGTTTTGGGATTTCATCTTCATAAAAAACAAGTCCGGGATTTGCCCCATTTTTGATATCAGAATATTTTTTTACGAGGTGTTTAATTTGATCTTTGATTTTTGATGTGTTTTTTGTTCTTATTTGTAAAGAAACTGCTCCATTACCTCTTGTTTTCCAAGGAATATTTGGATTGAATCGGATTAATTTGGGAAAGTCTAGAAATTCAGTATCATGTTTTTTTAGCAAATCAACAATTTTGTAAGCAAGAAATGTAGTACACATTCCTTTTGGAGAATCAGTATCATCAAAACCAACATTCAGTATGTGTAAAGTCATAAACAAATTATAGAAATTCATACATTTTTAGTTGTTGCACAACACAGTTGATGTGAACTACTCATCACTAAAGTGATTGGTTTCCTGATTCATAGAGATCACATGACCATGATCAGCCTGGATCACAGCTAGAGATGTTCTCTCCAAAGGCGTAACTTCCCTACATCCCGTAGGTAGACTGTCTATCCCTCTCTGTTTTATATTCAGAGAGGCATTGTAGTCTCTATCAATTACAAGACCACAATACGGACAGTGATGTGTTCTAATTGCCAAAGTCTTTTTCACCATTCTACCACAATTAGAACAACTTTGGCTGGTTCCATGTGGTGCTACTTTTGCAAATAAAATACCAGCGTTTGCAGCTTTGTATTCTAGTTTTTGGAAAAATGAATTCCAAGAAGAGTCAGATATTGATTTAGCTAGATGATGATTCTTTACCATGTTTTGTATTTTTAGTTCTTCGACAAATATTGTATCATAATTATCAACATAATGTCTTGATATTTTGTGTAGAAAATCATTTCGTTGATATTTTATTTTTTGATGTATTTTAGCTAGTCTTAGTTTTTCTTTTAATCTGTTAGATGATCCTTTAACTTTTCTCGATAATTTTCTTTGAGATCGCTTTAGTTTCTCTTCAGAGTTTTTCAGAATTTGTGGATGCTTTATCACATGACCATCAGAATCATAGCAATAGTTGTTTATGCCTACATCTATTGCTATTATTTTCTTTCTCAGTAAAGAACATGATTTTTTGCATTCATTCTCACAAATAGCTATTGCGTGCCATACTCCTGTAATCTCCTTTTTTACATGAATCTCTTTTATCTTACCCAGTATCTTTCTATGAATAACACATTTGATCTTTCCAATCTTGGAGAGTTTGATAATATTGTCTGGCAAAAGCTTGAATCCAGATTGGTTATAGTTGATACTATTGTATCTGGATTTTGGTTTGAATCTGAGTTTTCCTATCAGTTTATCTTTCTTGGATAAAGAAGACAGTGTCTTGAGATTGTTGTAAAACTGCCATAAAACCATCTGGGCTGCCTTGCTGTATACCTTGTCTTTTGGAATCATAGCATCATCCAGTCTTGATTCTTGTGTCTTTGTAGGATACAGACGAAACTTGTAGCTTGAAACAACCATCTCATTTTTGTTGTTTCATGTATTATACAACTTCGGGTTATTGTGATATAATTCGCTTTCATATCATTTCTAAGGGATGTAAACTTAGTATTCACAGTTGATTTAAATTAATAACGCATACTCTTTAGCTAGAATTGATAGTAATAGACGAAGAGCGTATCTTTCAAGAAATTGAATCTAAAAAACCAGTATCAGTATCTCTTAATGGTCCTGACGGAATACTACCTCAAGTACAAGAAACTGCTATGAACATTACAAAAAGATTTGGTATTCCAGCATATGTTTTAGCTGATACTACATGGGGAACATGTGATCTGAATTCAAATGGTTCCAAAGTATTAGGTGCAGAAATACAATTCAACATTGGACACACTATCAACACCGAATCATTTGAGAAAAATCTAATTCTGATTAATGCCTATGATGATGTAGAGTTTGACAGTGTTGCCGAAAAATGTGTAGATATTCTCAAGGGAAAGAAGATATCACTAGTTACAGACAGTCAACATTTACATCAGATGGATAAGGTAAATGAGATTTTGACTAGAGGTGGAATCAAAGTAGAGATTGGGAAAGGAAAAGGACAATTAAATGACGGTCAAGTGTTTGGTTGTGAATTTTATCCAGCAACACAACTCAAAGACAAAGTTGATGCCTATGTATTTTTAGGACAAAGTAATTTTCATGCTGCGGGAATTGCACTTTCGACTAATATGCCAACATATGTTTTAGATCCTTACTTTAATGAGGTACGAGAAGTGACAGAATTTGCACAGAAATTAAAAAAGAAAGCCACACTTGCAATTTACAAAGCTGCTGAAGCACAGACATTTGGAATAATTATTGGGCTAAAAGAAGGGCAGTTATCCAAAGTATTTGCTTTAAAATTTAAAAACGAATTAGAAAAAGAAGGAAAGACAGTTCAATTATTTGCACTGACAGATATTACAAATGAGAGATTGAAAAATCTAAAAGGAATAGACGCGTTTATTCAAGTAGCGTGCCCCAGAATTTCTACAGACAATCAATTTGACAAACCGGTTCTTTCTACGCCTCAAGCAAATGCACTTTTGAAAATATTAAGACATGAAAGCATAGAAGGATATTTGGAAATTCCACATTGGCTATAAAATTAAGATACTAGTTTTTGAAATTTTGGATTATCTGCTAGTTTTTCAAAAGAGTTAGTTTTTTTTGCCTTGATTTTATATTGAATGCCCTGTGAAATTGCTTTTTCAAGGGCATAAAGTGCATCGTCTATTTTGGAAAGCATTGCAAGACTACAAGATTTATCAAATAAAACATCACCATTAAGGGGATAATCATTGAGAATGTTATTGCAGCAAAGAAGTGATTCTTTGAATTGTCCCATTGAAAACAAGATTCGCTCTTTATGATATAACACAATATTATACTTTGAATTATTTTTTAAAATATCATTACAGTAATTTAGCGCCTCAGTTAATTGACCTTTTTTTCTCAGAGAAGATATTTTGTTTACTAGTATAGAAAGATCTTCAGGAACTAATTTCAATGCAGCGTCATAACATTGTATGGCACCATCATAATCTTTGAGCTTGTTTAATGCGTATCCCTTGTTGTTAAGTGAGCCAATATGATTTGGATTCTCATGTAGAATTGTATCGTAATAGGTAATTGCTTCATTCAGTTTACCTTTTAAAAATAATCTATTTGCCTCATCTAAAATTGAATCAGTTTTTGGATTTTCAGTCATAGTTTATGGTTTCATCAAGATTTTACCAAAGAGTCCTTTTCCAGTCAACATCTTTGTATGGGCTTCTGCTGCTTGCTCAAATGAATAAACAGAATCAATGACAGATTTAATTTTGTCTTGAGATATCCAGTATAGCGCTTGTTCTAATTCAGCTCTTGTTCCTTGAGTTGAACCCAAAATATTGATGCCCTTGAAAAAAATATGGCGCAAATCTGTTTTAGCATCATAGCCAGTTGTAGCTCCGGTTGTAACTATTGTTGCACCATACTTTAACAGAGTTAGTTCCTTGTTCCAATGCGAGCCACCAATATGTTCAAAAATCACATCTACTCCTGGTACATCTCCAAAAGGTTTTGGTATATTTTTGGAGATGTCACGAACTTGCTTGTGCCAGTCTTCTTTTCTGTGATCTACTGCATAG
>JAIOOR010000010.1 GCA_021414365.1 Nitrosarchaeum sp.
GAGTTTTCCTTTAGGTATCAGAGTTGACATTGCACCTGCAATAAAAAATGCAGGAACAAGGCAAAACAGCGTATGGCTAAGAAGATAGTCCTTTATTGCATTAAACCCAGCTTCAATGATTGGAAGAAATTCCATCTCTTATTTCCTGATTAAAGAAAGTAGTTCTTCTACACTTGGTACTTTACCTGATATGACGACTTTTCCATCTATTGACAGTGCAGGAGTGACAAAGACATTTCTTTCAATTATCTTATCCATATCGTAAATGTGTTCAATGTCAACTTTCAAACCCAATTTTGATGCTGCATCCTTGGCTCGTTTTTCAAGCTCTTTGCATTTTGAGCAACCGCTTCCAAGTATTTCGATTTTCATAAAATAGATAACTCCTGATGATTTTTAGATGAATCACTAGTTTCCAATGTAACCTCACTTTACGATTAATACTGGAACCTTTGAGTTGTGCACTACTGTGTTTGATACACTTCCAAGGAGCATTTGCTTTACCACACCGCGTCCACGTGCACCAATCACAATTAAATCAAATTTTTGTTTTTGGGCAAAATCAATGATCTTTTTTGCCTCATGCCCAAACAGAATCTTCTTTTTAAAACCAATAGTATTTTTTGTAACTTGACTTTTTGCAGTATTGAGGAATTTTTCTACTTTTTTTAGTTCGTTTTGTGTTTGAGGTACATAGATCAAACTTGGATTGTCATAGGCAACGCGTAAAACATACAAAGCAGTTATGGACGAATCGCACTTTTTTGCAAGATAAATTGCCTTTGTTAGTGCCTTAAACGAGTTTTTAGAACCATCAAGCGGAACAAGAATGTTTTGGATTACTTCCATAGGTACGATTCTGCCAACTTGAATTTAACTTGTTTTTTAATTTATCAGTCATGATAATTATAAATTCCACGTTTTTTAGATCCAGAATTCCTTCTAAACCCTTAGTGTCTATTCTTGTATGATCATTAGCGTTATAACCAAGAAATTCAGTTTCTGAATTATGATAAAAATGACACAATTTTATGATGATTTTTACGCACAAAATATACCAGAGATATGGAAAACTGGTAGTAAAATGCGGTATGATGATAGGCTTACGCCATAGGTGAATTAAACATGGTATCACATGAAGAAATTCAACACGTTGCAAAATTAATGAAAATCGAGCTTGATGATCCTACAATTTATGAGCGAGTTGATAAAATGATAAGCTATTTTGACATTTTAGATTCAGCCGGTGTAGAATCTGAAGAAATGTCTTTTACAGAAATTCCATTATCTGAGTTGAGAGAAGACAAGTACATCCCATTTAATGAGAAACTAATTGAAAAACTAAATTACTATAAAGGAACCTATGTCAGAGCTCCGAAGATGATTTAATTGAATCTAAAAATTTCAGCCTTAGAATTTACTAGGCAAGTAAAATCTGGAAACCTATCTGCAGAAGATTTTATTGCCAAAACTATGGAGCGTATACAAAACATTGATGGTAATTTACATGCATTTTTATCATTAAATGACAAGGCAGTTGATCAAGCAAGAGACATTGATAAAAAAATAAAATCAGGTGAAAAAGTTGGAGAGTGTTTTGGCATGCCAATTTCTATTAAAGACAACATATGCATCAAAGACACCAAAACAACATGTGCATCAAAAATGCTTGAAAATTTTATTGCGCCTTATGATGCCACGGTAATTACAAAACTAAAACAACAAGATGCGATTTTTGTTGGAAAAGTAAATTTAGATGAATTTGCAATGGGCCTCTCTACTGAATTTAGTGCATATGGTCCAAGTAAAAATCCCTGGAATACAGATTATGTTCCTGGAGGTTCTTCTGGAGGCAGTGCCGTTTCTGTAAGTGCGTTTGAATGTGTTACATCATTAGGTTCTGATACTGGTGGTTCTGTTAGAAATCCTGCAAGTTTTTGTTCCACTGTGGGATACAAACCAACTTATGGATTAATTAGCAGATACGGACTAATTTCATATGCTAATAGCATTGAACAGATAGGACCTCTAACCAGGACAGTTGAGGATGCAGCATTTATGCTGAATCTAATTACAGGATTGGATCCTAATGATAACACTACCGTGAACAACCGTGATGAGGATTATCTAAAAGATATCAATTCAGGTATAGAAGGCAAAAAAATAGGCATAATAAAAGAAATGATTGGCGAAGGAATTGATCCATCAGTACTTTCTGCAACGAAAAATGCAATATCAAAATTAGAAGGATTGGGGGCAACATGCGAAGAAATTTCCCTTGACATGGTAAAATATTCTGTTGCAGCATATTATACAATTACAGCTACTGAGGCAGGAAGTAATCTTGCAAGATACGATAATTTAAGATATGGATATGATTTTTCAGTTGAAGGTTTTGAGTTTAATTCCTATATTAAAAAAGCAAGAAAAAAACTAGGTCCTGAGGTAACAAGACGTATGATCCTTGGAGGATTTGTTCCATCTGCAGGTCATGCAGGGAAATATTTTCTCAAAGCGCTAAAAGTAAAAAATAAACTCACTAGAGAAATCAATGACGTATTTAAGAAATTTGATCTATTAATTTCGCCAACTGTTCCAGTACTGCCTTTTAAGATTGGTGAAAAAATAAATGATCCTGTTGCACTATTTCTCATCGATATAAACACAGTTACTGCAAATCTTACTGGAAAACCGGCAATATCAATTCCATATGCAATTTCAAATGGATTACCCATTGGAATTCAACTCATTGCAAATTCTATGGATGATAAATTGTTACTTCAAGCAGCTTATGCATTAGAAAAAACAGTTGTACTACCGGAGGTTCCAATTTGACAAAAATTGGATTAGAAATTCACTGCCAACTTACAAATCTAGAGAGTAAGTTATTTTGTTCATGTAAGGCAAATTATAGAGAATTTGAACCAAATGTAAATATTTGTCCGATTTGTATGGGATTGCCAGGTAGCCTTCCAAGATTAAATCAAAAGGCAGTTGAAAAAGCAACAATGATTGCAATGGCACTAAATTGCAGTACTCCTGAAAAAATTATGTTCTTTAGAAAAAATTATTTTTATCCTGATTTGCCAAAGAACTTCCAAATAACACAGCTAAATATCTACGGGGATACCAGTGTGGGCGGTCGTGGAACCTTGATGGTCGGAGACAAGGAGATTCGAATAACTAGAATTCAACTAGAAGAAGATCCAGGCAGGCTAATCTATGAAGGAAGTTCTGAAAAAAATCAAATTACATTGGTTGATTATAATCGTGCAGGTACTCCTTTAGTGGAGATTGTAACTGAACCTGACTTTGAAAACCCAAAAGAAGTAAGAGAATTTCTAAACATTTTATCTGATTTATTGGAAAATCTAGGTGTATCTGATCCAAGCTTAGAGGGTGCAATGAGAGCAGATGCCAATGTATCCATTGAAGGTGGGAACAAAGTTGAAATAAAAAATATTGGTTCATTTCATGATTTAGAAAAAGCAGTTCATTTTGAGATTACTCGTCAACAAAGCTTGCATTCTAGAGATATTCCAATCATTCAAGAAACACGACACTGGGATGATAAAAGAAAAATTACCATTTCTTCAAGATCAAAAGAAGAAGATCTAGATTACAGATATTTTCTAGAAGGTGATATTCCATCAATTAGAATTGCAGATAATATTAAAGAAAAATTAAAATCAGAAATGCCTGAAAGCATTAGTTCTAAAAAACAAAGATACGTTTCAAAATACAATATTCCTCCACAGGTTGCAGATGTACTTTCTTCTGATAAATTCTATTCTGACTTGTTTGAAGATGCACATACTGTAGAAAATGCAAAAGAGGTTGCAAATATTATAACTACTGATTTAATGGGGTTAGTAGATACAAGAGAGAAAAGAGAATCCTCAAAATTAAAATCATCTCATCTAAAGGATATAGCTAATTCAATACAATCCGGCAAGATTGCCAGAAACTCTGCTAAAAACGCATTATATGAAATCATAAAAACCGGCAAGTCATTATCTAGTGTTATATCTGAAATGGATCTTGGTAATGTTTCAGATGAATCTGAATTATCTAAAATTATTGAATCTGTCATATCTGAAGAAAATCAAGCTGTAGAACAAGCGAAGTCCAATCCTCAAACTATCAACTATCTTGTAGGAAAAGTAATGCAAAGAACAAAAGGAAAGGCAGACCCAAAGTTAACTCTTGATTTGTTGAAAAAGAAAATTCCGTAATATGGCTGAACTTTCTTTAGAAGAAATAGAATTTATCAAAATACTAGCAAATTCGGATTCTACCATACTTCAAAATAGTATGAATGAAGCAACTAGGCATAAACTTGATGCTCAGATAGGTGTTATTTTACGAGAATATTACAAAGAAAATACCCAAGATTTGAAAACAGGTTGGAAAGAAAAGTTTACCAAAGTTGGCATTACCGAAGATGATGGCAAGGCTGCAATTGCATGTGCCCGAAGATTAGGGATTGACATCTCTTAATTCTGAATCTTTTTACATCTGCTGGATTTTAAAATAATAGGTTGTCTGATTTTGTTTTTATTCCAACTGAAAAACAAATTCAATCTTCAAACATTTACAAATTTATGAAAAAACACAACATTTCAACATTACAAGAACTCTCTCAAAAGGCAAACCAAAATTTAGAATGGTTTTGGGAGGAAGTAAGTAACTACTATGGAATCATTTGGGATAAACGATTTACAAAAGTTCTAGACACTTCAAAAGGAATACCTTGGTCAAAATGGTTCATTGATGGCAAAACTAACATTTACAAATCATCTGTTGAAAAATTCGCCAAAAAAAATTCTGATAAAATAGCATATGTTTTTGTTTCAGAAGATAAAAAAACCATGAAAATTACATATTCTGAATTAGATCACAAAGTCAACAAACTTGCAAATGCCTTAAAAAAATTAGGTGTAAGAAAAGGAGATGTTATTGCAATATATCTTCCGATGATCCAAGAAGCTTTTCTTGCAATTCTTGCATCTGCAAAAATTGGTGCTGTTCAAACCGTGATATTTTCAGGATATAGTTCAGAATCCCTTCACATTAGACTTCAAGACTGTAAAGCCAAAATTCTTTTTGTTTGTGATGGATTTCAAAGAAATGGAAAGCCAATATCACAAAAACAAATTATCACTACTGCCATAAAAGATACAGAAATTGAAAAGACTATTGTAATTTCTTACAATGGAATTGATTTGTATGATGAATCTGAATCAATTGTTTTTTACAATAATCTAGTATCTGATCAAAATTCTTTATGTCCTACGGAAATTACGGATTCTGAGGATCCGTTGTTTATTTTGTATACGTCTGGAACAACTGGAAAGCCAAAAGGTGTGATTCACACTCATGGTGGATTCTCTGTTTTTGCAGGACATCAATCTGGATTTTTAATTGATATGAATGAAAATGATATTCTTTTATGGCCTGCAGATATTGGTTGGATCACAGGTCTAGTTTGGAATGTCTATGGTCTTTTGATTTTAGGTGCAAGTGCTGTAATTTATGATGGGGCATTAAACTACCCAAATTTTAATCGTATTTGGGATATGTTACATGATTATGATGTGACTATTTTTGGAATATCTCCAACTGCTGTAAGACTGTTTAAAAAAAATAACATTGAACCGCTAAAACTACACTCATTTGAAAAAATCAAAAACATACCCATTACTGGGGAGCCTTTAGATGAAGATTCTTGGTGGTGGCTATTTGAAAAAGTTGGTGATAAAAAAATCCCTATAATGAATTTGTCGGGAGGAACTGAAATAGGCGGTGCAATGCTATCTGTTTTTCCTGGAATGAAACTAAAACCCTCAACTGTTGGGGTTCCATGTCCTGGAATGAATTTAGATGTATTTGATGATGATGGAAAATCAATTCGTAAAAAAGATGGATACCTTGTAGTAAAATCCCCATGGCCTGCAATGACTAGAGGTTTGCTAAATGATGATGATCGATATCTTCAGACTTATTGGTCACGATTTGAGAATATTTGGTTTCATGGGGATTATGTTTTTGTTGATATGAATGGTTTGTGGTATATGAAGGGACGAGCAGATGATGTCATTAATGTATCTGGTCATAGAATGAGCACTGCTGAAATTGAACATGTGGTAATATCACACAATAAAATCTCAGACGCTGCATCTATTGCAATTCCAGATGAAATTACGGGTGAGGCAATTGTTGTTTTTTACGTAACTAAAAATAAAGAAGAATCTACAATGGACACTGAAATATCTGAGTATATTTCAGAAAAAATTGGTAAAATCGCTCGCCCAAAAATGGTATATAAAATTTCTGATCTTCCAAAGACTAGAACTGGAAAAATCATGCGCAGATTACTAAAAGCAAAACTATTGGGATTGCCGTTAGGCGATTTATCATCCATTGAAAATCCTCTCGTGTTAAATGAGATTTCAAAAATACTTTGATAAAATCACTATGTGGGTAATTTGAAAAATATCATGCATCTTTATTTTGGATGATTTCTTTATCTATTAAAATTGTAATTGCGTCATCTATCTCAACTGCATTAAATTTTGTTGGTTTGCCATAGGCTGATGTAACAATCTCTCTTTGTTGTAAATTATTTAGTATATCGTATATTTCTGTTCTTGATATTCTAAGTGATTCTGATATTGATGTAGCTGTTTTGGTACCATTTTTATTAAGATGTAGATAAACTTCGACCTGATTTGGAGTTAGAAGATATTCTAAAATATTCCTGTTTATCTCATTAATCTCATTTAATCTATTATCAAATTCAATTTCACTTTTTCTACATGTATTCATAAAATATTATCAAAAATTTATGACATAAGCAACTGTGTGTTATTTCATATTACAGATACAAATTTAGGCATGATTCTGGATTTTGATACTATTTTACAAAGAGATCCAATATGAAATCTCCGTATACTAATTGTATAAAAAAACCCCCCGTGATTAATAACATGTAGGGAATTCCAGGCGTAATCCATGTGTTAGGTTTTGTACAATATTGCTGATTTTCAGCATGCTGGATTTTTAAATTTATTTTCTTTTTACCCTTTACTGTTTTTTCAATTGTAAAACAAAATTTTGGGTTTTTTGCCTTGTATCCTATCATCATTGCACAAATTTTTCTAAACTGACTCTCTTCAAACCCCTCAAAAATATTCTCGTGTTTTATGGTGGCTATTAAATTTCTAATAACATTGATAGAGATAGGCACGACAAACAATATTATAGCATTTGATAGTGTTGTAAATGGTGTCACCGAATTTTCTGAAAATGTAGTCAAAGGCGCAATTACTGCCAAAGCAATTAAAGCAAATGCGTCTGCACCACCAAATAATCCAAGCCTCCAAATAAAAATCACGAATGGGGCAATGATTAGTGCCATTCCGATATTAACTAAATGAGGGATTATGTCTGAATTTATAAAAATTAATAAAAATCCGCCCACTCCAAAACCAATCCAGAAATAATCATGAATCTCTCTCTTCCAAACATCTACAATAGAGGCAATTATCAACATGGTAATGGCCACAATTATTCCAATTACATTGTAATTCAGTAATGATTCAAGCAATTATTCTTCATTCATTATTGAATATTTTATGTTCTTGTATATTTTTGATGAAATAATTTATGCTTTAGGCTCACGAATTGATTTTAAACATTCTTTATCCCTTAACCTTTAGTCTAATCCGATCTTAATTTACATAAGAAACTAACAAAAAAATTTAATATTATATAAAAAATATGAAATTATTTTATAAATTCTTAAATTTAGTCAAATAATATCATATTTCTAAAAAGTTGAAAAAGTGATCGATCCGATCAATACTTCTTAGCTTCACTACAATATAGCATAGTTATTTCTTAATGAGGATCCTGAAAAACATGACCACAAAAGCCGAACAAACTTCAATATTTAATTCCACACCGGAAACTCAAATGTATAAGTACAAACTAACTGTAGAAAAAGTTCAGGCAGAATTACTGCAGTATGGACTAACCTCAAATCAAAGTAAGGTGTTTATCTATCTTGGAAAATACGGGGCAAAGACTGCGCCTGAGGTATGTAAGGCACTTAAATTGCCTAGAACTGAAACATATCATTTACTTTCAGCCTTGCAAAATAAAGGAATTGTTTCAGCTACATTTCAACATCCTATACAATTTACCGCATTACCATTAAACAAAGCAATATGGATTTTAGTAAATTCTGAAAAAGAGAGACTAAAATCTCTCGAACACATGGAACGCGGATTATCTGAATTATGGGATAATATTCCAACTTTTGATTCAGTACATGAGGAAGTTGAAGAGAAATTTCAAATGCTACAAGGAGCAAATCAAATTCAATCAAAAATTACTGAAATGACTGATAATTTTAAAGACGAATTTTTGATATTGGGTTCTGAGAAAGATTATATCAAATTATATCATGGTGAATTTTTGGAATTTTTTGTAAAATCAAAACAAAAATTTAGATTACTAAGTGCTTGTTCTGAAAAAACCACATACATATTTGATAATTTAGAAAGAAAAAACATAAAAAAACTCAGCGAAGACGTTCAAAACAATCTCTGTTTTATTCTAAAGGATGAGGCTGAATTATTATTCTTTACAAAAAATGCAACCTCGCCAGAACCATTTGCAATGTGGACAAATTCTAAGGCTATGATTTATTCAATGAAATTACTTTTTGAATCTCTTTGGATAAATTCGAAGAGCATTCATCTCTAGTTTAAGAAAATACTATTTGTCAGATTCAAACTAGTCCACTTCTTTATATATAAATTTTCATTAAATTTTGATATGGATTTCACCTATAGTAAGGTCAAAACAGGAATTCCAGGACTTGATTCTATTATATCTGGAGGATTGAAAAAAAACCGCACTGTTGTCATCTCAGGTCCTCCAGGTAGTGGGAAGACAACTTTTGGATTGCAATTTTTACATTCTGGTTCTAAAGACTTTGATGAATCCTGTGTTTATGTTTCAATGTCTCAAAACATCACAGAAATAAAAAATGACTGTAAATCATTTGGCTGGGATCTTGATGATTTGATAAGTAGAGATAAAATTTTAATGGTTGACGCAAGGCCATTTAAAATTCAAGATGAATTGATTGGCAAAGATGATTCTTTGTATCGAGGTGAACAGATGCCGTTTGAACACTTAACAAAATTATTGCTAAGTAGCATTAAAAGAATTGAAGCTAAACGAGTAGTCATTGACTCTATTACAATTTTGGCAATGCAATATCAAGACAAGTTTTACATGCGTCAGGGATTACAGGGAATGATTCAGGCATTAGAAAATTTTGGAGTAACATCAATAATAATATCTGAAAACTCTGGAAACGATGAAATTCCTTTAGAGTGGTTTGTTGCATCAGGAATTATCCAAATTAGGCACACTAGAAAAGAAGACACAATGGAAAGATCAATTCAAGTAACAAAAATGCGTGGCATAAAACATAGTCAACAAATTCATCCGATAATTATTGATGAAAATGGGATGCACATACAACATCCAAGGTTGATCCCGTAGTCTATTTCCTTTTTTTAATTTGTTGAACAACCATTGGCAAAAATGCCCCCACATCAGTGACTATTCCTAATGCTTGCCATGTACCTCTATCCATGAGCTTAGTTACTGTTGGTTGATTAATGTCAATTACAATTACTTTGACATTTGCAGGTAACATATTTCCAGTTGCAATAGAGTGAAGCATTGTGGAAATCATTATCACCATATTTGCATCTTTGAGGATTTTTTTATACTCTTTTTGTGCAACTGCCACATCTGTTATCACATCTGGTAATGGGCCATCATCTCGAATAGAGCCTGCCAACACAAAAGGAATGTTATTTTTTACACACTGGTACATTATACCCCGTGTTAATTTTTTAGTCTTGACCATGTTTGCAATAGAGCCTGCACGAAAAACTGCGTTTATCGTTTCCATGTGATTTCTATGTCCACGGTATGCCAAAGTTGCATCATGGACATTCATGCCAAGGGATGTTCCAAGTGTGGCATACTCTATATCGTGAACTGCTAATGCATTTCCCGCTAAAATTCCATCTATAAATCCAAGTTTAATTAATTCTGCAACTGAATCTGCTGCACCAGTATGGACGATCGCAGGACCGCCTACGATTATTATTTTTCCTCCTGTTTTTTTTGTTTTATAGATGTCTTCTGCAACTTTTTTTGCAATGTGTTGAGTTGGTCGTTCACTTGAACTAGAACTACCCATAAATTCAAAAACGTTTACTCCTTCTCTCGGGCGCTCTGGAGGGGTTATCTTAATCCCACTTTCGCCTACTACTATTTCATCACCTTTTTTTACATCTCTTACAGGTAAACAATATGCTCTATTGTCTCTAAGTAGGATGCATTTGTCCATCATCATGTTTTCAACTTGAATCCACTTGTTATTATGAAAAATCTGCGTATGATTATTTGTGGTACTGTAAAAATCTTCAGGCATTACCATGTCTTTTGGTGCTTTTTTTAGTACGACTGTTTTTTGTATTTTTGAAACAGCACCTTCCCGATAAATGGTTTCTAAAATTTCATCAAGATGTTTTTGATTCTTTCCTGTAACTGATAATCTTGCATATGATGGATCTTTTTTCTTTTTTCCTATGCTAATTTCTTCTACCTGAAATTCTCCATGAAGATCCATTATTTTATCGAATATTTTTGTAAGAATAGAAGAATCAATAAGATGACCGCTAACTTCGATCTCCTGAGAAAATTTAGCCATTGTTATTCTAATTATAATGATAACAAAAGCTTTACGCTGATTTTTTTTGACTATTCTTGGTAAAAAATTGTTAATTTGACTATACTGGAAGAGTCACTTTGCCTTTGTATTCTACAATACTGTCTTTATGAAACAGTTCCTCCAAAATAATTTTTTGCTCCTTTGTCACTCCTTGAACAATTGTCTTAGAAATTCCATTATTGTCAACTAATGCAAGTATGTATCCACTATTATCAGTTAAAACAAACCCTGCTGATTCATCTACAAATGCATAAAGGTTCTCTTCACCTACCGGTTCCCAAACATTCGTTTTGTTGTCTCTTAATGCTAGTGCAGGCATTGCTTTTCCATTTGTTAATTTATTTAGATATTCTCTTGCATTTGCTACTCTTTTCTGTCCTGTTTTTAAAGCCTTAAAATATTGCACAACATAAAGAAAATATCGTTGTTATAAAAACAATCTCTTATGAAAGTGGCATAAAAAATTCAGAAAATTATTATCTCGTCTCATCATAAAAATTAATAATCAAAATCATACTTGGAAGTCCTATTTTTAAAATTAAATTATGATCGAGCAAACATTCCAATAATTTTATAATCTGCACTTGTACCGGAATTGAATATCGATGATTTTACCGTACCATAATCTTTGTGTTCTACAATTACATCCATATAATACGGAGAACCAGAAACATCATTTATTACAGTTTTAAAATTCGATGTATGGAAAGTTCCAGAAAATATTTCTTTTTCGGATGTTCTAATTATTACATTTGCACTTATTGTATTACCTGTTACATCAAAATATTGAAGCAAAACATCACCATTGGTTTGTTGAACAGATGATAATGAAAGTTTTTCATTTATGATTGCATTTGAATCTGTGTTCTCTGATGCAATGTCTATATTCTCATGTGAATTATTAATTGGTAGATTTATCGGATTTGTAGATATGATTGTAGGTTCTGGAGAATCTTGTATCGTATTATTTTTAAAAATTTTTCCAATGTCATTTAAAATATTTATTTTGGATATTTTTTCCTTCAATACATCTTGAGAAGATTCTTTTGCACTGTTTATTTGATTGTTGATAGAATTGGTTTTTTCATTCATCAACTTTGCTGAAGAATCTAAACTATTTTCAACGGATTTTGCAGTTTTTGTTCCTATGTTTCCCATATTATCTTTCATAGAATCAATTACATTACTTGATGCATTGCTGAAAATTGTATTATTTTGTGTTGAAAATATTGCCAATCCTATGAGCAATACTGCAGAAATTGCAATTATTTTTATAAACATCAATTAATAATTTAAAAAATATTTTTTAGACAGGATGTGAAAAAATACACGATAATGATTAATTTTATTTAGCTAATTCAAATAATCATAAAAATTATCTATAGTACAAATTTTTGATTTTGTACGCAAGATTGTTATATCTTTCAAATAAGATGAAATCATGCCTCTGACAAATAACGTAATAATAAAATTAAATGATATAACTACTATTGTTGAAGATAAAAATAAACTAAAAGAAGAAGAAATTGAGGTTATCAAATCAATTTTTAAAGAAATTCTTGAAAATGGAGAAAGATATGATGTGGATGATATTGAATCATGGTTTGAAAATGAGGGTAGTTGGCAAAACAAAGCAACTAGAATTAGAGTGATCAATCTCTCACATTACGTTCAAGACAAATATGAGCAGTCAACAAGACTGAGAATCATTTCAGATAAATAATTCCATTAAATTTCTAATTGCTCTAAAAGTCTTCCAACAATTTTTGCATTTTCTTTTCGCTCATTTAATATCTCATTGATTCTGACACTTTTTGTCTTATCGTCTAAAGAAATTATCTGAAAATATTCCTCATCCAAGTCGTTATTTGCCTGTAATCTCTTAATTATTTCAAAGAGTATGCCTATTATCTGTTTTTGCGCTTCAATTAATTCATCTTTGCTTTTTTCAATCATATCCTACAATCTCTTTAAATAATTTTAATAATTTTGGATCTGATAATTCCTTTTTTGCTGATTTAAAAAATGAATCTAGTTTTTCTTTAGAATACCCCTCATCTGAATAAATTTTAGCTTGTAAAGCCATTTCTAATTTATCTAATTGATGAACTATTTTTGCTTCTGCTGAATCATTTAACGCATATTCCTCCCAAAGATCATTGTACTGTTTTTGAAGTAAAATTGGCAATTCTTTTAAAATTTTTTTCATTGTATTATTTTCTAATAATCTTTTTTCATTTTTAGAAATTTTCTCTGGTGTAATATCGCCTGTGATTGATTCTGCCAAATCATGTAAAAGAATAATTTTTAAAATTTTTTCCGTATTGTAATTTTCTAAATCTGAAAAAATCATGCCTATGACAGACATCGAAAATACGTGGTCTGCAACTGATTCCGGTTTATCTATGGATAGTTTATCAATCCATCCTTGACGTGGAATTTTTTTTAGATTTGCAGAAGTTTGAAAAAAATTTAGAATCAAGACAGTAGTGTTTTCTTCATATGAAATGATTCTGAATTTTGAAAATAGATGTTATGACGATTGACTGATTTATATTTATATTCAAATTTTGAATTAATTTGTGCGTAATTACCTTTAGACAACACTTGATTTCATAAGTAAATGGTAATAAATAATTCGAATAACATAATAGTTTAAGATATTTTTCATATGTTGTTGAAAATTTATACGAAGACTGGTGATGATGGAATCACTGGGTTGCAAGGAAATTTGAGAATATCTAAATCCCATCCAAGAATTAGCGCTTATGGTGCAATTGATGAATCTAATGCTGTTTTGGGAATAGTTATGTCTTTTGAATTGGATGAAGATATTGCTAAACTGCTGAATTTAATTCAAAATGAATTATTTGTTGTTGGGGCAGATCTTTCAAATCCAAATCTTAAAGATGATAAAAATAGAGTCACATCTAACATGATAGATAATTTAGAAAAATACATAGATAAATTTGAAGATGAGTTAACCCCGCTGACTAATTTTATATTGCCTGGAGGAAATAATGTTGCTTCTCATCTTCATCATGTTAGAACGGTTATCCGACGAGCCGAGACTTGCATAGTGTTATTAGATGAACAAGAAAAACTAAATCCTGAATGTATAAAATATGTTAATCGATTATCTGATTTGTTTTTTGTCTTAGGTAGAGTATTAAATAAAAGAAAAGGACAAAATGACATAATTTGGAAAATCTAGTGATGGTTATTGATTCATTCAATTGACTAAGACATGTTGTATCTTGTTAAATTTATCACTTGTTTTTGATTTTTAACAGTATTGTTTAATTTTAATTGTATTTTATGATAATTCCTATTATTTTCAAATATTTGTAATAAAGACAACTTTTAATTCCTCAAGCAAAAACAAATTTGTTGTGCCAGCGTAGCTCAGCCTGGGAGAGCACTCGGCTGAAGACCGGGCTGTCGGGCGTTCAAATCCCCCCGCTGGCATTTTTAATTTTAGTATGTTGAAAACCAAAATCTACAAATGATTTCAAATAAACTAATTTTATTGTACAATAGTTTTTTGTTTGTTCGTTTTTGGTAAAATTACTGAAAATGCAGATGGATGATTTTTATAGATTAATTTGCCTCCATGCTGTTCTATGATCATTTTGCAAATAGCTAATCCTAGTCCACTTCCATGTTGTTTTGTTGTAAACATTGGTTCAAACATTTTAGTTTGTACTTCTGAGCTTATTCCTTCTCCGGAATCTTCAAAATAAACTTCGATACTACTGTCATTATTGAGCATTTTTACCGTAATGTAACCTTGACCCCTAATGGCTTCTAATGCATTTTTGATTAGATTTACAAATACGGCTTCTAATTTTCTCTCATCGCATAGAATGGGCATGTCATTACCTTCAATTTTTAAATTCACTGATGATGGTATCTCTAAATTGTCAATTGATGCATTTAAGATTTGTTTTAATGTGTTTTGTTTTAAATTAAGTTCAGACATTCTTACAAATTCTAAAACATCTTCGATGATGTGAGTTATTTTTGAAATCGCATCTGTAATTCTTTGCTGATTTTTTATTTTATCCATTACGCTGATGTTTGGTGATTGACATAAGATATCATGAGACATTCTTAATTTAGATAATGGATTTCTTATGTCATGTGCTAATCTTGATGTAAATTGTCCAATCATGGCCATTTTTTCACTTCTCATCAAGTCACTTGACTGTTCTTGGATCTTCTTTTCTAGGAAAATCTGTTTTATGGAGAGTTCTTTTTCTTTCTTGATAACTTTGCCCAGATCTATTTTTAATAATTCATTAAGTTTGCTATAATTGGATTTTTCTACACTTATGGATTTTAATTCATTTTCTAGATGAGCATTTTTTTCTTGGATTGATTTAGTCATATTTTCAACAAAAGAAATCTTTTCTTGAAGTTGATGGTTTACTTTAGTCATCTCAGCTACTCGCTCGTTTGCCATTTTATTCATCTCTTGCATACGGAAATCATTTTCTTTGAGTTCTTTTTTAGCTAGTTCCAAATCTTTTAATGCATTAATTGAAATTTGAGCTAAATCTCGTAATACTGGATCATTTTCAAGAGGACTATCTGTTAGCATCATTTTTGATTAGAATTTGTATGATATTACCTAAAGTTTGTTTAAAGCAAACAAACGTGAGCCTAGTACAAATAAAATATGTTGATGCATAAGTCAATCGTATTTTGTTCATTAATTTTCATATTTGTATGAAGGTATGATAATAATGAATCAATCAATACAAATTTCAAGTAATATACAAAAATCTCTTCAAAAAAATGCTCCTGACGTATTAAATACATACAAGTCGTATTTGGAATTTCTTAAAGATGTGGAAATTTGCGACTAATTCCATTCTCTTATTTACTGATTTGAGACACTAAATCAGATTTTTTTGGTAACGTCACTGTAAATATCGTTGGTTGAGATTTAACAGAAATTGTGCCATTATGTGCACTGATAATTGATTTTACACTGGAAAGCCCAAGTCCGGTTCCTTGCTGTTTAGTGGTAAACATTGGTTCAAATATTTTATCTATGATGTGTTCTGGAATGCCACTCCCAGAGTCTTCAATTTCAATTATGGCCAAATTGTCTGACTCTTTGAATCTTATTTTGATTCTGCCGTTTTCATTAATTGCTTGAATGCCATTTAAAATGATGTTGACTAATACAACAGAAATTCGTTTTTTATCACACCACAACTTAATGTCATTTTTTGGAAGTTCAAATTGTACCTTATTTGGAATGTGAATTGAATCGAGTGCATCTGCAAGAATTTCTGATAATGAATATTTTTCAAATAACATCCTGTCATGTCTGACAAAATCTAGTACATCTTCTATTTGATGAGTAATTCTGTCTATGGAACGGTCAATTTTATCCATATTTTTTAATTTAACATCATCGACAGCATACAAAATTTTAAGGTTTTCTACCGCTGCTCGTATTACAGAGAGAGGATTTCGTATATCATGAGCTATTCGTGAGGAAAGCTCTCCAATTAGTTCAAATCTTTCTCGTAATACCTGTGTTTCTGTCCACTGTTTCTGATCTGTTATGTCTGTAGATATGGCGATGTATTGTAGGATGTTTCCATCAGATTCAAAAATTGGTATAATTGTAATTTTTTGCCAAAAGTAAGTGCCATCTTTAGCTTTGTTTTTTATTTCTCCATGCCAAATCTTTCCATTTGTTATTGATTTCCACATATTTTCATAAAACTCCTTAGAATGAAAATTTGATTTTAAAATTCTATGATTCTTTCCTAAAATCTCAGTTTCAGAGTATTTTGAAATTTTACAAAATTTTTCATTCACATATGTAATGTCGCCATTTGTATTAGTAATTACAAGAATTGATGTTTGATCTAAAGCATACTGAATATTTTCTAAATTTTTTATTTTACTGTTAATACTTATTTTTCGAAAGTTTATTTTACCTGAGGAATCACTCACATCAAAAATACATCATCTAAGTATATGATTATATCGTTAAAAATATTATTAAAATACGTTTTTTAGATTCATTATTATGCTCAGTAATTATTTTTTGTCTTTTTACTTGTTCACACGCCTAAAAACTATTTTTAATTTTTCATTCTTAGTATTAACTGAGTCAATCCTTCTATGGTATGTTCTATTCCATGCTCCTCAATAGAATGTTTTTGATATTTTTCGATTAACTCCGAATCATTTCCTTCTATCTCATATTTACAGTCAAAACCATAATTACAACAAGATATTTTTGTCATAATGTTTTTTCTACACTACAAGATAAATGATCTAGTTTGTTCAATTAACTCAAATAGGCTTTGTAATGACAATTCTAATTTTTCTGAATATGAAAATTTTAATCTGTAACCTCCCCCGAGGGGAGTCGCAAGGGACGCGACATCCCATCGAGAGTTATCGATGACAAATAATATCACCCCATTGGGTTAATTGGATATTGTATGTACGAATTACTCACTCTGTTTATTTTTCAGAAATTGCTGAGATATTTTTTAAATTAGAAATAATTATTCTTCAGTTGTTATAGCGACTCGATTCTTCAAGTTTTTGAGAAATTCACGAATTTGTTCATGTTGTTGAACAGTTTTATAAATTATATACAATTCATCATATGATAGGTTTAATTTTTTCAAATCCTCTTGTGATATACCATAGTGATTTAATACTGCCCAGCAAGATACTGAAACTTTTGGTCTGGTTACAGCACAGGTGCCCATCTGTATTGATATTTTATACATAGTATCATATTCACAGCGAATCTTATACGTTCTCTGGAAAAACAAGTCAAAATCAGGTACCGTTATGGAACAAAATCTACAAAACATGACATAAAATCTGCAATAAAACCCATTTCAAAGAAAACTGAAAATCATATTAATAGAAAATTATCACAAAAATACATGAAAGAGCAGGTATATGGTACAGAAAAAGGACATATCAACAAAGTTGTATCTTGGTTAAATGAACAAGCAGAATCTGAAGGTTTGAAACTGAAGTTAAAATCTGAAGACTATTTGTTATCGACTCAAAATTTTGGTGATTTTGAATTGTTTTCAGTATCCGATGATTCGCTCCTAGTCAGAAAATTAATTTCTAAAGCTGGAAAAAGATTTAACATAAAAATGATTGAAGGAGGGTATAAAGAAAAAGCAAGAATAATTCGCAGAAGAAAGTCTGATTATGCCAAAGTCCTAAAAGGTGATAAAGTCGTTGGGCATTTAGAATTAGAATCTGCCCGATTTGGGCCCCTAAAATGGGAGATTAAAGCTGAAGAAAGACGTTAGTGTTTTTAAAATTACTTTTTAAATTATTTATTTCAAATTTACCTTTACATAATCTATCTTACAGTCTCTGGACTTTGAGTGGCAGTCATTACTGTCTCTTGTTGATTTGTTCTCTTTATGGTCACAAAAGATTTAGGCTCGATTTTTTTTAGTAAAAATTCTAACGAAAATGGTTTTTGAATAATTTGTAGAAATCCTTCTTTAGTTCCTTCTTGTGCTCTTAGAATATTTTGACCTTGTGCAGATAAAAAAACTATCTTCTGTTCTGGACACATCTTGTGGATTTTTTCATACACCTCTGTCCCTTTCATTTTTGGCATATCCTGATCAAGTAGAACACAGTAATATGGAGGAGATTTGTCTTTTAATACAACCCGTCTATATCTAAATTCATTTGTAAATTTCTCAAAACATTTTGCACCGTCATTAAAAATTGTTATTTTGTATCCTTTTGCCTCCAAGAATTTTTTATACTGTGTAGCAGTAAAGGTATTGTCTTCTGCTATTAATAACTCTAAATCCATATTTTTTCAATATTTTTTTAACTTAAGAGGATCTGTTTGTAAATATTAAGCTCATTTTTGGCATGTTGTAGTACCGTCTGATTTTTCGTTATACAAATCAACTACAGACATGATATCACAATCTGAAATGTAAGGATATGTCATGTCTATAGTAGGTGCCATAAGATCTTCTGGAGCCGTAGAATGACCCAACCCTATCGCATGACCAAACTCATGTCTTGTTATGGTTTCTAATTGGCTAGAAGAAAGAGCGTTGACATTATAGATAGTTATGAATGCCTTTACAATTTTATCTCCTTCAAGAACTGTTTTTGTATATCCTGTATTTCCTGATCGATCTTTTATGTTTGAAAGAATTATGATGATATCTCCGTTTTCTTTATCTGAATTTGTAATCACAAAATTTTTAGGGATTGGAATTTTAGTGTCAGGTGTGGATTGAAGAGCTCCTTTCCAACCTAAATAATACGTAGAAAAAGAATTTTTTGGTCCTTTGTGTAATAACGAGTCATCTATACTCATAGTTTCAGTAGACATAATCGAGTTTTTAATAATCTCAATTGATTCATTAGGCATTGAAACTGGATTGATGATATTAACACTCAATGTTGTGCCGGGTAAAATTCTCCAGTATTTGTATAAATTTATAGAATCACCTCTTAAATTTTCAACTTGATATACTGTACTGAAAAGACCTGCTGGATTTAACATTTCTTCATGTTGGCCTGATGATGAAGGTAATCCAGCAAAATACCCCCCAAAAAATATCAGAATCCCAAGTTGTGACAAAAGAATTGCCTTGCGGTTTTTTATTTTTTGAGTTTTTAATCCAAATCTTCGATATGGTTTTGTATGATCTTTATGTTGTAAATTGTTTTTTAAAATTTCAAAATCATCAATCATGAAAATTCTTAGTCATGAGATGTCGATATATTGAAGTCTGTTCATCATGAACAACCTTTTGTAATTGTTTAAATTGAACAAAATGTTCCTTTTGTATTCATTTGGAGCATTCAAAACATGCGTAATAATAGAATGATGATGCTTTCGTTAATCCTAATTATGTTGGCTTTAATTATTATTTTAAAAACTGGGTTTTCAGATGCGGTAAATGTATCTAATGATTATGACCAGTTTGACATTTCACAAATGCCTGAAACCCGATACTATGAGCAATATTCAGAATTAAGTGCACCTTCAAACACTGTTGTTGTCTATCCAATTCTTACTCAAACTGCATATGCGTGGAAAGGAATACATGATTTCTATACCGGACGTTGTGATGCATGCAGTACAGTTAAAATTGACAAGTTTTATGATCCTATTTTCTCTACGGGTGCAAACAGCTTTAGAATATTGGAATTTTTGGGATATGATGTTATTGACGATATAGCAATTGATAAGGATCCAAATATCTTGAAAAAATACAATTCTGTAGTTTTACTTCATAATGAATTTGTTACACAAAATGAATTTTTTGCAATCACTTCTCATCCAAATGTAATTTACTTGTATCCAGGAGCATTTAACTCAAAAGTGAAAATAAATTATGATGACCAATCAATTACTTTACAGAGAGGACCCGCGTTTCCAGAGTCTGATGTTAAAAGTGGATTTGATTGGACGTATGACAATTCCAATATTTCAGACAATACCTCTTGTGAAAATTGGAGTTTTGAAATGATTTACCATGGATACATGTTAAATTGTACTCCTGAATATCTAATTCAAGACAGTGATAATTTATTAAAAGAAATAAAAAAATTAAGTGAAATTTAATTTTTTTAATATTTTTGCAAAATTCTTTTTAGCATTAATTCAAAGTATGTTTTGAAATATCCTCAAAATATTATCTCTAAAAAACAATTTATTTTTTCTTCTTTTTCATGTATATTACAATTCCGCCAATTAGTGCCGGAACAAGTATTATCACAGGATCAAATCCACCCATGTCCGGTTTTGTAAATGATTTTTGTAGTTTTGATTCATCAATAATGTCTTGAGATGTTGCATTTACTTTGACTATTTTAGATGCAAATGCCGATTGAATTGGACCTTCTCCAATACTGGCAATAATTTTGACTTTATCTTTTGAAGTTGCGATAACTGATGCAATGGCCTCTCCTGTTGGCCCTGTTTTTTCATCGGAAATTGTAGATATT
Organism: Nitrosarchaeum sp.; assembly: GCA_021414365.1. Taxonomy (GTDB): domain Archaea; phylum Thermoproteota; class Nitrososphaeria; order Nitrososphaerales; family Nitrosopumilaceae; genus Nitrosarchaeum. The sequence goes on from JAIOOR010000010.1 coordinate 20,834, forward strand.
CCACCTTCTAATGTCCATTTGATACCTGCATTTTGTAAAGGAGCGCCATTTTGTGTTGCTTGAATGGAAACAATAAATGAATCGCCTTCGTTAATCAAATCTTCGCTAGTAATTTTTATTGTTGGTGTGGCTTCTTCAACTTTGATTTCGTCTGTAACTAATGGTAGTCCTTCTGAAACTAATGATACATCAATATTTCCAGTAGTTTTTGGAGTGATATCTAATTTGACAAAACTAATTCCTTGAGGAATAATTATGTTATTTGGAAAATTGATAATAGATGGATCGGATGAAAATATTTTTACTTCGGTGTCTTTATTTGCGTTTATTGGTAATCCATTTGAATTTAATATCTGAATAGTAAAAGTGTCTTTTACTCCACTGAATAATTTTTCTGAGTGATCAATTTTCAATGAATCAGGATTTGATGATGTACTTGAAAGAGAAACAGTCGCCTCAAATTCTCCTACACTTAATGTAATACTCTCGTCTCCAGAATCAATTGCAGTAATAGGAATTAAAACAAAGTAAGGAAATATTTCCATTTTGGATTTATCTATTTTAAAAATTTTAGATTCTGAAATATCTATTTGTTGGATTTGTGAAGTTTTAAATAATTTTCCATCCGATGATTCCATGTAAACTATCATCCATTGCTCTTCTCCATTTAGAACCGTGTTGGCATGTAAATGAGTCTTTAAAGTTACTGCGTCTTTGCTAAAGCCTTGAATGTCCAGTGAGATAGGTTTAAAATTTTGAATTTGTGGTGCTATATCCGTATCAGAAGGTACAAAATTTCCCATATTTCCAAATACTAAAGATGAATCAGTACCTTTTTTCAATATCGAAGGTTCAATTTTTATTGATTTATCTGAAACAGAGAATGGTATTATTATATCTCTATTAGCAATTACAGGTTTGCCATTTGCATCTTCAAGATAAATAACTCCTATCAGCTGATTATTGCCATTTGCTAGAACAGATAATGGGTAAAATTTGACCTCTTCATCGTCGTATGATTCACTATCTAGTGTTTGAAATGTTTTTTCTACAACAATCAATGGGTCCTGCGTAGTTGCAGTTAATGTAAATGAATTCACTACTCCCTTTTGAATTGAAAATGTTGTTTCTCCTGTTGTCTCTCCTTTTTTAATTTGGAAATATCCTATTCTGGTAAGAGCATCTTCTTCCAAACTTGTATTGACTGCTTCTGAATTAGTGGAAATTTGATAATGTACTGTAATGTCTTCGTCGGCTTCAATTAATTTTCCATTTGAAAATAACTGTGCAATTAAATGCGTATTTGATGATTTAGATGAAGTGATTATTTCGGGAACAATTGCTATCTCAATTGTTCTTTTTGGTTCTTCTTCAACTGTTAGTAGTTTAGAAGATTCAAGTTCATCTGTTTTTGCAGTAATTGTAACAATCCCATCTTTAATGCCAGTAAATATCTGCTTAGATCCAAAATCTCCTTTAGAAATAATTACATTTGAATTTTCTAACGAAATAATTCCTGATTTAGATGTATTAAGTTTAACCAGATAATCTTTATCTGCTCTTATTGCTGCACCATTCTCATCAGTCAATAATAATGACAACACTCCTTGATTATTTTCTTTAATATCCAGGGTATCCGGAAAAATATCTAATGAAATATTTTTAGGAAGATTATTTCCGTACACTGTAATTGGAATTTGTAATAACTGCGCTCCCTCGCCATAAACATAAAGTACCGTTTCACCTTCTTTTTTTGCGTCTAGTTTAATAATTGTTTTATAATCATGTGTTTGTTTCATGTCTACCACATCTATTATGGATTTATCATGTGATTCTACTTTTAGGTCATGAATTTTTTCCAACTGCACTTGTCCATTAACACTAGTGAATAGTTCAAGCATCACTATATCATTTTCATGAATTTTTTGAGGGAGTATATTATATTCTATATCATAATTGTTTTCAATGGCAAATGTTTTTCCAATAGTTGTAAAAAATATCAGGAAAATTAGTCCCACTAAAAGCAATTTCATTATAAAAATTAGGTCTAAAAATCATATAATCTACAGTTTATACAACTTGAACGTACAAGTGCCTCAAATGAACAATCAATAGTTCAAACAACTTGAACGCACAGAATGCTATTAGATTAAAAATATCATCATACCTAATGTCTGCAAATTCTGCAATGGTTAAATTTAAGATGGTAAACGGCCTGATAGGCAGCATTTTAGAAGAAAACGGTCTTTCGCTCAAGTCATTATTTCCAAAATTACCCCCCATAAACATTGAAACAAAGTCAAAAATCGATAAATTGCTAGAATCTAGAGAACGAATCAAAAGTCAAATTGAGGATACAAATTTTGATGATTTTACAGATGATCTAAATCTGGCAAATTATTTTCTTGCTTGCAGACAATTTACAGAATCTTTAAAATATTATGAAAGTGCCCTGATAAAAAATCCACAGTCATATTCTGCTTTGTGTAATAAAGGATTATGTCTTTACAATCTATCTCAATTAGATGAAGCGATTGCATCTTATAATGAAGCCCTGAAAACATATCACAATATTCCAGAGGCCTTTTTTATGAAGGGAAAAATTATGTTGTCAAAACAAAATACTGCAGAAGCTATAAACCAATTTCACCATGTATTGGATTTGGAACCTGAAAATGTTGAAGCAAAATACTACCTAGCTAAATCAGTGCTAAAAACAAACAACACAGATAACGCAATAAAAATTTTAGAGTCCATTGTAGAAAATCATGAGCATGTAGAGTCTTTGCTTTTATTAGGGCAGATTGCAATAAAAAACAATGATTCTCCAAAAGCATCACTATATCTAACAAAACTTTTGGAACTCTCACCAAACAATATAGAAGCTCATCTTCTTTTAGGAAAAATAAATATAAATGGAAAGATTACAGATGACGCAGTTTCTCATTTTGAGAAAATTTTGGAACTCTCACCAAACAATATAGAATCCAATCTTCTTTTGGGAAGAATCAAAATGGATGCAAACAATACTGATGAAGCACTTTCTCATTTTGAAAAAATCTTGGAAATATCCCCAAATCATATGGATGCATTAAATTCTAAAATTATACTATTAGAAAAGCTGGGAAAAGTAGATGAGGCCATAGAATACTGTGAACGATTCGCAGCATCCCTGTCTGATCCTACGGAACAAGTTCTCAAAAAGGGAATTTTATTGTACAATAGCAACAGAATTGGTGAGGCACTTGCAAACTTTAATGAGATTTTGGGAAAATCCAATAACAATAATGTCGCTCTATTATACAAAGCAAAAATCTTTACTCAAAAACAAGAGTTTCAAGAAGCACTGTCTTGCATAGATATTATTTTAAAATCAGAATCAGATAATGTAGATGCGCTGGAATGTGCAGCTGATCTGTCACTTAAAGTTGGAAATTATGAAAACGCATTGTCTTACTTTAATGATATCTTATCAAGAATGCCTCACTCAAAATCATTTTTAGAAAAAAAATCCCAAGTCTTATCCATACTTGGACTCCATGAGGAATCAGGACAAATATACATGGAACTGCTTCAGCATGATAAAACAAACGTGCCTATTTTGTGCGAACTCGGTAAGATCCATCTGATTTTGCATAATTATGAAAAAGCGATAGACTTCTTTGATAGCGCGCTTAGGAAAAAGCCATTTGATTCTAAAATTATATTTAAAAAATCCCTGGCATTTTTCTCTCAGCAAAAATATGATGCTTCAATTCTTTGCCTGGAAAAAATCTCCGAGACAGATCCTCTTTATGACTATGCCCAATATCAAAAATCAAAGATTCAGATGATACGTGGAAATACAAAACAGTCCATGGAGATTTTATCAAAAATAATCAAATCAAACAATGTCTTCAAGTATATGGCATCCAATGAAATACTATTTGAAAGTATTTCAGATACGTATGAATTCAAAGAATTAACAAAATAAAAAAAATAAAAATTAAATGGAAGATACCATTTCCATTGGTTTTGATTTTTTCCACATATGATTGCACAGACTGAACATGTTTTCAACCATTTCTTCAGAATTTGTATACATGATTGAATCTACTTCATCAATCAGGTCCATTGATTCTTTCATTGCGCCTGACATGATAAGTTGTCGTTTTGTTTCTACTATCATTCTACTTTTTGATGGTAGTTTTCCAATTCTAACTTCTGTAGCACCTAGCTGATTAATAATTTCCATAGTCTTTGAATTACACTCGTTTGTAATGATTTTGATATCCGCGCCATCATTTACTCGTGCATGGATTTTATCTGGAATGGATGTGTGATACATTCTCATTAAATCCTCTGATGTAGTGACTAGGAAAATTTTGTTTGTTGATTCTTGAATCAGTTTTCCAATTCTAGTGTAGATGTTAGATCTTCCTTGTACAATTGAGAACGAAGACAAATCCGTAGGAGTTGTTTCTCTTTCATAATTGTTTAGATTTTCTACAAGAGTTCTTGCTAATTTTTGCAACATGATGATCTCATCTTCCTTTTTTTGAATCACACTTGTTAATGCCTCAGATGGTTGTACAGCATTTACAATTGTAGGATTTGAAAAGGTTGTAGAGATAACGCCCATATTTCTTAGCTTGTTTAAAGATCTGTATGCTTTCCCTCTATCTACATCCAGTTTTTGTGCCATTGTGCCAACAGTTACAGAACCCATTTGAAGTAAACCGACATAGATTTTTGCATCAATTTCTTCTAACCCGAAATGAAACAGTGAAGTGTAAATTTCATCTTTGCTTACCATATTACATTCCTCTCTGTATTTGGGTGATATTTATTTCTGATCTACTATGCGTAATTATATACGGTAGATACTGTTGTTTACTTGTCATCATAGGTATAACAGAAATTTGTATAATTAGATGTTGTATGTATATCATAAACGAACAACGAATTTTTTCTGAACTGTATGTTCACTCCATACACACTCTAGGATATACCCAAACCACACTATTCTCTAATCAATGAAATTACAACGAAAGGGAACGCGACATTCTCATCGTGGAGTCATCGGTGTAGAGTCTGCAATAGTTATGATTGCATTTGTAATCGTAGCAGCAGCCTTGGCATTTGTTGTACTAAACATGGGATTCTCTACTTCGCAAAAAGCAAAGACAACCATTCTTTCAGGATTGGCAGAATCAAGTAGCAGCTTGGAAGTCTCTGGTAAAGTTATTGGAGTTGGATGTACTACCGCTGCTGGTAGCTGTACCAGTTCACCAGTGCTTAATGCAACTGCAATACCAATCAAAATTACATCTGGTGGTGATTCAGTTGAATTATCTGCTGCAACCACAACAGTAAGCTATGTCAGCAATTCAAAACAATACACTGACATTTATGTTGGACCACTTCCAGCAACAACAGAATATCGTTCATTGTCAGATGCATTTGATGGTGCTGTAGGTGTTTTGAGTGGATTTTCAGGTACTGTACAACCAATTACAGGAACAAATCCATCTTCAACTAGTGCATTTGTTTATTGGACTGTAGCATCAAACACCAATGCAATACTAGATCAAGGTGAACACGCTATTTTGGCAATCGCATATGCTTCTGCTGATAGACCAGCTGCATTGGATAAAATCAGAGCTGAAATAATTGTGTCAACAGGTGCTTCATTGACAGTAGAAAGACAAGTTCCAAACATCACTACTAGCGTAGTAGATCTAGGTTAAACCAGTTTTCTGGTTTTCCCAATTTTTCTTCTTTTTAATTTTTAAAATTAAACTAGTCTGTTTGAATTATACACACTTGATCATATACTATTATACGATTGTTTAAAATTAGTGAATTTACAAAGGACGCGACATTCTCATCGTGGAATTATTGGTGTAGAGTCTGCAATAGTTATGATTGCATTTGTAATCGTAGCAGCAGCCTTGGCATTTGTTGTACTAAACATGGGATTCTCTACTACACAAAAAGCAAAAACCATAACTACTTCAAGCCTTGAAGAAGCAAGCACTGCCATGGAAATTTCAGGCACAGTATTTGGAATCGGGTGCACAAGTTCATCTGCAAGCTGTGATTCAATACAAAAAATTAACGCAACAATAATTCCAATAAAAATTGCGGCGGGTGGACAATTAGTAAATTTTGCTCCGGGTGTAACTGCAATCAGCTTCTTTTCAAAAAACGTCGAATATACAAATATCTTTGCAGGCACAATAACTGTTGATGAATACAAACAGCCAATCCTAGCATTCAGACAGGCGGCATTAGAAGCAGGCGCTGCCTTTGATGCATTTAATGGATCAAATCCTATTAATGGTACACTGCCGAGTGAAACCACTGCATTTGTTTACTGGCCAAAAAGATTAAACACAAACAGTATTTTAGAATCAGGTGAACACGCTGTATTGGCAATAGGATTTGCCGATTCTGATAGACCTGTAGCAGGTGAAAAAATCAGTATTGAAATAATGCTATCTGATGGCGGAACATTGTCAATAGATAGAATCATTCCTAACATTACTAGAGAAAATGTAGACCTGGGTTAATCTTAGCAAAAGTCTTTTTTCTTCTTGTTTTATTTTAACACCCATACTAGTGTTTGATCACCATAAACACACTCTAGGATATACCCAAACCACACCATTCTCTAATCAATGAAATTACAACGAAAGGGAACGCGACATTCTCATCGTGGAGTCATCGGTGTAGAGTCTGCAATAGTTATGATTGCATTTGTATAATTTCTAGTCTAGAGGAAGCTAGTAGCTCAATGCAAGTATCCGGAAAGGTAATCGCGGGAGGAGACGTCAATAATGCATGGATCCATACTGTAGGAGTACCAATCAAGATTGCATCAGGTGGTGATGTAGTAAACTTGAGTAACGCAACAATGGCAGTAAAATATGTCAGCAACTCAATAAACTATGATGACATCTATGTAGGTGCAATGAACGGTGAATACAAGAGTTTATCATCTGCTGCAGCAGCTGCATTAGCAGATAACTCTGGTGATATGGCCGACATTGATGCCAATCCATTTGTATCTGGATTGTCGACAAATACTCGTGCATACATTTACTTTGCACAAGAAGTCAATAGCAACGATATACTAGAACAAGGTGAAACTGCAGTGCTTGCAATCACATTCAAATCTGGTGATACACCACAAGTACTAGACAAGATCAAAGCAGAAATAATCATCCCAACCGGGGCTGCATTGACTGTAGAGAGACAAATTCCACCAATCACAACAAGCATAGTAGATTTGGGCTAGGAGATTAAAATGCTCCACCCACCAGCTTTTTTCTTAAAATTTTTTTTAAACGAAAGTAATCAAAAAACTATCATAATCTCTTCATTTGCTACTTATTTTTTAGTGGCATACGAATTATTTCCATATTTGATATTTGATGAACAGAATTTCTTGTTTAGTGTGATTGTTCCATCGGTAGGATTAATTTTTGGACTCTATTGGAAAAAGATTCCTTTGAAAATATTTTCATCAAAAAACAAATCAACCAAAGCAAATAATCCCATTAAAGAAAAACCCGTTGAAGACTCTATTGAAAGCATGGTTAATTCTTATGCAGAAGATGATAAGATGGTGGTTTCAGATGGTACCATAGGAAATTCTGAGATTGAAGCCATGTTGGCAAGAACCAATACTGCCCCATCAGCACAAGAAACACCTGATATTGAATCATTACTTGCAGGAACTGACTCAAACACATTTGATGTTTCTTCAAATGATCAAAATTTAGATGCACAGATGATGATAATGGAAAAAATTGAGCCTATAGAAAACGCGATTAGCACATTCAAATTAGATTTTGATCAGTTCAAGCAAGATCTAATCATGGTAAAAGAAGAAGTAGATGCCCTATCTTCATCATTTGAAAGTACAATGACTGAAATTAAATGTATTACAACTGACTTTAACAATCCTCTAAATTTTATGAATCATGATTCTATTAGACAAAATATTCAAACAATTGATGTTGATAAATTAATTAAACCTACTATTTCTACATCCATATCTGAAAATATACGTGAACCAGAACCAGTAAGAGAACAAATACGTGAACCAGAACCAGTAAGAGAAGAGATTGAAGAATCTACAAAAGATATTGCACATTTACCTGAAGAGATCAAAGCAGTTGTAGAAGAATTCTCAAATGATTTTTCACCTGAAGAAGTATACGAGTTAGCAAAAATTCACTGTAAAACATCAAAAATTGCATTAGATGAAAAACAATTGGCATTATTTATAGATAAAAAAAATAATTCAGATGAATTAAAAAAGAAATTTAACATATCTGAATCAGCGCAGTCAAAACTTTCAGTTTCAAGTGATGTGATATAATGGCAGCTGGTGTTCTAAGCGAAGGTGTATTAATTATCGCATCTGTCATATTGGCAGGAATGATTACGGGAATTGTTATTAGCAAAGTTGGTTCATTTGAAAGTTTTTACACTGCTACCACAGAAGCACAAAAAGAAAAACTGTTAAACAAATTTGAAATAATACATGTAGTAAAAACAAATAATACATCAGTTGACATTTGGGTAAAAAATACCGGATTATCCCCAATTCAAAAATTAGATTCTATGGACATATATTTTGGCCAAATTCATTCGGCACAATTAATTCCATACAATCAAGGCTCCAATCCGCAATGGGTATTTGGAGATGACACAACACCGAGTTCTATTTGGTCTCAAGGAAATACCGTTAAAATCACTTTACAAGATGGCACTGCTTTACAATCTTCAACTTCATATGAATTACAAATGATTATTTCAAATGGTGTATCTGATGACACGATTTTCTCAGTAAACTAGGTGATCAAAATGGGGTTAAGTGTTGCAATAAGTGGGGGAATCATCATGTTTGGAATAATTTATCTCATGTTTTCGCTAAGTGGTCTTACAGATAGCATTGCATCTATTTCGGATTCATCAATGCACAGTTCGGATTTAGAAAATAAACTTGTAAAAACATCTATCACGATAAATTCAATTACTGCTACTGGTACAACTTCTAACGTTAGTATAGTTATAAAAAATGATGGGATTGAAAAACTGTGGGAATTTGAAAAATTCAACGTGATAATAACTTATGAAAGTTCTGGTACTACATATACAGAAAATCTGATATATACAGATACATGTCCTTCAAGTCCAGGCCAATGGTGTCCTCTTTCATTTAATAATGATGTGATAGATCCAAAAATTCTCAATTATAATGAAACTTTGAGCATTGATGCTAAAGTATCCAACAACATTACAGCCCTTACTAATGTTATTTGTGTAGTTTCAACACAAAATGGAGTTGTTGCAACAGAAACTACTGTGGCGTGATTCTGTTCAAAAAAATCAAACGTTTTCTTAAATAAAAAATTTCCATAGTTACATTGTTTCGAAATTGAGGTGCAAATATGGTTTCCACTATTCCTACTGGTAACGAAGAATTCGATAGACAATTTGGTGGGGGTATACCTACACCGTCACTAGTATTCATAGAAGGAGAGCATGGTACTGGCAAGAGTGCAATCTCCGCTCAAATAATGAACGGATATCTAACAGCCAGAACAAACAAGAAATACAAATTATTATGCATAATTGAAAATACTGTTACACAATATATTCAAAAAATGAAATCATTGACATTTAATTTTTCAAAACCATTTGTACGAAATCAATTAATGTTTGTTCCAATATTTATAAAAAATGCTAAATGGTCTGAAAAAAATTCAGAAAAAATCTTACCTGCAATTAAAGAATTTATCACTAGAAAATTAAATTTAGTAGATGGCATAATTATAGATTCCATCTCTCCAATGGTAATTAATTCTGATAATCAATCTATTATGGATTTTTTGTCTTTTTGCAAAGAGATAGTTGCAAAAGGTAAAACAGTGATAATTACTAGTCACTCTTCTGATTTTTCCAAGTCTGCAAATACAGCTCTTATTGGTGCATCAGATGTTTATTTAAAACTTGGAACTATAATAGTTGGAAGCAGAGAAGTAAAAACTCTAAAAATTGTAAAACTATTGGGTGCTAAAGATACTCCTGAATCAGGGTTTGCTTTTGAAGTTGATCTAATTTTTGGAATTAAGATTGTCCCAGTGTCTATGGCAAACGCTTAGGTGAGAAAAATGGTATTTAATTTATCTTCAATCCAAGACAAAAACTTTGTAGCAAAATTACAGGAAAAACCATACTTGCTAAAATACGTTGAAGCATATCAGATGAAAGGAAATCCACTCCCTCTTTTTTCTGAAGAATTAAAATCAGAACATAAAAAGCTCAAAGAACCAAATTTAATTTATACAGTTGCTGAAGATACATTTATCCATATTAATCCAAACACTACTGCCGATGACGGATACAATGAGTATGTCACAATAGAACCTGAAGAACCTGAGAGAACATTAATGGAGTATGCCGACCGTGTCTTTGCTGCTAAAGCCGGAGGCCTTGATCCCCCAGCAGAAATTACTGAAAGATTTAACATGGTAAATAATTATCTAAACGATACACTGGTATCTACTTCAGATCCTGTTGATTATTCTAAATTAGGTGATCCTTTCAAAATTAAGAAACTCCCAGTTCATTCAAAAGAGCTAATCAATCTAAAATATCATTTTCTTCAAAGAAGGGCAGGTACGGGTCTTTTAGAGCCATTTCTAAATGATCCAAATCTTGAAGATATTTCGATCATTGGTGCTGGAAACATGTACATTATCCATAAAGCATTTGGAACATTAAAGGTCCCAGTTTTTCTCAGCATTGATGCAATTGATGAGTTAATTGTTAGTTTATCTGAACAATTTGGAAAAACTGTATCTCACGCAAAACCTGTAGTTGATGCTACATTGCCTGATGGTTCCAGAATTAACATCGTATTTGGAAAAGACATCAGCAGAAAAGGAACAAATGCAACAATCAGAAAATTTGCTAGTACCCCATTATCAATAATTCAAGTTCTTTCATCAGGTGTGATGAATTTTACTGAAGCAGGATACCTGTGGATGATGTTGGAGGCAGGGATGAGTCTTTTTGTAAACGGAGAAACCGCATCTGGCAAAACAACTACTTTGATGGGACTGACCGCATTTATTCCATCTAATTGGAAAGTGGTAAGTATTGAAGATACTCCAGAGCTGACATTACCGCACAATAACTGGATTACTGAAGCCACTAGGGATACTGGAAACAAAGCATCAAGTGTCACAATGGATGATTTACTAAAGGCTGCATTAAGACAACGTCCTAATTACATTCTTGTAGGAGAAATCAGAGGTGCGGAAGGAAATGTTGCATTTTCTGCAATGCAGACAGGTCACCCAGTTATGGCAACCTTTCACGCTGCAGGCATGGTTCCACTTATTCAGAGATTATCTAATGCTCCAATTAACATACCAAAAACATACATGGAAAATCTGAATCTGGCATTATTTCAAGCGGCTGTACTAAATCCAGAAGGAAAGAGAGTTCGTAGAGTGCTGTCAATAAATGAAATCATTGGAATCTCAAATGAAGGAAACGTGATGTTCATACCTGTGTTTGATTGGGATGCTGGAACTGATACTGTGAGATTCAAAGGAAAAGGAAGCAGTGCACTTTTCATTTCAAAGGTTTTGGAAAGACGAGGTATGAAAAGAAGAGATGAGGCACTTTTGTATGATGAGTTGGATTTACGCTCAAAGATACTCGAAAGAATGTTAGAAAAAAAAATCTTTAACTATTATGATGTATTTAATGCAATCTCTCATTGTAGAGAAATTGGACTAGAGCAATATTACAAGGAGCTTGCAATGCATTGATTACAAATCTTATTCCTAAAGTTAAAAATGTTTTCAGTTCTGGTAGTAAAATTGATGAAAATTTTGTTTATTTTATGGCATATCTGTATAGTATCTCTACTGGTGAAATAGGAGCTGTGGATTTATTCAAAACAGCAAAAGATTCCAAATACGGAAAATATTCTGCGGCATTCAAAGACACATACAGATTGGGAATAGGATGGTCATATGGTCTTGCATCTGCGTGTGAGATGATGGGAAAAATAGTTTCAGATAGAAAAGACGATCCGATGAAATTACTTTTAGTGAAATTGTCACAAGTTGTACGATTAGGAGATGAGTTAAAGGCATTTTTTAGAGACGAGTTAAAAAATTCTATTTTAACATACGAAATAAAATATGAGGCAAATCTTGAATCGCAGAAATTATTTTCCGAAATGTTTTACACCTTAATGTCTACCGCAGCATTTATGATTTCCGCAAATTCTATTATGAGTATGTTGATGGGATTTGGAGATTCAGGGCAGATTTTGATAATTTCAATGGTGGGTACAGGTGGAGGAATGGCAGTTTTTGTAGCAATGATGTTTTTTATGTTCCCTCGAGACAAATTGGCTCATATCAATCCAGTACTTGAACAAAAATTTCGAATGAAAATTTATCTTGCTGTAGGGGCATGTGTAGGAATATCATCAGTGTTAATAATTATAGATATTGTACCTCCTGTACTTGCTGTAGGGTTGGGTGGAATCCCATTGTTGTATCCGGGAATTCTTGCAAAAAAGGCAGAATCAAAAATTTATAGTTATACGGAATGGTATCCCACATTCATTCTTCATTTTTGTCAATTATTTGCGACCGTAGGTTCGATGGGACAGGCATTACAAGCAGTAATGAGAAGTAATTTTGGAACAATTCAAAATTTTATTGATTCATTTAAAAACAGAATTAAAAACAGAATTGATCAAATAATTGGTTTCGAATTATTTTCAATTGAAACTGAGAACCACCTTATTGCAAGTGGTAATTCAATTATATCTGCAGGAATTTACAAGGGGGCGGATATGAACATTGTAGGAAACATTGTATCAGATCTTACAAAAAAAATTAATGAGTTAAGAGGAAAAAGAACTCAAAATGCATCAACATTTCAACTAGTTGTAATTATCTTACACGTGCTTTCTCTTTCAGTATTTGGATTAATGAATAAACTGACAGAATTATTTAATGGGATATCGGGAGGAGAACTATCAAATGTTGCATTCAAATTGACACCGATAGATCCCGCGCTTATGAGTTCTCTTATGCCAGTTCTTGTCATTATGACATCCATAATCAGTGGGTTTGCAATAAAGATAGTTAAGGGAGGATTATACAAGACAGTATTTTTCTATATTGGATTATTACTTGTTATTGGAGGAGTCTCAATGTATGTAATTAGCACATTCATGTCTACATTTTTGGAGCAGATAATATTCACTGCGCCATTGCCTGGAATATTACCTGCTGTAGTACCTGGAGTTTAATTGGTCTAATATGTAAAATAAGATAATTTAGTTTCAATAATAAAAAACAATAGACATTTTTAAGTACAAATCTCAAACTTTGCCTAAATGGAATTTGTAATTTTATTTTGATACATTTGTTATAATGCGGTCAGGCAAAAGAATGCCAATTAATAATTGTCGTTTTATTGTTCTATATGAACAAACAAATCATTATGTTTAAAATTGGTTTTTATGAAGTTATGACCATACAAGCCACTAGAATTTTTGATGAGAAAATCAATGAAAAATTCAATGCATCTGATTCAAATAATTCCATCTTTGAAAATGAAAAAATAACTTCCAAAGTTCTTAGATCATTTAATGAAGCAGTATCTATGTCCGAACAGCTTACCGATACAGTTGCAGAATTAGAAAATGCTACAAAAAGTCAAACCAGTGGAATTGAAGAGGTATCTCAATCTATTCAATCCATTGCAATGGCTATACAGAGTGTTGCATTTAACGCAACTAAAACAATGGATAGGATGAAACAATCTGAGCAAATTACTCGAACTATTAGTGCTGATGCAGAAAAAGGAATGAGTAAAATGAATAGCATGAAATCGATAGTTTCCGAGTCATCAAACGACGTTAAAAAACTAACTAAAGAATTATCAAAAGTAGATAACATGACAAAATTCATTACTCAGATTGCTGAACAAACAAATCTTTTGGCACTAAATGCAGCAATAGAAGCCGCTAGAGCTGGAGATGTTGGAAGGGGATTTGCTGTTGTTGCAGAAGAAGTAAGAAGACTGGCAGAAAATTCTAAAAAAGGGGCTGAAGATATTTCTGAATTAATTAGTTCTCTTAAAGAATCGTCTGATGAAACAATGAATAGTATAGAGAAAGGCAACAGCGTAGTTCAAGATTCTTATGATGTTATAACAAATATTCTTACCTCAATTAATGGGATTACAACATCTATCTCTGAAGTTGTTTCTCAAATGCAAGAAATTTCAGCTGCAACTGAACAAGTTTCAAGTGGTACTGAAGAAGCTACTGCAGCCAGTGAAGAGATTCTTTCAGTAGCACAAACAAATTTGAAAAGTTATGAGGATATAGTTATAGCAAAAGAGAAAGAATCACAAATTCTACAAAATGTAAATGCAGATATGAAAACAATGGCAGGAATCATTGATGTTTTAGATTCATCTACAATCATATCCATCACAGATGAAAATGGATTAATAACATATGTAAACAAATTTTTTATTGATGTGGCAAAATTTTCTACACATGAATTAATTGGAAAAAGTCATAAGATTCTTGAATCTGGATGGCATGACAAAAAAGCCATCGAATCAATTTGGAAAAAAATTAGTGCAGGCATAATATTTCAAGGATATTTCAGAAATAAAGCAAAAGATGGAAGCATATATTGGATAAAGACTTCAATTAGTCCAATATATGACGAAAATGATCGAATCAAAGGATATGTTAATGCAAGCACCCCAATAACAGAATTAATGATGATGATGGGTCTTGAAGAAGCATGCAGTAACATAGAAGCAGGAAAACCAGTGAAACCACATCTCAAAAAAATTGTTGAAAAATTAAGATCTGTCAACTATCAAATAATTGATAATATTTGAACGTGAATGCTCTTTCAATTTATCAGTATGAAAGATAAAAAATTTTAAAACAAAATAAATATTCAGTAATGATATGTTGTTCATATCATACAAACTAGGGATTATCTTCTTTTAATCATTTCAATAATTTAATGTCTTCAGAGATACTTCTAGATGATGTAATACAAGCAGTGTCGTTTACAGTTTCAGAAAAAACATCAAAAAAAGGCAATTATGCTATTTCAATTGATCAAGTAAAAGAAATAAGAACGGCAGATGCAATTACAAAAATCCCCAAATCAAAATCATATGTAAAAGGACTAATGAATTTAAGGGGAAAGATTATCCCAATTATTGATGTGAGTGAAAAAATTGGTTTAACTAAAACACCCCTCATGGATACTTCTAAACAAAGAATTTTGGTAACTGATGTCAATGATACTCTAACAGGATTATTAGTAGATGAGGTAAATGATGTAATTAAAATTCCTACAAAAGAAATTGAATCTGTAGAATTTGGAACATTAGAAACAAATAGGTACATAAGAGGAATTGCAAAAACAAAAGATAATCTAATTGTATTACTTGATGTTTCAAAATTCCTTAGAGATTCATCAAATAATCTTGAACAAATCGAAATCAATTCTAATTTAGAAACTAAAACAGAGCATAATGTAAAAAATTCTGAAAGTACATTGACAGAAAATTATGAAATACTGCCTGAAATTGATGAATTAATTAAACAGGAAATACAACGACAGTAAATTAGAATACAGTTTAATTTCTTTGATTATTTTCAATATGAAAAAATGATTAGAGTGTGTTCGTCTCAAACATACATCAAATTATTATGAGTTTTTCATTACATTAATCATGATTTGTTTAATTATTGATAAATGTGATTTTATTATTTATGCGAGATGATTGCTAGATGTTAGAACAACAACTAAAACCAATCAAAGTTTGTGTGGTAAATGATTCAAATCTGATGAGAAAATATTTAAGTGATTTAATAACCTCAGATGAAATCGAAGTAATTTGGACTGCGATTGACGGAGAGGACGCAATTACAAAAATCACTTTAAAACAACCAGATGTTGTTTTATTAGATTTAGAAATGCCCAAAATGGATGGACTTACATTTATTGAAGAGATGGTAAAATCTGGAACATTACTTCCAATAATCGTAGTAAGTTCATTTTCTCAAAAAGGTGCTAAAATTGTTTTAGATGCATTAGAAAATGGTGCTGTTGATTTTGTAACTATTCAATCAAATATTCAAGATAACGAAAATTTAAAAGAAACACTTGTAACTAAAATAAAAATTGCGTATAATTCAGATCCATATCAATTAATTCCAGAAAAAATTCACTCACTTAGACCAAAACATCAAGGAATTCAGATGATGAATAGTTCCGAAAGATTAGTTGTTATAGGTTCTTCTACCGGAGGTCCTGGAACTATTCAAAAAATTTTAAGTGAATTGCCTACAGATCTACCTGCTGGAATTTTATTGGTTCAACACATGCCAAAAAATTTTACACAACAATTTGCATCTAGATTATCTGAAAACTCTGGATTTGCGGTAAAAGAAGCAAAGGAGGGGGACATGATCAAGGATGGTGAAATTCTAATTGCTCCCGGGGATTTTCATATGATAGTACAACCAAATAGAAAAATACATCTGGATTCAAGTGAAAAAAGATTTGGTGTAAGGCCATCTATTAACATGACAATGATTTCGGCATCAGAAGTTTATGGTGCTGATCTTGTAGGGGTAATTCTAACTGGAATGGGACATGATGGAGGATTTGGAATGAAAACCATTAAAAAAAGAGGAGGTCATACAATAGTGCAAAATAAAGAGACATGTGTAATATTTGGAATGCCTAAAGAAGTCATTGATCTTAATGCTGCAGATCATATTTTACCCTTAAACAAAATTTCTTCCAAAATTTCAGAGGAGATTCAAAAACTTGTCAGATAATAATTATCGTGAGATGTATGTATCTGAGGCACTTGAGCACGTAACTATTATCACTCAAACACTTTTACAGTTAGAAAAAAAACCTGATGAAAGATCATACTTAGATCAGATTTTTCGTTCAGCACATACAATTAAAGGAATGGCATCAACTATGGGTTATCACGATACGGTAGAATTATGTAAAAATATTGAAAATATTTTTGATGAGATTAGAAATGGTGTTGAAAAACTAACTTCTCATATTGCAAGTATTCTCTTTATTTGGATTGATCTTTTACAACAGATGATATCTGATGAAAAATTAAAAATTGATTTAGATCCATATTTGAAAAGTTTAAGAAATCCAGAAGAGGTAAAAAATCATTTAGAACCTAAACCCTCTACAAATGTTTCAAATACAATTCGAGTGAAAATGTCTGATCTTGATTTGTTAGTAAATGTGGTTGGTGAACTACTTATTTCAAAAATGAGATTAAAACAAGCTATTGAAAATAAAGATTATGATGAATCAAAACAAATAATGAATGAAACTGATAGATTAATTGCAGATTTGCAATATAAAACAATGCAAGTACGCCTAGTTCCAGTAAATCAAATTTTTGATAGATTCAGCAGAACCGTAAGAGATGTTTCTAAACAACTAGGAAAGCAAATTAATTTTGAAATGCATGGGTCTGGAATAGATCTTGATCGAAGTGTTTTAGATTCAATTACAGATCCATTGTTACATATTTTAAGAAATTGTGTAGATCATGGAATTGAATCTGTCGAAGAAAGAATCCAAAATAATAAATCCAAAATAGGTCAGATTACGTTAACTGTTACTCGAAAAGGAGACAATATTCTAATCATAGTAGCTGATGATGGAAAAGGAATTGATGCAGAAAAGGTAAAAGAAAAAGCAGTTGAAAAAGGAATCATTACCAAAAATGAAGCAATCAAAATGAATCATCAAGAAGCAATTCGCTTGATTGGTTCTCCTGGACTGTCTACAGCTAAAGAAGTCACAGATATCTCTGGGCGGGGTGTTGGTATGGATGTAGTAATCTCCAACGTTGAATCAGTTGGAGGGTCATTGAATATTCTCAGTGAATACGGAAATGGAACTACTATGATTCTGACCTTGCCTTTGAATATTTCAATAATTAAAGGATTAATAATTCTAGTTTCAAACCAACGATTTGTACTACCAATATCAAGCATTGTGACTACAGTAAACATACCACGTACTGAAATTTTTTCAGTGCATGGAAATGATGTAATAAAATTTCAAAATAGTATCATCCCATTAATAAAATTAAATGAATTATTTGAAATACAAGACAAGAAATCATTTGAAAATGAATCAATCACTGTTGTAGTTATTGAAAATGAAGAAAAAAATTATGGATTAGTAATTGATTCATTTGAAAGAAATCAGGATGTTGTAATAAAAAAATTAGAACAAAACGAATACTCTGACTTATTTCTAAATGCAACTATACTTCCAGATGGAAGAGTATCCTTGGTGATCGATCCTTCATTATTAGTTGATTTGGTGATTCCATGAGCTTACTGTCTTCTGAAATTGAAAAATTAACTGGAACTTTTAATGATTACATTACTGAAAAAACTGTTGGTGCGTTATCTATACTTCTTAATGAACCGATTAAACATGAATTAACCATGTTTGAAAATAATTTGAATTCCATAAATTTCAATTTACCTTCAGATGAGATTAAAATGTGTTCAGTCAGATTAAATGGCAAAGGAGATCTACACATAGAATTACTATACACAGTAAAACTTCATCATGCCGTAAAAATAGCTTCAAAATTAATCGGAACAGAAGTATATGAAATCGATGAGATGGGGACGTCTGCATTACAAGAAGTAGCCAATATTCTAACGGGTTCATTTTTTAATGCCTTATCCGATAATACTGGATTTTGTATTGATCTATCTACTCCTACATTCAAAGAAGGAGAAATTCGTAATCTGCTTTTAGATCCTACAAAAGATGTTATACGTATTACAAATGATGTTATGATAACTGATGTACTTCTTATAGGAGCTACAACTGGAATTGAAATCCATATGTTAATTATACAACATACTGAACATGCAAGAAAATTAATCTATTCAGGAATAAAAAATTCAGGTAATTTTGAACCTGCTAATTTATTAAATAATGATAGATTGGGAGGGGAAAATTCAGCAATAGAAGAATTACTGGACATGTACAATGAAAATATTCCTAACAATATTTCAAAAGATGACATTTTAAAATCAGGTGTTACAAAATGATGATCGTAAATAAATTAGTCTTAAAGAATAAAAAAACTCCACTAATTTCAGAATATTTACCTTCATCTGATGAATGTTGGGTTAGATTTTATTGTAATTTACAGATGATGGTAAAAAGAAAAAAAGGTGAAAAAAGATGATGGAATCAAGAATTATTCATAAATTAGAACCAATAATTTCTGAAGTAAAGAAAAAAACAGGAATAAATATACAAAATTTTAAGGATTCATTTCTAGAACGCCGTATTCTTCATAGAATGTGTGATGTTGGAATTTCAGATTATGAGGAATATGTAAAATTGATATCTACAAATTTTAACGAAGCTGGTTCACTTTATGACTCATTTTCTATTAACGTTACAAAATTTTTTAGAGATCCACATGTTTGGAAAAAATTTGAATATGAAATTATGCCTAATTTTTGTGATTCTAATAGATCATCATCTATTCTTGCATGGAGTTGTGGAAGTTCCACTGGGGAAGAGACACATAGTTTAGCTATATTATTAAATGAATCTTTAAACAAACAAATCAAATACAGAGTTTTTGGAACTGACATAAATGATAATGCTATTGTAAATGCTAAAAAAGGCATTTACAAAAAAGAGAATCTATTACATGTTAGTGAACAGCAACTGGCAACTTACTTTGAAAAATTAAACGATAATCAATTCCAAGTAAAACCTATTATAAAAAACAAAATTGAATATGAAAAATCAGATATGATGAAAACGTCTAGAAAACTATTTGATATAATATTTTGTAGAAATGTTTTGATTTATTATGACAAAAACGTACATGAAATAATTTTTAAAAAGTTTTTTGATTTATTAAAAAAAGACGGTGTGTTAGTATTGGGACAAGATGAATCAATGATCGGTACAAAAAATCGCAATTACTTTAATTTATTATATCCTAGAGAGAGAATTTATCAAAAGAAGAACTAAATTTATTTTTGATTTCATTTTTATGAACAGATATTTTACACATTAAGTTTTTCTGTGTGTATGTTTTAAACACGCTGGTGGATATTAACACATCAAGTTTATTAAATATATGAAATTCATTGTTGAAAAATTATCAAGGGTTTCAAAAATTATACGGTGTTAAAATGAGTGACGGTGTAAAAATTCTCATTGTAGATGATGCTTCCTTTATGAGAACTGTTTTAAAAGATATTTTAAAATCAAATGGTCTTTGCAATGATACTATTGAGGCAGCAGACGGTGTAGAAGCTGTACGTCAATACATTCAACACAAGCCAGATTTGGTAACAATGGATGTCAATATGCCAAAAGCAGATGGACTTCAAGCCCTTAAAGGAATAATGAAGGTTAATGCCAATGCAAGAGTAATAATGGTTACTTCAGTAGAACAAAAACACATTGTTCAAGATGCAATGAAATTAGGTGCACGGGATTACATTATCAAACCATTTGACCGATCAAATGTGGGATTGATATTAAACAAAGCACTAAGAACAAAATAAGTCCAAAAAAGAGGACCACTTCCAAAAAGGAATGCTGATTTTAAGCATAATTCCAGCTATTCTATAGGCTGTAAACTTGTAATAAAATTAGGATGCCATACCGCAATATAGTATTCATAATTACCTTAGGTATTTTTGGAGTAACTTTAGGGTCCGTGGTAAATGCTTATTCGCTACAAGATAATGTTTTAGTTGGAAATTATCCAAGAAGCATAGACATTGATCCATATCTAAACAATCTATATGTGGCAAATTATGATTCAGGAACTGTTAGTGTTATTGATTCAAAAAACATGATCATCAAAGACACTATTTTCATAAATAATGGAAATTCACATCCAACAAAAATAGGAGTGGATTCTAAACGTCATCTAATTTTTGTATCTGATAAAATTTCAGGAAAACTAACTGTAATTAACGGAATCAATAATGAAATAATTAACTCACAAAAAATTGGACAGTCATTATGGGATTTACAAATTAATGACAACAATGAAAAAATCTATGTTTCTGATCTAGCAACTAATAATGTATTAATTGTAGATTCGTCTAGTTTAGGAATAATAAAATCAGTTCCTCTCAATACAAGTCCTTGGGCAATAACAATTGATCACAAAACAAACAAAGTATATGTTGCAAGTGGTGATTCTCAAGAAATTAATATTTTAGATGGAGTTACGAATGATTTGACTGATAAAATAAATCTAGGTGTAAAACCATGGGGAATTTCAATAAATGAAAATACTGGCGTTATGTATGTTGCAAGTTGGGATTCCAACAAAATTACCATGATTGACATTAGTGATAATAAAATAATTTATGAAATACCTGTTATTTCTGGTGCGTGGCTAATGTCAACTAATCAAAATAATGGAGTTACAATTATTTCAAATGAACATACAAATGAACTATACTTGTTAAGTGATGACTATACACAATACAAATCAATTTCAGTACAAGATTCTCCACAATCCATAGTGGTTGATCCTCTTTCTAATACCGTATTTACTGCAAATCCTCTATCAAATTCAGTATCATCTATAATTTATGATAGTGGAAATTTTAAAAATACTGTCCTTCCAGGAGACATTTTAGATGCAAATTCGATTGATAATAACATGGTTTTGGATGTTTTAAATGGAATTTTAAAAACTCCTGATAATCAAAACGTTGATGATGATTTAATTTCAGGTCTTTTAAAAAATGTAGGAATTACTGGAGAATTTGATGGAAATGAAATTGCCAATCTGTTAATCGGAGATTATAATAAGAAAATTCAAATGCAACCAAAAACAGCTCAAGTACCCGGTTGGACAACAGAACTTGTTACAATGTTTGGAAATGATAAAGGATATCAAGTTCCAGAAAGCATAAATTGTGATGATGCATCATTTTCATCAATACACGATATTGATAATGTAAACGCATATGATATTTGGCTTAAAATACTTCCAATATGTGCATTGTCTTAGTCATTTTTTTGTTTTTTAATAAATGTAAATAATGCACCAATGATGCCAATTCCCAAAACAACCACTAGACAAATTGTAGATATATAGACTAGTGTAGGTATTGTCTTTATCATATACCCAAACTCCGTTTGATATAATGCACTGGTAGCAATTCCTGCAAAAATCAACGATATTGTAATTACATTTCCAAATAGATTTGTACCAAAAAGATGAAGCCATGAAAACACGGTGGATATTTTAGTAAATGTTCTATCCAAATTTGCTTCAATGTGATTATAAAATAATCCTGTAATGGCCAAACCTGCAGTTAAACCAATTTGTAAAATATACCCAAAAAAGAAAATACCGAGCTTATCTGTGAATGCAAATTCAAACATGTTTTCAATATTTCCATTAAAAACAAGAATCTGATTTAAAAATAAAGCAATAGTCAATCCTGTAAGAATTGCCCCTTGAACCATTGAAGATATGATGAATCTTTTTCCAAATTTACCCGGTTTTGATTCATCTGAAATTTCAAGAAATTCACGTTTTGATATCTTTTTTTCCAAGTTAACATAATCATTGAATTTTTCTAATAAATGAGCCTCTTCTTTAGAGCTATACTCCATTTCATCTCGGTTTTCAGAGTTAAAAAATCTCATATTTGGATTAGGGACATTTTGATAATATGATATAATGTGTGTTAATTGAACGAACTGTGGTGAACTGAAAACTTGGATCAAAAATGTTTGAATTGAACAAACAATTCATCATAAAGATGTTTTTAACAATAAAAGCATGATAAAAAGAATTCTAATAGCTGAAGATAACAAGTTTACATCTATGCAATATGCCAAATTACTTGAAAATAAAGACCATGTGGTAGAAATAGCAACCGATGGAGATGAGTGCATAAAAAAATATGCCGAAAGTATTGTAGATAATTCAAATGAAAAAAGATTTGATGTGATAATTTTAGATCATTCCATGCCAAAAAGAAGTGGTGTAGATGTAGCAATGAATATTCTGTCATTAAACCCTAAACAAAAAATCATTCTTGCGTCGGCTACTGCATTATCTGCTGAAAAAACATATTCAAAACTAAAAAACAAAATTACATTTCTTCAAAAACCTTTTGAGCTTTCAAAGATTTTAGAATTAATTTAGATTGTAATTTTTAAATCATTTATCGATATTAATTATGTTCTAGTTCTTTTTCCAAATTTGATTTGTCGGATACTTTCCAATTAAGATCAAATGTCAGCAACGGAAGAGTTATTTCAAACATAGGATACCTGTTTTTATTATAGGCAATAATTTTCCCATTATGTGCGTCAACTATTTTTTTTGAAATATATAATCCAAGTCCAAATCCAGTTACTTTGTTGATATCTTTTGTTACAACTTCTTTGAACATTTTTGGTAAAACTTCATTTGGAATTTCAGGTCCTGTATCAGTAAAGAATAGTTTTATGGATTTTTCATCTTTTAACAAATGGGTTTGAATCTTTATCTCCCCTGATTCCGTAAATTTAATACAATTATCTAAAATATTTCTGAAAACTTGTTTCATTCTGGTTTTATCCAAATTTAGCATTACATCTACATCGAATTTTGTTATGATTGGAACTTTTCTTTCAGGATTAAATTGTTCTGAACTTACAACTTCTTGAATGATGCTGTTTATACTACTTTTCTCTAAATGTAGTTCCAGTTCGTCATTTTCTATTTTGGTGAGATCCAAGACATTATTTGCAATGTTCTCCAAATGAAATGCGATACTAGATATTCCATCTAGTGCCTCTTGTTTACTAATAATTTCTGTTTTAGCTAGTTCCACAAAGCCAAAAATTGGTTGAAGTGGTCCTTTTAATTCATGTGATGCTATTGATATGAACTCCTTTCTTTTTTTATCCATTTTTTTCAATTTTTCATTAAGTTCATGAAGATTTTTTGTTTGATTTTTTATTTCCAATTTTAAATTTGCGTTAGTTTGATTAAGAAAGAAAACAAGCATTGTGGTAATAAGCCCCAATAATATTATCATCATTAATTCAAAAATTTGAAAATTGTCCACTATATATCCAATTGACATCATAGATGTGTCAGGAATTGAATTTATTGTTTGCTTTATGGTTTCAATTTTTGTAAATAATTCTGATTGTAAATATTTTATATTCTCATATTCTTTTAGAAAATCTGATTGTTTACCGTCATAGTAATAATTTAATGCCATAGATACATTATTCTCATAATTCAAATGTAATTCATAAAATGAATCAAAATTCTTTTGTAATTCAGACGATTTATTTCCAAAAAGATATTCATCTGTTTTTTGGTTATGTACCACAAATTCATTAAAATCTTTTAATTCATTTTTTATTTCGGTATTATATATCCAAATATTTCCCACATCATTGTAGTTTTTTTCTGAAATTAATCTTTCAAAAACATTTGATTGTTTTTCATACTTTTCTTTTATGTTTTCAAAATTTACTATTTTTTGATCATATTCAACATGATAGTTGAAATTTTGATTAATTTCATCCATTGTTTTTATTGTATATATTGAAGCAATGCCTAATAGCAAAATTATCATAGATATACATATTCCAATCCTAAACTGGGCATTACTAGTAATTTGTAACAATATTTTGTTATGAATTAATCAAACTTGAATTACTGGTTGTTTGTTTTCAACAAACACTTTTGTTTGTTCATAATTTATAACCATCTTCTTTTGATTAAGAAAAAATACTCTTCATTATGATACGTGTTATAGTAGTTGATGATGATTTTGATACAGCTGAGGTGTTTTCAGAATATCTGATGTTAAACAATATCGATGTTGTTGGAAAAGCGTATAATGGCTTTGAGGGGATAAAATTATTTGAGGAAAAAAAACCAGATATTGTGTTTTCAGATATTTGGATGCCTAAATTTGACGGGTTTTACCTTTTAGATAATCTAAAATCATTATATCCAAATCAAAAAATCATCATGATAACTGCTGACCTTTCTCAGGAAACTTATGTCAAGTTAAAAGAATCTAAGGCAGACGCATTAATCTTCAAGCCTTTTAGAATCAAACAAATTTTAGAAACAATAAATAAAATATCTGAAAAAGATTCAGGATTAGTCACAATGGTTAATAAATAACTTCCATTAGAAAATAATGCTATGAAAATATTAATTGTTGAAGATGAAGTAGATCTATTAGAAGAATATCAAACTTTTCTTGAATCTCATAATCATAAAGTAGTTCTAGCCACTGATGGCGAATCTGCTCTTAAGACATATTTCTCAAAAACAGATAAAGAATCAAATTCATCTTATTTTGATATTGTTGTTTTAGACTATCAACTACCTGGAAAAAATGGGATGCAAGTAGCATCTGAGATTTTATCTAAATGGCCAGAGCAGAGAATCTTATTTGCTTCTGCATATGTTGAAGACACATTAAAAGAATCCATAAAAACATTGAAACAAATCGTTGAACTTCTTCAAAAGCCATTTAGCTTACAAACGATGTTGAGCATCATTGAAGATACTAGAACTTATGCAGAGTTAGAAAAACTTAATGTGGATATCAAAAATCTAAAAAACATAGAACCAACACATGCTCAAATTACCACTTATTTGGACATTATGAAAAAATTACATGAAAAATCAAAATAATTCAAATTTTTTCAAAACATATTGTTTGAACTGATCAAACATCTTTTTTTAAATTTAGCAAATGATCTTATTTATGCAATTAAACGTGGAACCAAGAAAAAACATCCCAATCCCCGTTTTTAGGAAAATATTGATTCCATATGATGATTCAAAACTATCAGAGAAAGCATTTTGGTATGCAGTTAATTTGGATATGAATCATAAAACAGAAATTTTAATTCTTTCAGTATTTCATAGTGATCATTTACCTAGTTCTTTTTTAGATTATAATGCCCACCAAACAATCATAGAGAAAGATAAACTAATTCACGTTAAACTAAAGCATAACGAAATGAAAAAAGTTGCAGAAAAATATGGCATTTCATGTAATTCTTATCTAGCACTTTCTTCTTCTATAGCACAGTCGGTTATATCATATATTTATTCCACACATGCAGATTTAGTGATTATGGGAACACGTGGTACTGGGTCTGGTACAGGTAGAAAATTAATGCTTGGCAGTGTATCTCTTGAAGTTTCTCAATATTCACCTGTTCCAGTTTTATTAGTGAAGTAGAAATTATTAGTAAAAATATTCATAGAATTAGGAAATTCATGATGATTTAGCAGATGATTGTAATTATGTATGTATGAAAACAACACACACAGGGTAATAATAGATTCAATAGAAAATAATTTGTTTGTATGAAAAATTAGAAAAAAAATCAAACGACTCTGAATTAAACGAAATATTGAAAAATAATTTGTTTTTTGAATTTGAGAACCAAATTAATGTAACCATCGAAACAGATTCAAAAAATATCAAAATGAATTCAATTACAAATATCATAAATATCTCAATAGACAAAGTAATTGATGATATTGTAACCGATTTAATTAATATAAATCCGATTTTGTTAAGTTCAAAAAACATTAGAAAAATTGCAAAAATCTGTGAAAAATTTTTTAGAGATTCAAATTTTGGAATGTTTGAATATGTACAAAAAACAGGCATGAGTATTTTTAAAGTTGAGCATAGTTCAGGTGTAAACGGTACTGAATTTTTAAAGAAATTCTTTGAAAAAATATTTGAAATTTCTTTAAAGGGATATTCCTTTTACATAATTTCTAATGAAAATTATGTATGTGTAATGTTTAGATAATATTAACAGTTAAAATTTAAAAGTCAGTTGTTCTTTAATTGATGGAATATTCTCTGTAATATGAATACCATGTGTCTTTTTCTTTTTAATTGATCCAATCAGTGTAACATCCCGTGGTAATAGAAAATCAATTGACCAATCTACAAATATCTTAATTTTTTTACCAAATGTTGGAATTTTTGACAAGTAATAAGATCTCCAAACCAACCAAGCTGGAATTCCACTTAGATCATGGTCTGCAATAGTGGCAATACCCATCCTATTTCCAATAATTGCCATTATCCCCATACTATTAAATGAAAATCTCTTTAATTTTTTCTTGCCATCAAATACCGCCTCAAGATTTTCGGCAATTACTTTACCCTCTCTAATTGCATGTTGTGCAGTTGATGGGTATATGCTATTTGAAGCAGCATCTTTGATCCAAGCACAATCACCTAGAACAAAGACATTATCATGATTTTTCATTCTTAACATTTCATCTACTTGAACTCTACCATTATCTCCATGTTCACATTTTAATTCAGAAATGACTTGATTCATAGTAATCCCTCCAGTCCAAATCAGTGTTGCACATGGTAATTTTTCATTGTTATTTAGCATAACAAATTCTTCTCCTGCATCAACAGCTCTTGCATTTTTTAATACTGTAACCCCCTCTTTTTCAATAAAATCCAGAGCTGTTTTTGCTAGTTTTTCATTAATCTCAGGTAAAATTCGATCTTTTGAGGAGATTAGAACCACGTTAATATTTTTTGGATTGATACTTTTGTAGAAATTTGAAATTGATTGTCTAACAAAATGATTAATTTCACTTATTGTTTCAACTCCTGCAAATCCACCACCTATAACAACAAACGTCAATAATGTTTTTTGTAATTTATAATTTCCTGTCTGAGCGGCATGCTCTAACATCAAAATAATGTGATTTTTAACCGCAATTGCATCCTCGATAGTTTTCATAGAAAATGAATGCTTTTCCAAATTAGTATTTTTGAAATAATTACTTTTACCTCCTAATGCTAATACCATATAATCATATTCTAATGTACGTACTTTATTATCAAATGATCTTTGAATGGTAACAAGCTGTTGATCTAAATCAATGGATTCTACTGTTGCTTGTAAAAATTTAGCTTTTTTACAAAAATAGCGTATAGGTGTAGAAATATTACTTGGATGAATTAATCCAGATACAACTTGGGGCAGCATAGGAGTAAAAAGAAAATAATTATCATTTGAAACAATAGTAATTTCCACTTTTTCATTTTCAAATCTTTTTTCTATATCACGTAATATTGTAATTCCGCCAAATCCCCCACCTAAAATTAGGATTTTCTTGATTGAGGTTGATTGACTTTTATGTGCAGTTATGTGATGTGCATAATATTCAAATTCTGAAGAAAATACAAGATTACAATTATTGCAATTTATTTTTGACATGATTGAATATCATGAAACATGCTTTAAACCTCCTGTCTGTTTAAATTCTACAAAAATAATGTTTAACATAGAATTATTCTAAAAAAAGATTGGGAATGCACTGGGTTAATTTCTGGTTAAAAATTTGATATAATGAGCATTTTGAGATGCTTGAAATTAAAATTCCGATTAATTTAGAATTAAAATTTTAGAATTAAAATTTTAGAATTATTTAGGGCATATTTTTTATATTTTTTAAAAAAAATTTTCTACTTATGCCCAAAAACACTGTAAACTCCATGCATTCAATCAACATTATTTGCCAAAAATACATCACCCATCCCCCCATCAGATGATCTGAAACAGCTAGAACTACTGAAAAAATCTTAAAATCTTGTACGGATAATAAAGGTAACACTACTATGGCATCTATTTGCTGATTAGGTGATATTTGTGAGGTTACACGCTGGATAGCATCATAACTCAAATCTGAATCTACCAAAATTCCCTGTTTATGTAATTGAGTAATCACTTGATCTTTCAAATCAGAATAATCGTGATTTCCTACATGTATGCTAAATACGGTAAATCCCCCAATAAAGAGAAACAATCCCGTTTGAACATATACAAACCATTTTCTTTTACCATGATAATTTTTACTGATTTGTCGTAAAAACATTTGTCCAAAAACCCCTATTTTTTCTTTTTTCGCTAAAAATAAGATTATTCCAAAAACTAGCGAGATTAATCCAAGAGAGCCTAACCATTCATCAGAAAATATGATTTTAGAGAATATTCTAAGCGGTACCAAAATTGCAATTAAAGAAAAAGCGACAATTATGAATTCAATTTTAGGAGAAAAAGTTTTGTTTTTGTTAAATAAAGTCATGATTCAAAGTTTAAGATTTAATCAATATTTTGATTTACGTTGTTTTGAATGTGCTTTAATCATGTGTATCTGTGTTCTATGAGATTCTGAGAATTCCATATTGCATATTCGACATACCAATCCCATATCCTGATATTTTTTCTTAAAGAAACTCATAGACTTTGATTAATTATTCTCATTATAATCAACAGTATGTTTAATTCAGACAATCAACATTTGAGTATTTTAAAAAATAATATTTGAAAATTTAAATAATTATAATTAGGGGTTGAACATCGATGGAAGAAGTTTTCTGTATTGATCATATTCGGATTTTAACTGCCAACCATCTTCAGCATTTTTAGTACTTTTCAAAACCAAGATTTGTTGATTAATATCTTTTAGTTCTTGAATCATAGAATTTCTTTGAATTGTGATATCATCACTTCCAATATAGGAATCCATCGAAGTCATGTATTTTTCATATTTTATCTTAAAATCTAACAGTTTTTCCAAATATTCATCTGTAGTGAGTTTTCCACCGGAATAATCAAGGCTGATTTGATTATAATTTGTACTTAGTCGTATTCCGTTATTTTGAATTTTTTCACTTGCTACAAGATCAGGAGTCTCTTTTTCTTTTAGAACATCCTCATCGGTAATATCTTTAAACATGCCCAAAGTATGCTCCTCAGTCGATTTCTCATGAGCAACTTGATTAATAAAATCTTGCCCCATATCCAAAATTGATGATTTTTCAACATTTGGATCTGAATGGATACCATTTCCTGGAACATTATAAATCGATAAAAAAGCTAGAGGAATTCCAATTAATGCTAGTAAAAATATCCACTTATACATTTGATATCAAAAGATAATTTGGGCGTTATTGATTATAAGAATAAGTTAATAAAAAATAAAATACAGAAGTATATTAGGAAAATAATTATTGATATATTAAAAAATCTATAAAAAATGGATTTTTTAAGGGGGACAAATTTTTGTTTCTAAAATAATCATGTTGGTTTTGGAATTTGACCGTACAGTCCCATTCTTTTCCTCTCACGTAATGCATCAGCTACAACTTTCAATAAATTCACACGTTGCATCGGTTTAGGAACAAAACTAAAAGCTCCAAGTCTCATCATTCTATTAAGAAGTTCTTGGTCATCAGTATATGCGGTAGTCATAATTACTTTGATTGTAGGATCATCCTTACAGATGGCTTCTAATACTTGCATTCCATCCATACCGGGCATTTGCCAATCCAATAATACTGCATCTGGTTTGTACTGCCTGTACATCTTGAAACCTTCAACACCACTTGATGCTAGTAGTACTGTAATGAATTTAATATCTTCTTTAATTATCGTTTTTGCAAATTCCCTAAATGAGGCAGAGTCATCAATTATTAGAAAAATCGGATATTGTCTTCCCATAAATAATTTATAAGTTTAATCAATATAGGAAATTGTATGATTTCTATGAACACGCAGATTTACTTTAAATTACATAAAAACCCTAAGTTATAAAAATTAGCATCAAACTTGAGATGATTTTACAGGATTACGAATTGTGCCATAAAAGTTGGCGTTTCTTCTCTCACGTAATGCATCAGCTACAACTTTCAGTAAATTTATTCTGTTCATAGGTTTAGGAACAAAACTAAAAGCTCCAAGTCTCATCATTGTATTGAGAAGTTCTTGGTCATCATCATACGCGGTAGTCATAATGACTTTGGTAGTAGGATCATCTTTGATAATTGCCTCTAACACAATTAATCCATTATAATCCGGCAGATGCAAATCCAATAATATCACATCTGGTTTGTATTGCTTGTATAATTTTAGACCTTCAACACCATTTGCGGCTTGAAAAATATTTATCCATTTGATATCCTCTTTAATAGAATATTTTGCAAATTCTCTAAATGCAAGAGAATCATCTATTACCAAAACTATAGGATATGTTCGACCCATGATTTTTTAATGGGTTTAAGAAATTTATCAGATTGTTTGATTTAATTAAACAATCTAAATTAGAGACTAATTGAAGATGGTAAATTTGATCATTTAGTATGTGTTTGTACACTGTAAACACTCTGAAATCTAAATCAAAGATATTTAATTACAACATATGCGAAAATATCTTTACAGAAAAGATTTCGATGAAAATGACGTAGACCCTCTGAATGCTCCTAAAAGAACAATTTTCTTTCATACAAAAAAAGCAGATTTAGGAGAAATTACAGACCAAGATCAAACAAAAGAGGACCAACAAACATCTGCATATGCAACCATACAAGAACCACATTTAGAAAAAGAGGACAAAATAAATGACATTATAACAAAAAAACTATTCCAAGATTCATTTTCTGCCATTGAAGTATTCAATGAGAAAAAAATGGAAATGATGTATAATCAATTAGAAAATGAAAAAAAATTATCTGAGGAATTAAATGAAAAACTGCATCAGAATTTATCAAAAATTGCAAAAGCAGAATCAGAACTTGTAAAAAAGAAAACCGGTTTAGAATTAGAATTACAACAAAAAACTAAAGAATTACTTGCATCTGAACGTCTTTCTGCAATTGGGGAACTCTCATCACGAATTTCTCATGATTTGAAAAATCCTTTGACCGTAATTAAAGGAACAGTGGGAGTCTTAAAATTAAGAAAAGGTATGCCTATAGATGATTTTGTAATGAAGAGACTAGAATTAATGGAGGCATCAATATTTAGAATGACTCATCAAATCGATGGCGTATTAGATTATGTACAACATACCCCACTTGATAGAAAAGAAGAATCACTAAGAAAAATTATTGAGGAATCATTACAATTACAAACAATGCCATCAAACATTACGCTGATACTGCCAAAAAATGACATTGTTTACAACTGTGATCGTGTTAAAATGGAAGTAGCATTTGCAAATATAATTTTGAATTCAATTCAAGCAATCGGATTAGAAAAAGGACAGATCATAATCAACATTGAAGAGACACAAATTGCAGTAACTATTACAATTCAGGATTCAGGTAAAGGGGTCTTAAATGAACACATCCAAAAAATCTTTGAACCGCTGTATACTACAAAGCAAGAAGGTACAGGGTTAGGATTGTCTAGTGTCAAAGGTATCATTGAACAACATGGCGGCATAATCGGTTTTAAAAACAATCCGACTACTGTAACAATTACATTTCCAAAAACATCATCAAAATAATCAAAAAGATTTCTTAAATTTATAGAATTTATCTATTTTACCAAAATCAGGAATCTAGATTTTAAATTTTAAAATAATAATTCTGCATAATATTTAAAAACAAGGTAACCTCTTGTTTTTCGACATTAATGACTGAAAAAAAGAAAAAAGAAGTTCCAAAGGCAAAGGTATCTCCAAAGGCAAAGGTATCTCCAAAGGCAAAAGGAGTAAAATCTAAGACGAAGAAATCAAAAGAAGTTCAAAGTGATGATATGAGTATCGTCATAGTTGATGACGATATTACAATAGATCAAGAAAAAGTCAATGAGGAAAGAAGAGCATATCTTGAGGAATCAAGATCGCAAGATGCATACGACTAAAGCAATCTTTGATGATAAATAGAATTAACCAAATCACTTTCTTAGGCACAAATTGGTTTTAGAGTTTTTTAATTTTATTTGAAATTAGTAAAAAAGCGATCAAATGTCATAAAATCTTAAATTTACATTTTTTCGATGTTTGGTAGTTGAAGATTCAAAAAATCATGCAAACTGCTAGCGAAATTGGACTTAGAATTAACAAATTAGATGATTTGGATGAGAAAACCCTGCAAGACATTCATCAGGCAATAATTGAATACAAAGAAAACCGAAACGATGTACACATAATTGATTACATGTGGTAAAGAACAATTTCTAATTTTTAGTGTGTCATACAAAATTTTTATTAAATTCAAAAACCCCAAACATATGGAAGCTGGATGGTCATAATTTCCAACATTAGCAGGTGATTGTTCTCTTACTAAGATATCCTATTCCACCGGAGAATAATCAATCTAGCTTCCAAAATTGCAAAAACCAGCAAATGCAGTGAGGCACAGCATTGTGATTAACAAGGGAACAAAAACTAGAACTATTTGAAAAACAAACCATAGTGCAAAACATCAGAAGAACTTTTCAATGACTAAATATTGATTTCATACAGTATGAAGTATTTTGTGATTACTCTTTTCTTTGTTGGACTTGTTGGTAGTGCGTCTGCACAATATATGGGTGGTTCTCAAGAATCTGGTCTAATTTGGCCTCCTGTATGTATTGGCATACATTGTCTATCGTCTGATGAAGTTATAAAAAATGTCTTTAGCAGTGCAATATCAGAACCATTTGATCAAAGTGATTCAGTTATTGTAGGAACAGTAATACAAAAAGAAAACAAAGACAAACACATTACATATTCCATTAACGTTGATTTCTATCTCAAAAACAAACAATCGTTTGATTTGATTACTGCAACTCTAAATGATGCAACAGAGCCAGCAACTTTTCCCGAGGTGCTTTATTATAATTCCCCCGTCTTCAATGAAGGCGATCTTGTATTTGTTTACCTGAAAAAAACAGATGGAGTCTATACCATATTGCCGCAATCATTTGCGCTGGACAAACATGAGCCAAGAGGTCCTCCGCCTGACATATTGCTAACAACTAGCCCAAGAAATGATAAATTTGCACAGGGAGATGAGATTACGGTATCTGGTCAGGTAAGAAAAGCAGAGTTGTATTATTCTGCCAAAAAAGGCGAGTCTCTTGATGTCAAACTGACAATATTAGATGAACAAAGAAAACCTGTTCAATCTAATCGGATAAACATTGACTCCAACGGGAATTTTCAATATGTCTTACAAACATTAAATCTTCCTCCAGGACAGTACGATCTTGACATAAACTATGGTCCTGAAACAACCTCTCCAAGAGTCACACTTGAACCCAACCTGAAATACTGGACTCCGCTAAAACAAATCAAATCAGGAATTCCAGTTGATGAAATTCAATGCACGGAAAACCTAGTTCTAATCCAAAAGTATGATGGTTCTCCTGCATGTGTAAAACCAGATACAAAAGAAAAGATGATTGAACGTGGATGGATTAAGGATCATTCAAACAAAATAACATTTGAAGACTACATGGTAGATTGCAATAATAAAATGAATCCATACGAAGAATATGAGTGCTTTAAGGACGCCCTCTCTAGCTGTAAAATGGCTACGGTGAATCCAGAAATTTACACTATAGAGGGAGATGCTGTGTATACCACACTAGAGATAACTCCTGACTGTAAAATTAAGGGAATAGCAGATATGAGCACTGATAGGTTTTGGGGTCATCCTGAAATCATCACAGCTGTTTGCAGCACGATAGATCGTGATGAGTACATGTGGGTAGTCAAAGACTGTGATGCAGAAAAACTTCCTGAAATACAGTTTAATTTTGAGATGCAGTTGTATCCAAAGATTCTAGAATGTGAAGAAAATGGAAACACATGGAGTCGTGAAACCCTGTCTTGCATCACCAAACATTCCTCCTCAGGCGAATCAATCTGGAAAAAATACATCACAGTTTCTGCAAGTAGAATTGACAAATCAAATCTAGAGGATATCTTAGACATAATAAAATTAGAAAATTCGCCACAAAACGATTTATTAGATCTACTTGTTGGTGCAGATGGCTGTAAAAATGAAACAGAGATATGCAAAATATCTGGAGGTATATCACTTGACAGAACCTATTCTTTTCTTTCTTCGAGTCTACGCGTATCAGATAATGACATGTATTCTGTCACTCTGACTCCGACTCAAGCAGACAATATTTTCTCAGTATTGGATTGGACCAGAAATGAAAATTCATTTTATGTAGTAATCCAGTGGGACGAAAAATATTACTTGTTGGAGTTATCGACATTTGATAATTCAAAAACCCCTGATGTCAAAATGAACATTATTGGAACATCATATGAGCCAGTTTCATTAAAACGCGGTGAGATTCTAAACTATACCATTCAGATTAACACGTGGGCTACATATGGTGACTCTGCCAAAATAGATCTCAGCGCAATTCAAGATACAAAAGATTCTGGAATTACAGTATGGGTTGAGCCCAAGATTGTATTTATTCCAGAGAGAAGCAATGCAACTACAACCCTATTCATACAAGCTCAGGATGATGCAAAAGATGGAATCTACGACATTAGAGTAATAGGGTACGCAAATGAAAAACTAGCCAATCTCTATTGCAGAAATACCACATGTCCTACGATAAAAATTGGAGACTCTGATTGGGCTATTCGTACATTTGGATCCGGCACCAATATGGGAATAGGTGGAGGTCAACATCCTGAAAACACTTGGATGGAACTAGAGTTAAACAAGAATGAATTCTTTGAGGGCGATATGGTAGAAATCAGAGCATACATGATTAACAACAGCACTGAAAAGATTACGGTTGTTCCAGACAACCTATTGATCAAGGTGATAAAAGCGCAACCTGTTGGATACTATGAAAATCTTTACGGTATTGATGCAAGATACGAGTCAGACAAGCCAATTGTATTAGAGCCTGGCTCAAAGACACTTTTGGCGAGACCTTTTTACTGGAACCAAAACACATTTCAGAATTTGGATGACGAGCAAAGAGTTGAACCGCGAGAGCACAAGATGATAGCGACATTTGTAGCAGGCAGTAATGCATGGAGTGATGACATATGGTTTGGAATTAAATAGAGAATGAAAACTAGACTTTTTGTTTTTTGCATTGTTACAGTGACGCTGTCTTTTGCAACTTTGTTTTTTGTAACAAATGATTCTGATGGTTATTCATATATTCCAATTGATTGTAAAATAAAATATATGTTTGGATATTTCTCAGATTCTCCTGAATCTCTGGTAGGTTGTTTTATGGCAAGTCATCCAGCACAATTTCAGTAATCTGTAAATGTTGGTTTTACTCCCACGTGATGTTTTATTTTTGTTTTAGTAATTATTTATTCAATCCTTAAATCCCATTACTCGTGGAAAATATCATGACATCAAGTAATGGTATAGTGATGAATCTTGATAATCAATATCTAATTGAAACTAATGAACAGGTTCTCCTAAGACACAAGAAAAGAACCGGTGAATCTGTATACATTGGGGTTATTCAAAAAAATATGGATGAAGTGCTTCCAATGATAAATGATGTTAGTAATTCTGAAAATAAAGAACAAGATCTGATTGAAAAAGCTGCTCGTATTCTAGGGGTCATTATTTTGAAACAACCATTCATGGATGGTAACAGAAGAACTGGAATTATTGCAGCAGGCAAATTTTTGCGTGATAATGGATATGATTTAGATATTGATCCTGAAGGGGAGAATTTGGAATTAAGATCAATGTTGAGAAGGATCAAGGATCGAATGTCAACCCTGAACCCAGAAGTCATTGGACAGTTGTCTTTTTATATTTCAAAAAGAATGAAAGAACATGAGTCCAGAAGATAAGAAAATTAACGATGAACTCCTGGAGAAATACTCTAAACTTTTAGATGATCTCGCTCATGACGACTAGTTTCCAGACTATTTTCATGTGTTTCAAGTCTAAACAGTTTGACCTGTTCTATGTTTTGTATCTAGTCTCCAATTATATTTTCTTCAAGTAAGACATCCATAAAAGATTCGAAGAACTTTTCAATGATTAATAGTTGAGTTTCATATAGTATGAAAACTAGGCTATTGATAATACTTGGACTTGCAACAGCTGTTGTGACTTCAGCATTTATCCTAAATGAAATGTTTGATCCTGTTTTTTCTGAAAATCCAAGTTTACTTGGTACATGTAATTTGATTCACGGTGAAAATAACACATTTTATGTATCTGAAGACTGTAAAATGGAGGCATTCAAACCAATAAGACCATCTGCAACATTTTGGAGTATGGAGTTGAACCAAAAGATACACGAAGCAGCCAAAATAAGAAATGCGTGCATTCCAGTGAGTGGATTTGATGTAGATGACATTAAAGGAGTTTTAACAATCTATCTTACAAAAGAAAACGAGTTAAAGTACAAAGAAGACATAGACAAGATCATTGAAATACCATATGTGATCAAAACAACAGATCGACTCCCATCTGGCACATTCAATCCTCTAAGAGATGCGGGGTGTTTTATAGAAACTATTCTTGATGATTAGAAAATGAAAATTGAGATTGAAGTTGCAATAATCACTGGAATTATTCTTGCAGTAATAGTGGGAGTGTTTTACCTGGTCGTATTTCTACCATTGGATTTTTACTTTGAATGTATACAACATGGAATGATTCCCTCTGGAACTCGTTCAGAGTATGCATGTCACCAACTTCAAGATTATTTGATGTTCATACCACGTGTAAACTAATACGATACAGACAAAATACAATGAGTCAAATCTTGTAGTTTTCTGATTCGGTCTATGTCTAGAATGAAAATATTCTATTTTTGTGACATTTCTAAGCCTCCGTCTATATTCCCCGCGTCATATGCAGGAGTATAGACAGGTACTGTCCATTTGACCTTTTTCCATCTAAAAATATAGACAGAATTGATGAATTTGTAAGAACACTTTATGAACATCATATGACTCGTTTAATGTTATTATGAAGTATTTTGTAATTTTGTTTGGCTGTCTGATTTTGATTGGATTTACAGGAATTACATTCGCTGATCCATTTGATCTTACTATTTTATCACCAATACAACAATACAAAAATCATCAGGATCCAAGGTTTGTTTTCTGTGATCAGCATTTAATTTCCATAGTAAAAATTGATGGGAAATACGGATGTGTAACTAAAGATACTAGTTTTAAACTAATAGAGAGAGGATGGGCAAAATGTGAAAATCAAATAGGAATATGGATTAGCTCATGTGAAATCAAAGGCGAACAGTCACTCAAATTTTTAACTCAGATACAAGTCACTGAAGACGACAAGACATACGTTGTACCATTTCAAATCTCAAATGGAATTCTCAAAGACATTTTATTTGATAAATCTAGCAATTCATTAAAAATTTCAATGAATGCAACTGATGATGGCAGATTGAAAATTTCAATTCCTAGGGAATTGTTGGATGCAAAACAAAGTTATTGTCCAATTGATCCAAAAAGACCAGATAATCTTTTTTTTGTTTTACGTGATGGTGAAGAAATTGAATCTCAAGAAATTCAAAGTACAGATACCACACGTACATTGGATGTAAGATTTTTGAAAACAACCACAAAAATTGAAGTTATTGCTGTATGTTGGGCCTGAGAAAATAGGTACAGAATAATTCTACTAAAATTGAAACATTGTTGTTTAATATTTGGAGAGAAAATGAAAACTAGGCTTTTGATAAAATATATTGATGAGGAAAATTTCTGTTTTAGAAAATAGTTATTTAAAAATATAAAATAAAAACCGAGAAGAAGAGTTACCCTCTTCCCATTGCGGCGTATTTTCCACTTTTGCCTCTCACAAAGAATGCTGCAGCAATGCCACCAAATATTCCAGCAGAAATAATCGATGAGCCTACCATTCCGTCTAAGGATAGTAGCGGAGTTCCTGAGCCTAATCCTTTGTTTTCAGCAGCTAATGTTTGTCTTGCTTGAGCCAGCTTGAGTGCTTCCTCAAGAGTGTATGCGCCTGTTTGGCCTTGTGGTCCAACGTTTCCCAAGTATGGTTCCAATTCAGCATACACCATACTCATTCCAGGTGCTAACAAAATTGCAGTCATTATTCCTGCAACTATTGCGGATGTTTTTTTGTTCATGGTACAATATACGTCAATTTTGATTATAACGTTTGATGAAATTATTATTTTACTAATCCTTACATACTAGATTGCCGTATATTACATATCTATGATTGATAAAAATTCTATTACAGAGAACGCTGTAAATATTTTTTCTTTGGATGATGTAAAGATGAAAGTGTTGGCAAAAGTTATTTCAAATAAATCAAGCATTGAAATTCTGAATTTGTTATTTGACAATCAGATGACTGCAAACGAGATTGCAAAGAAAACAAACATGTCACTGCAGCTTGTAAAATATTATTTGGACATGATGCTACAAATTGAACTAATACAGATCTCAAAGACTGAAAAAAACTCAAAGGCACGAGACATGAACTATTACAAGACATCAAAGCTTGCCATCATAATCACGCCATCAAAAATTACAGAGAAAACCAAGCAGAGTAAATCTCTTGTGCGCTGTTTTAGTTCCATTTCGAGGTTTTTTGGAATGAGTGTAATTTCTACAATTGCCGCAATGTCATTAATTACAATATCTGCTGAAAGCCGATTACTAGAGCCAATCATTAGCTGGTATTCAAAATTCAATCTACCTATAGCAATTTCAGGAACCGGCATTGTCAACTCAGTAGATGAATCACTATATCTCTCAAAAACAAAGGTAGAATCCGTGATTTCAAACCCAGGAGCAGGTTCTGGAACGCCTTACCTTGATCCATATACCGGAATATCAAGTTTGAGTGGAACTGACATTACCCTTATGGTATTGATTCTTGCAGGAATTGGTGGAATACTGTCATTTATTGTATTCAATAAACTGATTCACACATTGCAAAAGAATCCATCAACGTGTTGATCATTCCAACAAATAAAATCAAAAAGATTCGAATCATTTATGAGGTTTATAAAATTCCATTAAAATAATCGTGAAATTTTTTACAAAAAAAATCATCAAAGACATCTTGATAGTTGCCATAGGAGTAATTGCAATTTGGATTAGTTTACAAGTTGTATTTGGTACACAGAATCCATTTTATGTAGTAGCCAGTGGAAGTATGATTCCAGTTTTACAAGTATACGATGTATTAATTGTTCAAGGACATGAGTCATTTGATGACATTAAAGTTGGAGACATCATTGTCTTTAATCGTCCTACAACACATGATAGGGTAATTGTACATAGAGTTGCATCAATTATTGACGATAATCCAAAAACAATCAGAACAAAAGGAGACGCAAATCCAGGTTCAATTCCAGGA
>JAIOOR010000008.1 GCA_021414365.1 Nitrosarchaeum sp.
GGATCGGATATCGCACCTGAGAGAGTTGTTTACTCGTTTACAAAATTCTCACCAATCACTAATGAAGAGATCCAATTTCTATTACCAAACTCCCCATTTGGTGAAGAACCAAAATTCTATCTAGAATCGCTTCCCAGCAAAGACAATCAATGGTATTATCAATTAATGAGCAAATACATCAATGCAGGAAATATTCCAGAACCATTTGATGTAACTGTGGATGTTTTAGTAGGTGATGGAACAAAACTTCAAAGCTTGGAATACAAAAAATGTCAGGTGCTAGAATACAAGACATATCTTGAAGATTCATTATTTCTCAGAAAGTTTACAAACAAGTTTGAAAAAGAATTCAGAGACAGAACAATTTTCCAGTGTGTTGGGTATGCTTTTGATGCAACATTACAAAAACCACTAGAAAAATCACTTGACACTTTTAACTTTGTACCATCAGAGCAAACCAGAATAACACAAATGGTTGCAACATTTTCTGGCGGTGATTTGGAAAAACCAATTGAGGTCAATACAATAGGCAAGTTCACACCAAAAATTGAGCAGAGACACCAGACTCAGGCACAACTAGTCAAGTTTAGCGTGACAATAATACCTAATGTCGAATCTGGGGCAAGTCCTACTACCTTTGGACCTCCTGATTATTGCGAACCAGGACAAAATCCCCCTGGATGCAAGCCTTGTCCACCAAACAATCCACATTGTAGTGAATCTGGAGGTGGCGGTGGAGGATCAGGTGGATGTGAAGAGCCAGACTGTACAACTGAACCACCAATTGAACCAGAAGAGCCAGGAATACCGACTTCATCATATACAGTTCTAGATACGATGCCACATCTTTCCATAACACAAAAAAATGATTACATAAAATCCACAGAGTTTACTCTGATGTCTCTTCCAAGTAAGGACAAGTTACCATACTATGATATTGTAAGTAAATACATCAATCCAGGAAAAAAGCCGGAGCTATTTGATGTCACACTGGATTATCTTAGTGGTGATGGCACAATAATACAATCCTGGA
This sequence comes from Nitrosarchaeum sp., assembly GCA_021414365.1. Classification (GTDB taxonomy): domain Archaea; phylum Thermoproteota; class Nitrososphaeria; order Nitrososphaerales; family Nitrosopumilaceae; genus Nitrosarchaeum. The sequence goes on from JAIOOR010000008.1 coordinate 1,034, forward strand.
AATATAGTTCTTGTGAGATTACGGACTTTAAGATAAAACGTAATGATGTCCTAACTACTTTTTCATTAAGCAACATAACAGGTGCAGCAGATATTGTCGAAACATCTACTTTGTCCTGTAGTGGATTCTCAGTTGACTTTGATCAGAAAAACAGCAATTCAGAATATACCACAATACCAACACCATACGATAGAGCAATGATTAATCTAGCACACTGGTATGGAGGAGAATTACAAATCCAAAGATCTTCTGCATTATTGCAAGAATTTAACACGTTAGGTGATTCAAACATCTCTGTTGGTGGGTTACCAAACATACATCACAAAGATGTATATCAGTTTGTCAGCAGATATGTCAATCCCGGAAAGGCTCCAGAACCTGTCAATATGAGATTTGATACTGTTACTGGGGATGGCACAATTCTGTTTTCTACTATTTATGACAAATGTACTATCAAAGATGCCTCAACACATCTTAGTGACAATATGGCATTAATTCGATATACCTCAAGTCTGAAATCAGAAATACACGGTAACTCTTTGATTGACTGTATAGGAACCAGCTTTAAGGTTTCACCTCAAAATGATCCTAAATTCGATCATAGTGGAAATTTGAGAAAAGTCTCCCCAATTATTCAAACATCGATTGGAGTTCCTGCAGAAGATGTATCGTGCAACGATGGATTTACCCTTATGATTCGTCCGCCAAATAATATTCCAGTCTGTGTGAAAAATGATGATACCTCACAGTTTGAAGGGCGAGGATGGAAAATTCCATCACAGACAGAAAATAAAAACATTGTAGATATACTAAGACCTATTTTGCCGTCAGAGTCTGAAAGAGCATTATCATTTACAGTAAGTTTTGAGGGAACGGATATTTCACCATCGCAAACAGTTGAAACATTTTCGAAATTTGTCCCAATCGCTGATGAAAATTCCAGAATACAGACACCTTCTAATCCACTAGATTCTTCAGAAAAGACATTCTACTTGGAATCACTTCCAAGCAAAGAAAAGAATTGGTTTTATGAATTAGCTAGTCGTTATGTTAATGCTGGAACAAAACCAGAAAACTTCAATGTTACAGTACAGGTAAGAGATGGACAAGGTGATGTGCTGCAAACCTGGGATTATAAAGAATGTGAAATTACAGAATTTACAACCTACTATGATGATAATTTACTAAGATACAAATTTCATGGAAAATGGCAATCAGAGATTAAAGACAAGTCCATTTTTAGATGCGCTGGCTTGTCAATTAATTCTTAAACTATAGTTAGTTGATGTATTTTTTGTTTTGAAAGTAATACAATGTTCCTCTAGCTTGACCTGGCATACTAAGCCCAAAGTTTCCAAGTACATTTTTGACATCTTCTGAATTCATCATCCAATATCCTTCTCTAGTCAAATCATCAACTACTTTGAGAAATTCATCAAATCCGCCTAACTTACGGCTAACTATAGCAAGAGCATCTGACTTATAGTAGATTAGTTCTTTGTTGTGTCTGATTTTTTCAATGTCTTTGTATTCTGCTTTTATCCCTCTACCCTGTTCTTTACCAATGCTTACTGCCTCTTTTTGAACATCTTGTACAGTTTCTTTTACATCATCAATTTTTTCTTCAATGGATTCATGTATGTCATCTATTTTTTCTTTGATAGATTTTCCCAATACTATACAATCCAGAGATAAGATATATAATTTTCACAAAGTTATCTCTGAATTAGCAAGGCAAATTCAATATAATTTAGAAGAATAATAATGAAAATAGCACTCAACTTTTTATATTTAGGATACATGTTACAATCAAATGGTTAACCAGTATGTTTGGATTGGAATTGTTGTAGGTATATTCTTTGTAGGAATTGGGATTGGTTATTCCATACAATCTAACACGTCGACTGTACCAATGATGATGACACCTCAACAAATGCAACAAATGATGAACAATCCACAGATGATGAATCAATGGCAACAAACCATGATGAATAATCCTCAAATCATGAATCAATGGATGAATAACCCTCAACATGTAGAACATATGACAGAAATGATGAATCAAAATCATGATTTTATGCAACAAATGATGTCGCAGATGATCAATGATCCTAACATAAGATTACAAATGTTAGGTCACATGACTGAAAATCCAGAAATGATGCAGCAACTTAGAGGGATGATGGCTGGCAATATGACTGGAATGATGGATGACATGATGAATCAACCCTAAATTCTAATACAATATTTCAGTCAATAAATGCAAAATCAAACAGGATTAATCAAAGACTCTTTTCTATTCATCAGATATATCCCAAATATCATAATGCCAGCAGCGACAATTTGAAACCAGCTGATTTGTTCTTGCAAAAAGACAGATGCAGCAACCAAACCAAAAACAGACGACATGGAAAATATCAAAACAGTTCTTACTGTGTTTATTCTCTTTAGACTCTGCAAGAAAAAGTAAAGCGAAGCTGCAAATCCCACCATTCCAAGAACAAGAATTGGAGGAATCTCTGATGGTTCAATGAATAATGGTACACCAAACCCAAATACTGCAATAACAAACATGATTGATCCACCTATTACACATTTGATTTGAGCAATTTTTGCAACGTTGATTTTTTGCGCCAGTATTCTGCTCAAGTTGTTATCTATTCCCCAGAATAGCATCGATAAAATCAACAACATATCCTGATAGTGAAGCTGCTGTAATGTAAAATCTGAAAAATTCAGATCAGTTGTAACAATTATCATTCCTGCCAAAATAAGAGCAGTTGCTACATATCCTATCTTTCCAAGTCTTTCTTTGAAAAATATCATTGCAAGCAAAACTGAAAAAAACACTTCACCGTTTGCAATTAGTGCGGCATCAGAAGCTGATGCATGTGTCAATCCAACAAAAAATAGACTAGGTGCAATTACAGCACCACATATCGATATTGCAAGTATCAAAAGATAATTTTTCTTTGTATTTTGAAATGACTGTTTTTGTGCAAGAGGTGTCAGTGTTGCAGCTGCAATCAAGTAAATTAATGATGAAAGCAATAATGGATTCACAGTGGATACCAGCGGTTTTGCCAATACAGAGACAGAACCAAACATTACTGCAGCCAATATTGCAAACAGGTAACCGAGACGTTGGCTGCCATATTTTTGGGTCAAATCCATGCCTTTTGGAATTATGATTTGTTTATTTTAAGTCGTGGTTTGAAGTTAATTATCGTATCATACGAATCAAAGATAGTGATTTGATCAACCTACAAATGATCAGTACATTCCGTTTCTATAATGTTCCAAAAAGGAATCATAGTTTTCAATAAAGGACCATTTTACTTTAGTAATATCAAGACTAGATAATCATATGAAGACACATCTAATATTCACAATAATGCTAGTCATGTCCATATTTGTGATTACAGATGCAAATGCAGTAGATGATTCCCAAATACCACCAAAAGATCAACCAAACTTTGACCCAAAAATTTCAAGTGAAATAATTGATGGCAAGACAGTAGAAATTGTAGAATTTAATTGCAAGCTAGCAAAATAATGTTTTCTATATTCAATTGCAGAAGAGTAAAAACAATTCTATTCAACAGTTATGGTAATACTACTAGTTGTCCTACCATACTTGGTAAATCATATGTACAGTAATAGGTAAATGTCCCTACAGTGTCAGCTGTGAAACTAAATGTAGTGCTTTCTCCGCCAGCTAGATCATAGTTCATTTTGTATGGAGATTCCAGTGTGAAAGTATGTCTGTCCTCTGGTTCCTCTGCTGGGTTGATAAAGTGAATTGTTATTTCGTCTCCTTTATGGACTACAATTTCTGTTAGCGAGAATACTGCTACTGGCACACCAAGTTTTTCCTCATCGGCGTTTAATTCCTGCGTAAAAATGTAAAACTCATTTTTGTTAATGCCTGGTGCCCCAACCTGCAAGTTTTCATATTGTTCATGACCTATCACCGCATCTACTTTGTCATTTAGGCTAACAAGCATCACTAATGCAGCAGATGACATTATAATTGCCACTGCAATTCCTACAATCAATCCAGCTGTTATCACATTGTTTGATGCCATTATACTCTCACCATGTTGTTATCTATCATTGCATTAAAAGAAATATGTTGATTTTTAATCTTGATTTGAATTATTGTTCCTAAAAGTACAAAATCTTTTTTGTAGGAATGTAAAATCAATATCAATTAAGACCAATAGATAGTGTCATAAAGTTTGAAATCTATTCATCATCTGATATTAGCCATGACAGTCCTCTTATTTCTTCCCAGACAGGTTTTGGCTCATTGTTTTCTAACATATCATAGTATAACAAAAATTAGTTTAAAAGATCCATGAATCATTTGTTCAGATCAATGATCCATATAATCAGATTAATGAAAAAAGGCTTGGGTCAAGCTACCCAAGCCCTGGACGATGGTTAACTCAGCAGGCGAATGACTTCCATTAGCATGTGAAACCCAAATTGGTATGGCAAATTTTCCTTAAAAGACTCGCGTAGAAATTATCAGTATGATCTAAATACTATTTTGGTAAATTGAGCATGATTGGAACTCTCACCAAACAACTAACCGTTGTTGGTCTTAAGATCCAATCTCTTTTTCATTTAAGAATATGGACGCTCAATTAATTTGCCATGTCCTAGTTTTCCAACAACTGTAAAATCTTCAGCAACTAGTTGGCCTCGAACAATTGTTTTAACAGGCCAGCCCTTTAGTGACATTCCCTCATATACGATATAGTCAGAAAATCCGCCAAACAGTTCTGATGATACTTTGTTTTCTTTTTTCAAGTTTATCATGGTAATATCAGCATCTGCATCTTTGGATAATGTGCCTTTTTTTGGATGCATTCCAAATATTTGAGCCGCATTAGTGCTTGTAAATCGTACAAACTGCTCTAGTGAGATCTTGTTTTTGTTAACCCCCTCACTTAACAAAATTGGTATCACCGTACCAATTCCTGGAAATCCTGCAAGTGCCCCCCAAACATCAGTGCCGCCAAGTTTTAGATTTAGCTGATTTGCAACATGGTCTGTTCCTATGGTATCAATTAGATTGTGCGATAATGCATCCCATACTGCAGCATTATCTTGCGCAGTTCTAATTGGAGGCATTACTTTGGCAAGATATCCTTTCTGATTTTCATATGATAGTGTAAGATAGTGAGGACATGTCTCTACAAAAATTTTGGTTCCTAGTTTTCTCTCTTCTGCAATTTGCTGCAATGCTTTTTGAGAACCAATATGAACAAAGTAAATTGTACAGTTATAGTCACGTCCAAATTTGCAAACTGTTTTGATTGCCTTTGCTTCAAATTCAGGAGATCTACTTTCAGACCACGCAGGAAGACCATCGCGTTTTTTCTCTTTAGCAGTCTTTATTCCGCAAGCACAGGATTCATAGTCTTCTGCGTGAACTAGTACAGGACATCCAAGCGATGCCGCATTTTTTACAATCTCTTCTACTAGTTTATCATTTACATCTACTATTTCTTCAGATAATTGCGAAGAATATGGAGACATGTCCATGTATACATGACCCACGTCACCGCCAAGATTCATGTAAATTTTAAACGAAGTGATTCCTTTTTCAATGCAGTAAGGCATTTCGCTGATTTGTTTAGGAGTAAAAATAGATGCATGAACTGTATAATCGATGTAGTGACTTTTTGACGCAGCGTCTAGTTGATCTGGCAGTGAATTTTTAAATGAATTTTTCAATCGCAGCATTCTCATCATGGTTGTTATTCCGCCAATAGCTGCTGCATGTGATTCAGTTTTTGCAGCTTTATCAATTGGAGAATAAACTCCATAGTGAACGTGAGTATCTATTGGCCCAGGTATTGAGATTAAACCATTTCCATTTATTTTGTTATCACATGCAGGAATATCATTTGTAAAACCGACAATTTTTCCCTCATCAATTATGATGTTTTTGTCAAGCATTCCTTGAGGTAAAATTATGTGCGAATTTGTGATCACGGTGTCATACGTCATCAGAAATTTTTCATGTCTTGCAGTCTATTATGCGTTGAGGATATCATGTAAGAAAATCATGCCAGAAAAACTCTCAGTAGACTTATCTAGTTTAAAAATTGTAATTTTTTTATGAAAGTTTTACTTTTGATATGTACAGTTATTTTTATTGGAATTATAATTATTCCATATACATTTGCAGAGCAGAACAAGTCACTACCTAAAATTCTTGATGAAAATTATACAGTTGAACAATTTGTAGCAGAAGGCATTCCAAATAGCCCAACTACCATGACCTTTCTTGGAGATGACATTTTGGTATTGCAAAGATATGACGGAATAGTTAGACTGGTAAGAGATGGGGTTTTGCAACCAGAGCCGGTATTGGATGTGTCTGTTGCAAAAGATGGAGAGAGAGGAATGCTTGGAATTACATCTGATGGCTCCAAAGTGTATGTATATTTTACAGCAGCTGACTCTGATGCAGGAAAGGCAATTGAAAATAGAATTTATCGATATGATTGGGATGGTAAAAAATTAGTAAATCCAGAATTGCTCAAGACATTACCTAGTGATAATTATTATCATAATGGAGGTGCAATGACTAGCTTTGGCGGGCAGACATATGCAGTGATTGGAGATAATGGAAATTACGGTAGACTACAAAATAGAGATGCTGATTGGAAAAATGATACCAGTGTAATTCTCAGAATAGATCCACCAGGAAAACATTATGCAATGGGAATTCGAAATAGTTTTGGATTAACAGTAGACCCAATAACAGGAAATTTATGGGATACTGAAAATGGAGATGATTCAAATGACGAGATTAATCTGGTGCCAGAAAATTTTAACAGTGGTTGGATTGAGATAACAGGAATCACAAAGAATCAAACTCTAATTGACTCATTGCCAAAATATGGAGATTTTGTGTATAGCAATCCAGAATTTGTATGGGAAAAACCAGTTTGCACTACTGGAATTGCATTTAGTACATCAGAAAAATTTGCGCAAACAGATAGAGTCTTTGTTGGGGATTGCAATAATGGAAATCTTTATCGTTTTAATCTAAATGAGCAAAGAACTGGATTTGTTTTTAATTCGCCTGATCTTCAAGACAGTACATTAAACATTGGCGAATCCAATGAGGAAGTTTTGTTTGGAACTGGTTTTGGTGCAATTACAGATGTGGAAGAAGGACCAGACGGCTTTTTGTATATTGTGTCACTATCTAATGGAAAAATATACAGAATAATTCCAAAGGAATTTGCACCTATGTCAGAATCAAAAGGTGATTATGCACCTGGTGGATTTGAGATTATTGTTTATCTAGGAATAATTCTTGTTATCTCTGGAGTGGCAATTTACTTTATCAGAAAGAGTCTTCGAACAAGAAAGTAATAGACTCAGGATGGATTGAAAAATGTGCAAGAAATTACAAAAGACAATCATAGATTTGCATTAGAAAATGAATAAAAACACATCTCTGAGATGTAATGGCAGGGCCGGTGGTTTAGTGGTATAATGCCTCGTTCGCAACGAGGATGTCGGGGGTTCAATTCCCCCCCGGTCCATTAATAGTTCCAGAAACTATTATACATAAACAGAGATTACAAATTTCCATGAAGGTTTTTGATGGAAAAAAAGCCGCACAAGAATACATGTCCAAACACACTCTTGCGTTTTCTACTCCAGAATTAACTCTGATGAGATTTGCATTTTGGTTAGGAGATACGGTTCCAGATCCTCAAAACAAAGACAATACACTTCCAAGAATGCTGACATTTATGGTAGAACAAGACTTTGCACCAATTTTAATTGATGATGACAAATACGAGCCATCCGGTGCTGTAAAAAGTTCAAATGTTTACGGAAATGCATTTGTAGAAGCTAGTTCTGATGGAAAGTTTTGTTCTGAATGTGGTACAACTTTATCAAAGACAGCAAAATTCTGTCCTGAATGCGGTACAACACAGGATTAAAATTTTATGCTTTAGTGCCACATTTTGTGCAAAACTTTGCATTTGGTCTTAGTGATGCACCACATGATGTACATCCACCAGATGCAACTGTTCTTCTTGGCATTAATGCTGGATCAGGTGAGGGTAAAGTTCCAACATCACCAAATGCTTGTTGTGCAGATACAATACCTGGAGGACCACCAACAGGATTTTGTGCAGAACCAGATCTTGGCATTCCCATTCCAGCCATCATTCCAGGTTGTCCCATTCCCGGCATTAATCCAGGAGATTGAGTATTGCCAGAACCTGCACCGCGAGATTTTTTCAGCTCAAAGATAACTTTGATTGCTAAAAATTCCAATGCAGAGTAAGCTACAACATAATCGCCTAGTTTTTGAAAGAATTCTTTGTCACTTAGTAGACCCTTTTTGTACATGTTATTGGTATCAAGAAATGATTCATAGTACCCTTGAGAATCATCAAACAAACTTTGCAGTTTGTCAAATAGCATGTTTAGTGTATCTACTTCACCAAATGACATACCCATGCTTTACTTTTGGAATATTAATTACTTTAGGATCAAAAAATAGAAAAATGTGCTAATGGGTTATGCTTGTAATGCTCTATCAATCATATTTTTGTATGATTCTTTTGATGCTGCACCAACTTGCTGACTAACTATTTCGCCTTTGTTAAGGAGAATCAAGGTTGGAATGCTAAAGACATTGTATTTTGCTGCCAAGTCATTGGCCTCATCTACATTGACTTTGACAAATTTTACTTTGCCTTGATAGTCATTTGCCAGTTCTTCTACTACTGGACCTACCATTCTACATGGACCACACCACTGGGCCCAAAAGTCAACAAACACTGGCATATCAGAGTGAATTACATTGATTTCCCAAGACTTTGCATCTGAAATTTCTGTTATTCCCATAATGACTATAATTTATGGGACGTACCTAAAAATGTTCACCAGAATTAGCACCATATTTTTTGTTGGAAAAGAAAAATCAAAAAAAATAGATTTAGTGATATATACTTAAATGTCGTTTCAATAAAGCGGAGATATGAGTAGTGAACTTAGACTTAAAAAATTAAGAGGATCTGGCGGCTATGTAATGGCAACTGTAACTGATCAACAACAAATGAAAGGAAATCTAGGAGGCCCAGATCTATTTTTGGCACCAATTGGTAGACTGGATAGCCAGAAAATTACTAAACATTTTTGCAATACATGTGAAAAAGAATTTGAGGGTCCTCCAAAAATTACATATGAAAATCCAAATGAGGAAGTTGCAGAAAATTTAATTCTTGCAGAAAAAGGCCAGTATGTTTGTAATTCATGTAGTGCAGTAATAGCAGAGTATAGAGAATTTAGAAAACAAAATGAGACAGTTGAAGTTGGAAGTGCAAAGCCATTAGAGACAAGACAAACTACACAAATCTCACAACCTGAACCTGTACAAGTAAAACCAGAAATCGCACCTGCTACACAACCAGGTCCAGCTACAGCAGTTAGCTCAATTGAAGGATTAGCAGTGTATGATGAAAATGCAAAAATGATCGGAAAGGCAAAACAAGTTGGAATAGATTCTAATCAATCAGTAGTGTTGTTAGTTATAAAAAATGATGGGACCGAGGGCAGTATACCATGGAATAGCATAAGAAAGGTAGGAGAGGTGATTCTTTTAGGAAGCCCAGTAGTTACAGTTCAACCAGGAAAGTGCGCAAGTTGCGGATTTTCAAATAAAGAAGGCTCCAAGTTCTGTGAAGAATGTGGCAGTAAGCTACAATAAGTGCAGATAAATTTAATCAATCAAACTATAGGCGATTAATGAAGTTGAACAAAAAAATCATGTCAAAAGGAATACTCAAAGACATCATAATTGTAGCTATAGGAGTAGTTGCAATTTGGGTTGGTCTACAAGTTGTATTTGGGACGCAAAATCCATTTTATGTAGTAGCCAGTGGAAGTATGATTCCAGTTTTACAAGTATATGATGTGTTAATTGTTCAAGGACATGAGCCATTTGAAGACATTAAAGTTGGTGATATCATTGTCTTTAATCGTCCATCAGGACATGACAGAGTAATTGTACATAGAGTTGCAGCAATTATTGATGATGACCCTAAAACAATCAGAACAAAAGGAGATGCAAATCCAGCATCAATTCCAGGAACTGATTATCCAATTACCAAAGAAGAGTATATCGGTAAAGTTGCCTATACAATTCCACAAATAGGCTATGTCACACAAATATTGAAACCTCCGATGAATTATATCATAATTGTAATTGTCATAGGAGTCATGGTTGTAAAGCAAATGTCTAAAAAGAAAAATGAAAAAGAATTGAGTTTGAAGTCATTTAATCAAAACGATTCCAAGGTAGAGTTATCTGCAGATATTCCAGAATTAGACAAACTAGAAAAAGATAATGAATATTCTAAACACGAAGAAAGTAAACTTCCTGAAGCAGACGAATCAAAAGATCAAAAATAATTTTCTTGAATTACAAAACTGAATCTTTGGTCTTAAAGACACGATTGAAATAATCAGATTGTTCATTTGGTTTTTCAATGTCATTTGTAATTCCTGCAAGGTTTTTTGCAAGATTCTTTTTGTATCCAATTTGCATCTGTCTCTGGATTTGTATTCTCTGTGCTTGCGGCGAACCAGCTCCATGCATTGATTCAGTAAGATAACCAACAGCATTTCTTCCTAGTGTCATGTTTTCAATTAGTCGTAGTACTCTCATTCTGTTTTCAACATCAACACCCTTTCTACCTTTAAGATATTTTTTAAGTAATGGTCCTGCTACTGGATGTCTAAAGTCTTTCTCAGACGGTAGTGTCACCACCAACCCACCTGCAATGTCCTGTGCTAGTCTACTAATTTCATATGGGAATCTAGTTACATTGTGTTTGCAAACTTGGGCAAGCATGTCATCATTAAGATATACACCGGATTTCATTTTGTGTCCTTGGTGCGATGATGCAATTCCTGCAGCAAAAATTGTCTCATTAAGATGAGTCATCTCAATGAGTTTGTCTTTAATGTGAGATACATTTGGTATTCCGTTATAGTCAGCTATGGTGGCTGCCGCACCAATCAATACATCGCCTAATCCAGTTTTACAAACATAACTACGTCTATGATAACAAGTGAAGCGCTCAACTAGCATTGCTGCAAATTCGTATTCACCATGCATGAACACTTTATCCCATGGAATGAATACTCTATCTAAAATCATCAGAGCTTCTTGTCCTCCATATTTTGCATTACCATCATCAATGGTTCCTTCCTCCATGCTTCTAGTGTCACATGATTGTCTTCCGTAGATGTAAGTCACACCTTTAGCATCTGCTGGAATTGCACCAACAATAGCCCAGTCTTTGTCGTTTTCTGTTAATCGTATTGTAGGCATTAGAATAATCCAATGTGAGTTGATACAGCCAGTTTGATGTGCTTTAGCTCCTGAAACATAGACTCCTTTATCGTCTTTGGCAACTACTCTAGTAAACAAATCAGGATCCTCTTGCTCTGCTGGTCCCTTACTTCTGTCTCCCTTTGGATCAGTCATGGCACCGCCAATGACAAGATTTTCTTTTTGAACCATCTTTACAAATTCTAAAAATCGTTTATGATAATTGGTTTTATGTTTCTCATCAATTTCAAATGTAGTAGAATGCAAAGAATTCAGTGCATCCATTCCAACACATCTCTGGAAACATGTTCCAGTGTTTTGTCCTAGTTTTCTCTGCATTTTATTTTGTAAAACTAGGTCTTGTGCACTTTCTGCAATATGTAAAAATCTGTTAACTCTTAATCCAGTAATTGATGAATTGGCAGAAGCAAGTTCCTCTTCTCGTACAGCCAAGTCATATGTCTCAGCTACTGCATTAATTGATGGTCTAATCATTGGGTGATCTACTGGTTCTTTTACTAGTTCACCAAAAAGGTAAATTTTGAGATCTCTTCCTCTCAGGCTTTGAATATAATCTTCGCCTGTTCTTATGGTCTTAAACTTCTCAACGTTTGCCACATTGAGATTTATTTTAGGTTGTATAAATATTCTAAAACAGTATAAGTGAAAATTTACGAGTAAATTACGATCAGAGTCCGATTCTTACATCAAGAATCTTGCAGCCCTTGCCTTTCTCCATTACCAATACAGGGTTCATGTCAAGTTCTTTGATTTCTGTAAAGTCAGTAACTAGTTGCGATAATCTCTGAATGCATTCAGATAGTTTTGAGACATCAGATGGTTTTTCACCTCGTACTCCTTGCAGTATTTTTTGTGTTTTGATAGATGTAATCATGTCGTCTGCTTCTTTGTCAGTGACTGGTGCAAGTTTGAAGGTGACATCTTTGAGAACTTCAACGTAGATTCCGCCCATTCCAAGCATGATGACAGGACCAAATCCAGGCTCTAATTTGGAACCTATAATCAACTCTTTACCACCTTTAATCATTTCAACAATTAAAACTCCCTTTATCTCGGCATTTTTGTTGTATTTTTTGGCATTTGCAATTATTATTTTGAATGCCTCTTTGATTTCTGAATCATTTGTTAAATTTACTTTGACACCACCAGCATCTGACTTGTGAATAATTTGCGGTGATGCAATCTTCATTACTACAGGATAACCTATTTGCTTTGCAATCTTTATTGCGTCTGCTTCTGTTTTTGCAAGTGCACTTTTTGGCAATGGTAATCCATATGCCTTGAGAACTTCTTGTCCTTCTTCTTCTAAAAGATTTGGTCGTTTTTCTTTTTTGACTTTATCAAAGATTTTCTTGGCTTTTAGTTTGTCAACTTTGAATTTGGGAATTTTTCCTTCAGGTGATTTGGTCCAATTTGAAAACTTGAGCATGGCAGCAAGTGCTCTAATTGATCCTTCTGCATATGTATAATATGGAACATCACCTGCAGCTAGAATTTCTCTATTTGTAATTCCTTCATCTAATCCCATCAAGCTTGCAAGCATTGTCTTTTTGTATTTTTTTGACATTGCAACAATTACGTCTGCTAATTTATCATAGTTCAAAGTTCCAGATGGAGTACACATTGAGATCACAGAGCCCACATTAGGATGTGCCAAGACACGATCCAAAACATTACTGAATCTATTAAAATCAGCATCGCCTACAATGTCTACTGGATTGCGTGAGCTACCCCAAGGAGGTATTACAGCATCAATTTTTTTACGAATGGTATCAATGTTTGCCATTTTAATTCCAAGTTTGGAGCATGCGTCAGTAGATATGATTGCAGGTCCGCCAGCATTAGACACAATTACAAGATCTCCGCCGGAAGGAAGTGGTTGCTTTGAAAACGCAACTGCATAATCAAAGAGTTCTTCCATTGTATCAACACGAATTGCGCCTGATTGTTTTAGCAAGGCATCATAGATTTCATCAGAGCCCATCAAAGCACCAGTATGAGACATTGCAGCCTTGGCGCCTTCAGGACTACGACCAGACTTTAGAACAAGAACTGGTTTTTTGAGTTTTTTAGTAATATTTTTACAAACTTTGAGAAATTCCTGACCATCACCCATATCCTCAAGATACATCACAATTACTTTGGTTTGATTGTGATTAGCTAACATTTTTAGAATATCAACTTCGCTCATTGCAGCTTTGTTTCCCATACTGATTACTGCAGAGAATCCAATTCCTTGTGCACTAGCATCTTCAACTAGTGCTGCACATATTGCACCACTTTGAGATACTAGTGCGATTTTGCCAGACTTGGGAGTGACTTTAAGAAAAGTAGAATTCATCATTGTCTTTGGATCAAGATTCATTACTCCAAGACAATTTGGACCAATGATTTGTATTTTGTATTTTTTAGCAATGTCTTTTAGCTTCTGTTCTCTTTTTGCTCCTTCTTCATCTACTTCTTTGAATCCGGCAGTGATGATAATGACTCCTTTGACTTTTTTCTTGCCACATTCCTCTAAAACATCTGCAACCAAAAGATTGTTAATTACAATTACTGCAAGATCAACAGGTTTTGGAATATCCAAGACACTCTTGTAAGCTGTTTTGTAAAATACAGTGGGTCTTGTAGGACTGACAGGAAAAACAGTACCTTTGAAGCCATTCATAATATTTGATGTAATGGTTGCTCCAACGCTACCTCGTTTGTCAGATGCACCGATAATTGCTATAGATTTTGGTGAGAGAAAAACAGATTCGACCACGTTAATTTGGACTAAGGATTTTGTATAATAAAGTTATTCATGGAAATTTCTGATCTCTGTTTTTTAGCTTCCTAACATCTTTCCTGCCAAATTTTCTTTTCGCGGAACCCACAATAGAGTAATTTTAGAAAATTTTCCAAACAGAGACCAAGCCTCACGTGCAAGTTCGCGTAGTTTTTCGTTGTTTATTGCAAATTCGTGATTTAGCTGAGAGATTGTATTTTTTGAATCGCTAAAAATTGTAATCTCTTCATAGTCCAAGTTTTTCAGTACTGCAATAATTGCCATGTATTCGGCCTGATTGTTTGTTATTTCTGGTTTTTTTTCATAAAAAGATTCGCCTGTCTCTTTTACAAAATAGCCAAACCCGCCATTAGGACCGCCAGATCCATCCACATACACGTTAATTCCCATCTTTATACAACCTCGTCATTTTTACACTCAGATTAACTACTATCAAGTAAATTATTGTAGATATAATTTGCGATGAAATAGAAGCAACATATGCATCATAGTTTATGTTTAGAAAATAATATTGCAAGAGCCATCTTATTATTGTATAAACGACTTCAGCTATACCAAGTGACGTTATAATTTTAATTAGATCGTGTTTTAGTTTTGATTTATCAGATTCAAGCAAATATTTTTTTCGATTATCCAAATAATACAAGCCACCAAATGTAGAAAAATAAACTACATAATCAACAAGTAACGTATAAGTGGTATTAAGATAGTCTGCTTGCTCAGATAATAAATGAGCAACAACTGCAGATATTACAATTGATGCCCCAAAAGCAACAAGAATATTTTTGTTTAACATAAAATATTTTTGTAACATAAAATTAGTAATTAATAACTACAATTAAACTAGTCCAAAGTAATCTTTAGAAATATCAACAATCCTGCAAGTTCTGCAATGCCTACTCCTAACATGTATGGAAATATTTCATATGAAAAAATTTGATCCATTGAAAAATATGCAAATGCCCCAATAACATTATGAAGAAACAACATGCCTGCAACAACAATCATGCCTAATGGAAGCTGCGCTCTTGTCTTTGCATACATTTTTCCAAAAATGCAAATCAAGACCCCAAGTACTATCATATTGATAATTGAAACAACAGACAACACTAGAGAGTTAGATTCCATTTAGAGAGAAGCATCTCCTGATCTTTTATTTACTTTTATCCAGTTTTCCTTCAATTTCTTCTAGTGACTCCATATTTGCTTCTAAAAATGCAGATATAAAATACATAATGCTGTATTTTTCTCCAACTTTTGTGACCATATTGTTTTTTTCAAGAACTTTAATGTGATGCTGAATAGCCTTGTAATCAAGACCCATTTCCTTGGCTAGTTGATTTGTGTTAAGCGGTGTTTTTTTCAGTATTGATATGATTCGTAGACGGTTTAGTCCTCCTCGCGAGCCTGCAAAAACAAACCAGAGAAGTCTTTTGGAATCTGGATCATTTGCCATAAGCCATAAAATTCTTGTATTTCTCAATTAAAAGACATTACGGGATTAGAAAGTATAAAAAACATAATCAAGCAATTCATGTGAACTAGATGTTAAACTATGATGCTCCATTGTATAGACCTCCTTCAGAGGCAAGATCATTAATTTTTCAAGTAACTCTGGGATGTTCGTTTAACGAGTGTTCTTTTTGTGACATGTATAGATCAAAACAGTATTCAGAAAAACCATGGGATGAAGTAAAATTTGAAATCGATCTAATGGCAAAACAATTGCCTGATACAAGAAAAATCTTTTTGGCAGATGGTGACGCGCTAAATCTTGATTCAGAGTATATTGTAAAAATTGTAAAATATCTCTATGAAAAATTTCCAAGCTTGGAGAGAATTTCTTGTTATGCAATGCCTATGAATATTTTAAAGAAAACTGAAGAAGAATTAAAGAAAATGCATGATGCAGGATTGGATATGCTTTACTTGGGAATTGAAAGTGGTTCAGATATTATTTTAAAAAAAGTAACAAAAGGAGCAATTGCAAAAACAATTACCAAATCAGTCAACAAGGCAAAAGATGCTGGATATGTCATGTCTTGTATGATAATTTTGGGATTGGGTGGCAGAACTTATTCCAAAGAACACATCAAAGGAACTGCAGAAGTGATCAATGCTTGCTCTCCTCATTATGTAGGAGCACTGACTCTTTATTTAGAAAACGGAATAAAACAAGAATTTATGGAAAAGTTTGGAGAGCCATTTATTAAAATCAATGATGATGAATCTCTAGAAGAATTGTATGATTTAATCAGTCAGATACAAACCAAAGAAGAGATAGTCTTCAGGGCAAATCATGGCTCTAATGCATATACAATCAAGGGCACATTCCCACAAGACAAGCAAGAAATGTTAAAGAAAATAGAATGGATGAAACAGCACCCAGAGATTATGCGTCCTGAGGGACTGCGCGGATTTTAAAATCTAAATAGATTTTCTATAATTCCAATTTGATATACAATTGTCATGCCCAAGACAAAGCTAAGTGAGCCTGTCAAGTATCGCATTATTGTTTTGGCTTTGATGTTATTTGATAAGCCAAATGGAATACCTATCAATCCTCCAATTAAGGACATTCCAATAATAGTGCCTATTCCAAATATACCAATGAACATCAAGGCTGTTGTTAGGCTGTGAATCGCTCCAGAAGTCATAATGATTAGTGTTCCGCTTCCAGCAAGACCGTGAATCATTCCAATTAAATATGATTTATGGTTGTGTGAGTGATTTTTGTCATCATGATTGTGTTCATCAAAATGAATTGAGCCGTCTTTATGTGTATGAGGGTGTCTATGTTTAATTTTTAGAATACTTTTGTTTGTAATTCTTGTAATTGCCAATAAAATCAACATCAATCCAACTAAAAACTCAAATCCAGAAAAAACTTCTTTTTGTAGTGTAAATGTAAAACCATAAACTAGCAAACCAACAAGAAGTAAAGTAGTTGTGTGTCCAGCCCCCCAAACTGCACCAAGCAATGAGGATTTTGTGAAATTTGATTTGACAAGTTGTTTTTTTGATTGAATGGTATTAGAATTTGTGATCTGTGTAGATACTGCAGCTATGTGATCGGCTTCAAAAGCATGTTGAATTCCAAGTGTTAATCCAAATCCAGCAATGATAACAGGAACAAAATCACCAATTTGACCAAAGATTTCTTCCAACAATTTACCTCACAGGGTTTCTTGGTATCATGTTAAAAAGAATTTCCAAAGTCAGAGTTGCTCAACTATTGGCTTTAGATTATCTGGCAGATCAGGAATTTCGGTATGGCTTTCATTGTTTTGTAGTATTTCTGGTCCTATTCTTCGTACTCGCTGAGTCCCAATTAGTGTGTCAATATTTCTTTGAATGTCTTTTTCTGATAAAATTGTCTTTAATTTCTCAATTACAGTTTCTTCATTTTCATATTTTTTAATTGCATATTGCACAAGGATAATTTTTTCATTTGTAGAATAATCAGTCATTTGAAAATACCATAATATTCAGAGTAAAAAACATTAGTGAAACTAGGAGAATTTCTTTTTTAGATCTTCTTTTTTAGGAATACCTGTAAACTCTAATTTTCCATCAATTACTAATCCAGGTGCTGTAAATATCGGATATTTTTCTAAATATTCTGGTTTTTCAGTTACATCAATCAAATCATATTTTATGCCTAGTTGGTCTAATATCTTCTCAAGAACAATACAGTTTGAGCATCCAGGGGTAGTAAGAACTTGTACTTTCATGACTCTGTGAACTGATCAGGATTATTCTCAAAAGCCCATCTGCAACTAGCGCAGCAAAAATAGTATTTGTTACCTTTGTGTTCTATAGAATCATGTTTTTCATCAACTTCCATGCCACATACTGGATCTTTCATAGTATCATCTTCTTCTTTTGATTAATAAAATACCACATTATTGGAAATATGATTAATACAGAAAAGATTATCGGAACAAGATCATGTGGTATGGTAAAATTATATGGATTTTGATGAATGTGTTGTCCTATGTGAAATTCAACAGGCAATCCTGCCATTGATACTAGGTTATTCCAACCAATATGCACTATAGTACTTTCATACCAAACATGTCCTCCTGGAAGACCGTTAATTATCAAAAATGCACCAATCATAACAAGCATCCATCCTGTGATTTTTTCTACTTTGATTCTATTTGTGGTTAATACTTTAGTTGCATTTATTCCAAGTACGGCAAGAAGTGAAAATAGAATCAACGGTATTGCTCTTCCAACACCATGCACAAGACCTAGTGACGAGCCAATCTCCAAACTTCCAGTTCCTGCTATGTAAATTAAAAGCCAGTAAAACATTGGATTTGGACATCCAACACCTGCATTGCCAAGTAGAACACCCATCAGATACGACTTTACATATTCGCCTCTGTTTTGGATAAATTTAGGTGTCTTGGAATATGTTGGCATTGCAATTGTAATTAACTTTAGTTGCGATAAACCAAAAACAAATCCTGCAATTCCAGCTATCAAAAACATTATTGTGGAGAACTGATCAAGTGATGCTGTTTTTCCAATAGTTGCAACACCCAAACCGTACAAAGTTATGGTTGTGACAAGTCCTGCACCAAATAACAGAGCCATACTCAAACCCTTTTTGTATCCTTTTCCCATGCTTAATGGAATTATAATGAATACCAGTGGAAGTGTACAGGGCAAAATGATCATTGAAAGACCAGCAACATAAGCAATAACCAGCCAAGACGGATACGAAAATTCACTTCCAGATTTTACAGTAAGATCATTAGTTAATGAAAAAATTATTCCAAGAAAAATAAATGAAAACAAGACAAATACCAGAATAACGCCAGACTTTTTGGCAAATACAGAATTTGACATAACTTGATAATGTTGTGTCACATACTTGAATACTAGACTTTACAATTGTAAAATCATAAATATTCTCAAAAATAACTCATTTGGTGCCATTTCAGCCAGATGATATCGATATTGCAATAATTGAATCACTGATCAAAGATGGAAGAAAATCATTTCGACAGATATCACGTGAAATCAAAATAAGCACACCCACTGTTCAAGCTAGATATGAAAGACTAGTCAATGTGGGGTTGATAAAATCGGTCTCTCCAGTAATTGATCTTGGAATGCTTGAAAACAAGACTGAAAAACGTCTTGAGAACATAAAGGCAAAATCAACAAAGAAACATGATGTGAAAATAACCAAAGATATGATTCTAAAAATGACATGTGATCTTTGTAAAGGCTCAATCTCTGACAAACCACATGTTCTGAAAATAGCTAATTTTGAGAGATTTTTTTGCTGTACTTCTTGTAGGACGCTGTATAAAGAAAAGTACAAGGGAAGAATTGAATCGCTGTCAGATTAAAACTACATTTGAATTGTAGTTCCATTTTGAACCACTAATGTTCTGAAAATATTTTAGTCTATAGAAGCCACAAATGTGTGGTTTTGGGAATATTTTGGGCACAATTATGTGTAAAATTAAATTTCAAGATTATCCAATATGGTTTTAAAAATCACTTTTTACAATAAATCTTATTAGCAACAAAGACACGTTATATTTAGAGAAATCAAATGGGCGAAAATTATGTGAGAATAGGTGGAAGAGGAACATCAAGAAGAGTTGCTAAAAAAGAAGATGATAATTGGACTGGTGCTGAATTTAAAAATTCACAAGAAAAACGAAAAGAAGAATCAAAAAATAGTTACATTTCTGTAGGAAGAGGTACTAGTAAAATCAAGTTTGGAGATATTGATACAACATCTCAGCGACCTTCAGGGAAAGGTATGTGGGTAAGTTCTGGCAGAGGAACAGGTAAGCGCTTCATAAAGTGATCTGTGCACACAATACATAAAATCTCATAAAGATTTGTTATAAAGACAAAATCATATTTTAAATAAAAAAAAGAAAAAATTTAAGATTTATTTGAAAGAACGTACTTTGCGAATTACTTTGTTGTGATCAAATGCAGCAGTAGTAGTCACATACAAGATATGGTTCTTACCAGCAGGCATTACTATTCTTTTAACTGTATCATATTCAGCGACTACATATTTGCATGATCCAAGTGTTCGAAGTAGTTTTTTTCGTTGTTTCCAGTCATGAGCAGCAGCTTTCAGTGACGCTAAGCTTTGATTTTTGGATACAAGAATTTTTACTTTCTTTGAACGTTCCGAGAAAATCAATTTTCCTTGAAGGTCACAAACACTAACTACTCTTACAGAAGGACTTAATTTCAAAAGTTTTTCTGCAGCAGATTGTATTTCCATGTTATTGGTTTGTGTGGTAATTGATAAAATTTATGATCTAGGATATATGGTAAAATCTTAATCCAAAGGTCATTTCTCCCATACAAACTGTTCTTAGTTTTTCCAAATTCCTATCTAGCCCCATGAAAGGATATGGGCCCACAGGGATTTGAACCCTGGATTTTCGCCGTGTAAGGGCGACGTCATAACCGATCTGGACCATGAGCCCAGAAACATTCGTTGATGAAAACCATTTAAACTTTGAGAAAGGGACAATCTAGAAATTTGATCAGAATTTTGTACAAGTATGATCGATTTAGATTTTTTTTCTAGTCCAATAGGATTAGGTCATGTAACAAGAGATATAGCTATTGCAAATAATTTTGAAAACATATCAACAAAATTTGTAACAGGAAGTGGAGCTGCAAAAATTCTAAAAAATTTAGATTTGAAAGTTGAAGACATATACATTCCTCCGCAATTTATTGTAGAAAATGGAATGCTAAAGAATTCAACAAGATGGCTCTGGAATTATTATCGATATTATAAACGATGTAAAAAAATTGCTAAAAAGATTATCGAGATAGATAATCCAAGACTAGTAATTAGTGATGAGGATTTTGCTTCACTTACTGTTGCTCAAAATAAAAAAATACCTACAGTTTTGATTACAGATGTTGTACAAACTAATTTCATAAATGGAATAACATCATTTATTGAAAAAAAGATGAATAAATCAATGCAAGAAATTATGAAAAAATGCGATACCGTAATTATTCCAGAAAATGGCCCTGATGAAGGAAATATTAGAAGAGTTGGACCTATTGTAAGACAAATAAATTTTTCTAGAGAAGAACTTCGGAAAAAATTCTCTTTTGATAAAAAAACCATAGTTATTTCAATAGGAGGAACAGATGCGGGGGTGTTTCTAATTGAGAAAACACTAGAATCTATAGCAAAAATAAATCAGGACATAAATGTAATAATTGTTTCAGGACCATCTATGAGCAAAAAGTTTGGAGATTCTATAAGAAATTTGGGATTTGTAAATAATCTTCATGAGATGATTTTTGCAGCTGATGTCACAGTATCTCTTGCAGGTAAATCAACTATTGACGAGGCAAAAGCATATGGAACACCTGGAATTTTTATTCCAATAAAGGGACATTTTGAGCAAGAAGGCAATGCCAAAGAAGAGGGTTTTGTTTTTGAAGATATTAATAGATTGGATAAATTAATCTTAGAAAAACTAGAGCAGAAACGAAATCCCTTGGAGACTAGAGGGGCAATTAACGCATACAATATAATCAAAAAGTTAATTTGACAAAATTTGATCCAATCCTTAATAGATAGCCAATTAATTTTGTTAAAGTACTATGAAGTTAGTTGTAGCCAAGTTTGGTGGAAGCGCAATTGGTATTGATGGTGTTTCAATTCCACTAATTGTTGCTAGAATTAATGATTTAAAGAAAGATTCCAAGATTATCGCAGTTTTCTCAGCACCGCTTACAACTCAAAATGGAAAAAAGTGCTCACTTACAGATGTAATTTTAGAACAAGGAAGAAATGTGGAAAAAGGGACCAAAGCAACTTTGGATACTGTAAAATCATGCTATCAAAAAATTCTGGAGCTAGTAAATTCAGAAAATAAAAAAGATTGTCAAAAAGTCATAGACTCGTTCCTAAAAAAGGCCGAAAAGGCATTAGATGAGGCCCTTGAGAAAAAAGAATTTGCCGAAGAGATACGTTCACGATCATTGGCTTTTTCAGGAGAGATTTTAATGTCGCATGTGATGAATTACATTTTAAAAAGTAATGGAATAAAAACAGATGCAGTAAGTTACGATGACTGGCCAATAATCACAGATTATAACATAGAATCAACAAATTTTCTTGCAGCAAAATCCAGAGAGAATCTGGATAAAACAGCTAAACTAGTAGAAGAAAATGATGTAGTTACAATAGGCGGTTTTATAGGTAAAACTCCAGATGGTATCACTACTACGTATGAGCGAGGGGGCTCTGATAGAACTGCGGCTGATCTGGGAATATTATTTCATAAAAAATATGATACCATAATAGACTTTGAAAAAGACAGCTCTGTAGTATCTGCTGATCCAAAAATTGTTGAAACAGGACTGACTGAAGTGGATCAACTGTCATACAATGAAGCAAGACTGGCAGGAATGTTTGGAATGAAAATTTTAGATCCCATTGCAATAAAGGAGATTGTGGAAAATGGAGTCGATATGCCAATTATTGTCACAAATATGAAAGATCCATCAAAGACCACCATAATCAAGAGAATTCCAGATAGTAGAAATGATCATCCAATTAAGATAGTTACTGGAAAAGAAAATTGTGCGATTTTTAAAATTGAGACAAATTCGGCGCAAAAATTGCTAATATCACTAGAAAAAGACAAGCGATATAGTGAATATGTGATATTATCTCCATTTACAAAAGATGGAGTTGAGTTTTCAAGAATATTATTTTTAGATGGAGATTATGTCAAAAGAAATGAAAAATATTTTCTTGGATTTGATTCGCTTGCATCAATTACATACAGCCGAGGAGTAATTACATTAATTGGTGATGAAATGTGGAGAGTACAACAAGTAGCATCAAGGACTAGTGCAAAGATTGGCGAAGCTGGACTAAACATTCTGAATATGGATGCGCAAGAAGAGACTTCAAGAATAATTATCGTAGTTGAAGATTCTAAAGATAACATTAGAAAAGCAATAAATGCAATTCACAAAGAAAAATCTAAGATTAATTTTATTTAATTGAGTGAAAGTGGCGTTACGGGTTTTCACCTGTAGCGCCATTAAGGGTTTGTTCATGGACCGTTATCTAGACTTAGTCCGGCGTTACCCAAAAACACGCGTTAAGTATAGTTAGATTTTCTAGTATTTAGAGCTGATCTATATAGATCAGTTTAGCTACGCTCAGCTGCATACCAAAGAATCATGCCTGCACCGATTATTGCGTACCACTTGAAGTTTTTCTTGTTTAGAAAAATATTGGCTGATGCTAGTTCTTCATCCCGATAAGTAGCTAGTCTAATCTTTTTCATTTCAAAGGCTTGACCAACCAAACCAACTATTAAAAGTGCAATTGCGATAAAACCCAAAACCCATTCCATGCTGAAAAACATGCTTGGTCAAATATGTAGTTTCCAGATTTGCCATAAAATTCCATTCTAAAGATAATTCTTTAAATTAGTAGAGTATTTTCCCTCTCCTATGAAAGAAATTGGCAAAATTTGGATGAATGGGAAATTAGTTCCATTCAGAGATGCCAAAGTACATGTACTTACTCATGCTTTGCATTATTCAACATCAATCTTTGAAGGGATTAGATGTTATGATACTCCTAATGGCTCAGCGATTTTCCGACTTGCAGAACATGTTGATAGACTCTTCAATTCAGCAAAACTGTATTCTATGAAAATGCAATTTTCTAAAAAAGAGATCTCAGATGCGATTATCAAAACTGTAAAGGCTAGTGGCTTAAAAGAATGTTACATTAGACCACTGGCATACTATGGTTATGGTACAATGGGTCTTACACCAACTCCAAACAAAGTTGATGTGTCAATTGCTTGTTGGGAGTGGAGTATGGGGGAAGGAAAAGCAGGAAAATTCTCTGGTGCAAAATGTAAGGTTTCAAGTTGGTTAAAGATAGATTCTAGATCGCAACCAACGCAAGCAAAAGCAGCATCAAACTATGCAAATGCTGCACTGGCAAGAGTGGAAGCACTTGAGAATGGATATGATGAGGCAATAATGTTAAATTTACATGGAAAAATTTCCGAAGGTAGTGCAGAAAATATTTTTGTCATAAAAAATGATATTATTCAAACACCTCCACTTTCAGCGGGGGGACTGGAAGGAATTACGAGAGATAGTGTAATCCAAATCATTGAAGAAAATGGTGGATTTGTAATAGAAAGAGATCTTGAAAGAGATGACTTGTATTGCGCTGATGAAATATTTATGACAGGAACAGCTGCAGAGGTAAAATCAGTTACGCAAATTGATAAAGTGATAATAGGAAATGCAAAAATGGGAAAAATTACAAAAGCATTACAAAAATCATTTTCAGATGTGACAATGGGAAAAGATGAAAGATTCTTGCCATGGTTGACTTTTATCTAATTTTCCAAGAAGTTTTTTACCTACAGATATAGTAATGTAAGCATGGAATATTGTGCAACTGGAAATACCCAAGAAATTTGTTGGTTTTGTAGAAAAGGTCGCCATGAAGATTGTATGAAAGAGATCCCAGTAGATAACAGATCAGACGGTCCCCATGATTGCACATTTGACACAAAACTTGTTCCTTGTAAGTGCAAGCATTAAACAATTAATATCAAATACAAGACATATGAAAATATTTTATGAATTACGATAAGGAGTTTTGGGATAAATATGCAAATGAAAATGAATCTAAATTCAATGAGGAATTTGCAAAATTTGTAAGGGACTTGGCTATTTCATTACGTTGTACAAGCGTATTAGAAATAGGGTGTGGCACTGGGATTGATTTGAAGCTATTTCCAGAAACATTTGAGGTTCATGGTGTAGACTTGAATGACACAGCACTAAATATTGCAAAAGAAAAACTTTCCAAGTTTGATTTTCAAAAATCTTCAATTACAGATTTGCCTTTTGAAGATTCTTCAATTGATTTTGTTTTTACTCATCAACTTTTAAATTATCTTGAGGATGATGTTTTAGAAAAAGGTATTTCTGAAATGCACAGAGTTGCAGGAAAATACATTATGAATTGTGAGAGATATGATGAAGCAGAAAAACAAATCAATGATATCTCAAAATTCCGAAATATGCAAAAAAGATGGCTAGACTATAAAGTCAGAATTGTAAGCAATGTAGATATGCATGAAGAGATAGAACCAGATAAAAGTAGATTTACTCTACTAAGAAAACTTTAGAAAACCAGTTTTTTACTGTGAAATAGATTTAGGTAAATCTACAGGTATTTTTGGTAAGGTAATTGTGAATGTAGTAGGATTATTTTTAACTGAAATTTTTCCATTGTGTTGTTCTATAATATTTTTGCAGCTAGCCAGACCTAATCCAGTTCCTTTTTGCTTGGTAGTAAAGAGTGGTTCAAATATTTTATCCATGAATTCCTTTGGAATACCTGTACCAGAATCTATAAAGTCAATGATGATATTATCATTATTTGACTTGATCTGAATTTCAATGGTACCTCCTTGAGGTATTGCTTGGATTGCATTTACAATGAGATTGATAAAAACAGCATCAATCTTTATTGAGTCACAACTAGTAACAGCATCTGAATCGGAAACGGTGATTGTGACATCATGTGGGACATTAACTTTATCAATTGATCCTAAAATTATTGTCCTAAGTGATGTTGTACTCAACTTTAGCGGTGAGTTTCGAACATAACCTAATACATCATCTACTTGATGAGATATTCTATCAATGCTTTTTTCTATTAGATCAAGTCTTTTAGTGATGATACTATCAGAGATTTTTGCATCTGCAGGATGTTGTTTTATCAGATCAATAGACATTTTCATAACAGATAATGGATTTCTCAAGTCATGAGCTAAACGTCCAGATAATTCTCCTATTGCTGAAAGTCTTTCTGCTTTGAGTACAGCTTGTGTTTTTTCCTCTACTAGATATTCCAGATTATTTCTTTGTTCTTCAAGTTCATGCGTTCTCATTTTAACAAATTGTGTTAGACTCTTGTTAATTGTAAGAATTATTGCAGTAAACACTACAAGCATTGCTACAATCCCAAGCATGAGATTATCAACAGATATTTCTTTTTCAGAATTAAAGTAAGTTATACTAATCAAAGAAATAACTACAGTCATACAAAATATTATCAGTGTGAGTGGGATGCCTAACTTGTTGATTGTTTCAAATTTTACATTCTCATTGAAAAATATTTCTTGATTTTTATCATTAGAATTATTTACTAGTTTTAAGCGACTATGCAAAGAAAATATCAGCAAAAGATAACTGTACAGATACATTAAATCTACTGGATGTCCATCATAGTATGAACCATCTAGTGTTGAAAAAAGATAGAATGTATCAGACATACTATAAATTAAAAACCCAAATAATAATAACATCCAAGAATAGCTTACTCCTTTTTTTGCCAGAAACATAATGCCAATAATGGCAGGAAGTAATTGGAATGAAGACAGTATTGGATATGAAAGTGCAATTGATTTAGAAATGATATCTAATCCTCCTTCTGTTTCTTCTATGGCATTAAAACATGCCAACAGAGATGGAATCAAAAATACAAATGATAATACAAATGAAAAGAGCCAAATTTTTTTGGTAATTGATTTTCGGATAGATTTTAAAGAAATTAAAAGAAAAACAACAAAGAAGGGATATGCTGCAATATAGAAAATATCCGCTTCTGATGGAAATGGATCCACATTATAGACATAATCATATAAGTACCAAATCTGATCACCAATAAACCAGCATGAAACCCCTATTGTAAAAAACAAAAATGCTTTTGACTGATAGTGTTTTTGTTTGTATAATTTGATGGTGAGAATGACTGTAAATACAACTAACGTTCCAAGAATAATTTCGTTTGCTGGAAAAGAAATCCAGAAAAATTGTGAAGCATCTAGAAATGGCCTTAGCTGATAAACTAGAGTTATTGCCACTAGAAAGGCTATTAAAAAAAGGACAGATCTATGTTCTTCTTTAATTTGTTTTTGCTTGTTTACTAAATTATCCATAAATGCAAACCTCTTTCACATAGTGTGGAGTAATAATAAGATAATATGTTTTTGTGAAATTTTGTGCTTAATACGTATAATCATTATAGAAAGATAGTTAATTATCAATATGTAATAAATTACACAGACTGAGGCTTTAATAACATCTTAATACTATCATACCTCGGATATGACAAAAATAATTCTGGTTGTAGAAGATGATATGGAATTATTAGATTTGTATGCAGAGATATTACAAGTGAATAGGTATAATGTTCAAACAGCTATAAACGGTGAAGAAGCAGTATCAAAATACAGGCAAATACATCCAGACTTGGTGGTGATGGATGGTGATATGCCAAAACTTGATGGGTATGAGGCATTTTCGCAAATCATAGAAATGGACAAAAATGCAAAAGTGGTAATAGTGACAGGTTATTCCGAATTTGAGCTAAAAAATAAAAGAGCACTAGAGCAAGGACTAGTTTCTGTTATTTCAAAACCAATTGGAATAGACACACTGTTAGATTTGGCAAAGAAATATTCAGATGTAACAAATTTAGAAAAACAAGATCCAGTTTCTAATTCAAATTTAGAAAGATCTATAAGCTAACACAATAACAAACATTGAGATATGACAAATAATTCTTGGTGGAAAGGATTGCCAGAAGAGATTGAATCTGATTTAGAAATTTTGTCAGATTTGAAAAATCAAAACTGATTTTAAATTATTGTTTACAAGTTGAAATTTAACAAAAAACGGGTCTAGTGGGATTCGGACCCACGACAACCGGATTAAGAGTCCGGTGCGCTACCTGGCTGCGCCATAGACCCACAAAAATAGCAAATCCTAGAGTTGTTATTAATCTTAAGATTGTAAAAGAAATGAAAATTTAGTTTTGAGCTTTTGCTTCAATTTCAGCATACTTTTCAAGAATTGCAGTAAGTGCAGTTGAAACTGGAACATCGTTCATTTTTTTCTTTTCGGCAAGTAGTTTTTGGTATGCATCTAATGTAATGTATACTGGAATTGAACCATTTCCTTCAAGTAGTCCTCGGACATTGTAGAGTGCAGTTTCCATTCCTCTTTCAGCAGATTTTGCAAATTTTGCTTTATCCAAAATTGCTCCTAATGGACCAAATGGCATGGCATAATCTACTGACATAGTTACTCTGGTTAAATTATCACCTAGTGATTTGAATTCGTTGGTAATTTTCCAGTGTTTAAATGGACCTTGAATCTGTTTTGCAGAAATTCTTTCATTTCTGACAAACTCAGTTGTCTCACAATCCCATTCTAATCGTTTACCACTAAAGTCGCCGATTATTCTAAATGTTGTTCCAACACCCATTCCTTCTTTGATGTTCATAGGAATTACTGTCATGCCTACTGTATCATTTTTGATTTGATCAGAAACATGTTCTGGTCTTGCAAAATAAGTAAATACATTTTCTACAGGTGTTTTAATATCGATTGATTTTGTTACGATAGTCAACGTTTCAGTCTCTTGCCAATAAGGATTTAAAGGTTTTGAAGATTTTCTTATGGAAATTGATTAACACTATATTCATGCGAAGATTTCATATTCATAATGATAAAATTACGATCAGTTGGTATTATATTTATTTTAGTATCAACTATGGTTCCTTTATTTTCTGATGCATATGCACATTCAATGTTTAATTCTGCAGAAGAATTTCTTGGAGGATATAGAGTTCAGGTTGCAACGTTACCAGAATTTCCACAGATAGGAGAAAAATCGCAGATTTTATTTAGAGTTGGAGATAGGGATTTTAATGAAGTCGATAATTTTACAATGGGTATTAGGTTTTTTTACAATGATCAACAAATTGATGCAATCAATCCAGAATCACATAAAGGCGGTCATTACGAGATGGATTATGTCTGGGAAAAACCAGGAAATCATGTTGTTAAAGTAGATCTATACGATATGGGTGGTAAACCAGGAATTCTAACGTATACTTTTAACATGAGTACTCAAAGTCCATTTGGATATATTTTCATCATGTCAATTACAATAGGTGCTATTACATTAGGAGTAGTTGTAGCTTATATCTATCTGCCAAAAAAAATAAAATTTAAATCTAGAGCGTAGATTCAATCGGTTTTTTTGCAATTCTAAATGCAAACAATGCAGTTAACAAAACCATTGAAAACAATAGTATTCCAACACCCAAATGAATTGCAACAAGGACAGCATGAAGTTTTAGATTAATTACTATAGCACCTAAAGTAATCTGAGTAACTACAAGTGTTGCTGCAAAAGTACTAGTGAATTTTATCTTTCTTCCAGCATTTCTGTTAAGCCAACTTCCTATTGCAGTTGCAATTACAAGTGCAGTAGTAGTCACAGCAATTAACCGATGAGTCCATTCAATGAAATATTTTTCATTAGGTAACACACCATTTGGACAAAGTGGCCAGTCAGGACATGTCAATCCAAGTCCAGCTGATGAGACATATCCCCCGATAAACATCAAAGAATACAAAACAATTAGAGATGCTAATGCGAGATATTTTAGAGCCAAACTATTCTACTATGAATGAACCTTTCATTCCTTGCAATGCATGTCCTGGAACTGTACAAATGTAGTAGTAGGTTCCTGGTGCACCTGCAATAAATGTAACACTGCCATCTTGACCTGGTTTTAATGGATTTGATGCAGCTGCAATTGCAGAATTCCAAAGTACGTTATTGACATTTTCTGGATCTGAGACAATTCCAAATGCATGAAATGATTTACCGTTATTTGTTACTGAAAAAGTAATTTCATCACCAGATTTTACTTTAAATTCTGGATTATGTCCTTCTTCTCCAGGTAATGCATTAAATGCAAATGTTTTGAAATCAGATGATTCAATAAAGTTTACACTGAAATCAAGGTGATTTCCAGTTGGGGCTGCAGCCTTTGGAGCTTCTATTGCTTGTGCGGGACCCACAATAATCTCTCCAACCATACCTTGTTCTCTGTGACCTGGAACTGTACAAATGTAGTAGTAGGTTCCTTCTTCAGATGGAATAAATTCAGATGTGCCACTTTCACCAGGTTTTAGTGGATTTGAAGCAGTTTTAATTGCGCTAGTTGAAATGATTCCTGTAACTCCTTCACTTACTTTGGTTACACCAAAGGCATGAAATGATTTTCCTCCATTTGCAACATTAAAGACAATTTCATCACCTACATTTGCATTAATTGTAGGATTGTGC
The DNA here is from genome assembly GCA_021414365.1 of Nitrosarchaeum sp. Taxonomy (GTDB): domain Archaea; phylum Thermoproteota; class Nitrososphaeria; order Nitrososphaerales; family Nitrosopumilaceae; genus Nitrosarchaeum. The sequence goes on from JAIOOR010000008.1 coordinate 31,475, forward strand.
CCTTCCTCTCCAGGTAATGCATTAAATGCAAATGTTTTGAAATCAGATGATTCAATAAAGTTTAGAGTCATTGCTATGTGTTTTCCAGTTGCTACACTTGGTGCAAGATTATGTTCAGATTCTCCTGCCATTTGAGCAACTACTGGAGCTTGATATGAAGTCCAATAATCCCACATGCTAAAGAAAATTATACCACCAACAATGCAAATACCTAGCATTATCGCCATCATTTTTCCAGTCCTTGCTGAAGTTGTTCTGTAAATTTCTTGGTTGTGTTGATTCATTTCATATTCTCCTAATGATGTGGGTTCTTTGCTTCAAAAGGATAATAGTATTTGCCACCTAGATTGAATGGATCGTCGGTGTCTGCTAATTTTCCTTTGCCAGAACTGTAAATCATGTTTATCAAAAATATCACCATACTGACACCAATAATCATAGCACCTACTGAAGCAATTTGGTTCATAGTAATCCATTCTGGAATTGGCGGATAATCATAAACTCTTCTTGGCATTCCGTATAGACCAAGTACATGTTGTGTAAAGAATACCAAAACTGTTCCTATAAATGATAATACAAAGTGAACTTGTCCCATTCTCTCATTATACATTCTTCCTGTTACATATGGGAATATGTAGTAAAAGAAACCTATCGAGCCAAATGCAATCGTTCCCATTACAAATAGGTGGAAGTGACCAACTACCCAATAGCTGTCATGTGTTTGAAAGTCCAATGGCATTGCAGCATTTACAACACCACCTGCTCCTGCTGAGAAAAATAATGCAATTCCTCCAACAGCCCACATCATTGGTGTTGCAAATTTGATTCTACCATTCCACATTGTTGCAATAAAGTTAAAGACGTGCATTGCAGATGCAGGTACTGCAGCTAGTGTTCCTATCATAAATACAGTTTTTTCAGTAAATGACATTCCTGTAGCATACATGTGATGTGCCCAAGATGAGAAACTTACCATAGATAATAATACAAAAGCAAAGATTCCAGAGCTGTGACTAAAGATTGGTTTTCTTGAAAATCTTGGAATAATTTCATACATCATTCCGATTGCTGGAATGACTAGTACATACACTTCAGGATGGAATGTAAACCAGAACAAGTGTGCATATGCAATTGGGTCACCACCCATTGCAGGATTGAAGAATCCACTTACACCAAGTCTGTCAGTAAGTAACATCAAAAGTGCTGCTGCAAATGTAGGAATTGCAACTAGAACAATTAATGATGATGTCAAAAATGACCAAGCCAATAATGGTACTTGGCCAATTGACATGTCTGGGTGTTTACATTTTAAAATTGTAACAATAAAGTTGATAGCACCAAGTACTGATGAAATTCCCAAAATTTTTAGCCCAAATATCCACATGTCTGCGGCTGGGCCTGGTGCACTGATAATAGAATATGGTGGTGTTGCATACCAAGTAAAGTCAGCAAAGCCCAACCAGATTAGTGCACCTGCCGGTGGAATCATCCAAAATGCTATTGCATTTAATTTTGGATATGCCATATCCTTGTATCTGACCATAATTGGTACAAGGTAATTACCAACTGCAGATGCAAATGGTAGAATGAATAAGAAAATCAATGTTGTTCCGTGTACAGTGAACATTCTGTTAAATGTCATCGAGTCTGCAATTATTTGTGATCCTGGTAAGAACAGTTCGGCTCTAATTGCAAGAGCTAATGTACCACCAAGAAACAAGAATGCAAGAGATGTTATGAGGTATAATAATCCGACATCAGTATGATGTGTTGAAAACATTATTTGCCAAATTGGACGTGGCTTTTGTAATTCCAGAACCATTAGTAACTCTCCTCACTTGAAAGTTTGGATAAAAGGGTTAGCATCAAGATGATGGTTCTGCCTCCTCCACAATTAGTTTACCACGCATATTATAGTGAATTAATCCACAATATTCTCTGCATTGAATGTCATGTTCTCCAACTTCCATTGGTGCAAACCATACTGTATTGACTCTTCCAGGTATTGCATCTAACAATACTACATAATCATGAATGTTAAATGAATGATTAACATCTTTTGATGTTATTTCAAATTTGTAGGCTTTACCCACTTTAACATGTAGTTCACCAATTTCCTTTGTTCCATCTTCATGTTCAAATGACCAGAACCATTGTTGTCCTGTCACTTTGATAACTTCGGCATCTGCTGGAATGTGTTCAACTAATCTTTCGGCATTCCATGCTTCTGCGCCTACCCAAACCATTAAAGCTATTACAACGCCAACATAAACCCATTCAGGCCAGTTAGAGTGATGTCCCATTCTACCATACTCCTTCCTTTTCATATGGAGTTGGAGTAGCCTTTGGATTAGATTCTCTAAATCTCCAACATAACCAAATTATAGTTCCAGATACTACTGCGCCAACCGTAAATGCTACAGTCATCATTCGATAAAATAAATTCCAAATTACTACTCTACGATCAACATATCCTTCAGGTTCATCACCTGCAGCAAAGACGTAATCTGCTGCTGGAATGATTACTAAAATTGCCAATACTAAGAATAGACCAAATATACTCTTCATTAGCGATTGACAGACGTGACCTGTGATTTCTATTTAAGGGTTTTCAAGATTACTATCTACCAATCTTGATTGAAACGCGATGGATCCATTACATTAAGTCCGGAAATTGAAAATTTACGTTTGTATTCTCTAAAGATATTCAGAGATGCATTTGCAATAATTAATTCAAATAGATTCGTTGGTGTAAGATCTACTACGGTAGATAGCATTGCTTTGATTGGATCCATGTGAGTTACAAGTACAACGTTTTGATCAGGATGATTTTCAATGACATGATCTACAATACCTAGTATACGTTTTTTTACTTCTGAGAAAGTCTCAACACCGTTATGAGCAATTTCTAATTCACCATTATAGAATTTCATAAAAACATTACCATGACTGTTAAAGATTTCATCGTATGGCACACCAGTAAATTTTCCCATGTCAAGTTCAATTAGTCTATCATCAATTGTTACATCAATGGAATTGTGTTTGCCAACAATTTCTGCAGTGTGTCTTGCTCTTTCAATAGGACTAGAATAAATTGCAGAGATATTCATGTGTTCTAAGAATTTTGCTGCCTTTTCTGCCTGATCAATTCCCTTTTCAGTTAATGGTACACCTGGAGTTCTTCCAGTGAGAATTCTTTCGAGATTATTTTTTGCCTGACCATGTCTCAGAAAAATAATAGAGCCCAATCTGATCGAATGCCAAATAAAGATAATAATAAGATTCTCAGGACAATATCATGAAAATTGGGATTATTGGCGGAACTGGAGGAATGGGAAAAGGTTTTGCTCTTAGATGGTCTCAAAATCATAATGTAATAGTCGGTTCCAGAGATGCATCAAGAGCATCAGATTCTGCAAAAGAATACACAAATCTTGCAAAAGAATCATTTGGACAAATTAATGGAACAATTACAGGAAACGATAATGTTTCAGTTGCCAAAGATAGTGATGTTTTGATTTTATCAATTCCTTATGAGAACATTGATTCTGTCTGCTCAGAAATTTTACCTGTAGTCAAAGATAGTTGTGTAGTTGTATCGCCAATTGTTCCAATGATAAAAACAGATGTAGGGTTTGAATTTATTCCAATTAAAGAAAACAAACCATTTTCATATCAACTTGTTTTAAAATATATGAAAAATAAATCAAAACTAGTTTCTGCATTTCATGTTATTTCTGAAAAGAAACTTGTCAACCCAACAATGGTACTGGATTATGATATTTTTGTATGTGGTGATGATAAAGAATCAATTGAGGTGGTAAATGGTTTGATTAATGAAATTAAAGGATTAAGACCAATTTACTTGGGACCAGGAGAATTATCATATCTTGCAGAGATTTCAACACCGTTATTGCTAAATGCAATGATAAGAAATAAGATAAAAAATCCAGGTATCAAAATTATCTAAGGATAATTTTACTAGTGATGAGCCACGAATATTATAGACGAGGGAGAAATTGGTATACTGCAATTGGTGCACTTTTTCTAATTATGGCAGGAATTGTTCTTGTCAGACAAGTAATACTCTGGGGTCCAGAATTTGTAGAGGACTTTATTGTAAATTCAGAATTTACCAATGAGAAAGTATCAATAGGTATGATTGGCTTTGGTGTTTTTATGATACTAGTGGGATTTAGAAAACATGAATCGCAAAGATGAATTTTTAAAAACTCAAAAAGTTTTACATTTTACAACTATAGGAAGTAACAAAACTCCACACATAGTACCTGTTTGGTATATGTATAGTTCAAAAAAAATCTACATCGGCACAAACACTAGAACCCAAAAGGTAAAAAACGTAAAGAAAAACAACAAAGTTGCATTTTGTGTAGATGTAGGGATAAATTCTCCAATATACGGTGTAATGGGTCAGGGAAAGGCAAATGTCATTTTAGAAGATAACAGGGTAAAACAAATTGCAAGAAAAATACTAGCAAGATATTTCAAAAGCATACAAAACAAATCTGCAATAGAGTTACTGGATGATACTGATTGTATTATAGAGGTAATTCCAGAAAAGTTATCTACGTGGAGTTATTGACTGACAAACTCTTCAATCTTGTTCATTGCTGAATCTAGAATTTCAAGACTAGGTAGATAGACTAGTCTAAAATGCCCACTGCCATATTTTTCTCCAAAGCCAGAACCATGTACTGTTAGTACTCCTTTTGATTCTAAGAGTTTTTGTACAAATTCTTTATCAGTTCCAAATCGATTATCTTCAATCTTTGGAAAAGCATAAAATGCGCCTTGTGGATTGGGACAAGACAAACCTGGCATTGAATTTAATCTTTTTACAACCAAGTCTCTTCGCTTTTTTAATTCAGATACAAATTCAGAGATGTATCCTTGAGGTCCTCGCAGTGATTCTAATGCTGCATGTTGAACTGGAAGATTTGTAGCAATTCTTACTCTGGCAAGTTTTGGAAGATTTTCTCGCAGTGCATCAAGTTTTGAGGATTGATTAAATGCAATATAACCAATTCGCCATCCAGACATTAAATGAACTTTGGAGAATCCATTAAGAACAATTACAGGCGAATCTCCTGCTACTTTACCAATTCCTACAAATTTTTGATCAAAAATTATTTGATCATAAATTTCATCACAGATTATGTATAGATTATGTTGATTTGCAATTTCAACTAATTTTTTAAGTGATGATTCATTAAATACAACACCGGTTGGATTGTTTGGGCTAATCAAACAAATGGCAATAGTTTTTGAGGTAATCTTTGATTTAATATCATCAATATCAGGTGTAGAGTTGTCTAAATCAACTGCAAATTCTACAGGAATTCCACCATGAAGTCTGACATATGAGGCATATGGTGGATAGTAAGGTCCTGGTAATAATACCTCATCACCTTCTTCAACAATTGACGATATTACCATATCAAGTCCTTCAGAGACACCGTTTGTAATTAGAATATCATCAGCTGAAATTGATAATCCCTTTACATTTTCTTTTTTTGCAATTTCTACTCTGAGTTCTTTGAGACCTTCTGATGCAGAGTAATAGTTTTCTCCTTTTCTTATTGCATTAATCATTGCCTCTTTTACATTATCAGGAGGTTGAAAACCAAACTGTACAGGATCACCAATGTTAAGATAATCAACTTTCATTCCTTTTTGTTCAACTTTTCTTGCAGCTAGAACAATATCTCTAATTGCATATTCAACACCAGCTACTTTCTTTGATATTTTCAAAGTATCTAGACAGATATTTAGGCCTGTTAAATTCTTACTTGTTTGGACTCGTAGCACAGTCTGGATAGTGCGAGCGGCTTCGAACCGCTAGGTCGAGGGATCGAAGCCCTCCGAGCCCTCTTAGATTATTTTATTAAACAAACAATTCACTGACTAGATGAATTGAAGATTTCTCTATTCAAAATTGGTTTAGTGTTAAGTGTAATTGGAATGATTTGGATATCATTTGTTTTTCTCCAAGGAGACAGAATATCTGAAGAAATTGTGTTAAAATCAACAAATTCACATGATATGGAGTTGAATTTTAATGGAAAAGGTATTGGATACTACAAAGTATTCATGCCAGAATTTGTAGGTAATCAAGTATTTGTTCAGATTTTAGATAGGAATCAGAATATAATATCTGAAGAAATTATTCAAACAAAGATGTCTGTTGGTTATTTTAATTTTGAAAAAAGCGGAATCTATACTATAAAAATAACAAATCCATCTGAAAACCAAATAAATCTGCAAGTTGAGCTTGGAGATGCAAACTCTGAAAATATGATATCTCCAGGTGTGATGATATTGATAGGTGCAGTAATGATTATTGTATCATGTTATATGAAATTAAAAAATTATAGTATTGAACAGCCAGATGAGAATATCTCATAGACTGGAAGACACTGTATTGTGTGACCAAAAATCAAAACTAGGTTAAAAACAAGCCAAGTTGTAAAAAATAAAAATGAAATAATAGAGAAAGGAAGAAACACTTTGAGTTTTGTTTTTTGCAGATTTTTTAATATTAGAAATCCACCTAATGCAGATAAGACTAGGCCAAATTCTAGTGGTTGATGTGACCAAGAGAGTAAACCGTCAATTCCAAAGACATCATGTGAAAGTGAATCTGCATATCCTGCAACTATTTGGATTAGTGAACCAGTAATTACTAGGATGATTCCATTTTTTAGAGAATTTTTTGTAGAGTTTCTAAGTAAAAGAATTGTCCCTATGATTGCTGCACTGGTAGTTATTGAAACACCAGTGTAAACTACAATGTGTGGAATACTCCAAAAGAATTCAGGCTCTTTTTGGAGATGAGATATTGCATCCCAAAAACCTGCAGACACAACTACAAAAGGTCCAATTACTGCAAGAACTGAAACTAGAGATACAAGTGTACTAGTTTTTGCAAGTGATGAATTTGAAAATTTTTGGATTAATTTCATTTTACTTTTCTTATCTATTACGATATTTGAAGTGTCGTAAATGTATCAAATAAAAAAATTGAACAATGTGGGTAATTTTGAGAATTAACTATATTAGATCAAAAGAATCAGAGATGTCATGAATCCCGGGATAGGGTTAATGAAAAGAAGACTGGAAAAAGAAAAAGATGCAATTGCTTTAGCTGTTTCAGGTATTGCAAAAAAATATGATATTCAACCAGAAAATATCAAGACATTAGAGACAAAATATGATGGAGATGCAGGAGATTGGTATGTTGCACTTGGATGGAATGAGAAAAAAGCCATTATCCAGATGGATTCAGTGCTGGGAACAATTACAGAGATTAAAGAAATTTAATTACATAATAATTCCTTACAACAATATGACTAGAGCAATTGTTCTTGGTGGTTCTAGAGGGATTGGTAAGGCAATTTCAGAGTCACTAAAATCAATAGGAATTGATGTGTTTGCAGCATCAAAAAATGATATGGATACATCAAATTTGGATAGTGTGAAAAAATTTGTTGGAATTCATAATCAAACAGATGTGCTTGTTCTCAATACAGGTGGACCTACAGCCAAAGAATTTGCAAATATTACAGAAGAGGATTGGAATAAATATCACAATCAGTTATTTTTGGGATTTTGTATAATTTTACAAAATATCAAAATTAATGATGGAGGATACATATTTTTGATTAGTTCCAGTGTAATCAAAGAACCAAACTCAAAATTAATAATATCATCTGCGTATCGCGCCGCATTTAGTGAAGTATTTAAAATTCTAAGCAAAGATTATGCAGCAAAAAATATCAGTTGTATCAACATTGCACCAGGACTAATCAGTACAGATAGAACCAAAGAATTAATAGAAAACATTGAAGAATACAAAAAATCTCTCCCCATGAAAAGACTTGGTGAACCAGAAGAGATCGGTAACTTTGTTAAAGCTATTATTCAAAATAAGATAAAGTATCTTTCAGGTGTTGTAATTAATTTTGATGGTGCAAATTCAAGTTATATTTTTTAGAATTATTTTTTGAATTGGACATTTGGTGCATCAGATTGATTTTGGATTGCAATCAATCCACCTTCACGTAGTTGTTGCAATAATTGCATTACTTCTTTTTCTACTTGATTTCTTTGCAATCCTGTCTGTTGTGCAAATATCTCTACTAATTCAGTGACTTTACGCTGACCATTACAAGACTTCCAAAAATCTACAATTGCTTGATTAACCATGAATCCTTGTTCATGTTCATTGGCTAGTACCATTGAACCATCTTCTTGTTTGACTAGTTTTCCAACTCCTTGAGGCAAAGCAGTTTCATAATTAATTGGGGCAGGAGTCATCATTGCTGCACTCATATTTTTGATTTTTGCTTTTCCTTCTTCGGTCATGCTATCCATTGTCCATTTTGGTTCCCAAACAATATCGACTTTAACGTTATTTACTCCAGGAACTTTTTTTGCATATCTTGTTACATCTTGAACTAATGTCTCATGTAAGGGACAGCCTTGAGTAGTCATTGTCATTTTGATATTAACATTATTGTTTTCTACAACATCAATTCCATAGATTAATCCCATTTCAACAATGTTTAGAGGGACTTCGGGATCCATGCATTGTTTAAGAGAATCTTTTATGGCTTGTGCTGTAACGGTTCCCATATTGTTAAATGCTGTTTTAAAATCAATAAAAACTTTCTATTAATTAGCTTCAAATAATTTTTTGATGGATTCTTCATATGGTGGTTTGGCTACACCTTTTTCGGTAATTATTCCTGAGATTAGCTCAGGAGGAGTCATATCAAATGCCGGATTTATTACATTAATGTCATCAGGAGCCGTTTTTCTGTCACCAATTCCAGTTACTTCAGTTCCCTTTCTCATCTCAATAATTACATCTTTAGCATCACTTTTCATATCAAATGTTGACAAAGGTGCTGCCACATAAAATGGAATTCCATGTTGTTTTGCCATGGTTGCTACTTGATAGGTTCCAATTTTATTAAAGACGTGACCAGTTCTTACAATTCTGTCTGCTCCAACTATTACTTTGTCTACTAATCCATTTGCCATCGAGTATCCCACTGCAGTGTCAGGAATTAGACTGACGTCAAACCCATCATGTTTTAGCTCAAATGCGGTTAATCTAGAACCTTGTTGTATGGGTCTTGTTTCAGTTGCTATGACTTTCACATTTTTTCCACTTTCCCTTGTTGCTCTAATCACACCAAGAGCTGTTCCATATGCCACTGTAGCTAATGCACCTGCATTACAATGAGTCATTATAGTATCATTATTATCGAATAAAACAGAACCATGTTTTCCCATGGATTTGTTTATTTCAATATCTTCTTCTGCCATCTTTTTGGATTCATCGATTACAGATTGTTTGATTTGCTCAATTGTAGTTCCTGAATTTGCAACTTTCATTATTTTGTCTAATCCCCACTTTAGATTAACTGCAGTAGGCCTAGTTTCATAAAGAATTTTTCTTGCTTTTTCTAGATCAGAAATAAGTTCATCTTTTGTAGTTGCCTTGCTTTGTAAAGATGCCAATGCCAGGCCAAAAGCTCCAGATACTCCAATCGCGGGAGCACCTCTAACAATCAGAGTTCTAATGGCATCGGCTACTTGATTAAAATCATTATATGTTACAAAGACTAGTTGATTTGGTAATTTGGTTTGATCAATCATGATTACTTTGTTATCTTTCCACTCTACAGTTCTAAGAGATGAGTGAATATTGGTAGATTGTTCTTCCATTATATTTTAGAGAAAATTTTAACCATATTTAAAATGAGATTAATACAGATTATCATAAAATACAGTGTAAGTATGAATGGACCTCATGAATTAAACCACAAATAATTTTCTGAATCATTCTCAAGTTCGATGTTTAAAAGATTACTTTAATACGAATTAGTCATAATTGATGTATGGTAAAAATTCCGAGAGAGATAAAAGAATTCATTGAAGCTCAAGGAATTTTTGCAGTAGGAACTACTGGGCCAAATAATTTACCCAATATATCACCTAGAATTTTCTTTAGAATTGATGAAGATTCAATATATTGGCTAGATTTTTTCAAACATAAATCTCACAAAAACATTCAAGCAAATCCTTGGGTTACCATTGCAGTTTTTAATAAAGAAGATTTGAGGGGTTTTCAATTTAGAGGAATTGTGAGTTTTGTAACAGATGAACTAATAAAAACAGAAATCAAAGAATCTATTATTAAAAAAATATTAGAAAAAAATTCATCCGAGAAAGTAAAGAAACTTAGTGAGAAAAGAGATGTGCAAGTAATACAGTTTAAACCAAAAGTAGGATATTCATTAAATCCTGAAGAGTTCAGCGATATGTGTATAGGATCTGATATTGATTCTACGCAGTTATTTCAAAAGTAATCCATTAATAATCAGATTTTTTGAAATGGTTATGGATTTTCATGTATTTGATACATATGTCAAATCAAAAAATGGACATGTCATGCATTTCGATGTGGTAACTGACAAAAATAATGTAGAATATGCAATTACATATGCAAAAAAATGGTTAGAAAGTATCGGAGAAAAAGAGGCTAAGATCACTAGTGAGGAATGTAAGTTTTGTCATACGCAGTCAGTATCAGAAGAAATTGAGATTGATATAATGACAGATGGTTATTTCATTGCAAAAATAGATGGTTGTCCTGAATAATATTTGAATAATCATGTATGCAATTTGGCTTACCTTTTCTAAAAGTGATAAAGATTATCTAAAGAGTGTAATTGATAAAATTTCAGAAAAATATTCTGCTCCAAAATTTGAACCTCATATTACAGTTTACGGATTAGTTGATTTGAAATTTGATTTAATTGATAATATCATTAAAAAAGTATCACGGAATTCTAATTCGTTTTTGGTAAAGAAATCAAAAATATTACAATCTGAAGTATTTTGGAAGACAGTATACGTAGAATTAGAAATGAATCAACAGATGGAATTAATTCATAAAAATCTTAAAAACCATTTTGAAAAAATTTTAAAATATGAATTCAATCCACATATCAGTTTAATTTACAAAATATTATCAATTGAAAAAAGAATCAAAATTATAAATGAGTTAAGCATTAAAAATGAATTCAGAGTAAATAAGATTGCCTTACAAGAATTTTTCCCAGATATTGAAAAATGGAAGATTGTAAAAGAATATGAGTTAATTTAAAAAAATTAGTTGGCTAGAATATAGCGCATTGAAAAATTGCATATTTTAGAAAATAATTTAAATTAGATTTTATAGTAATGCTGCTCCAAAGACTCCAGCAGAATCACCTAATTTGTTTTTTATAATTGGAGTATCAATCATGTCTGAAAAGACTTTGTGATATACAGAATTTTTTCCTTCATTGTATAAAAAATCAATATTAGATAGACCTCCACCTAAAACTATTACATCTGGATCTAAAATATCAATTACGTTTGCTAAACCAAATCCAAAATTTTCCAAAAATTCATTCTTCCATTTTCTTGCATTGGAATTCTCAAGATTTTTTATGATTTCAGGCATATTTTGTGATTTTCCAGTTAATTCTTGCCATCGTTTTTCTAATGCTGGACCACTAATGTACGTCTCAACACAGCCTTGCTTTCCACAATAGCAATTATTTCCATTTTGATGTAAGGTATGATGTCCCCATTCTCCAGCAATATTGGTTCTACCATGATGAATTTTTCCATTGATCACTATTCCTCCACCAATTCCAGTACCCATTATTACTCCAAAAATAACATTAAATCCATTAGCAGCACCCAGTTTAGCTTCAGCTATTGCAAAACAGTTTGCATCGTTTTCTATTGAGATCTTTTTATCAAACTTATTTTCTAAATCTTCTCTAAATGGTTTATCAATGAGACATTGAGTATTACTATTTTTTATCAAACCAGTTTTTTTTGAAATTGCTCCCGGAGTACAAATTCCAACAGTATAGTCTTTAATGTCTTCTAAAAGATCTGTAGATAGTGTATGAATCGTGTTTAATATTTTATAATAATCACTTTGTGGCGTTGGAACTCTTTTTCTTTTCATGATGTTGAGGTTTTGATCTAATAGAATTACTTCTGTTTTTGTTCCACCAAGATCTATACCTAGTTTATACAATAATAATTTAATGAAAAAGGGCTGCTTAAGTTTTATCTAACTACGTTAGAATTTTATCGTCCTGGTGCCCCAGAAACAGAAATCACATCATCAATTCTGAGAATCATACAAGCAGCTTCAGTTGCAGATTTAATTATCTGCTCTTTTACTGCAAGAGGCTCTACAACATCAATGGCCAACATATCTGCAATTTTTGTATTTCTTGCATCTATTCCTGTCCATTTACGACCTTGATTTTGTTTTGCTCTAAGTGTAGCCATGGTATCAATAGGATCCATTCCAGCATTTTCTGCTATTGTAAGTGGAATAATCTCCAATGCCTCAGCATATTTTTTAATTGCAAGTTGTTCTCTACCATCAAAACTATCTGCCCATTCTTTTAGTTTAGATGCTGCATATGATTCAGGAGCTCCACCACCTGCAACAATTTCTGGTTTTTCAATTACATCTTTTACTACCATCAAAGAATCATGAATTGAGCGGTCAACTTCATCAACAACTCTTTGTGAGCCACCTCGGATAAGCAAAGTTACAGACTGTGGATTTTTACATCCTTCAATGAATACCCATTTATCTGATTCAACTTTCTTTTGATGAGCCAAATCAGCAGCACCTAGATCTTTTTCTGAAAGGTCATCAAGATTAGAAATAACACGTCCTCCGGTAGCTTTACTAAGTTTTATCATGTCACTTTCTTTAACACGTCTAACTGCCATTATACCATATTTTGCTAAATAGTGTTGTGCGATATCATCAATTCCTTTTTGACAAATCAATACATTAACGCCAACACGGTGAAGTTTGTCTACCATTGTTTTGAGCATTCTATTTTCTTCTTCCAAAAACATTTGCATTTGTGTAGGATCAGTAATTCTTATTTCTGAACTCATCTCAGTCTTTTCAATTTCTAGTGCAGAATTTAAAAGTGCAATTTTAGCTTTCTCGATTTTTGTTGGCATGCCACTATGAACAACTTCTTTGTCTAACACAATGCCTTTGATTATTTGAGTATCGGTAATAGAACCACCTGCTTTCTTTTCAACTTTAATATTTTCAAGATCAACAGAATAGGTTTCTGCCTTTTTTGTTGCAACCTTTAAGATTGCATCAACTACAATTTTGGAAAGTATGTCACTATCTTCAGAGATTAATTTTGATTGCATGCTAGTTGTGGCAATTTTGAGAAGTGTTTCTCTATCATCAGGTTTAATCTTTTTTGCCATTTCAGCATAAATTTCTAATGTTTTTTCAGCTGCTGCTTGATATCCGTCAATAATTACTGATGCATGAACGTCTTTTTTGAGAAGATCTTCTGCTCTAGCTAAAAGAGCTCCTCCAAAAACTACAGATGATGTAGTACCATCACCTACTTCATTATCAACTGTTTTTGAAATTTCAACCATCATTTTTGCAGCTGGGTGTTGAACATCAATTTCTTTTAAGATAGTTGCACCATCATTTGTAATAGTAACATCACCTAAAGAATCAACTAACATTTTATCTAAACCTCTTGGACCTAAACTACTTCTAACTAATTCAGCAACTAGTTTGGCAGCAGCTATGTTATTGTGTTGAGCATCTTTACCTTTTTGTTGTAATGCGCTCTCTTTTAGAACTAAAACTGGACCATTAGGTGTTTGTTGAATTGATGCCATATAGATAAACTACAATCCTCTGTATCCCCCTTTTTAACATTACTTAGTGATTGGATTAACATAAGATCGGGTTTTAACATCTACGATTCCACCGGATGTTATACGAATTGATGGAAGAGCAAGAAATGGTAAGAAAAGTGGAATTAGATGAGGTCTTAAAAATTTACAGCCAGAATCTACAATTGAATTATTGATTTGTTCAAAATTAGATAAAACTTTTTCAAATGCATCAGTAGAAACAATTCCTGCTAGTTGCAACGGTAATGATGCAATAGTTTTACCAGATTTTATTACAACTAGACCACCATGATTTTTTGTAAGAATATTTGCAGCGATTGACATATCAGAATCATTAGAACCGATCACAATCATATCATTTTCATGAAAACTCCAAGTTGATGCTAAAGCACCAATATCCGCACCAAAATTTTCAAGAAATCCTATTGCATGTTTGTTGGTTCCATGAATTCTATCAAATGCTGCTACTTTCCAGACGTCTTTATCTAAAGAAGCAAGAACATTTCCTTCTTTAGCAGATAGTTCAACAGAGCCTAATTTAGTAATAATTTCAGTTTGCATAAAGATAGTATTTGCAAGAATACTTTTGTTTTTGGACATAATGGCAAAATCTTTGGAAGAGAGTTTTTTTAGTTTGATTGTGTTTTTTATCCATGAAGGAATTATTTTTTTCTTTATTGAAGTAACAATTGTTCCATTTGAAACAACCAGTTTTCCACCTACAAAGACTTTGTTGGGTTTAACGGATTTTAAGTCATCAAAAATTAAGATATCTGCAAGTTTTCCGGGTGCAATGCCACCCAAATCTTTACTCATGTTGTAATAATCAAAGCAATTTTTTGAAGCCATTGAGATAGCATCTATTGGATTTAGGCCAAGTTTGATTGATTCTCTTACACAATGATCAATATGACCATATTTTACAATATCTAGAGGATCAAGTCCATCAGAACAAAACATCAATCTATTAAGAGATATTCCATTATACAAGACACATGAAATTATTTCTTTTAAATCTCGTCTAATTGATCCTTCTCTAATCATTACCCACATTCCTAGACGTAATCTTTCCAATACTTGATCAAAATTGATAGGTTCGTGACAAGACAGAATTCCAGATGCAACATATGCATTAAGTTTTTTTCCACTTGCTCCAGCTGTATGTCCATTAATGATACAATCTTTTTCTAGCATAGAATACAAGGATTTCATTGTTTTAGAATCTCGAAGTGTGACTTTGGTCCATGAAAAAACTTCACCTAATCCTAAAACATGAGGATGCATTACTGCAGATTTTTCTTGAGATAGTGATAAAGAATTACTATGACTAAATTTTCTATCAACAGGAAGGCCTCCTGGAACAACTTGAAATATTCTAATTGGTAAATCCTCACCAAGTTTTAGAAATTCTTGAAATCCTTTGTAACCAGATACGCTAACAACATCTATAGGATCTGAGAAAAGGGATGTCACTCCACATAAAAGAGATTTTTTTGCAAATTCAGAAGGTAAAACAAATTGATCAATGTGTAAGTGAGGATCAGCAAAACCTGGACTCACATATTGTTCTTTGATATCAATGATAGTGGTTTTCGTTCCAATCGCATGTCCCGCATCTGGACCCACATATGCAATTCTATCATTAATAATGGCAATCTGGATTTTTGGAATAATTTCTCTAGTGTAAACGGATAGTAAAGAACAGTTGTTTAAAACGAGATCGGCTTTTTTGTCACCCATTGCCACGGAGTTTAATGAAGAAATCGAATTCGCTAGGCTCGAAGTCACAAATTTTGTTGTTATTTGCACCTATTATAGATTCAATGCTTAAATTACCGTTGAGGCGGTTTTTTTCATATGAACATACCCAAGGTTATGCGCAAGTATTGTGCTAAATGTAAGACGCATACTGAACAGAAGGTGTCCAT
Source organism: Nitrosarchaeum sp. (assembly GCA_021414365.1). Lineage (GTDB taxonomy): Archaea > Thermoproteota > Nitrososphaeria > Nitrososphaerales > Nitrosopumilaceae > Nitrosarchaeum. Next base: position 47,209 of record JAIOOR010000008.1, read on the forward strand.
TTACAAGGCTGGAAAAAGAAGAGGTTCTGCAAGAGGAGAACGTAGACATGCAGAACGTAAACAGGGATATGGTGGACAAAAGTTCCCAAAACTTGCCAAGCCTGCAAAAGTCACTAAGAAAGTAACTCCAATTATGACATGTACTGTATGTAAAAAGAAATACAATAAAATTGGTATTAGAATTAAGAAATTTGAGTTGGTGGCAGCATGAAGAAAGATCATATTGAAATTCCAAAGCCATCAAGTAAATTCCAGAAAGTTAACTGTAATGAATGTGGAGAGCTACAGGTTGTGTATTCTCATGCATCACAAGCTGTTGTGTGTAATTCTTGTGGCAACAATATTGCTGAACCAACAGGGTCTAAAGCAAAAATCAATGGAAAAATCTCAGGCAGTGCTGAGTAAATCATAATCTTGTTTTGTGTTTAAATTAAAAGCGATTCTTTTATCATCAATGATTATAAATTTTTCAGAAATGTTTTCCAATATGGAAATATTTTTTGCATTTACTAATGAAATTCCAGTATAGCAACATTGTTGATTTTCAAAATTAAACCAGTAATTTGTAGAGAGGTTTAATGAATCTAGAAATTTTTTTGTGACAAGTATTGTGGTCCAAATATTTTCTTGATCATATTGATTTACAATGTTCTTTATAATTTCTGCATCCAAATAGGGTAAATCTGCAGATGTAATCAAAACAAAATCGTTTAATGATTTAAGAACCAAATTAAGATCTTCAACATAACCTTCACCTGGAGTATTAATTAGATCAATATTGTTTTCTTCTAATAATTTTTTTGTTTTTGGTGAATTAGAACTTGTAATTGCAAATATTTTGGAAAAGCATTCAGAATTTTTTAATGCGTCAACTACATGAAGAACAATAGGTTTTTTATATTTTAAAAGTAGTTTTTCTCCAGCAATATTCATTCTACTTCCTTTGCCTCCTGCCATTACGATGCCAATCATACTGAAACAAATATTAGAAGAGAAGTTAGTCGAGTAAGTTCGTTTGTAGCTCCCAATACATCTCCAGTAATACCTCCAAAACTACGAGCAGTTAAGACTACTAGGAATAGTGTTAGTGCAGTACCTACTCCAAATAAGAGCAATCCGATGAGACCACCTAGAACAATCAATGGAATTAGAGTAATTATTGCTGCCAGTATCAATTTCTTTTTGTTTTTCATCATTTCAACAAATGGTGAATTTGAGCCCAAAGATGCGGATTTTCCAACACTTGCCATTAAAACCATCGAGAATTTTGCAAATATCTCACTAAGTAAAATTGCTAAAAATAATTGATATCCAGTAGATAATGAGATTGCAATTATCAATCCAACAATATACAAAACTATTGCAGCTATTCCTGCTGTTCCAGTAGAAAGATCTTTCATAGCTGCAAGTTTTTTTTCTTTTGTTCCTTTTACCATCAAACCATCGGCAAAATCAGCTAAGCCATCAGTATGATGAATACCAGTTAGTATTGCAAATGAAGCAACTACTAACAAACTAACGATTAATGGATCTAAAAATAAGGAAAGACCGAATCCTATCGAACCAACAATTAATCCGATTACAATTCCAACTATCGGAAAAACATACATGTATTTTGCAATTATTTCAAGATTGGAATTACTAGTTGGAATAATAGTCAAAAATGAAAATACTGAGCCAATTTCTTTAAGCATGAATCCACCATCCCAAATATGACAAAAATAAAATGATAGGAACTACCATAATACCACAAAACAATATTGAAGTTACTTTCATTATTGAAATAGCTGATTTTACATGTTCTTTAGTAAACGAAATATTACCATCACCAAGTGAATAGTGATCAATCTTTTCAAATTTTGCTTCCAAAGCTCCTGCAATAGCTGCCATAGGATAGCCAGCATTAGGGCTAGTAGTTTTTCTTCCATCACGCATCATTATCTCATAGGATTTTTTCCAATTATGTCCAAGAATCATGGCACTAAGTATCATAGTAAATCCTGTTAGTCTAGATGGAATGTAATTCAAAATTTTGTCACAGTTTGCTCCAAACCATCCAACATTTTTGAAAATATCTGTTTTGTATCCAATCATAGAATCTGCTGTGTTGATAACTCTGTAAACAAATGCTCCAGGTAATCCAAAAAATGCAAAGAAAAAAAGAGGCCCAATAATACCATCTACAGTATTCTCACTAATGCTTTCTAATACACCTGAAAATATGTGATTCTTGTCGAGATTTTTTGTATTTCGCTTTACAATCATGGATAAATTATCTCTAGCAGAAGAAATATTGTCTTGCTCTATGGCAGTCACTACAGCAAGGGCATGTTTTTCCATTCCTTTTATTGAGATGGTTGTCTTTAGCAATATACCACCAACAATTACTGAAATTATGATGTATAGATTATTCATAGTTATTAATTTAATTCCAATATTCAAAAATATTAGTAGAGATACAACGATTACAGCAGAAATCAAAATAATAAAAACACCTCCAAGTTTTTCAAAATTTTCAGATGAATTTTTTGCATATGGAGTTAATTTTGCAATAAGAGATCCAATCCAAGACGTTGGATGAAATTTATTTCTAGGATCTCCTACTATAAAGTCTAATACCAGTGCAAAAAATACTATCAGTATGGATTCAATTATCAACTTATCATCCTCTCTATTTCTCTAATATTCAAATTTGAATTTACTAATCGGCTTAGCTTATCAATCTCATTTTCTATTTTATCTAGATTTTTTTTATTCCATGTGAGATTTTTTGCTTTGCCACTTAACGAATCTTCTTCAGGTAGATTCAAGTCAATCATTGGTATTATACCCAATACTGAACATTTTGTTATCTCTTTAATTTTTTCAAAACCTGGTTTAAGAATATCTATATCACCTCGAAATTTATTAAAAACAAATCCTTTGATTAATTTTTGATGTTTTTTATCTAAAAGAGACATAGTCCCCACAATACTTGCAAACGAACCTCCTCTATCAATATCTGTAATTAATAATACTGGTGAATTAGATATTTCAGCCATTTTCATATTTGCTATATCAGATTTTTTTAAATTGATTTCAGTTGGGGATCCAGCGCCTTCTAAGATAATGAGATCATAATTTTTTTGAAGAAATTTAAGGGATTTTGTAGCAACTTGAATTCCCTTAGTTAGGGCAAATTTTTGATAGTATTCAGTAGCATGCATTTTTTTAAAGAATTTTCCATTTTGGTATACATTACTATAGTAATTTCCAAGAGGTTTTAGAAGAATTGGATTTAGATCAGGTGTAATTTCACATCGTGCTGCTATTGCTTGTATAGCTTGTGCTCTAGATATTTCAAAATCTTTTGTTTTGTAGGCGTAGTTTGACATGTTTTGAGACTTGAAGGGCGCTACAGAAAATCCCTTATCAGCAAAGATTCTACATAGTGCTACAACCAGTGTTGTTTTACCCGAACCTGAGGATGTACCTTGAATCATTAATGATTTCATAACATCTCCAAAGCTTTGATTAATTTGTCATTTTCTTTTCTTGTCTTTACAGCAATTCTAATGTAATTATCATTCAATCCACGAATTGTACTGCAATCACGAATTAGAATTTTTTTTTCTAGTAATTTTTTCTGAAGTGTTTTTGATTTTATTTTTGTCTTTATTAAAATAAAATTTGTTGATGTGGTATTACATTGAAAATTATTTAATTTAGAAATACGATTAATTAAATAAAATGATTCTTTTTTAATTATTTTTTTTACTTTGTTTAAATAAGATAAATCAGAAAGAGCAGTACTTGCAGCATACTGTGCTAATCCTGAAACATTCCATGGGATTTTGATTTTATTTAAAATAGAAATCATTTGTTTAGAACCAATACCATAACCAATTCGTAAGCCAGCTAGTGCAAACGATTTTGTCAAAGATCTTAAGACAAATAAATTCGTGCAATTCTTAACTAGTTTAATGATTGATTCATCATAATCTGGGACTAACTCAATAAAGCATTCATCAATGAAAACCAAAGTTTTCTTTTTATTTGCTGATGCAATTATTTTCTTCAAAGTTTTTTTAGGTATTAGATTACCTGTAGGATTATTTGGATTGCAGATGAAGACACATCCATTATTTGGTAGTTTGGAAATAAAGCCATCAATATCTTTTTCTAAATTCATTGTTTTAAAAAATGAAACTTTTGCACCACTGAGTTTTGCTGCAGATTCATACTCTCCAAATATTGGAATTGGAATTAAAACAGGAGTTTTAACAGACAAAAATGCTTGACAGAAATTATAGATAATTTCTGTTGCACCATTTCCTATTACAATTTGAGAGGAATGTATTTTGGTATAGTGTTGAAGGCTTTTTGTTAGTTGAATTGATTCTGAATCAGGGTAGATTTGAATTGTTTCTAGATGATTTTTTATGGTTTTACGCACCAATGAAGAAGTACCTGTAGGACTAATGTTTGAGCTAAAATCCAGAATGTCGATATTTGGATGTGATACAGAGAATGGACCTCCGTGTTTAATCCGCTTATGATTAGAGATATTTGGATTTATCCTCATAATTTGAAGTGCTCTGTGCTAATATAGTATGTTTTGGTCAAAATTCAGAGAACAATTATTAATTGAATAATAGATTTTTTAGATCATGAGTAAAAAAAGAGTGGCAATTGTGGGAGTTACGGGTTCCGTAGGACAGGAATTTGTTCTATCATTAAATAACCATCCTTGGTTTGAAGTTACTCAAATTGCAGCGTCTGAACGTTCTGCAGGAAAAAAATATCTTGATGCTATCAAAGATCCCAATAGTGGAATAATATCTTGGGAAGTAGATGGTCAGATGCCAGAATACATCAAAGACATGACTGTAAAAAATATTGATGAATTAGATTTATCACAATTAGATTTGGTTTTCTCTGCAGTTGAATCTAATGCAGCAAGAGACATTGAAACCAAGATTGCAGCACAACTACCAGTAATTTCAACTAGTTCTGCTTATCGATATGAAGAAGATGTTCCAATTTTAATTCCTGGAATAAATGATGAGCAATCAGAATTGTTAGAAATACAAAAGAAAAACAGAAATTGGAAAGGCTGGGTTGCGCCTCTACCAAATTGTACTACTACAGGTTTAGCAATTACTTTAAAACCACTTTATGAAAAATATGGTGCAAAGAAAGTCATGATGACTTCTATGCAAGCAATATCCGGAGCTGGTCGTGCCCCTGGCGTTTCCGCGATGAATATCACTGATAATATTATACCATATATTGCAAAAGAAGAAGAGAAAGTAAGAATTGAAACTAGAAAGATTCTTGGTAAGTTAAAGAATGGAAAAATTGAAGATGCAAACATAAGAGTAAGTTGTACATGTACAAGGGTTCCAGTTATTGATGGTCATACAGAATCAGTTTTTGTAGAAACTGAAAAAGAGATAGACCCTCAAAGTGCAAAACAGGCATATGATAATGCTAATAATGAAAGTACAGTAATGGGTCTTCCATCATCTCCTGAAAAATATTATGCATTTCATGAAGATCCAACTAGGCCTCAACCAAGAATGGAACGTAGTGTGGGTGATGGTATGACAACTACTATTGGAAGAGTTGAAAAAGAACAGTTGTTTGATCACGGTTTAAAGTATGTATTATTTTCCCACAATAAAAAAATGGGATCAGCAAAAGGTGCGGTTTTGTTAGCAGAGATGCTTTACAAAAAAGGTAAAATTTAGACTATTTTTTGTAATTTTTACAATAATAACTTTATAAGAACCAGAAATCTAGATCGCTTTGGGTGTTTTAAACGGTAAAAGTTGACGATTTAGATTTACAAATTTTGTCAGAATTATCTAATGATGCATCAATTTCAATTCCAAGATTATCAAAAAAAATTAATGTTAATTCATCAGTAGTATATTCTAGAATAAAACGTCTAGTAAAACGAAAATTAATTGAACGTTTTACAATTGTTGTAAATGATGCAGAAATCGGTTATGGGGTAAAAGCATTAACAGGGATAAACATGGACACAAAAAAACGAGATCACATAATTGAAGAATTGTTTAAAATAGATGGAGTAAGAGAGATCGCTGAAGTTACAGGAAGATTTGACATTTTGGTTACAATGTATGCAAAGTCATTAGATCAGATGCACAAAATGGTATCTGAAAAAATTGGACGAATAGAAGGTATACAATCTTCAGAGTCATTTATTGAAATGAAGTCTCGCGCAAAAGCAATGCCATATAAGTCATTAAAGGATAGTGACTAGTATTGCAAAAACAGAAATCTGAATCTCGTGTTGCAGTTTATTATGAATTAACAAAACCAAAAATTTGGTATTTGTTAGTATTTACTGCATTTGGAGCAGCTTTGACTGCATCAAATATTTACAATATTGAAATTTCTTTTGGTACATGGGCATTAATGTTATTTTCGGTTGCAGCAGGTTCGGCTGCAGCTAATACTCTAACCAATTATCATGATAGAGACATAGATGCAATAATGGAAAGAACAAAAAATAGACCACTTCCATCAAAAAGAATCTATCCTGCTGAAAAAGCTAGAAATTTTGGGCTTGTATTAGCCGGAATTTCTTTAGTGTTGGCGTTTAGTATGTCATTTACAACAACTTTAGAACAGGGTAGTTGGGCAACAGTTTTCATCGCATTTGGTTTAGCAAATAACATTCTTGTGTATTCATATATGTTAAAACGTAATTCTAGAACTAACATAATCTTAGGAGGCTTGTGTGGAGGATCGCCACCATTGATAGGATGGATAGCAGTTACTACGACCGATTTATGGACGATGGGTTTGGCAATGGCAGGACTTGTGTTTATTTGGATTCCAATGCATATTTGGGCTTTAACATTACATTTCAAAGAAGATTACAATAAAGTTAATGTCCCAATGTTGACTGCAGTACAATCTGAAAAAACATCAGCAAGAGCAATTGCTGGTTCAACTTTTGTAATGGTATTATTTTCAATTGCACCTTTCTTTTTGACTACTGATAGTGGACAACCAATGGTAGGTTCAGTTTATTTGTGGACAGCAATAGCTTCTGGTGCTTTAATGATTATATTGTCAGTTTGGGTAATTGCAAAACCCATGGAGAAAGCATCATGGACTTTGTTCAAGTTTTCTAGTCCTTATTTGGCAGTTTTGTTTATAGCATTAATGGTAGATTCTGCATTATAAAATACTGTTATTATCATCTAAACTATTTAGCTCTTTTGTTACTTTGAAATGTGTTTCTAATAGTGATTCAATTTCATTTTGTAATTGAAAAGAATTCCATTTAGAATTAACTAATGAAATTAATTTTGTAATAATATTCCATTGAATATTATTTTGTTGATCAATTAATTCAAGAAATCGTTTTCCTTTTTCATCTTCTGACATATTTTTTAAATATTTCACAATCATAAAAAGATAGCATGTGTAAAGATAATTAAATAAAATTATTTGTTATAAGTAAAAATTATACAATTTAATTAATAGATAAAATTACAAAAAATAATGAAATGTAGCATATCAGAGTGTAAAACTATAGCCAATAAGTCAGTAAAGATAGGATTTAAAGAAACCAGAAATTTGTGTGAGTATCATTATAATTTGTTTAAAAATAAAGAAGAAAAACATGTACCAAATTTTAACAAAGCATCGAAATTTAAAGAAAAGTAGACAATCAATAATTTCCACATAATGGAATGATTGAAAACTTTAACATCTACTATTTTTAATGTATTTTATGGCTACTAAGAAAAAAAATAGTCCAAAAAAGAAGTCCAAAAAAAAAATAATCGCTAAACCGATAAAACAAACAAAATCTTCAACAAATAAACCTGAATTTGAAAAAGCATGGAAAGAATATAATGCTGCTTTGAGTGTATGGAAAGAATCACTTGCACAATGGCAAAAAGCAACAAATGATACATTGATGACATATCATGATGCTTGTCAAAGAGCTTTAGAATCAGACACTGAGCTTTTGAAAAAAGTCAGTTCAAGTTGGGACAGTACATGGCAAGAGATAGGTCCAGAATACATTAAACAACAAACAAAAATGATTGAAAACATCTTTAAGGAAACTAACATAGATTCTATTAAAAAATTCAATGAACAGTGGGAAAAATTTTTAAAAACTTCTGGTGACGATTCAATTAAAGCATATCAAGAAGCAATAAAACAGTTCAATCAAGCTTGGCAAACAAGTAATATTTGACTGAAGTATTTTCAAATCAGTTAAAATCTTTAATGTATTCATAAAATAATATCATAAATTGATGAATTTAGAAATAAGATTATAATTGGTTTTATTCAGTTTACTTTCAGATGGAAATATCAATTGAGCCGTGGAAAAAATTAGTAATTCACGAGGTCATAGAATACAAATTTGATGACTGGGTAAAACAAATAGCATTTAGTACTAGATCTTCAGGAGGAGGTATTCCAACCATGCAGTGGACAAACGGAATTGTATTTTCTCCAGCAAATTTTCCTACGACAAATATCACGGTAGAAGAACAGTTAAAGGGAATACTTCATTGGTCTTCAGTGTCTTTTGCAATAAAAGAAAAATTTGAGAAGCAAATAGTAATTGAAAATGCAACAATTAATCTTGTAGATGTTAGTGTAAATGAAATTTTTAAAGAACTTGCACAAAATTTAAAGAAACGTTCAAAATTTACAGTTTATTCTGAAAAAGAATAGTGGATTGTAAAGAGAAAATCAAAGAGGGTGAATCTATTTTAAAAAAGATGACATAATTTGAGCCTGATCTATACTACGTAAAGTATTTTTTTTAATTCATATCTTGGTTCTGTAAATAAGGCATATTCAGCAATTTTTGAAGAAGCTAACAGAGGTTTTGGGTTATTTATTTCTGGGAAATATACCAAATAAATATTTTTAGAAAAAGCTAAAGTGAAAGATGATCAAAAAGATATAGATTTTTTTATGGTTTGACAAAAAATTCGAGGAAGAGTATAAAAATAATCCAGATTTTATTAAAAAAAAGTTGTAAAGTACAAAATGAAGATAAAAAACTATCAAAAGTTAAGATCATGATAAGAGCCAAAGAAAGATTTGTGAGAGATCCTAATCAAGAAATATTAGTTTATTTAAAAAATGAAAAACTAAGTTCAGTTGAAGAATTACAAATTGAAATTAAAAGACAGATACCCGTATTTTTAGAAATAATAAATTATAAAAGAAGTAACAATGGTGAACCTAGAATTAATGAAAAACAGGTTTACTGTTTCAACATTTTTAGATATCGAAGAGAATGAGGATGAGTTTGAAATTATCTATACATCAAAAATTTACATTTCAGTAATGAAGAGGTTTTTAATTGATGCGAGAGAGAAAATTAAAGAGTTGACATCGTGTACATGATTTTTTAAATTATTTAATTTGCATTAACCAAAATAAAGAAAGAAGATGATTTCGGGTAATTTATCAGGACGTTTTGGATTTATTAGGCCACATAGAATTCCAAGTTTCTGCAAATTTTTTCATCATTTCGCCATAAGCCTTCATTTGTTCCATTCCAGATGAATTTAGAGTGTTTTGCCAATTTTCTACAAACTGCTTGAATGTTGATGTATTTGATGCATTAAGAGATTTTTGCCAAGACTCTCCAAATTCTTTGAATGATTTCATTCCTACATCGTTAAGTGCTTTTTGCCAATTTTCTCCAAATAGCTTCATAGTATCCACACTAGATTCTTTGGTAGCTTTTTCCCATACATCATTGAATTTAGTTTGCATTTCATTAGTGGCATTTTGAATTTGCTCAAACATGGTTTTCCAATTTGCAAGAGATTTTGAATATTCTTGCCAAAGAGAATCCCATTCATATGATTTTTCTTCAGATGTCATAATTACCAATAGTTTTTGAGACTCTTAAACTGATCCATAAAAATCAAATATTAGATTTTTTTACGATGTTTTAATCTATTTTCCATTCTGATTTTTCCCTCGGCAAATTTTGTTCGATCTTCATCGGTTTTCAGTAATAATTTTGGAACAGGTTTTGGTTTTCCATTTTTATCTAATCCAACAAAAGTCACAAAAGCTGTTCCGGTTACAGTTTTAATGCCAGTTATGATATCTTCTGCCTCAGATCTTACTTCAATTTCCATTGAAGAGTTATGAACATAGTTTATTCTAGCATTTAATTTTAGAACATTCCCTACAAAAACAGGTTTTATGAAATTTACACTATCCATACTTACAGTTACTGCATTTGATTGAGAGTGTCTTTGAGCAACAATGCCGGCTACCATATCAATATGTTTTAGAATTTCTCCTCCAAACACATTTCCTGCTGGATTTGCATCTGATGGAAACATTCTAACTGTTACATCAGCACTTGATTCTGAAGGACTTTTATTTTTAATTGGAGTTTCTGAGTCGTTTTGCAATAGAATGTTATACATTTAATCCAATTTAATTTATGCAGTAGTGATAACGTATTGTTATTTGAAATAGTCTTTTAGGTTTATTTTGTCTATTTTAGGTATTTTTGCTAATTCAAATCCTTCAGGACGCTTTAAAAGAGATCTTGTGGCATCAATGCCCATTTTTGTAGTTTTTAAATTCTTTTGATCACTAGAAGGATCTAGGCTAGAACCCCGTACATTTTTTATTATTATCAAATCTTTATCAGCTTGAAATCTTGTAGCCATCGCATATTCAACAGATTCTGCGTTATTAGGATCAATATCTTCATCTACTATAGTAACTTGTTTCAATGAACGATGTGATTCAAATGTTTTTTTAATTATTTTTTTTGGATCAGAATTAGTTTTCTTTTTAATTTGTACTACTGCATGTAGCCAGTTACATCCACCATTTGTCATTGAAACCTGCTGAATTTGAGGAAATGTTTTTTTCAATTCGCCGTTTAATTTTGATTCAATTGGCATTCCCATTAATAATCGATGTTCTGAAAAACCAGAAAGAATGTCATGAAAAATTGGATTATTTCTATAATACAAAGAATCTAACTCAAAAATTGGTTGTGATCTGTGATGATCATAAGTTTGAAGCATTTCTACCATCCATTCAGGATGGATTTTATCTTGGAGAATTTTTCCTTCCATGACAATTTCGGTTCCAGAAGGAACATGTAATCCAGTATAAGGAAGTTTAGCTAAAGTGAGTTTGTATCCTAAAAGAGAATTTGCAATATCAATCTCATCTTTACCCCATTCAGCTTGATATGCACCTGCAATAGATATTGCTGGATGAACACCTACAGTGATTGCAATTTTAAGATCTTCATGATGTTCTTTTGCATCAAGAAAACATCTGTGAAGATGTCTTCCTTCAACCATTCTAATTGAAAAATGAGTATTATCAATTGGCATCATTCTGTGAAATGATGAGTTTTGCTCTCCAGTTTCAGGATTTTTGACATATGCTATAGATGAAGTTATGAAAGGTCCAGATTCTTTTTCAAAATGGGTAACAATAGGCATAATTGATATGTTTTTTGATTTATTTTCCATGAATTCTCCAGAGGAAATAATTTTAGGTTTTTTTGCTTTTTTAATGGCAGAAATCACAGTTTCATGGATTTTTTCTTCTTTACTTCCAATTGCTTGAGCAAATCTTTTCCTAGTACCGACTAGATTGGAAACTAAATTAAAATCACTTTCCATAATATTTTCAAATAAAACAGCACTGGAACCATCAACTTTTGCGGTGATTCCAGCGATTTCATATTTTGTTGAAACACATTTTTTTATAGTTTTAAGTTCACCGCTTTTTTTTATCAATGAAAGATAGTGTCTTAAATCTGTCAATTCTGAATCATATCCATAATTTCTGACATTATAGCTTTTGCAGTATCTATTTCTAATTCTTTTTGAATAAATGATGAAACCACCGCAATACCTTTCATTCTGGTACTGATTCTTTCTGCAGTCAATTTTAGAAATAGTGATTCAGTGCGGGATGGAATAATTGTTGTTGTTACTGCAGTAGGACCTGTAGCTAATGAAATAACCATAGAACCTAGCTTGTTAGAACCTTCAGTTATAGAAACAAAATACCCATTATCAAACTTAAGAATTTGTAAAGAAAAATTACGACTCTCCAAAGTAACGGTTTTCTGTGAAAACCCATTTGGAGAGTTCAATGAACTATGAACAAATCTTATGCTTTTATTGCTATTGATTCAGTTTCTGGGGTTGGTTCTATTTTAGCAATTTTTGGTGCTTTAGCAACTTTTGCTTTAGCAACTTTTGCTTTCTGTTTTGCTTTGACCACTATTACCTCTTCAACTTCTTGTTGATTTTCAGCATTTGCTTTTGCTTCAATAGAATCAGCTTCTACTCTAGCACGAAGTTTTGCTTTGTATTTCAAGTTTCGTGGTTTTGTTCTTAATCTATATCCACAGCATGGACACCATAGACCTTCCCATTTGATGAATATTTCACAAATTTGACATCGTCGTTGTCCAGAAGCGTATCTTCCAGTTCCTACAGGCTTTTGAGCCTTGTATCTAACGCAAATTCCTTTACAAGTCATCTTGGTAACATATTATAGAATTCATATCTATATAAGGATGGATCGATAAAATTTTGATAAAAATAATTAAAAGTACCAAATAATTTCAATTTATGACACGATCATTGTCATTTGTTTGCAAGAAAAACCCAAAATCTTCAATAAATATGTATAGCTTATTGAAATATATACCATAGAAAAAATTTTGGTAAATTAATAAATTGAAAAGATATAGGAAAAATAATGTATTTTTCATAACTTATGATAAAATTAACTTAATTTTTATAATTAATTTTAATTATAAAATTATGAGAATTTAACCAGTCATAGAAAGAGGCAATATAAAATATCGGCATCCTTCTCTTTGTAAGATATATTTTGCTGAAAGCATATCACGTTTTCCTCTTTGATTAAAATTTTTAATTTTTAAGCTGGTTTTACGTTCATCAACAAATTCAAACTCAAAAGAAGAACAGAATCTAAGATTAAGCATTGTTACTATTTCTTTTGCAATATTCATATTTCCATTACCAATTTTCACAATCTTACGTTTTGCTCTCAAACCACCTAAAACTGTGATTATATGTAATACTAATTCTTCAACAGATGAATTAAAAGAGCTTTCAATCTCTCGCCCAAAATAAAATATAGAAAGACCTATTCTTTGTCCAGGATCAATTCCGATAATAAGATCCTCCTCATAACCTAAAGATAGTTTTTGAATCATCAATCCTTTAATGACTGTAGGATGCTGTTCGAAAATATCCTCATATAACATGGGTTTTTTACATTCGGTAGGAGCCTCTTTTCTTGTTGTCAGAACCAAATGTCCATCATAATTTGAAATATCCTCAGGAAATATTGAATCAAATGATAATTTTAATTTCTTTAATGAATTTGAAAATCTATAGTACGGTTTGCCATACGTGGTAGCAATTCCAATACGGGCATTAAGTAATGGATCGATGTTTTAGGGGGATAGAATATCAGATTTAGGTTTATGCCTTCAAAACAGTTGACACGACATGTTTGACCGCTTCATCAAAATGTGCATCTATATTTGATTGAATTTCAGACAGTTTTTGTTGGCCTTCTTTAGTGATTTTTGAAGATTCGGAAGTTGCCTTTGTTTTAGCGGAGTTAATTATTAATTCAGCTTCTTTCGTAGCCATTTCTCGTGTTTTTTCTAAAAGCTTGTCAATTTCATTTAATGCCTTTATAGTTAGTTGTTTTTTCATATCTCCAATTTTACCGTTAAGTGAATCCAGATCATCTTCCAATCCTCTTAAAGATTGAATAATTCCAGTTACTTTTGATTCAGCCATATTGCTCATGATATATCAATTTCCTCAAATCCATTACTTAAATCATTCAATTTTGACATATTTTTAGGCACGAAAGGAACAAAAATCATCCAGAAGTTAAAAGTAAAATCGCTCTTGCTAGATCGCCTTTAGCTTCTTCTAGAGCGTTTTTGGCCTTTTCTTCATCTACTCCAGCTTGTTGACTGACTAATTGAATATCTTCATCAGAAAATATTGGAACTTCTAATTCTCGTTCCTCATAACTGTCTGCAGTTACTGTAAAAATCGAGTTATCCTTTGCCTTCATCTCTGTCACTGATGGTTTTGATACAATAATCTCTTTTTTGTCAGTTTTAATAATTACTTCTTGAACATTTGGAATCTCTTTCATATCTAGACCCATTTTATCCATCATTCTTCGCATTTCACGATTACCGCCTCGCATCATGATGATGATTCTCCATTACGACTTTTTAAACTATCTCTGACTCTGATTGCCATGCCTCTATTAAAATCGGAAATCATTTCAGAAGACAAGATTGCTTTTCCAACTGCAATTACTTTATCTTTATACAGTATCGGTGTATCAGATGCAATTCTTATGTTTTTTCCACACCACACAACATGTTTACAGAATACAGATTTCCCTTCCTTTACAAATGGCGCAGCATCCTGATTTATTTCCAAACAATTTTCTTTGAATTTCTTACTTTTTAACAAAATTTGAGCAAAGTAGGGAGTGATTGCAAGACCACCATCAATTCTTAATGTACATAATAATTTTCCTTGATGAATTACAGTTCTAATCCTACCAGTTTTTCTTGAAAAAGTCATTTCAATATCTTTAGGCAAATACTTTGAAACACCATTTCCAAATAATGCATCAATTGTATACTTTAATTTTAGAACTTGATCCATATTCACGATACAATCTTTTCTAAATATTAGTTCAATGCTTTCATATACTTCTGGTGGTAAACTATATAGATTGTATTTTTCAACATAGTTTATGGAAGAAAGAGAGGAAACACGAAAAATTCAGTTTACAGGTAAGTCATCGTATATAGTTTCACTACCTAAACAGTGGGTCATGGATCTTGGTCTAAAACAAGGAGACCAAATCAGAATGATTAGAAAAGATTCACAAACATTAGAAATCTATCCACCAAAATTTGAAATGAGATCTCAAAAAAAGGAAGATGCTGTAATAGAGATAGAAAATGATGAAACGTCATCAATAGTAAGAAAACTAATTTCTCTGTATTTTTTAGGTTATAAAACAATTAATGTCAAACCAAAAACTGGGAGATTAAATCCAGGTCAAAGAAATGCCGTAAAAGAAGCTGTAAAAAGAATGTTAATGGGTTCTGAAATAATTTCAGATTCTAGTAGTGGAATAATGGTTCAGGTTCTTGTAAATTTATTAGAACTATCAGTAGATGGTGCGATAAAAAGAATGATCCATCTAGCTAAATCAATGTCAAATGATGCAATTTTAGCAATGAGTGAAAATAATTTGGAGCTTGCACAAGAAGTAATTAACACAGATGATGAGGTAGATCGATTTGGATTTTATATTATTAGACAATTAAAGATTGCAATTCAAAATGAACACATGTTAAAAGAGATGGGATTTAAAAGTGCAAGAGATTGTTTGGGGTATAGATTAGTTGTAAAGAATATTGAAAGAACAGGGGATCATGCATCATTTATTGCTAATGACATTTTAGAGTTCAAAAAACCAGTCAAAAAAGAGATAGTAGAAAAAATTCAGGAGATGAATGAGTTTGTTTTATCTGTTTTAGATGATGCATGTTTGGCATTATTCAAAGAAGATTACATGCAAGCTGAAAAAACAATTGAGAAAACAAAAGAGATAGTAAAATATGAGAGAAAAATAAGAGATGCATCAAAATTACTAAAAGATGAAGAAGATGTTTACAGAGTTAGAAGAATAACGGAAAATATTAGAAGAGTTGCAGAATATGCTAGTGATATAGCAGAAATTGTTCTTAATATGAACATAGAAAAATCATTAAAGAAAGCCTAGGAATCATGAGTAAAAATAGGTGTCAAAATTAAATTGCCAGAAAATAAAAAAGAATTCCCAGACTGGGATGTGTTCTATGGACAAAATGATGTAAAAACCATGCCATGGTATGAAAAGAATTTGGATTTAGATATGGTTGAAGAAATTCAGCACCTAGACAAAGGAAGATTTTTAGATCTTGGTACAGGTCCAGGAACACAGGCAATAGAATTAGCTAAAAAGGGATTTATTGTAACTGGTTCGGACGTATCCCCTTCAGCTATTAAAAAAGCTAAATCGTCCACCACTAATGTAAATTTTGTAATAGATGATATTCTTAATTCAAAGTTTGAAAGAGAATCATTTGATTATATCTTAGACAGAGGATGTTTTCATGTGTTATCAGTAGATGAGAGAATTACGTATCTAAGTCAAATAAAACAAATTTTAAAGAAAAATGGAATGATTTTTTTGAAATGTATGAGTAAAAATGAGAAAAACTTACCAGAGGATAAGGGACCTCATAAATTTGACAAAGAGGAGATAATCAATTATTTTAAGAGTGATTTTGAAATTAAAAAAAGTAAAGACACTGTTTATTATGGAACGCTTAAGCCATTACCAAAAGCACTCTTTTTTGTAATGAAAAAGTCTGAAGATTTAACTTGAGTAACACCTTAGAACACAGTAAATAAAATGAATTCTGCAATATTAATTACATATGATAAAGAAGATGCCGTATCTGAAGCTATAGGATTATGTGATGCTGCAGGGATCCAAGTCATACATACAATACAACAGCATTTTCTAAAAAGACCAAAGTATGGAATAGGTGGTGGAGTTTTAGAGAAACTACAAGAGATTGCAGAAAAACTCAAACCAGAT
This sequence comes from Nitrosarchaeum sp., assembly GCA_021414365.1. Classification (GTDB taxonomy): domain Archaea; phylum Thermoproteota; class Nitrososphaeria; order Nitrososphaerales; family Nitrosopumilaceae; genus Nitrosarchaeum. The sequence continues at coordinate 63,952 of JAIOOR010000008.1, forward strand.
GTTATTGTTTTTGATGAAATACTAAAGCCAAGTCAAAATTACAATCTAGCATCTGTATTACATAGAGAAATTTTAGACAGAGAGGCATTAATTCTAGAAATTTTTGAGAGTAGAGCATCTAGTGCTGAATCTAAATTGCAAGTAAAGTTGGCCCAGCTTCGATATGAGATGGTCAGAGCAAAAGAGAAAGTACGTCTTTCAAGCATGGGAGAGCAGCCAGGATTTATGGGCATAGGAAAATTTGAGATTGATGTATATCACAATGACATAAAACATAGAATGCAGACAGTAAAAGAAAAACTTGAAAAATCTGGAAAACAAAGGGAACTTCATAGACAAGGAAGAAAAAGATTAGGATTCAAAACAATATCTCTTGCAGGATATACTTCATCTGGTAAAACTACTTTGTTTAATAAAATTACAGGAGAATCTAAGGAACAAAGTAAGAGTCTATTCACAACTCTATCTACTACTACAAGAAGATTTTCTATAGATCAAGAGCTATTTTTGATTGCAGATACAGTTGGATTTATCAGTAAATTACCTGCATACATGATTGATGCATTCAAATCTACATTGGAAGAATTAATTCATACTGATGTCATCATACTTGTAGTAGATATTAGTGATACATTGTTTGAATTAAAAAAGAAATTTGCAAGCTGTATGAGAACTTTAAGTGAATTAGGAGTTGAAATGGATAAAATAATTTTTGCTTTAAATAAATCAGATTTATTGACAACCGATGAAATTGAAGAAAAAATAGGAATTCTTAATTTAAAAGATTATAAAAAAAGAATTGCAGTATCTGCAAAAACAGGAAATAACATAGTTGAATTAAAAAATCTAATTAAAGAAATTATTCAGAGTCAAAAATTACCAGAATATAAAAAAGAGTCTTGGAGAGCGTTTCACAGTTCATATGGCAATTGAGGTTGTAAGAATTGGGCAACGTCTTGTAAGAGATGATAGAGTAACTACACATGTGGCTTTAGTTGCAAGAGCTTTCGGTTGTACAAAAATATTCATGACAGAAGTAAATCCAGAAATCAAAGATACTTTAGAGAAGATCAATAAAACATGGGGTGGAAATTTTGTTGTAGAATTTATTGATAATTGGAAATCAATTGTAAAAAAGAAAAAGGATGATTACAAAATAGTTCATCTCACTATGTATGGAGAAAACATAAATGATGTGGATGAGCAGCTTCGAAAAGAGAAAAATTTGCTAATAGTAGTAGGTGCAGAAAAAGTACCTAGAGAGATCTATGAACTTGCTGACTATAATGTGGGCATAGGGAATCAACCTCATTCAGAAATTAGTGCATTAGCAATAATTCTAGATCGTATTCAGAAAGGAAAGCAGTTTAAAACTAGTTTTTCAGGGGCAAAAAGAAAGATCATACCCACAAAAAAAGGCAAAAATGTACTCGTTAGTGGAACAAGGGATTAATAATAGAAAATCATCACTCATTAGAGTTGGTAGACAAATACGAAGATCCTTTTGTTAGAATCGCTTCCATGATAGGGGGAGATGAGTATCTCAAGGTTGCAAGATCACTTTTGAAAGCTGAAGATGCTACTGATGAAGAAATTGCAAGTTCTACGGGTTTGAGAATTAACATGGTTAGGAAAGTTTTGTACGATCTATTTGGAAAATCACTTATCACTGGAATTAGAGTAAAAGACGAACGTAAAGGATGGTTTGTGTATAGATGGAGAACGCGAAGAGAAGAAGTAGAACATTTCATAGAAAGTCAAAAAAAGAAAATCACAGAAAGATTACAGCAAAGATTTGATTATGAGAATTATTCAGATTTTTATCATTGTGGAAATGAAGATTGTAACAGAGTCACATTTGAAGATGCATTAGAAGGAATGTTCAAATGTCCATCATGTGGAAATGTGTTGAACTTGAAAAAGAATGATAAATCAAAAAAAGCTTATTCAAAAAAAATTGATGAAATTAAAAAAGATATGCAGCAGACATTCTAGCACAAATATAATAGTTATAAAAAAATACTAACAAATTATGAATTTACCATCATTATCAGTACTTTTCATATTGAAGTACTTGTGGAGCATCTAAAATACGAGAAAGAGGTTACTAAATTAAATAGGAGAATTAGGTGGGAAGATCCTGAATCAAATAAGTACAATAAATCCAGCAACTGGTAAAGAAATTGCAAAATATACTGCAATGGAAAAAGATCAAGTATTTCAGATAGTTGGAAAGGCAAAAAGAGCTTTTCCAGAGTGGAAAAAAGATTATGAAAAACGTAGAAGTTATATCTACAATTTAGTGGAATATTTAAAAAAGAATAAAATGGATTTGGCAAAAGTTGCAACATCTGAAATGGGAAAAACAATCAAAGAATCAATAGGTGAAGTTGAAAAATGTGCATGGGCATTGGAGTATTATGCAGATAATGGCGATAGTTTACTTGCTGATGAGGTATTAAACACAGATGCAAGAAAAAGTTTTCTTACTTTTGAACCACTTGGTGTTATTGGTTCTATCATGCCTTGGAATTTTCCTTATTGGCAATCTCTGAGATTTGCTGCACCATGTTTAATGGCTGGCAATGTCATAGTAATGAAACCTGCTAGTGTTACCATAGGATCAGGTCTTGAAATTGAAAAAGCATTTTTTGAATCAGGTATACCTGATGGAATATTTCAAACAGTAGTAGGAAGTGTAGAATCTGCAAATCATTTAATTGATTCAGATGTCAATGCAGTCACATTTACAGGAAGTACAACTGCGGGAGCTAAAGTTGGTCAAAGAGCTGCCGGTAATCTAAAGAAGTGTGTTTTGGAACTTGGAGGAAGTGATCCATTTATTGTTCTAGATGATGCAATTATTGAAAAAGCTGCGGATGGAGCAGTTAAAGGCAGGTTCATCAATTGTGGTCAGAGTTGTGTTGCATCCAAAAGATTCTTTGTTGGAAAAAATATTGCTAAAGATTTTATTGAATTATTTATCAAGAAAGCATCTCAATTAAAAGTTGGAGATCCTTCTTTAATTGAAACCGATATTGGACCTTTATCAAGTAAAAGCAGTTTAGAAACAATTTCAGGAATTGTGGATGATGCAAAAGCAAAAGGTGCTGAAATTCTTCTAGGAGGTTCAGAAATCGATGGAAATGGTTACTTCTATCAGCCAACAATTCTTACAAATGTTAAACCAAATATGAGAATTGCAAGTGAAGAAACATTTGGTCCAGTTGCTCCTATAACAATAGTTGAAAATGAAAGTGAGGCTGTAAGATTAGCAAATGATACTGAATTTGGATTAGGAGCAAGTATTTGGACCAAAGATTTAGCAAAAGCTGAAAAAATGTCCAGACGAATAGAATCTGGAATAGTCAGTGTCAATAATGTAGTAATTTCGGATCCAAGAATTCCATTTGGTGGAATAAAACATAGTGGATTTGGAAGAGAGTTATCTAGATATGGAATTCTTGAATTTGTAAATATTAAATCAGTTAGATTCTATGATAATCTAAGTCATCATCATTACGTGGAATAGTTACTCATTTTCTTCGTCATAATCACATTCTTCTAATTCAATGTGAGTTGGACTTCCATTTTCATCAAAGTAAATTTCAATACATATGTCAGATGCTAAAGTTGAGGCTAATGCTTCAGCTAAATGCTTAGGAAAATTATCAGAGGTATTAGAATTTGAGGAAAATTTGTATTCTGTAATTTCATCATTGTGATAGAAATCAATTTCAATATCGCCGTTTGCGTATTTTCTTACTCCTACCACTTGACCAAACATGCTGTAAGACAAAATTAAATTCCTTGTTGAGAAACATCTCGCGATAAATTTTCAGCTAATTGTTCATAATGCTCTCGAGTTTTTCCAGTTTCTTTTAATTTGGTTTCCTCAATTTCATTTAGCTCTTGATCTACTTTTTTAGAAACATATTGCAAACGTGCTTCAGCCATCATAAACAATCTATTATTTTCTTTCCACAAATGTTCTGTTACATGTTCTACATATTGTTGTAAATCACTAATCAATTTTGTAGAATCACCAGATGAAAGGTAATTCTTGGCAGAACTTTCCATTTCTTTTCCAAGTTCTCTTGAACGTTCATGATCCATTAGCATGATTGCTATTGGACCCATGTTACGTGGCATTCCAGCTTGTTCTAATGCAGGAAACAGTGAACCCTCTTCCTTACTATGATGACAAGCATCAGTAAAATTTTTAGAAAAATCAATAACAGGTAAAAGAATAGATTCAGGAATTTGTTTACCATCATTAAGAAGTTGTATTGTAGATTCCATTGCTTTGATAACTTTTTCTATGAGTTCATGATCTCGTCTTAAAGATGCAGTTGACATAATAATTTCAAATGAAATCCAATATCTATATCTTATTAAAAATTTTAGTCGAATAATTAAAAGATAAGAAATGTGTTAACGAATTAATCGTTAACAATTTTATTTTTAGCGATTAGAAAGGCTTTTTGATTTAACAAAGGCCCAAATCTTTTTTGTCATTTCACTTGGTGCAATAGGTTTGTTTCCAAAAACTTGTTCTACAGTTTCTTGACGACCTGCAAAATTAATTGCATAACCACCAAACGCTGGTTTTGTAGATTTTGATTTGCTTGGTGATTTTGCTTTAGCTTTTGTACTACTGCTTTTAGTTGAAGTTTTCTTTTTTGTTGTAGCTTTCTTTTTTGCTGCCAATTTCTTATTATATTTTAAATTAAGTATAAGAACTTACACTTTTGTGTAATGCAAAACAAGGTAATTTTCAAGTTTTTTTATTGTAATTAATCTGAGTCGTGGGGATTTTATGATTTTATCATAGCCTTTTCCTTGAACAAATGTTATTGCATCTGTACCTCCAATAATAAATGGAGTTATAGTTATCAAAATTTCATCAAACAAATTATTTTGTATAAATTCCCAGTTTATAGCACCACCACCCTCAACAAGAATTGTTTTAATTTTTCTTTTACCTAGATTATTCAACAAAGATTTTATGTTAACTGAATTTTTACCAGTCATTATAATTTCGACTGGAAATTTTTTTAATTTTTTTAAATTGTGATTACTAATTTTTTTAGAAACTACGATAATAGTTGGTACTTTGTTACATGTTCGTAAAATTTTTGAATTAACAGGTATTGTTCCTTGAGAATCTAAAATAATTCTTATAGGATTTTTCCCCTTTGTGTATCGTACAGTAAGTAGTGGATCATCTCTATGTACTGTATTTTTTCCTACTAGTATTGCATCAACCTTTGAACGAAGTTTATGAAGTCTGATTCTATCTTTTTTAGATGATAGTTTTGAATCACCTAAACGAGTGGCAATTTTTCCATCTATAGAAATTGCAGCACTTAGAATTACATGTGGTCTAGATTTTTCCATGTATTATTTTACCTCCAATCATTACAGCTCTAATGGCAGATTCAGATGCTCTATGTACAATAGATGCATGAGGATTATGCATTGGTTCTAAATCCAATGCATGTTTGTCTACGAAAATACAATCTGCAAATTTATCATTTTCAATTACTCCAATATCTTTATTCAGAATTTTTCCACCGTTTACAGTTGCCATTTTTAAAATTTCTTTTGGATTGATTCTTTTCTTGTGAATTCCCATAGTTACTTTCCATAAGTAATCCATTTCTCTAAACATGTCTGGAGAATTAATCATCACATTATCAGTTCCTAATGCAATTGTGCATCCAGCTTTTTTCATTAATTCAATATCAGGAATTCCTTCAGCAAGGGATGCATTTGCTCTAGGACATATTACAATGCCATTAGATATTTTCCTAGCAGTAATCAGATCTTTTGATGAAGCATAAGTCATATGCACGAGAAAATGAGGTTTCATATTCAATGCACGTATTGTTTCAGATTTTCCTGTAATTTTTTTTGATAAAGAAACACTTTGAATTGTCTCAGATGAATGAATTGCTCGAATTTTATCTGTTTTAGAGTAATATTTCAATACGGGTGAGCTGTTTTCATTGGCTCCACTCACGCCAATTCCATCACAATTAGTTAGTAATTCAGCAAGCTCATCCATTTTATGTTTTGGTAAAGGAATATTTTTTTTAATTTCAAGTGGCTTTTGATAAAATTCTAATCTTCCAAGAATAATTGAACGAAGAGGTAATTTGGATATAGCTTGTTTAAGCAATATCACTCCATCAATTCCACCTTCCCTAAAATCTACAAAAGTTGTAATTCCATTATTTAACATAGATTGACAAGAATTTTTCATGAAATTTGCAAGGTGATTTTTATTTGTATTTTTTAGAATTTTTGATTTTATACCAGATACGGGATGAATTCGTTTTTCAGCTGAACTATTCAAAATAACATCTTTTGCAATAGAATCACCTACGTGAGTATGACAATTTACAAATCCTGGAATTAATAATAATCCCTCACAATCTAATGATTCGTCTTTTTCAGTAGTCTGAATATTTGGTTGGATTTGTTTGAATTTTTGATCATGAATCTTTATGCTGGTTTTTGAAACATAATCTAGTTCTTTACCTAATAGAACACTTATGTTTTTGATTAGCATGGTAATTCATAAACATGAGATTTTTCTTTACCAGAATCTCGGATTTCTCGTATAGTATCAAGAGATTTAGTTGCAAGATTTACAGCCTCTCGCGAAGTTTTTGCATTACCTATTCCACAATTCAAAGTAATGTTATCTTCCTTTTCAATTAATTTTATAAAATCTTTTACAGAATCTTTTGCTTGTTCACTTGCAACGACCATAAAATTATCTCCACCCATAAAAAATGTAAGAGAGTCTTTTTTTAGAAAAAATTTTGTCATTTTTGCATATAGTTCAAAAATAGTCACAGTAATTTCATATGGTGAATTTATTTTTCTTCTAGAAGTGAGATTATCCACATCAAAATGCATTATTGAAACTTTTTGTTCAGATTTGTCATCAACAAAACCAAAAATAATATGTTCTTTACTTAGAAAAACTTCATTAATTTTTCCTTCATATGCTTTAAGATTTGCTTCAAATGGAGAATCCGCATATCCTATTGATATTGATAATCTAACATCAAAAGATTTTTGAAGATTTTTTTGAATTTCAATATGATCTTCTAACGTTAATCCATTAGAAACTACAAAAAATTCATCTGCTCTATTTAAGAAAACAAGACAATTTTTTTCAGAGAATAATTTTTGGACTTCTTTGTATAATGTTGCTTGAAGCATTTGAAGTGCGTGTTCTCTGTCGCTACCTAAGGTTAAAGTCCAAGGCCCATATCCAATTATTTTTAATATGCTAAGTTGAATCATTTTTGAATCCTTTGCAGTTCATCAAAGATTTTTACAACTGCTTCAACTGCACGCTCTGCTACAGGTCGAATTCTAGCATATGCATGTCTTTCTTGCATTCCAGGTCCAGTAATTCCTAAAGATACAGGTTTTTTGTATTTAATTGATAAAGCAGTTAATGCATTTACGGCAGAATGAGCAATCAATTCATCATGTTTTGTTTGTCCTTTAATTATAGCACCAAGAGTAACTACTCCATCAATGTCTTTTTTTTGTAATAATGAATCAACTATGATCGGCATATCATATGCTCCTGGAACTTTACATGTATAGATTATTTTTAATTTCATAATTTTTGCTTTTTCTTCAGCTACTAATAGCATTCTAGATGTCACTTCTTCATTAAATTCTGAAATCACTATTGCAATATTCAGAATTAATGCACCTTCGCGAATTCTAATAATTCTTTACCATCAATTAACGGAATTGCATTTTGTTTTGCATATTTTTCTGCTTTATCTATAGATAGTGCATTATAGGTTTCAGCATCCATCATTTCACAAATTGCAGTGACTGGAGTTAAACCTGCAATTTGAGTGAGATAGACAGACATTTCAGTATGACCTTGTCTTTTTGCAAGTAGTCCTTGTGATGCAATTAATAATGGAACATGACCAGGAGTTTTAAAAGAAGAAGCAAATTTTTTCTTTTTGTTCTCAACACTAAAAATATTTGCCATTTCTCTAATAGTCAAGGATCTGTCTTTATCAGTTATACCAGTATAAGTTTGATAGTGATTAACAGAAATTGAAAATGTTGGATGATCACCGTATGGAGCAAGTCCCATGATCATTTCTTTGTTTGAAATTGGTGATTCGGCTAAAATTTCATGCATGTATTTTAATTCTAAAGAATTTGCAAAATTATGATCAATTGCAATACATAATAGACCTCCAGCATGTTGACGCATTCTTGCAACATGTTCAGGAGTTACAAATTCTGCAGCAACCACCATATCTATTTCATTTTCTCTTCCTGCAGAATCAAATAATAATACGAATTCACCACGTTTTAGTGATTCAATTCCAGATTCTAGAGACATGAAATAAAATCGCTTCTGGACTGATTATAAAGTTTACTATAAAATTGGTAATTACCATAAAAGTAGTAGAACGTTAATTTTATTTTAAGATATATTTTCCTAGAATATCAGTTTCGATGTTTAGCTTATCACCGACATTTTTTGTTTTAAAATTAGTTATCTCCATTGTATGAGGAATTAAACAGACAGAAGCAATATTATTTTTAACATCCACGACTGTCAAACTGATTCCATCAACTGCAATTGAGCCCTTTTTTACAACATATTTTGATAAATTTTTTGGAATTTCAAACCAAACTTGTACTTCTTTAGGTTTGTTTTGTATCTTTTTAATTATACCAACTCCATCGATGTGGCCTAAAACAAAATGTCCTTCTAATCGTTCACCGGTTTTTAGACTGCGCTCTATGTTAACAATGTCACCAGGTTTTAGATTTCCTAAATCAGTTTTACTAGTAGTTTCATCTATCATTTCAAAAATACAACTAGATTTGAATAGTTTTGTAGCAGTAAGGCAAACTCCATTCAAAGCTACACTTTGTCCAATCTTCAAACCTTTTGCATGTTTTCCTAGATTTACAGTCATTTGAATGGCACTCCGGTTTTTAGTATTTTTTGAAATTTTCTCGACTTTTCCAATACCCTCAACTATTCCAGTAAACATCATTTATTGTAAAAATTTCTTTGTATAAATTGATTTTCTTATGATAATAAATTTTATTTTTTATTATTTAATGCTTCAAATTCATTTTGGCAAAATTGATGAAAAACAGAGCATTTGTTTTTTTTAGCATTGTTTTTGATTAGGAGCATGTCATTAACTAAAACGCCTTGTGCAGCCAAAAAAGATTCATCTTCCATACCCAATTTTTCATATATTTGTGATTTAGCGATTGATGCTTCATGCAAACTAGAATCTACCATTTGTACCTTATCATAATATTCTATAGATTCTTCAAAATTTCCTAAATGATTCAGAGAAATCGCTTTATTCATTAATGCTGTAATATTTTTATCATCAAGTTTTAGAGTTTTATCATAAAATTCTAAAGCCTCTTTATGTCTGTCTAATTCATTTAATGATAGACCTATACTATTGAGTGCCCATATATCATTAGAATCTAGATCAAGAATAATTTTACAATATGTTAATACTTCATCATATCTCTTTAATTGTTCAAGAGAATAAATTTTATTTTTTAATGCATATACATCAAGAGGTTTTATTTTTAACACTTTATCACAATAATTGATTGTTTCTTCAAATTTTCCTAAATGTAATGAAGCCAATGCAGAATTTTGTAAGGCTACCATATCTTCAGGAGTGTTATCAAGTATCTTTTTACAGTAATTCAGCATCTCATCAAATTTTCCAGATTCAAACATTCTGGTGATTACAACAGTAGGATCAAGTAAGTTAATCAATTTGGATCATCACCATATTATAATATCATGTTTTTAACCTATTCGAAAATAAAAAATGAATGATATCTAAACAAAATTATTTTAAAGCTTTTCTAAGAGTCTCATTTAGTACTTTAGAGTAGCTATATGAAATCTGTTCTTGTTGAATCATTTTTGCTTGACGAAGTCTTATTTTTTTATCTAAATCTTCATCAATCATTATTGTTACGCGCTTGCTCATAATAATATCTCTAGTAATAAGGTGTGAAGATTGGAATATAACATAGTATGACCAATTGTGGAAATAACTTAAGCATTAATAATTGAAAGAATTTGTTTTAGATTGAATGGTTTTTGTATTAAGGGAATGCCTAATTTTTCTAGTTTTTCTTCTATCAAGTAATCACTTACTCCACTTACAACAATGAATTTTGCATTAGGATTAACCTCTTGAATTTTTCTAATAGCATGAAATCCAGTACCATTAGGCATCATTATATCAATCAGAACTACATCAGGTTTTGTTTCTTTGTATAGTTTGATAGCAGTTGTACCATCATATCCCCCTCCTAATACTTTGATATCACTTTCTTCTAAAAATTCACTGAATAGACGAACAGTGTCTTCATCATCATCAATTACAATAACAGAACGTTGCATCTTAATCATGTTTAATTAAACATGCTTTAATATTTTGTATTATTTTCTAATGTGATAATGGCTGGAATGGATAGATTAATTTCGACGTCACTATCAGATGTAATTAAAAAGAAATTAGCCCCAGATGATCTAAAAAAACTTGAAAGAGAACTATTCTTAAAGCATGGAATGTCAATAAAGCTATCAGTAGAACATTTCCAAAAATTTGGTAAAACTTTGAAGTATGTAAGTCGCATAAATGAAAAAAAATTTGTAAATGAATGTATTAATGAAGTTATCAAAATTAAGAAAAATGAGAATACATACAATGTCAAAATAATTGATCAAAAATTAATTGATTTAATATTAGAGTTGTGTGGAGATTCTGAAACTAGAAAAATACTTGGATGTATTTTTGATAGTGATTTAACAATTCCTCAAATTCTACATAAATCCAAAGTGCCAAAAACATCTGCATATAGAAAGATTGAAAATTTAATAATTAATGGATTAATTTTAGAATCAGGAAAAGTTGTTAGTGAAAGTAAAAAAATTTCAAAATTCAAGTGTGTTTTTGATGAGATAAAAATAGAAATGAAAAAAGAAGGTATTATGATTCAAGGAGTAGTAAATAAAAAAATATTTGATAAAAACACTAGTACAAGCATATCTTATTGAATAATTTCTTTGTAATACTAAATTTTGGGATTGTTTTTTATAATTTCAAGTAGAGCTGTGGCTTGTTTATAATGAACCTCATCAATCATTTTTCCATCTATTGTTGTTGCGCCTTTTCCTTTCTTTGTGGATTCTAAATAATATTTACAAACTTTTTCTGCCCATTGAATTTCAGTTTTACTAGGATAGAAAATTTTATGAGTTATAGGAATTTGGTCTGGGTGTATAACGCTTTTACCCGAATAACCTAAACTTTTGCCAATATTGCAATCTTTTTCAAGTCCTTTGATGTCGTTAAGATCCTGCCAAATAGCATCTATAGCAGATATTCCTGCAGCTCTTGCATCAACAGGAATCTTTGCTCGAGAGTATTTTTCACCTTCAGAATCTTTTGTATATTCAATTCCTAAATCATTTAAGAGATCAAAAACTCCAAAAACAATTGCAGGAATTCGTTTACTACAAGAAGCAATATTGTATGTGTTAACGACGCCTTCTGCAGATTCAATGGAAGGAATAATTTGAATTGGTTTTAATTTACGATTTTTTTCCAAGACTGAAAGGTTTTTTTCAATTTTCTTTATCTCATCAACATTGTTTACTTTTGGAATTACAATTCCATCGATTCCTTTTTGAACTATTTTATTGAGATCGTCTGGAATTTTTCCTGATGATGGGGCATTTGTTCTTACAAAAATTGATGATATGTATTGGGGACGATTCAAAAGTGCAGTTTTTATAAGATTTCTAGCATTTTCTTTTTCTGATTCTGGGATAGAATCTTCAAGATCAAAACACACGATATCTGCTTGCAATACTTTAGCTTTTTCTAAAAAACGCTGGTTATTGCCAGGAACAAAAATTAAACTACGAAAAAGCCTGGTCAATGTTTATTTCAGTATTTTTTGGATTGATTAAGATTTTGGTTCAATGGAAAAATGGTTTTTTACACAGTTATTATCTCTGATGCAGCTTTTTTGAGCCTATTCATTATTGCAAACCCAAGATTAGAATTGTCAACTTCTCTCATAATTATTACATCTACTTTTTGTTCATCTAGATCTCGAAATGATTTGTAAAGATTGCTTGCTATTATCTTCTTTGTTGTTCCAATAAATTTTAATTTTATGAAAGGAGTTTTTTTTATAGATTTATTATTTATAATGCCTACAAGCTTTTTTTCTGATTTAAATTTTTTAATTAATTCTTGTGTCTTTTTTTGTGTATTTTGTATATTACCTTCAATTAGGATTATTTTTGCATTGGGAGAATAATGTTTGTACTTCATCCCAGGTGATTTCACTTTGATTATTTTTGTTTTTTTCCCAAGTAAACTTGGATGGTATTCAACTTTTTTTAATATTTTTTTTAATTCTAAATACGAAATTTTACCTGGACGTAATAAGGTTGGAGTGCTTGTAGTTAGATCTAAAATTGTAGATTCTATTCCAATTACAGAATTTCCTCCATCTACAATTGCATCAATTTTTCCATTTAGATCATCTAGAACATGTGTCGCTAAAGTAGGGCTAGGCTTGCCAAAAAGATTTGCAGATGGAGCAACAATAGGGTTTCCTAATGAATTGATTAAAGATAAAGCAATTTTATGAGAAGGCATTCGAATTGCAATGGTGTTCAATCCTCCAGTTGCAATCTTGGGTATCAATGATGATTTTTTTAATACCAAGGTTAGAGGTCCAGGCCAAAATTTTTCTATTAATTTTTCTGCATTAGATGGAATGTTTTTTGCAAATTTTCTAATGTCGTCTTTATTTGATATATGAAATATCAGAGGATTGTCAGCTGGCCTTTTTTTGGCTTTAAAGATTTTTTTAATTGCATTTGGATTTAATCCGTCTGCACCTAAACCATAAACTGTTTCTGTTGGAAATGCAACGATGCCACCTCTACGTAAAATAGAAACGCATTCCTCAATTTTTTTTATTTCTGGTTTTTTTGGATTAACAATAATTACTCTAGTTTGCATAAATTCAATACTGTTTGGAGATATTAAAAATGGATAGTAATTATTCAGGTTTCATTAAGATTTTGCCAAAGAGTCCTTTTCCAGTTAACATCTTTGTATGGGCTTCAGCTGCTTGTTCAAATGAATAAACAGAGTCTATCGCTGCTTTGATTTTACCTTGACCCATCCAGTACAAACCTTGATCTAATTCGGCCTTTGTTCCTTGTGTTGAACCAAGAATGTTAGTTCCTTTAAAGAATACATGTCTAAGATCAGTTTTTGCGTCATATCCAGTTGTTGCACCACATGATACCAATGTTGCACCATACTTGAGTAGTGTAAGCTGTTGATTCCAGTGGGTTTGACCAATATGGTCAAATGATACATCAATTCCTGGTGCCTCATCTTTTTTCTTTGCTAATTCTTTTGAGATCGCTCTTACTTCTTTATACCAATCTTCTTTTCTGTGATCTACTGCAAAGTCAGCTCCTAGTTCTAAACATTTATCTAATTTATCTGGACTAGCAGTAGCAATTACATCACAATTGTATAATTTGGCAATTTGAATTCCAAAGCTTCCAACGCCAGAACCTCCACCCATAATCAATACAGTTTGTCCTGGTCTAATCTTGGCTCTACCAACTAGCATATGCCATGATGTTAAAAGAGTCATTGATGCAGCTGCTGCTTCATCATAGCTTACACCTTCTGGGATTTTTGAAACATTAACTTCTGGAAGATGTGTAATTTCAGAAAATGCGCCCCATGTTGGACCTGTTTGAAATCCCCAGATTATTCTATTAACACAATCAAACTCTCTACCATCAGTACATGCTTTACAAACTCTACATGACATATTAGAATGTGAAACTACTTTATCACCAACTTTGATATTTTTAACATCATCACCAACTGCAATTACATCTCCAGCTGCATCAGAACCAGAAATGTGTGGTAGTGGAACTGGTACTGGAGCTCCCCGCATTCCCCAAATATCATTATAATTTAGAGCTGCAGATTTTACCTTGAAAACTACTTCATTAGATTTAGGTTTTGGATCAGGTACATCTTTTACTTTTAAAATTTTTGCATAATTATCATCAGGAGCATATTCTTCATAAACTACACCTTTCATGAGTAATTCGGTGTATAACCCCTAATTATATTTTCTCTGATATTAAATACGATTTATCTTAAAATCACGTTTTGGTTGTTGAATTGATAATAAAATTTGCTTTAGTTGATTATCGCTGATCTGAGAATTCATCTTTCCTTGTGAAGCAATTCCTATAAGATATTGTTCCACAAGATCAGATAGTTCAGGTTTTACCATTTTTATGTTATTTAGTCGTAATCTTGCTTCGGGTGAAAGTATCTGTCTAAGAACTTGTTCTTTTTGTGCAGTTATATCAGGATTTTGTTTATCGTAAGGATTTGGTGATTCAGAAAAGCTCATTTCAAATCTAAGAATATACTTTCAGCTGAGGATTTTCAGTGATAAGATCATTTAGAATTTCTGTTGATAATCTATCTAGTTTTTGCATTCCTTGTTTTGAAACAATACGACCTTTTTTCTCAACTTTTTCTATATATCCAAGTTTTTCTAATCCTTGAATAGCATTACGAATTATTGCACCACCTGCATCTTTATGATGAGCAGCACCATACCCTGATGGTTTACCACCACCGTAAATTTTTCTTAATTCATTAATTCCAATAGGACCGTGAAGGTAAATTTTTCTCATTAATGATGCACATCGTGTATGCCACCAATCTCTATCTTGAGGTGGTTTATCTGCATGAGCACCAGTTTTTACAAATGGAATCCAAACAGGAGCAGGAATATCTTCATTCTTTAGAATAGCTGCTAATCTACTAATCAATACATCTGATGGTACATCGTATACCTTTGCCATAAAGTGAAAAAATCTGGGATCGTCTTATAAATCATTGAGGCATTGTACGTAGTTTTTCAAATATAATCAAGCGTAAATTTTCAGATCGGTGTCCACTTATTTTCTTTCTTTGATTTTTAAAATATTATACTTGAGAAACCTATAACTTCTTAAAAAGATTCAACATGTGAGGATTTTCACAATGTCAAAACATAGACTAAAAAAACTATCAAAGATTTTTGGTCCAGGAATCATAACTGGTGCCTCAGATGATGATCCTTCAGGAATTGCAACGTATTCTCAAGCAGGAGCACAGTATGGTTCAGGAGTATTGTGGTTTGCTTTGTTTCTCTTTCCTCTAATGACAACTGTACAAGAAATGTGTGGAAGAATAGGTCTTTTGACAGGAAATGGATTGGCAGGAGTCATCAAAAAAAAATATTCCAAAAAAACAGTTTTCCCAATAATTGCATTACTTCTTGTTGCTAACACGATAAACATAGGCGCAGATATTGGTGCAATGTCTGCTTCTGTGAATCTGATTTTTCCAGGATTTCCCATTCTTATCATTACATTATTTTTTACTGTGACAATAATTTTATCTGAAATTTTAATTCCATATCAAAAATATGTTAGAATATTAAAATATCTAACACTATCTTTACTTGCGTATTTTGTTACTGCCTTAATTATAGGTGAGAATTGGCAAGAAGTTTTCACTGCAAGCATTATTCCACATGTAGAATTTACTCCTGCATTTGCGATGATGTTTGTTGCACTCTTTGGAACTACAATATCTCCTTACTTGTTTTTCTGGCAGACATCAGAAGAAGCAGAAGAAGATGTTGCAAAAAATAAGATCAAGGAAATTGGAGAAGGAAAACCACACATCACTAAGCGTGAGATCAAGATGATGCGTGTGGATGTTATGATTGGGATGGGTTTTTCTCAAATGATTATGTGGTTTATTATTATGACTGCTACTGGAACTCTTCATACTGGTAATATTTCAGATGTAATCACTGCAGATCAAGCTGCAAAAGCAATAGAACCTCTAGTACAAACATTTCCAAATTCTGGACAAATAGCAAAAACAATCTTTGCATTAGGAATTATAGGTACCGGCATGTTAGCAATTCCCATACTTTCTGGCTCTTCAGCATATGCATTATCTGAAGGATTGGGATGGAAGCAGGGATTAAGTAAAAAATTCAAAGAAGCAAAATCATTCTATTTGATCATATCTACTTCTACGATAGTTGGGTTGTGGATTAATTTTATTGGGTTGGATCCAATCCGAGCTCTGTATTACACTGCTATAATTAATGGAATAATTGCAGTTCCTTTACTTATTGCAGTCATCAAAGTAGCAAATGACAAGAAAATTCTTCATGGTCATACAAACAAAAAATTATCTAACGTTTTAGGATGGTTAACGGTTGCAATAATGGGATTTTCCATTATTATAATGATAATTACATGGATTTGAATTAATGAATACTATAAGACGATTGAAGGTGACTTTGGTATTATTTTACGATAGGTGTGCCCACATAGATTACATGAAATTCTAATTGATTTTACTGGTGTTCTACCTAGACGAATTCTAGAATTTTTTCCTGGAGTGATAAATGATTTGCATTTTTTACAAAAAACAATTCGTAGTTCATATGGCATTGGAATTTTGTATTTCATACTAATTATTCTTGCAAGGTATGCTTGTCGTTGAGAAAGATCTGGATTTGTTTTTGTGTTAGAAACTGCACTGTTGATTAGAATATGCATTCTTTCTAATGCGATTTTTCTAAGAGTTGATTTCATAATTATTATTAATCATGCCACCTAAAAATTGGTTCTCTTTAGATTAAAAAAGTGCAGTCAGCGGGATTCGAACCCGCGTCACAGGGTTGGAAACCCCGAATACTAACCAGGCTATACTATGACTGCACAAGAAAACAAACTTAATTTCCTACATAAAAACGGTTTTTTCATACTCATAGAGAATACGTGCAATTACAACATGTGCCTCATAAGACAAGTTATCAACTGAAAATAAGTGATTTATTTTACTTTCTATTGATTCAGAAAAGTGACCTTTTTGGAATCCTCCTATGACTATACAAGTATTCTCAGATATTTCAGAGCTAATTTTTTCAAATGGTCTGAGTTCTCCTTTAGTTGAGAATCCAATAACTTTTGAGGGTTTTATTTCGTTAATTAATTCAGGAAAAGATTTTTTTTTAATTTCTAATAATGTAGTAGTGTCAGTTTGTATTTTTTTCTCTAAAAATAATTTTTCAATTAAACCTTCAAATCTATGATATGATTTTGGAATGTGAACATTTTCTCCAAAATAAATTACATTATCATCAATTGTGTGAACATAAATTTTGATTTTATTTTTTAAATATAACGGAATCGTGGTTGCTTCCAATATGGAAAAATGAACTAAATCAGGTCTTCCTCTTTTAATTTCATTTTCAATGCATTTCATTGCAGCAAAATGCCAAGAATTATCAAGTAAGATTTCAGAGGTATACTTTCCTAGTTTTTGTGCATGTGATGTTACAGAAGGATGATCTTGTAGTTCGAATGGAACAAGTTCCAATGCAGAATCTGCTAAAACTAGTGAAATCATTTTAGTTGATCATTTCTATTTGATTTTTAAATTCATTCCAACTAGGTTTTGGAGAACCATTTGCATTTAATAGTCCAGAACTGCAAATGTAATGACTAAGTCGTTCAATCACATATTCACTGCTTCCCAAACCGGAACCTCCACCTACACTAATAGTTACATTACCAACTTCCGGTTTTGCAATAGTACATGTACCATCAGGTTTGTCATATTGCCTGTACCATGTAAAAAATTCTATTTTAGATTTGTTTTCCTTGTAAAATTCAAATGATTTTTCTAAAAATAGTTTTTGAGATGTAACATTTCCTCCCACAAAGTCAGATGTACTCCAACTAATCTCAAAAAGTCCTATTTTTTTATCAGGTACGATTTCAAATATTTTTTGTAGTTCCTCTTTAGCTTCTTGAGGAGTCTTGACAATATCATTTAAGCTATCAACTGGAGAGTATGAGAAAGCAACAAAGTCACCAAGCGCCAAATCAGTTACTATATGCTCCAAGTTTTTGTTTAGTACATTATGCAATGCAAATGCGTTTCCTATTTCGACATTAGGGTGTTTTTCTTTTAATTTGGTATATACTCCGTTGAAAAGTTCTTTGTAAACTGGAATATTTTGTTCATAATAACGAAATTGTGATTCTGTTTCACCAGCAATTACAACTTTATCGATAATATCATAACGAGATAATATGGCATCAAGTACATTCACTAGTCTGTCTTCTCCTATTGCATTAAGAGATGGTTTTCCAATCCAATTTGGAAATGGTCCTAGTGTTTCTCCGTTGATCACAGAGAAATAGAGTGTAACTTTAAGATCATTATTTTTATTATAACTCATTAAAACATCGGATTGTTTCCAATCAAATTCTCCTTTTACAGGCTCAATCATATTCCAAAATAGATACACATTGCTTCTTCCAATTCCGGTAGATGATGCATCAGAGTAAATTGAGGCCAAGTCTTTTAGGGTAATTGATGGATTTGGTGTGTTAATTACTAGACCGATTTTTTCATTATGTTTCTGACTGGTGAGTGGTTGTGAAGTTGGTGTAATCATTAATACTGCAATTATTCCGATTATAGCAATTACTGCAATACCTACAGATATTCCTAGAATCTTCTTATCCATACCAAATTAAAAGTAAAAGGAAGTAAAAGAGTTGTGATTCTTTTATCTATCCAGAAGTACAACCGCTGTATCCGCATTCTATACAGATACTACATCCTTCTACAAATACCAGATTATTTTTGCATGTTGGACATAGACGATCTTCAGATACTTCTTGCCTAGTTGGTTCGGATTCAATTTCTTCAGTATGAACTTTGAGTTCAAGTGAATTATGTACATGAGTTTTGATGTATGGATTTGAGATCATGGTTGTTACGTATCTAGTAACATGTTCACTTGGTGTGACTTCAAATGTTTTTTGTGCATTTTCACTTGTCATGTGAAGAACTTGTTTGTGTCTAGAACCATCACGGTATACGGTGATTCCTTTTAGTCCCAATTCATGAGCAAGTAAGTATGAAGATTTTACATCTTCTGCAGTGACATCATATGGCATGTTAATTGTCTTGGCAATTGCATTTCCTATCCAATCTTGCCATACACCTTGAGCCATCAAATGATCAGCCCAGTGAATATCCATTGCAGTGACATAGACATCTTGCATCCATTGTGGAATTTCAGGAATTCCTTTTAGAGATCCATAGTTATCTGCAATCTTTGCAAGTAATTCATCACTGTATAGATCATGTTCTTTGAGTATTTCTTCAACAATTTTGTTTGTATAGAAGAATCTGCCTACAGTTACTCTCTTTTCAAACACTAGAGCAAATGCAGGCTCCATACCGTTTGAGCAATCAGCAATCATGGACAGTGTTCCTGTTGGGGCTACTGTAGTTGTCAAAACATTTCTTATTCCATGTTTTTTAATTTTCTCAATTAGTGCATCCCATTCATAGCAGTGTGATTCTTTTGGTTTTTCATAATACCCTGCAATTGGAATCTTTCCTTCAGGATATTCTGTCTTTGAGCAAAGTGGGAACTCACCTCTAGATTTTGCAAGTGCTACACTTTCCTCCATGGAATAATATGTCAGTGCTTCAGATAGTTTTGATTGTAGTTCATATCCCTCTTTAGAGTTGTATGGGATTTTTAGTTTGTATAATAGATCTGCAACTCCCATCACACCCAATCCAATTCTTCTAGAATCTTTTGATGCGATATCAATTTCTTTTACAGGATAGTGATTCACATCAATGATGTTATCTAAGAATCTGGTGGTCTTTCTGATTGTTTCTTCATATCTTTGCCAATCAAATTCGTATTCTCCATCGGCTTTTCTTTTTACAAGATTTACCAAATTGATAGAACCAAGATTACATGATTCGTATGGATAGAGACTTTGTTCACCACATGGATTTGTAGCTCGTAGTGGAGCTTTTCTTGCTTTTGCAAATACATTGTATTTGTTAATTTGATCAAAGAAGATCAATCCAGGCTCTGCACTCTTCCATGCAGATAGAGCAATCAAATCAATTAATTGATGTGCACTGATTTCTTTTACTGGTTTTCTGTCACGTGGACTACGTAACATATACTTACCATCAGATGAATTTACAAGTGCATCCCAAAAGTCTTCCCAGATACCTACACTGACATTGAAATTTTCTAATACGCCAGGCTCTGTCTTGTTTGTAATGAATTTTTCAACATCTGGATGCCATGCTTCGATAATTCCCATGTTGGCGCCTCTTCTTTTACCACCTTGTTTTACAACTTCGGTTACAGTATTGATGATATTCATAAAAGATACAGGACCTGATGCTACACCAGATGTTGATGCAACAATATCCCCTTCTTCACGAAGATCTGAATAGTTGATTCCAACCCCACCGCCAGATTTGAAAATTAGTGCTGCGTCAGAAGTTGATTTCATGATTTGTTCCATGTCATCAGGCATACCAAGAACAAAACAGGCAGAGAGTTGACCCAATCTACCTCCGGCATTCATCATTGTTGGGGAGTTTGGTAGGAAGTCTTGTGCCGTCATCAGTTCAAAGTACTCTGTAATCTTGTCTGCATAGTTATCTAATTTTTTGGCTGCAAGTAATGTTAGCAAATCTTTAAAGCTGACTTTCATCTGACCTTTGTTTGCAAGTGTTACATAGTGATTGATTAAAGATCTAAAATGCCACTTGTTGAGGAAGTATTCGCCAATTTTGAATTTGTAATCAAAATTATCTAGCTTCTCAAGATAGGTCATTGCTTCTTCAGTATTTTGTTTGATGTTTCCAGATTTATCAAATACTTGGGTATCATATAGAATATCACCTACTCCAACTAGAATTGCTACTCGTTCAAACATTTGGGTAGGAGATTCGATGATTTCATTTTTGTTATTTCTAAAAAGATATCTTGATGCCAATACTCTCAAGCAATTCAGATCAAAATTCTTAGATACTGGATCTAGAGATTTATTGTTTAAGACTTTCATTTTCTCGTCTCTTAATTTTCTTCGTTCATGTCTGTAAACAATGTATGCCTTTGCAATGTCACTATTGCCACTATCGATAAGGGTTGATTCGACGATGTCCTGAATATCCTCAACACTAGGACTTCTAGAACTTGTGAATCCCTGTTCAACTAGTTTTTGTACAACTTTATTTGCAAGTTGATCTGCCAGCACACGATCGGCTTTAGATGTGGCGGCCAGCGCTTTGTATATTGCGCTTGAAATTTTATTTTGATTGAAAGCCGTTATAGCGCCACTGCGCTTACGGATCTCATTGATAGTACTTTCTATTTGTGATTTATCCAATTATAATCTCCTCGGAACTTCTAAGAAAGAAGACGGTATAAATGATTTGGCAGTTTTTTCTAAAATTTCAGTTCAAAAAAATTGACAACGGTCCAATTGATCTCGTAGGGCATAATCATATCATAAAATCATAACGAAGATCGCATACTGAAACTGATCAAAATACTTACCAAAATGATCGGAACTAGTTTTTGAATTACGGATTTCAGATCACATACGAAGACTTACACTTTGGACATTTGTCAACAAAGGGCTCATCTTTGAATCCACATTCACCACAAAGTGCTACTTTCTTTACAGGTCTGAATGAAGATGTTAGTTCTGCTGCTTTCTCAATTGATTTTTTGATATCAGCGGGAGTAGCGTTCTGATCAATATCAAGTGTGACTAGCAAGCCACCATTAAGTAACTTGGATAGTTTGTTGCATTCAGAGATAATCTCAGTTTTCGTTGTATAATCACCTATTTCAGAGGCATGAAGAATTATTCCTTGTGAATAAGAGTCGTTATCCATTGAATTAAGAGCCGAGTTTTTGCCATATTTTTCGCCATCTAGGTTTGCAAATCGACTAGATCCTTCAGTTTCAGTCATGGATATCGCTACAGTATCGCCGAGTTCCTTACCTTTTTTGGCTGCAACATCTACTGCAGTTTCTATTACTTTATTGAGTATATCTCGTCCTTCCTTATTATCTTGAAATCCAAGAATATTGAAAACAGATTCCTTTAGACCAACGAGATTAACAATGAGAGATACAGAACTTCTTTGCATGTACTGTGTATTTTTTGCAAGGATTGGATTTAGTCCTCTTCTAGTAAGATCAGAAATATCTTTTTTTCTTAATGCCATAGAAGACAATGCAGGTTTCATAAGTAATGCAAGTCTTGCTCTAAAGTATGTTTCATCTTTATTGGATTCAAATGCAAGTCTTGGAAGATTAATTGAAACAGATTGTAATGTTATTGCTAATGGGCCAGAATTTTTATTTGTACCATTTGTTATGCCGTAACTTGATACTTCACTTTTTGCAAACATTACTTTTCCACCAATAGAAATTATTTCTGCTAATGCCTCAGAAACATCAGAGATTTTTCCTTTATCGAAATCTACAATCAAACCAATTTTTGGAATTGGAGTTATCTTTGTATAATTTTTGTATGCATTGATTATTGCATTAATAATTTTTAGATCAGAACCTAATTGAAGTCTAATTGAAACATTAGTGCTTCTTTTATTATATTTTGATGTAGTAGAAGCAGTTGCAAATGCATCTGTTAGTTTTTGTTCAAGTTCTGGAATATTTTTGGAATGTTTTGTAAATAGTGAAACTAATCCGTCAAGTACAATTTCTTGTGAAGCTTCTTTAGAAAGCAAGGATATGATTATTGATAAGGATGATGTAACGTCATCAAGTGTTTTTGATGATGTAATTCTTGATACGTCGAGATATTTTCCGCCAAGAATAACTCCATCTTCAATCAATTCTTTTACATTAACAAATATTGTATCAGGTATCATTGACCAAATTCCTGGATTTGAAATATGCATATCACCAGAAAGATGAGAATCAGCAACGTCTTTTGGCAATACATTTGTGAGTAAATGTTCTGCAAACACTTTCTGACCAGTGTTGAAAAGTAAGCCCTCTGCGCCATTGTCTACGTTATCTAGATTTGTGAGCATTTCTTGAATGTCATATACAGGCATACCTAGGCGTGCTAGTTTATTGCGATATTCCTCATGACCATGCTCTAAAAGAACAGAGTTTACCATTTCTCGAATAAGAGAACCAGTAAGATAGGTTGTTTGATATTTGTAAATTCTATTTTCAACTTCTTCAGTAATTTTTTGAGCTAATTCCAATGGAAGGCTGCCTTCACGAACTAGTGATTGAATAATTTTATGGGAATTAAATTCTTCAATTGATTCATGTGATGTTCTAACATACATCTTTCCACTTTCAATAATCGATCTTTCTTCAATTTGTCTTGCCAAGCTCAATACGAGTTTTCCAAGGTTTGTAATGGTGTAACGTCTTTCAGATTTGTTTAGTGCTACAAGGGATTGTCTTAGTAACTTTCTCAGATGATATGCAAATTTGCCACTCTCTTTTTTGGACTTGAATCCTGCCAGTGACTTTAATTCAGAATATGTTAATGGGCCCTTTGAATTTAAAATTCTTAAAATATCAATTCTATTCGGACTTGCCATTACAGAAAAGATCATTCTTACACGCTTTGATGTAGATTGAAGAATTCCACTACGCTTTGGCTCTTCTAATTCTTCATCTAATTCCATGTTATTTCACTAAAAAAGGAAGGAGTAATTAAGACTTATGACTAATCATTTTTAGATCTTTTTGGATCTATTTTCTTATTCAAATAAAATTTGGGAGGTATTGTAACATTATAAGCATCAAAAAAAATAAAAATACATAAAGATTTTTAGATCAGTTTTCTTGTACATCAAGAGAAAATTCAGATGTTGATAATTTTTGTCCACATGATGGACATTTTCCATTATATGGAGTCATCACATCTTTTAGAGCTTTTAGCATTTTCATGTTAGCGATCTTTTCTCCACATTTACCACATGTAATTTCTACAGACATCATAGAGTTTATTGTTACAAAAGTATTAAGAAAGGATTCTGATTTTTTTTAATAATTCAAACAAATAATTTTACTGCTTTTTAATGATGATTCCACAACCATCTTCAAAACCGACTATTTTGGCTCTGGTTCCTACAGGTAAATCTGTAGGGGTTGTAATTCCTGCCATAAATCCAGAAATTCTCAAATGTGTATTGTCTAATTGAAGCACTACAAAGGCATATGGAGTATATTTTTCAAATCCTGCTGGAGCCACAGTTATTATTGTATAAGTGGCAATTGAGCCTACACCATCTAAAACAACATCTTCAAATCCCTTGCTGCCACATTTTAGGCAATAATACGCAGTAGACAAATGAAGATATCCACACTTTGTACATTTGTGAGTTAGAAGTTTACCCTGTTTGGCATATTCAATAAGTTGTTGTTCAATAGTCATTTTACACACTTTGGAATATATGAACAGCACAACTTGCACCAGTTGCACCAAAATTATGAGTTAAACCAATTTTTGCATCTTTGACAGTTCGTGCTCCAGCTCTACCAGTTAATTGATCAAATACTTCAACTACTTGTCCAACACCTGTAGCTCCTATTGGATGTCCTTTTGATTTAAGACCGCCAGATGGATTAATTGAAATGTCTGAATTTAAATTAGTTCTACCTTCACGTACAGCTTGTACTCCTTTACCTTTTTCAAAGAATCCTAAATCTTCAGTGTCAACAATTTCTGCAATTGTAAAACAATCATGGACTTCAGCAAAATCAATATCTTTTGCAGTGATTCCTGCCATTTTGTATGCATCTGCTGCTGCAATCTTTGTACTAGGAATTGTAGTTAAATGTTCACGTCCTTGTAATGCAGCAGGCGAACCCCCTCTACCAGATCCAATGACTTCAATATAGTCACCACCGTGTTGTTTTGCAAACTTTTCAGAACAAAGAATAACAGAACTTGCACCATCGGAGAATGGACAACAATCATAAAGTTTTAGAGGACTTGCAACTACTGGGGATTTCATTACATCATCAATTGTAATCTTTTTTTGCATGTGAGCTTTTGGATTAAGAAAACCATTGTCATGATTCTTTACTGCAACTCTTGCAAAGTCTTCTTCAGTTGCATCAAACTCTGTTAAGTAAGCTCTTGCCATTGAAGCAAATAATCCTGGAAATGATGCACCAGCTTGACCTTCATAAAAAAAATCAGAGCAGTATGCAAAGTAAGTTGTAGTCCATTCAGTTCCTGTATGAGTTACTTTTTCAACTCCAGTTACAACAAGACAATCATAAAAACCAGCTGCAACATTGGCATATGCTTCTCTAAATGATACTGATCCACTTCCACATGCAGATTCTATTGTTAATGAGGGTTTATCGGGAATTCCTAATCTGCTCATTAAAACAGGTCCAAGATGTACCTGCTTGTCTGCAACACCAAAGACATTTGAAATGTAAGATGCTTTGATCTCTTTTGGTTCAATTCCTGCACTTTCTATAGCAGCTACTGATGCCTGAGTAGTAATATCAGCAATGCTTTCTGGTAATTTTCCATATTTCGTACTACCAGCACCAAGAACACAGACCTTTTCCACAAATGTCACTGACCAGATTCCCTATAAAAATTGTTTTAGTAAATTCATTACAGAAAATGCCTTCAAAGAAAATAGATTTTCAAATTTTACAAGTAAAAACAGCAAGACATGTTGTAAAAGCTACAAAGTCGAAAATAACAATTTTCAAAAAAGAAATCATACAATATTTGGACATTAATGGGTATCTTTCCTGGTCATCAAAAGAAAGAAAATACATGATTCTTGGAACAAATTCTCCAAAAAATGGATTAGTGGAATGTCCAGAATGTAGACTTGGTCAGTTGATGGTAATTAGATCTAGAACTACCAGAAAGAGGTTCATGGGTTGTTCAAATTTTTATGGTGGTTGTAAGGCATCCTCACCACTTTTACAAAAAGCAAAACTTAGAGCAATAAAAATGCCATGTGATGTATGTAAGTGGCCAATGGTGATTTTCCGTTATTCAAGAAAGCAAAAATGGACAAGACAGTGTTCCAATTTTAATTGTGATAGCAGAAAGCCTAAGCCTTCAAAGTAGGATAAACATCGGTTCTTCTATTTTTCAGTAAGGGTAGAATTTTTCTAATTTGTTTTACAGTTTTTAATTCAATGTTAACATATCCAATTCCTTGTTTCTTTTTCATATCAAGTAAAATCTTTCCATAAGGATCAACTACAATACTCCTTCCACAATAAATATTTCCTACTTGATCTGGTGCGATTACATAGCAACCATTTTCAATTGCTCGTGTTTTGTTAATTGTTATCCAATGTTCTTCTTTCATGTTACCTTTTACCCATGCTGATGGTACAATTAAAATTTCAGAGCCTGCAGCAGCTAATGATCTTGACATCTCTGGGAATCTTAAATCATAACAAATCATCATTCCTATTTTTCCAATTGAAGTCTTTACAGGTTTTGTAATTTTTGAACCACGTATCATTTTGTCTGATTCTCTAAATCCCAGTGCATCATAAAGATGAATTTTTCTATATGTTGAGATTACTTTGCCTGATTTATCAATAACAAATGAAGTGTCATATACTCGATCTTTTTTTGTGCTCTTTTCATAAAATGAGCCTACAACTTGAATATGATTTTCTTTGGCCGTCTTTGCTATAGTGTTTACAAAAGATCCATTGATTGTTTCAGATAGATTTGCAAGTTGTTTTGATGTTTGAAGTGAATTTGTATAAAACATCATAAACTCTGGAAATGCAGCAAGCGTTGCTTTTTTTTCTGCTGCCTTTCTAATATAGTTGATAATTTTTTTTAGATTTGTTTCTTTATCAGTAGAGGCCTTGAATTGTACAACTGCAACTTTCATTAAATTTGTAATTATAAATGAGAATAAAAAGATAAAGTGGTACAAATGTGAAATGTACCATTTTGTTATTATGCAAATTTGTTGTAATTTATGTAACCGACCATAATGTGTGTATGTCAATCCCTGTGACTGGAGGGGAATTATTCCAGTCTTTTTTTAAAAATAATTAAAGTTGGTTTCCTGCTAGAAACCAGTTTTCTTTTGGATTGTCCTCAAAAACTACAATGACGTGTGTTTCTTTTGTTTTAAGAATCTCTACTGCTGATTTTGTGATTGCTTTTGCATATTCGTCTTTTTGTTGTTGAGTTCTTCCTGGGTACATTGATACAGTAATCAAAGGCATGATTAGTTTGAGAAAGTTTCAGGGATTTATTCTTTAAACTATTACTTGTATGCGTTATAGCCATATCTTGTTCCATAGGTAAAATCAGAACTATGTGTTTTTTTGTATAGATATCCCGTAGCAAGTCCTACAGCAAATCCACCAATATGAGCAAGATACGCTACACCATCTCCAGCAATACCAAATCCTCCAACGAAAAATGGAAGTAAGTTTTGAAAAACAAGCCAAAACGGTAAGAACCATTTTGCTTGAATATGTATCATTCTCATAAAGAATCCCATCATCATTACAGTCTGAATTTTTGCTCTTGGAAAAATTACTAGATATGCGCCAAGCACTCCAGATATTGCTCCAGATGCACCAATTGCAGGAATCACACTGTTAGTATCACCAAGTATGTGAATCAAGCCTGCAGATATTCCCCACATTAGATAAATTCCAAGATATTTTATTTTACCAAATTTTAGTTCAATGTTATCACCAAAAATCCACAAAAACAACATGTTGCCACCTAGATGCATAATTCCACCATGCAAGAAAATAGAACTTAGAAGAGAGAGGTATGGTTCAGTAGGACATGATATGTGTATTGGACCTTGGCCAAAATTTATTGTGGATGTAGTAGCACCTGCAACACAATTAGGTACTGCACCCCAATTGTAAAATAAATTATATGCATTGTTATTTGTAAATTCTATGAATTGTCCAGTTGCTGCAATTTCAAAGAAAAACACTATAACATTTACTATAATCAACGCATAAGTTACTGTTGGTTTGAAGCCAGGAGGATGTGGATTTTCATCTCTTAATGGAAGCATTGAATAATAAGATTGATTGAAATTTGTATAATAAGATTATTCAATAATACTTGTTAAAAAAGTGTTAATCTTAGAAAGAAGTGTATCAAACAATTATTATTTTCCGTTTAACAAGATTTTTAATTATATTAAGAAAATCATCGTCTGAAATTTTATCCTCTGACCACCAACCTGCAGTTGTTTTAATCCATGATGGTAATTTCCAAGTTGATGGAGGAGCTACTTCTTTTGATGTTACAACAACAATTCCTTTTTCAAACAAATAATGTACTCCTTTAAGAAATTCTGAATCAGGCATTTGATCTGTAGACCACCAGTTTGCAGTTGTTTTAATCCATTGAGGAATTTTAGATGTTACAGGAGGTAAACCTTTTTCAAAACCAGTAATTTTCAGAACTCCTTGGGATTGCGGTTCAACAAGAAATGCAACATGCCAGAATTTACTCTCATCAGTACTTTGAATAAATTTTACAGGTTTATCATTTAGAGTGACATTAAATTTTTCGGTACCCGAAATTTGAGGAAATTCAAAGTTTGCATAAGTTTCAAGTGGATAACTATTGTATCCTCGCATTGTAAAGGTTGTTCCATCTTCATCAAATTTAGCATCATAATACCAAGCACCTGAATCATATCTAAAATCAAAATCGCCTCCATTTTTCTTTGTGGTGACAGGAACTACAGTTGTATCTACAGGAGCAAAACAACTATAGAAAAAAACATCATCGGTTATTGAAGGATCAGGATACATTGAAAAATTTAGAATTTGATTAGGTTCTATTTTATCAATATATTCAATATTGTGAACAATATCAAGCACTTTTTCATGACCATGAGCTATTGCAAGAATTTTTGGATTGAAGATTGTTTGATTTCCAATATTTTGAATTCTTCCTGTAACATGACCATCATCATGTTTGATCAATGTATTATCATAAAGAACCTGAATTGGTATTGGATCTTTTTGTGTCTTGATAAATTTAAGTTCAGGTTCCAGAAGAATTGGATTATTTCCTATTACTTCAGGAAATTTTATCTTAAATGGAATATCTGTTCTTGGTGGAATTGGTACATGTAATATTGTTTTAGTAAATGTGTTTTCTCCATCAACCACAGTAACAAAAATGGTTGGAATTACCGCATAATCATTTTGATTTTTTACATTGCCTCCAACTGTATAAACTCCTTGATAATCAAAATATCCCACATATTCTGTTGGAGGTATGAAAACATCGGCAAATGCAAATTGAGAAATCAATAATGAAGTGAACATAAATCCTATTAGAAGAAATATTATTTTTGATCCTAATAGTCTAGAAAGAGTTGAGGAAAATTTTGAATCCAGATGTATATCTAACAAAGTCATTTTATCTACATTATTCAATTAACTAATCTATTATTTCTTTTGTGTTATTGAATATGTACTTGTACCATCAAAGAGATTTGTCATGTTTAAAATACAAATGATTAAACATGAAGAATTCTGTTTTGTATCAAAAACTGTAAACCTTGGATAAAAGTTTCATCTGTAATTTGTCCACTTGCCCACCATCCAGCATTGTTTTTAATCCATGATGGGATTTGATTTGAGCCTGTACCTGTGCCCTGAGCGGTTGGTGGAATTTTCATAATTCCTTGTTTAATCAAATATTGTATTCCTTGAACAAAAGAGTTATCATCAATAGAATTAATTATGATTGGGACAGATGTTTTTGCGAGTTTATTATCTCCAAGATTTTGGAAGTTTAGATTTACAACCCCAGATACATCATCAGGAATTGTAAATTCTACGATGTTATGTTTTTCCTTAGAATCACTACTAATTCCACTATTTTCATAAATTATTTTATCATTCTGAGTGATTGAAAAATCATAGTTTACTGCTATTGGTCTGTTTTTTAGAAAAATATCAGTGACATCAAAATAAATTGTTGCTTTAGAATTTGATTGTAAAGTTTCTGGTTGCCAAAATACAAGAATTCTAAATTGCCCATTTTCAGTTACGGAGCTTAATTGGTTATCATTGGAATTTGGTTTGATCAGAAAATTCATTCCATTTTGATTAGGATCATTATTGTAAATATTCCATAATTCTTTTTGACTAATAATGAAATGAACTAGTCTATTTTCATAAAAAAAATCATCAATTGTTGAAACATTATCAGGTAATTTCACTCCGTTTACATATATAGAAAATCCAGTTATCAGTAGATCTCCAAATGTTTTTGGAATTTCTAATTCCTCATGAACTGCAGATGTTTGATTAATGTTATTAACACTCCATTCAAAAGGCATTGAAAATTTAATTTCTTTAGATTCTATGTCATATTGAAAATTATTTATTTCATCATAATATGTGATAACACTAATGAATTGAGGTCCAAAATCAGGATGATTGATTTCATGTTTTGTTGTTTGTGCAATTGAGATTCCTGCATTGAAGGTTAGTGGTATATCTAATTTCTTTGAATAACCATCAGCTGTTAGTATACTAATATCAAACTTGTAGAGTCCACCATTACCTAATTTTGGACCTGTTACATTGATTACTCTATTTTCCAATCCCAGTAGTGAATCAAAGAAATTATCCTTTTTTACTTCTTGAATTTGAATTGAGTCAGTATTTTTGGAAGTAAAATTAAAGTTTAAAATTCCATTATGACTTTGAAACTCTTTTTCAAAAAGAAATTGTTCTCCACGATAAGATTTTATTAAAAATGTGTCATCTCTAAGAGTAATTTTTGAATTAAAGTCAATTAATGAAATAGTTATTTGTTGAGGATTGATTCCATTTGGATTAGCTGGAGATGATGAAACTTCTAAACTTACTTGTTTTCCATTCAGATCAACTGGAGGAAAAATTTCACTTCCTACACCATGACCATAAACATTTACAGTTGTTAATGGAAGAAAAGCAGCAATAGATAATAAAATTAGTATGTGTAAAAATTTTCTTTTCAAGTCTTTTTTATTTTCTCACTATCTATTTAAAAATCTAGATTAATTTGTTCTAAAACTAAATTTTGTAACCAAATATGAGTAAATTATTGTTAATAGTTACAATTTGGATAATTACACATAAGAACATGTTCTAGCAAAAAATTATTGTTACATATTTTGAATTGTAAATGATTTGAACTTAGAGTAAAATTTAATGTATTTAGATTACGTCCACTTGTTTGGATCTTTTTTCCAAATTTGTTTACCATCAATAGTCACTTGATCTTTTTCTTCAAATACAGTATGCCATTTTCCATTATGAGGAAAAATTTTATTCATTTCTTCAACTTTCTTGTTTGTAGGTGCTCTGTTCATCAAAGCGCCCCATCTCATGTTAGGTACTTTTGGAAGTATATCGTTGATGTCTTTCATATTTTATCACTTGTTGTATTACAAAAATTTTTATCCAATCTTCATTATTCCCTCTTTGATCAAATATTGTATTCCTTGAACAAAAGAGTTATCATCAATTGAACCATCTGCCCACCATCCAGCATTGTTTTTAATCCATGATGGGATTTGATTTGAGCCTGTACCTGTGCCCTGAGCGGTTGGTGGAATTTTCATAATTCCTTGTTTAATCAAATATTGTATTCCTTGAACAAAAGAGTTATCATCAATATCCAGCATTGTTTTTAATCCATGATGGGATTTGATTTGAGCCTGTACCTGTGCCAGTACCTACATCAAATGTTCCACTGGATATTCCAGATAATGTTTGTAAATTATCTAATCCATGACTAAAAAGTGCTAATGTAATCTTGTATGTACCTGTAGACTTGAAATTAAATTCATGTTTGTCAATACCTTCTGTCAAAAGAACACCTGGTGAATTTGGATTAGTATTTTGAGATTCATAAATTGTAGTTCCAGATGAATCTTCTATTCTGTAACCATAGGTAGTCCATTTTAGTAACTTATTGTCTTTATCAAAGAAAGTTATTTCAAATGGAATGTTTTCGCCTGAAACTAATTTAGAATCATATTGTACTCTAGCAAATGCACCACTATCAAATTTAACATCAAATGAATTTTTATCGGTCATCAATCCGGTATTGGGAGACAAACTAAATTCCATTGTATTTGCTCCAGGTTTGTTAGTTTTTGCAATATCTAAAATATTTTCTTTACTTAATAGAAAATGAAGAATGAGTGTATTTTCTAATGAATACGGATCAGCAATTAACATTCTTCCAGTAACGGGAAATCCATTGACAGTTGCTGTGTATGTATCAGCTTGTGAAAATTCTTTAAAGGAAGTTGGAAAATGAATTTCTTCATGTACAAAAACATTCTGTGATTGTAGTCTTGCCACATCCCAATTAAATGGCATTGAAAATGAAACTGTTTTTTTGGTTTCATCATAATTAAAATTCTTTACTTTATCATAGTATGATGTAACAGATAAGTCATAAGATGTACCTCCAGAAGATACTGTTTCATCAAATATATCTCCAACACTAAGCCAGGAATCAAATGATGGTGCATCTGATGGAATGAATATATTTCTGTCATTATCTATACC
This sequence comes from Nitrosarchaeum sp., assembly GCA_021414365.1. GTDB lineage: Archaea > Thermoproteota > Nitrososphaeria > Nitrososphaerales > Nitrosopumilaceae > Nitrosarchaeum. Next base: position 96,601 of record JAIOOR010000008.1, read on the forward strand.
AAAAATCTCAATGTTAAAGTGATACAATCCTGCATCAAGCAATACTGGTGCTTTTACAGTGATTTGATCATTTGTTGAAGTCCATCCTCCTTGGAAGGGCTCCTGATCTCCATAGACAATAACTTTGTTTACATCTAGATCTTCAGATTGAATTTTAATTGTTAAATCTCCAGAATGGGTATGAAATAGATTTCTCATCAAAAGTTTTCCATCTTTTTCAACTGTGATAAAAAATGAAGTATGTTTGATTACTTCTCCAGTTTTAGCATCAAAAAGACGTAATTGTAAAAATTTATCGCCAACTGTATCTTTGGTAAGAATAGGTGGACTGATTTTGATAAACAGACTAGCATCTCTGTCCCCTACACTTGCAGGTGGAAGATTTTCTTGTGTTAATCCATCACCATAAACATAAGAGGGGATATGTGAAATTATCAAAAGAGATAGAGAAAAAATTACAATTGCAAATTTATTCATAATAAGATAATACCAATTTCGACATATATATGACTTAACTAAATTACCATTACTGATTATTTTGAGGATACATTTGGGGTTTGATTATACTCAAAGAAATAGCATGATCATCTATCATTGAACCTACTCCGACTGAGATGTTCTTTATTCTGATTTCTATTTTATCAAAGTCATTTTCAGAAATACCATAAGTTGGAGAAAGAATTTCCTTTACTTTTCTTTCTGAATCAGATATCACATTTAGTTTTGATTCAAGTGTAACATCCAATACAGTTTTGATCATATTTTTTGGAATTTTTCCTGTATCATCATGGAGTATATAAAATGAAATCTTTTCAAGAACAACTTCATGCGGTAATGTATCAAGAGCATTTGCAGTAAAGAAGACCTGTACATCTAACAAGTTTATGTCATTTGAGGAATATTGAATTGAAGTGTTTGGATTGGCAGGATTATAATCTTGTGGAATTGTAATGTATACGAATCCCTCTATAGAAGAAGTATTATTTTCAAAGCCTATCACTTTTTTAATATCTCTACAATCGAGTCCTGTTGATTTTTGATGATCTAGTTTCATTAAAGTAGAATGCGATAACATTCCATCATCTACAGATACAAGCCATAAGAAAGAGATTTCAGATAATTGTTTGTTAGTAATACTAATGTCGGTATTATAATGACCTGGTCGTAATGGGCCATCATCTCCCTGAATAGAACCACACACAAATTTTGCTACATATGTTATGTCATTATTTGCATTAGTTGAAATTTCATTATTTTGTGCAAAAACAGTGTCTAGGTAAATTGGAGAAATTGTTAGAAAGCTGACAGTTAGGATAAGAACCACATAATGGAAAATAGAAGGTTCGTTCAAGTTACAATATGAGATTTATTTGGTTATTAATCTCTGTTACTATAAACAGGTAATTTTTATTTATGATTATTAATTAAAGAGAACATGAAGATTCTGATATCATTATTCTTAATACCACTGTTAATTATTCCGGCATTTGCTCAAACTAATTCCCAAACTCTTTCAACAGAAAAAGGAACCCTAGATGTTAAACTATCATATGATGATATAATTCCAGGACAGGAAACTAAACTAAATGTAGATTTTATCAATCCTTACACAAAAAAAATTCAAGAGCATGTTGATTATACAATTACAGTTTCAAGAGATGGTAAGGCAGTATTTGGGCCAATACCACTTACTCACACATCAATAGGTTCAGTAAAAATTCCAGTAGAATTTGTAAATGAAGGCGTTTATTCGGTAGAATTTCAAATTGAGGGAATATTATTCCAACCAATTCCTGCTGAAAAAGTTTCATTTGATGTTCCAGTAGGAAAATCAGTTGTACTACCTACACCTGTAGCTAAAGATGAAAAAGGTGGTGGTTGTCTAATTGCTACTGCAACATTTGATTCGGAATTATCTCCTCAAGTTCAACAACTCAGAGAATTAAGAGATAATACAATTCTAAATACAAAGTCTGGAATGGCATTTATGACAACATTTAATCAATTTTATTATTCATTTTCACCACCAATTGCTGACTTTGAAAGAGAACATCCATTTTTCAAAGAAGCTGTCAAAATAACACTAACACCAATGCTAACATCATTATCTATTCTAAATCATGTCAATATCGATTCAGAGCAAGATATGCTTGGTTACGGAATCTCTATAGTTTTACTAAATATAGGAATGTATATTGGAATTCCTGTTTTTGGAATTTTAAAAATATACCAGTTTAAAAGAAAATAGATTTTGTGCGAGATTTCTAGTCAGGTTTTTATTTGTCGAATCTGTACTTAAATTAATGAAGACTATAAGCTCTTTCTTCGTATTATTTGCTATTGCTGCAGGAATTGTTGCAATAACACCAGCAGCATTTGCAGATCATACTGAAGTAACAGTTAGTCCAGCACCAGGATCTAGTTCACCTGGATGTGAAACTAGTGCAGACGGATGTTTCATTCCAAAAGAAGCAACAGTAGATGTTGGAGGATCAGTAATATTTTCCAATACAGATACTGCAGCACACACATTCACTGCAGGTACTGCAGCTGATGGCCCATCCGGAGCATTTGATTCCAGTTTAGTAGTTGCTGGAAGTTCATATGAATGGAAACCAACCACAGCAGGTAGTTTCCCATACTATTGTATGGTTCATCCATGGATGGCAGGATTAATTGTAGTACAAGAAGCAGGACATGATGAAATGGCATCAGGACATGATGAAATGGCATCAGGTGATACAATGATGGCAGCTACATCAGCAACAGGAATGTTGTCTGATGGCGTAAAAGTTTCAGTAGGAGCTTCAGCACCAACTAGTGGTGAAAAAATGATGATCTCAACTGACTTTGCCAACTCACAACATGTCAACTATGACATAAAGGTCACACAAAATGGCAACACAGTATTAGATGATATGGGCGTACATGATCATGAAGGAAAAGGCTCACATGAAACAGCACCACTAACCTCATCAGATCCGGTAGAGATTACCATTACCTTTGAAGGTTATGGAATAGATGATCCAAAAACAGGACCTATTGGTGAGAAAGTAGTATTTTCAAACGTTGTTCCAGAATTTGGAACAATTGCAATGATGATACTTGCTGTATCAATCATAAGTATTATTGCCGTTACTGCAAAATCTAAAGTAATTCCAAGATTTTAGGAATTAACTTTTTTCTATTTTCTTTTTATTAAAGCAATGATTGCCAAGATAATAGCTGCTGCTGCAATCGACAAACCAAAAATTGCAAAGTCATATGCTGCACCACCATTAACACTAGTTTCAGGACTGCTATCTTTCATAGAAGAAACTTCTTTTTGAAGTGATGAAATTGCATTTTTTAGTGCAGTTACATCTTGATCTGATGAAGAGCCACTAGTTGAAGGAAAATCCAAGATAGATGTACTTTCAACATCTTCAACTGGAATTAGTGTATCGACAGGGACGCCATTTATGTCTCCCTTCAAATTTATATTAATAGTTCCAGTTTTTGTTGGAATTATAGGTGAAAAATAATACCCAATTTTTGGATCTGCGTTAATATCAATTACTTTAGAAACACCACCAAATATTGCAGTCGCTTCTAGGTTTTTGAATGCATTTGAAACTCCTTTATATTGACCAGGAGCATCACCAGGCTCAGTAATTTTTATAGTAAGATCATTTCTAATTCCTACTATTGGTGGTTCAAGTCCCCACCCTACTTCAATTTTGTAAGATTGTACTTCAACTGTAGTATGTGCAAAAGAAGGAATAACAAACCCAACAGAAAATAAAAATAAAACAAGTCCCATTATGACAACTTTCATGACTGTTTTTTAATGATAACATGTTATTATCTTTACGTAAATTGGTACAAATTTCGAATTAAACAAAAACTGTTTAAATTGCTAAACATTGCAGAAAATTAAATGAGAAAATTAATAATTATTTTATTGTTTGTTTTGTCAATATCTATTCCATATGCAGCAGCTCATCCATTTATCATTGATTCTAATCCAAATTCAGCATCAAATGCACCAGTTGGAACAACAAAAATTATTGCTCATTTCTCTGAACCAATTGAATTAGATTTTAGTTTTCTTAAGGTAATAGATAGTAATGGAGAACAAATTGACAATAAAGATTCCAAATATTTTGATGGTGAAAATTCTCTTATTGTTACAACACCCCCGTTAGAAGAAGGAGTTTATACTGTAACTACTAAGGCTCTATCAAAAATTGATGGGCATTTAGTTCCTAGCACATTTATTTTTGCAGTAGGTGATGCCAAAATAGATGTAGGTTCTAATAACAATCAAAATGAATCAGAGTTAGTATTTTTACCTGAAGCTAGTGCAAGATTTCCAGGACTGGTTGGTGAAACTATTGTTTTAGGTGTTTTAATTGCTTCAATAGTTATTTGGGGAACTCAGAGTAAACAACTTATCAGAAAGGAAGTAGAGAAACTAGAATATTTCCATCATGATAAATTTATGAAAATTACAGGGATTGGACTATTACTAGTTTTTGTATCAAATATTTTGATGCTAGCAATACAAACTATAAGATTAGAGACTTCGGTGATTAATGTAATTCAAACTAATTTTGGAAATGTTTGGATAATTAGAATGGCAATTACTGTTATTCTTCTTGGATTGTGGTTTGGAATGGATAGAAAAAAGAATCTTTCCACAAAAAATAAAATTCCAATGCTTGTAGTAGCACTTGGATTAATTGGAACTTCAAGTATGATCGGACATGGTGCAGCTAGTGGAGAGGTACCTGCATTTATTTTAGATTATATTCATAATTTTGTAGCAGCTGTTTGGATCGGAGGAATAATTTACTTTGTATTTACTTTACTTCCAACATTTTCACAATTAGAAGAAACAAAACGAGAGAAGATGACACTAGTTTTAATTCCAAGATTTTCAATCATGTTTATCATTGCAGTAGGAATTGTAATAATTACTGGACCAACACTGATGTGGTTTTTGGAAAGCAATGTAGGTTTGATTACAGAATCAATTTATGGAAAATTAATTTTTGTAAAAATTGCAATTGCAGCAATAATGGTTGCATTTGGTGGGTATTTCCAGTTTAGAATTCAAAAAAAGGCTGAAAAAGATTTACAGACAGGCTCTATTAGAATACACAAAAAACTAAGAAGATCATTGAAATTTGATGTAATTTTAGGAATTGCACTTTTAGGAGTTGTTGCATTACTTACTAATGGAACATTACCAGCGGGTGAAATAAAACAGGTTGATGCTCAAAAAAATTCATATGATTTTCACAGTGTGGAATTTTCAGAAAACACAAAATTTGATGTTAAAATATCACCATTTTCTAGTGGTCCAAACACAATTCTGGTCAAGATAAGTGATTTTGAAAATAATCCATTGAATGATTCGGATCAAATTAAAGTAAAAATTTCTAATCCACAGAGAAATATTGCTCCAATAGAAATTCCTATGAAAATTTTTAAACAAGAAAAGAATAAACCAATTGAATTTCAAGGAGAAATAACATTTGGATTTTCAGGTCAATGGCAAGTAGAAATAGAGACTCAAAGAAAAGAAAATGCAAATGAATCAATTTTTATGAATTTACTAGTCAAACCACGACTAGAAGATCTTAAAACAGAAATAATAGAATATCAATTACCAGAATCTTCAAAGCCTCTTTATCCTTTGTATGACGGAAAGAATTCAATTTGGGTAAGTGATCCATCCGCACCAAAATTATGGAAATTTTCACTTGACACTAAAAATTTTACTTCATATTCATTTGATGGGTTGACATCAATATTACTAACAATTGATAATGAAGGAAAGATTTGGTTTACAGATACGCCAAGAAATCAAATTGGATATTTTGATCCAAGTAGTCAAGAGATCACAACAAAAAGTTTACCAAAATTAGCACCTGTAATTAATGATAATACACCAACCTTCATTCAAGCAGATTTTGATGGAAATATTTGGATTTCAATAACAAACAAAGATACGATTTTGAAATACTATCCAAAATCTGATACTTTTGAAGAAATTAAGATGCCTGTAAGAGAATCACTACCGTTTGCTTTGACAATTGATAATGAAGGAAAGATTTGGTTTACAGAATCAGCCACTGGTAAAATAGGATTTATCAATCCAAAAGACAACAAAATTTCAGAATTCACGCCTGAAAAACCCCTTGCATCACCAGAAGATTTAGTTTTTGATAAAGAAGGAAATTTGTGGATTGCAGACCATACAGGTACAGCAGTTACGAAATTTAATCCAATTCTAGAAACATTTGAGACAGTTCAAGTACCAGATAAAGATGCTTTACCTTATGGAATGTCATTTGATCGATATGGAAATATTTGGATTGCACAACATACTGTAGATAAAATTGCTGTATATGATCCGGATAACAAAAATTTGATCGAAGTTGCAGTTCCAACTACCACATCATTTGTACAATTTTTAACATCTGATGACAAATATAATGTTTGGTTTGTAGAACAACAAGGAAACAAATTAGGAATGATAAAGATTACAGAAATACCTAGAACAGTATCAGAAATACCAAATACGAACAACCTTCAATTAAAATATTCTGAAATCGTATCACCATTAATTGCAATGGGGATAATTGCTACATCATTGTTTTTCGTTAAAAATCTAAAAGATAAAAGAAGATTAAATGAATTAGTTATGTCTAGATAATAATCCAGCATGTTTTAATCCCATTGTACATGCAAATATTGCGATTGCAAACAGAACAATTGTTCCTGCTGGAGTTATATCAAAAATATATGAGATCAAAATTCCTGAAACTACAGAAAATATTGAAAAACTCATTGAGAGAATTGCAGTTTGTTTAAACCCCTTTCCATACATTATTGCAGTTATATTTGGAATTACAAAGAGTGCAGAAATTAGTAAAACACCAACCAATTGTATAGAAGTTACAACAGTAATTCCTGCCATAAATACAATAAGATAGTTAATTTTTTCCACTGGAACACCGCTAACTTTTGCTTGTTCTTCATTGAATGTAGAGTAAAGAAGTTGGCGATAAAGTAAAAGAATCACAATTAGAATGATTCCAGTTAGGGATAAAATCAAAATTGTATCATTAACGCTAACAAGCAGAATACTTCCAAAAAGAAAGCTGAAAATATCAAGAGTAAATCCTCCAGATAATCCAATAATTACGAGGCCAACTGCAATTCCAGACGATAAAAGAACTGCAATAGATGCATCACCAGATATGTTGAATCTGTCTTTAATTCGTGTCATAATCAATGCGCTGACTATTGAAACACAGTACGCAGTCCAAAGTGGATAAATTCCCACCATTAATCCCAATGCAATTCCACCAAATGATGAATGAGCAATAGCATCACCAAATAACGAATAGCGTCTTAAAACTAAGAATAAACCTATGATTGAACATAAAATTGCAATGGCAATACCTGAGATGATTGCTCTGTGCATAAAACTAAAAGTAAAAATTTCAAAAACCATTTCTAATGATGATGCATGTGTTCCTGCATTGAAGCTTCAGAGTATTGTTTTACAAGTTCATTGTTTTCAAAGAAATCATCAGATTCGCCATGAAAGAATAGTGTTCGATTAAGACAGGCTACGTGATTTGCTAATTTTTTTACTGCATCTAAATCATGAGAAGACCAAATTATTGTGATATTTTGTTTAGAGTTTAGTTCTGTTAAAATACTATAAAAAAGATCTATGCTTTGTTGATCAATACCTGTAACAGGTTCATCTAAAATCAAAATTTCAGGATTGTTAACCAATGCTTTTGCAATAAATACTCGTTGTTGTTGTCCTCCAGACAATTCGCCAATTCTTCTTTCACTTAGCTCATGTATCCAAAGTTGTTGTAGGATTTGATCAATTTTATCTTCATCTACTTCTTTTTGTAATCCCATTTTAACAACATCATTAACTGTTGCAGGAAAATTTTTCTCAAAAATTGGTTTTTGTGGTACATAACCAATCTCTTTTAGATAGTTTTTTGATTTTTTAATATCAGTACCAAAAAATTTGATTGTACCTTTGTATTTTGTATTAAGACTAAGCATTGCAGCAAAAAGTGTAGATTTTCCTGCTCCATTAGGACCAATTATGCCTAAAAAATCACCTTGATTTACGGTAAAACTAACATCATCTATGGCTTTTACATCAGGATATTCAATCGTTAGATGATCAATTTCAACTACTTTCAACATAGTGCCTCTCTTAAATTATTTAGATTTTTATTCATTTTAGAAATATAAGTTTCATTATCACCAATTTCTAACGGAGATAAGACTAGTACTTTTCCTCCAATTTCATTTGCTATTACTTGAGAAGTTTTAGGATCAGCTGTTTCTTCAGTGAAAATAACTTTAAGATTTAGCTCTCGGGCTTTATTGATTACATTTTCTAATGTTTTGGCAGTTGGTTCTACATGAGGTGCATATGATGGAATTATTGTGTGTTGGTTGAGATTGTATTCATCTGCAAAATATGAAAAAGCATCATGAAATGAAATAAAATCATGATTACAACCGGATAACTCATTACGGATTTTTGAATCAAGTAAATCTAATTCATGGATATAATTCTCAGCGTTTTCTTGATAGTATTGTAAGTTTTCAGGATCTGAATTAGAAAATGCATTTGCAATGTTTTTAACTTGAATTTTTGCAAAAACTGGATTTAACCAAATATGAGGATCATTTGTTCCAATAACATTTTCATGATTAGAAGATTCTTTATTCAAATTTTTTGTAATTCCAATACTTGTATCAACTATTACACCTTGGTAATTCATTTCATTTAATTTATCAACCCATTTTTCAAATCCAATTCCATTAATTATTATAAGATCAGATTTTTGCATTTGTTGAACATCTTTAATTGTAGGTTCCCAATCATGTGGTTCTATTCCAACAGGAACTAAGAGTTTAGATTCAACTTTTTCTTGACCGACTCTTTGTGAAAATTCATGTAATGGGTAAAATGATGACATTACTTGTAGCTTTGATTCATTTGTTTTTTTAAATTGATTTGAATCAGATGAAAAAACAGTAAATGATATGAGAGGAATGGTAATGGTGATTGCAATTATTGCTAATTTTATTTGATCATTCACAAGCAATTTTGATATAAGTTATTAATAACCCTATAAAATGTTAATAACTTTAATTGCTAAACTTATAAGATAATTAATAACAATCTCCTTTATGCCAATAGTTTCTATTTCATTGAATCAAGAAATTTTGTCAGAATTAGATAAACTACAAAAAACTATGGGCTTTTCCGGTAGGTCTGAAGCAATACGAGCAGGAATCAGAACTTTTGTTTCAGAAGAAAAACAAAAATTAGAATTGACAGGAAATATTCACGCAATTCTTTTAGTTGTCCACAATGATGAATTTGATCATGTTGTATCAGGAATAAAACATAATTTTGAGGATCTCATTACAACTCACCTTCACAGTAAGATTGAGGGAGAGAAATGCATGGAATTATTTGTAATTGATGGTGATGCAGAAAGAGTATCAACTATTACAAAAGATTTTCAAACAAATAAAAACATGGATACTGTAAAACTAGTCACATTATAAAATTAATTAGAAATTAAATTTCTTGAAAATCTATTTCGTGATGCTAAAACAACTACAAATAATGTAGAAAATAAGATCATAGCTGCAATTGTACCAAATTCAGGAGCAACAACAATACCAAAATCAGTTTCTTGACCTGAATTTTTGATATTTTCAAATCTAATAATTGTAGGACCTGTTTGATCTTTTGTAAATGTATATTTTTCAAATTCACCACCTACTTGTGCTGTACCTGTTGTTTTGTGAATTTCCTTACCGTTTTGTATTATTACAAAAGTATAATCTGAGTTACGTATTGGTTCCCCAGTTTTACCATCTCTAATTGTAAAAACAAAAAGAGTTTCTTGATCAGGAGTAATTTTTATTGGATCCCAAGAAAGATTTACTTGGTAATCTTCACTTTTTGTAAATGAAGTTAATGGAAATTCTGCATTTTCAGATTCAGAAAGAGTAAAAACAATTGTTTTAGGTAATGGATTTCCAGATTTTTGTAGTTGATTCTTTATGAATCTTAGATGATCCTGTAATAATACAAAATGTACTATTCTATCATTCTCATCAGAATAATCATCAATTGTTACTGATGATTTAAACAGATCAATTCCATTTACTTTACCTGTATAACTTGGTGATAGAAATTCAGAAAAATTCTTAGGAAAATGTATTTCTTCATGCACTACCGGAATATGAGACATTTGTTTTTCACTCCAATCAAAAGGCATTTCAAATGTTATTTGCTTGGTAATAGGATCATACTCAAAATTAGAGACATTATCAAAATATGATTTTATTTTAAACTGAATGTCTTGATTTTGGGTATCTTTTTGTGAAAATTCAGTGGTATCTGCAATACTTACATCTGCATTATAGACTCCTGAATTTTCAATTATGTTTGTTGGTTCATCAATTGTTCTTACCTCAATTTCAAAATTGTATAATCCACCGGAACTGAAAATAGGGCCAGAAATCGTTATTGGATCAGATTCTGTTCCATGCCATGCACCTAATAAAGAATCTTGTTGACCATGAATTGTAATTTCACTTGCTTGTGTTGGATTTACTTTGATTGGAAGAACACCGTCAGGAGTAAAAAAATAATTTCTGAATATCATTTTATTTTCATGAAATAAACCAATCAAAAAGGTCACATTTTTTGCATGTTGTTTTGTATCTTTCTCAGTTGCGGTAATAGTAATTTGTTTTTCACCAGTTTGCTCAAAAGACATTGGAAGTTCAACTGAAATTGAAATTTTTTTTCCTTGAACATCCACTGAGGAAATTGTATCAATTCCTAATCCATGTCCATAAACACTAGATACTGGAATTATCAAAGATAATGCCATTGCAAATAACATATATTTTGATAATGACAATAGTGTTATTGACATGTTGTGACTATTATACTGTCAACAATTCTTTGACTTTTTGAATTAAATCATCCATGGTGTTAGCCTCAAGTATTGGTTGTAATTCATTTGGATCTTTTGCTCCAAGTGCAGATAAAGAATAAACAAAATCAATTGTAGGTGTATCTGTAATGAGATAGTATTTTTCTAATACATGATCTAATGCATGAGATTCAACAATTTGCGGTAATGCTTGTTTGATAATTTTATTTTTCCACATCTCTACGAGTTTTTCCCATTGATCTAATGGTACATTTTCATCAATTTCTGGAATAAATTTAACTTCAGCACGGATGTACATTTTTTCTTCAGTTCCTAATTTTTCATGTAATTCAGAGATTTTTTGATGGCCTTGTACAGTGTATGGATCATAATTAGAAGGCTGAACAAGCGAAGGTGGGATTATTTTATGAATTTTGAATTTATTTCGACCAACAGTCTCAATATGTAACTGCATTCCATCCAATTCAACATCTTTGCATTTGGTTATCTTTGCAATTGTGCCTATTAATTTTGGTGCAGTCCAACCACTAATCGAGTTATTTGCATCGATTAGGCACACTCCAAATTGACCATCACCTAACATACAATCATCAACTAATTGTTTGTAACGTGGTTCAAAAATTCTGAGTGGTAATTCTTGACGTGGAAACAACACCAAATCTAATGGAAAAATTGGCAGAATTTTTGTTTGTGTCAAACTATTGTTATTGATTATGTCACTAGATATATGGAATACGCAATGAATTTTAGTTAAAGATTAGATTTTAAAAATTTAAAATCCATTTTCATTGAGAATTAATCCCAATAGTGCAGCTCGTGTATGTTTACCATATTCAGCCTGCTCAAAATATTTTGCATTTTTTGTATTATCTACATCAGTTGAAATTTCATCAAGTCTAGGTAACGGATGTAAGATAATTGAATCGTCTTTCATTTTTTGCAATAAATCTAATCCTACAATATAACTTCCTTTTACCTTAAGATATTCTTCTTCATCAGGAAACCTTTCTTTTTGTATTCGTGTTACATAAAGAACATCAAGATCATCAATGTATTCTTCAATGTTAGTAGATTCAGTAAAAGATAATCGCTTTTTTATTTCATATACAGAATCAGATCTAATTCTTAATGATTCGGGGGAGATTAAATGTACATCAACATCGTAATTTCCAAGACCGTATAAAAGAGAATAAACTGTTCGTCCGTATTTTAGATCACCTATAATTCCTATTTTTAGACCGTCAATCTTTTTCTTTTCTTTTCTTATTGTAAACAAATCTTGTATTGCTTGTGTTGGATGCTCTTCTGTTCCACTTCCAGCATTGATAACTGGTTTTGAAGAAACTTCAGCTGCAAATCTACTAGAACCATCAAGCGGATGTCGTAATACAAGTAAATCAGAATAATTTGACATTATTCTTACAGTATCTGCAAGACTCTCCCCTTTTTTTGTGGATGATGATGAGATCTCAGAGATTCCTAATGAATTTCCTCCTACTGAAGCCATAGCAGCATCAAAGCTAAGACGAGTTCTTGTGCTAGGCTCATAAAAGAGATAGCCCAACGTCTTTCCTTTACAAATCTCCCTTCTATCAATTGGGTTAAGCTTCATTATTTTATCAGTTGATGCAAAGATTTGCTCAAGTTGGGTCTTGTTAAAATCCTTTATAGAAATAATATCTTTTTGATAGAATTCGTTCATTCTTTCAATGATATATACAGGTGACTATACAAAGTATTCTGATGCAAGAGTCCGAACTTATGGTTCGACGAATAAAAGAAGGTACTGTGTTGGACCACATTGATGAGGGAAAGGGTCTCCAGGTTCTAAATGCTTTAAGAATTGATGGCAAGGACGGTAGTCTGATAACTATAGCTCTTAACGTACCTAGTGGAAAATTTAAGAAAAAAGACATCATAAAAGTAGAGAATAAATTTCTAAAAGACGATGATACAAACAAGCTAGCAGTAATTGCTCCAAAGGCAACAATTAACATTATCAAAGACTACAAACTAATTGAAAAGAGAAGAGTTTCACTTCCAAATGAAATTGACAGAATTTTTCGTTGTTCGAATCCAGATTGTATCACAAACAGCACTGAACATATTGAATCAGTAATGGATGTAATTGATAAAGAAGGAAGAGTACTCAAATGCAGATATTGTGCTAGAGTATTAGATGTTAACAAATTAAAATATAATTAAATTAAAAATTTGAAAAATGTATCTTTATGGTTTATTGTCCTAGGATGATAAACATCATGACTATACCGTAGATAGCGATTGATTCAACCATACCTATGAAAATGAATACTTTGGATTGTAATGCTGGGTTCTCACTAATTACTGCAAGACCGGCTGCACCTACTTGACCCAAACCTACACCAGCGCCACCTGCAGCCAAACCAAAGGCTAAACCAGCACCGATTAGTTTTGAACCATCACTTGTACTACCACTTGAACTCTCTTGAGCATATGCAACATCGGTTACACCTGCAATTAGAAATGTAATTGCTGCTGCAGATAATAATAAAATGAGAGATTTCATCTAAAATATTTCCTAATAATTCCATATTTAAATCATGATATACTATGAGTTAAATTTGATCTAAAGTTTTCTTCTTGAATGATACTAAATCATTTTTAATTGATTTAGCAAAATTTTCATGATCTTGTTCTAATACTTTCTTGGAATTTTCAATTAATTTTTTTATTTCTTCTTTTGCCATTATTTCCTACTTTCCATCTTTGCTTTCACTTTTTTTAACTTTGCGAATTCTTCTCTTTCTCTTTCTTCAAGAGTGGCAAGAATGAATCTTATTTTTTGTTGATATTGTGGAATAATGACATTTTCTAATGCATTAAGTAGTTTTTGTGTTTTTTCAAGTGCTTTTGCAAGACTAAAAATGGAATTTTCGTATTCTGCAGCCTTGCAGATTTTTGGGAGTAATTCTTTGATTTGTTTTGCTGCTCTATCTATAGATGAATTAGTATCAGCAAATCCATATGGCATTGATTTTGTATCTTTTTCTCTCACTGTAAGGGCAGGAATTTTTACATCTACAACTCTTCTTGTATGGACATCAACTTCCATTACAGGTGGTGTGGATTCTGCAACAGAATCTACGGTGTTTGTTCCTAATACCAGATATGCTTCATTAACAGATTTGTAAATATCTTGTAAAGGATCCCAAATTCCACCTCGGGCTTTAGATGCTTCTTCTATCATTTCTTCGATATTTTTTAAAAGAACTTTACGTTTATCGTCTAAAATTTTCTGAACCATTTTAGCGACTTGGCTAGATTTTTTATATTTTAAGAGTTCAATTTTTGTTGCAGCGACATTCTGTCCAAATGACATGCTACTAGTTTTCCTGATAATATTGATCTATGTATTTGTCTTTAATCTTAGTAATTTCATTCTTTGGAAGTTTTGAAACAATTTTCCATAACAAAGTAAGAGTTTCTTCGATAGTTCTGTTCTCATCAGTTGCTTGTGAAAGAAATTCTTTTTCAAATATATCACCCACATCCATGTATTTCAAATCAATTTCTGTTAATCCAGCTTTACCTACAATTCCAGCAAGTGCCCTTACCTCTTGTGCTCTAGAGTATGCATCATAAACTTGGTTTGATACCTCACCATGATCTACTCTTGTACTTCCTTCGCCAATTCCATCTTTCATTAATCTGCTAAGGCTCATCAAAATATTGATTGGTGGATAAACACCTTGTCTGAATAAATCTCTTCCAAGTACAACTTGCCCTTCAGTAATGTATCCGGTAAGATCAGGAATTGGATGTGTGATATCATCAGATGGCATTGATAGAATTGGAACTTGAGTAACACTTCCTTTTCTTCCATTTAATTTTCCTGCTCTTTCATAAATTGTTGAAAGATCAGTGTAAAGGTAACCAGGATATCCTTTTCTTCCTGGAACTTCTTCTCTTGCAGCACTAATTTCTCTTAATGCTTCTGCATAATTTGTCATATCAGTTAGTATTACAAGAACGTGCATTCCAAGATCAAATGCCAAGTATTCTGCAACAGTTAATGCTACACGCGGAGTGATAATTCTTTCAATTGCAGGATCATCTGCCGTATTTAGAAACAATACACTTCTTTTTAATGCGCCTGATTCTTCAAGACTTCTTCTGAAATATTCTGCCTCACTATATTGCACACCTATTGCTGCAAATACTACCGCAAAGTCATCTTTTGTTCCAACAACACTTGCTTGTCTTGCAATCTGCGCTGCGAGAATGTTATGAGACATACCAGAGCCAGAAAATATTGGTAGTTTCTGTCCTCTTACTAGTGTAATCATTCCATCTATTACAGAAACGCCGGTTTGAATGAAGTCTTTTGGATATTCACGTTGTTCTGGATTCATTGGTTCTCCGTTAATATCAATAAATTTATCAGCAATTGGATCTGGTAATCCATCTTTTGGTCTACCTAATCCATCAAATACTCTACCAAGTACTTCTTTTGATACTGGCATTTCCATGAGTTTTCCTACAAATTTTGCACTAGTACCAGAGATAGATAATCCAGTGGTTCCCTCAAATACCTGAACAATTGCTTTGCCGTTTCCAACTTCAAGAACTTTGCCTAGTCTTCTTTCTCCTTCTTTAGTTTCAATTTCTACAAGTTCATCAAATGCTGCATTCTCAACATCATCAACAACTACTAATGGACCTTTGATTTCTGCAATCTTGCTGTACTGAACTCCACCTTCAGCTGTCAATTTGAAACTTTAACTCCTATTATAGATTTGAATTGTTCTTTCATGTCAATATCTAATTGATCTAGTTTTGGTATTTCACTATCTTTGATATCCATTCTTGCTTTGAGTAGTAATGTAACAATAGGTAATGCACGAATATCAGATAATGATGCGCCTTCTTTTAGTGCATGTTGACCTCTTCTGTAGAATTCAACTAGCAATTTTAGTAATTTGTATTGTTTTTGTGGACTGCAATAAGTATCGACGTCATCAAATGAATTTTGTTGTAATAGACCGATTTTTACCATTCTTGCAACTTCGAGAATTAATTTTTCTTCAT
This sequence comes from Nitrosarchaeum sp., assembly GCA_021414365.1. GTDB lineage: Archaea > Thermoproteota > Nitrososphaeria > Nitrososphaerales > Nitrosopumilaceae > Nitrosarchaeum. Next base: position 112,698 of record JAIOOR010000008.1, read on the forward strand.
CAGGTAATGCTTCTGGACCTAAAAGTCGGACAATTTCTTTTAGTGTGTCTTCTCTTTGTAAAACACCATAAGCTTCACTTCTAAGAGATAACCAATCACTGTTGATATTTTCAGTCCACCATTTTGCAATATCACCAAGATAACCAGAATAGCTATTCATCCAGTTAATTGATGGATAATGTCTAGAGTAAGCAAGTTTAGCATCTAATGCCCAAAACGTTTTGATAAATCTCATTGTATGAGTTGTTACTGGTTCAGTAAAGTCTCCACCTGAAGGTGAAACTGCGCCAACCAAAGTAACTGAGCCGTCACGGTCAGGACTTCCAACAGCTCTAACACGACCAGCTCTTTCATAAAATTCTGCTAATCTTGATGCAAGATATGATGGATAACCTTCTTCTGCTGGCATCTCTTCTAATCTTCCACTCATTTCTCTGAGGGATTCTGCCCATCTACTAGTAGAATCAGCTACAAGTACAACATCATAACCCATGTCTCTATAATATTCAGCAATTGTCACACCAGTGTAGATACTTGCTTCTCTAGCAGCTACTGGCATATTACTAGTATTTGCAACTAAAACTGTTCTATCCATAAGTGGTTTGCCACTACGTGGATCTTTAAGATGTGGGAATTCAACTAGTACCTCAGTCATTTCGTTTCCTCTTTCACCACATCCAATGTATACTACAACTTGTGAATCAGCCCATTTTGCAATTTGGTGGAGAGTAACTGTTTTTCCAGTTCCAAATGCACCTGGAATAGAACCGGTACCACCTTTTGCAATTGGAAAAAATGTGTCAATAACACGTTGTCCTGTTAGAAGTGGAACTGTTGGATCATATCTGTTTTGATATGGGCGTGGTTTTCTTACAGGCCATCTATGATACATTTTAAGAGGAGTTTTTTGTCCGTCCTTTTCAGCAGTAGCTAATACAGTCTCTAAATTATAATCTCCTTCACTTACAATATTTGAAATCTTTCCACCAGGATGATCAGGTGGTACCATAATAGAGTGAACAATAAGATCAGTCTCTTGAACAGTTCCAAGAACATTTCCTGGACCAACATCATCACCATTACTAATAGATGGTACAAAATGATATTTTTTCTCCATATCTACAGGAGTTGTTGTGATACCTCTTCCAATAAATGAGCCAGAAACTTTAGATAATTCTTTTAACGGTCTTTGAATTCCATCATAAATTTGTCCAATAATACCCGGACCTAATAAAACACTTAGTGGGTTTCCTGTACCAACTACTGGTTCGCCTGGTTTTAATCCACTTGTGGATTCATAAACTTGAATAAATGCAACATCGCCAGTTAGACGAATAACTTCACCAACTAATTTTGAATTTCCAACAACTACTGTCTCATACATTTTTGCGTCAGACATTCCATCAGCCCTAACAGCTGGACCGCTTACCCAAACAATTCTACCTTTAGCTGCCATACTAATTACCTACTCCGAATTTTGTTGCAATTTCTTTCCTTATTAAAGGCTTCAAACGTTGAATTCTTGCATCAAGAGTATTATCAAATTTCATTGCACCATCTTTTGATTTTACTACAATACCACCAATACAAGTAATTGGTTCAGAAGATAATTCTGCATCAGGATATTTTGATAATGCGGATTGGACAAGATCTTTATCTTTAGAATTTGTACTTATGATAACTTTGGTTGTTCCCAAAATTTTAGTGGATTCATCCAATAGATTTTTTATCAGATTAGCATAATCCGCATTACGTTCTACATTTGAAATTTTATCCAAAGCAGTTGTAAAGACTTGGTCTATTGATTTTTCTAACAATAAAAGTTGGCTATTTCTAGCCTCAAGATCAGAGCTTCCAATAATCTGTTTTTCGATCTTCACTGCTTCTTTTTTACTATCTGAAATAATCTTATCGTATTCTTGTTCAAGTTTAGGAGTCGAATCATCCAGTGTGTGTTTAGTATTAGAAAATGAATTTTCAAGGTCTAAAAGAATTCCTTTCTCTGTTTTTTCTAAAATTTTGTCAATAGATTTAGTCAATAAAGAATTATCCAATATTAGGCGTAAAATAATTATGAATTTGAATGTTTTGGAGTTAATAAAAAAAATTTTAATTTTAACCCTAACTGATGGTTTCAGTAATTTATGACTTATTTTGGAATTACCAACACTGATGTAGAAAGATATTAAAATGTACTAACAATCTTGGATAATGTGACTGTTGCTGAACTTTTAGTTGCAAGTGTAATACTTCCAAGAATAGAATCACCAAAAGCAATATCACGTCTTACTGAATTTGAATGGTTTCATAAATTGGATATGGAAAATGAAACCATAACTCCTGAAATAGATGATCTTCTTCTTAGAGCACAAAAAGTACATCAGTTCATTGAGGAGATAATTAAAGAATTAAAAATTCCTTTACGAGTTGGTATAATGGAGATACTTTTCAAAGGTACCGTATTTAAAAAGAAAAAATATGAAATTAATGAGATTGAAAATATGATTTCTGATCTGGAAAAAACTCCAGATATAATTACTAAAGTAGCAAAATTGTTAAAGGAGAATTCAGATATCAATTACTCCTTAGAAGAATACAAAACTCTGAAGGATACATTACAAATAGCAAACAAGTTGAACATAGATCTAAGTAATTTTGGACTAATGAATCATTTTTTTGCAAATTTATTTGTCATAAACTCTTCTGACTATGGAGAAGTTGAAAGAATTCTAGAAGGAATACCAATTTTCAAGTATGATTTAGAATCCAAAGAAAAGTTGGCAATTATAGTGATATCTGATGCTAGTGATTCTGATAAAATTCTAAAAGTAATGCGTTCCATTAATTCTAATCCTTTTAGCATCCCTAAAGGATTTCCTCAGATTCCAAGCGAAGCTTATTCTTTGGCAGAATTAAAAATAAAAGAGCTTTCAGATAAACAAAAAACAATCTCAAAAGAAATTTCTGGCATAGCACATAAAATTCGTGGTGAAATTCTAGTTTTACATGAAAATGCTTTTGTTGTAAAAGAAGTTCTGGAAACATTACGAAAGCCAGGTGGTACTAAAAATTTTGCAGTCATACAGGGATTTATTCCTAAAAAAATGGAAAAAAAATTCAAACAAGTAACTAGTCAGTGGACTTCAATAACTGAAGAAATAGAATACAATGAAAGTTCTAAAGAAATTCCTGTTTATTTGGATAATCCTAAATGGGTTAAAACATTCGAAGTTATTACTGATAGTCAAGGACTTCCTAAACGAAAAGAATTCGATCCAACATGGATGATTTCACTCATGTGGCCTATCTTTTATGGATTAATGTTTGCAGATTTAGGTCATGGATTATTACTTATGGGATTAGGCCTCTTATTCAAATTCAAAGGTCAGGGAAATCTTTCAAGATGGGGAATGTTGTTAGCCATATCTGGTGGTGCAGGTGCAATCGCGGGAGTTTTTCAGGGAGAAGCATTTGGTTTTCATTTAGAAAGCTTTGCAGTATTTCATTCCTTGTTACAAGAAGGTGGACCACTTAATTCATTAAATTGGTTGATAGGAATTATCACTGTATCAGAACTAACATTTGTACAAGTAATTATGATTCTTAAAGTATCGATTTTCTTAGGAGTTATTCACTTAGGATGGGCTTTCATTTTACGTATTCATAATTATTGGAGAGTTGGTGACAATGACACAATGATTTTTGAAGCAATTCCAAATTTGTTCATGTGGTTAGGAGTATTTGCAGTGATGATGGGAGCTATAGGTTCTGGATATGATGTAATGAATATGTATTCTAAAATTCATACAGAAGCAGTTCCTTGGATTTCTGTAATTGTTGGAGACTGGGCAGTTGTTTGGTTGGTTGTCAGAGTTGCAGTGATTGTAATAATTGCATCCATGGCAATGATGATAGTTGGTGGAATAAAACACAATAAAAAACATCCAGAGGCTGGTGGAGATATGGTTAGTGTAATTATGGAAGTGTTCCTAGGAAAATCAATTGAATGTTTGGCACACACTATCAGTTATGCTCGAATAGGAATTATGTTGTTAGTTCATGCTGCTTTGTTGTTGACAGTTAACAAAGCCTATGAATCCTTGGGTGGACTTAATTCCCCAACTGCACTTGTACTAATTGTTGGTGGACAGATTGGAATTATGATGATTGAAGGTTTGATTGTTTACATTCAGTCTCTCAGACTTCACCTTTACGAATTCTTTACAAAATGGTATTACGGAGGTTCACAACAATTCAAACAATTAGTTCCAGAGATGGTCTATAATCTTTATTCGTGGAAGAGTAAACAATAATAAAATTTTCAAGCAGATTAAAGGTTAACAAATAATACTAGGTGTAAATTAAAACAAATATGTCAAAAGAATTTGTAATAACACTTGTTCCAGCACTTATTATGCTTGGATTTGCTATTTTTGCACTAGTGAAAGTAAGCTCTTAATTTTAGTTTTTTAAAACTTATCCATAATTTAGAATATAAAATTAATTTTTTTCTACGGGTAAATTTAATTTATTTCCCCATTCTCCCCATGAACCCAAATAGACACGTACATTTTCAAAACCAAGTTTTTTTAACACGATAAATGTATTGGCAGCACGATATGCTCCTTGACAGTAAGTTATGATTTCAGAATTTTTTGGAATATTATATAATTTTGATAATTCTTCATTATTTTTAAAAGTCCCATTTTCATTTAGATTAAGATTCCAATCTATGTTTATTGCATGAGGAATATGTCCTGCTTGAGCTGCTCGGATAACACTTCCATGGAATTCCCCCTGTGATCTTGCATCCAGTATTTTTAGATGATTTAGATTATTATTTAGATATTCAAATCCAGAAATTATATCTGGATTGATTTTGCCTGAAAATTTAGAAGGTTTGAAACCATTTGATTTTGTTTCAATTGGCAGATTGTCTTGTCTCCATTTTTTCATTCCACCATCTAATATTGATACATCTGGATGTGAAAAATATATCAGCATCCAAACACCTCGTGCAGCTGACATACCTGAGATCTCATCATAAAATATTATTTTTTTTTCTTGAGTAATTCCAACAAATGAAAAAAGCATTTCAGTCTGTTTGTTAAAATTTTCAATTCCTTGTTTTGTTGTATCAATCCAATGAAATGCAAATAGATCTAGATTCACAGCATTTGGAATATGACCTTCTGAATATTCCTTAAAGGAACGAGTATCAATTATCAAAAGATTTGAATCATTAATTATTGAATTAAGATTCGCCGTAGAGATTATCATGATTAAAGAAAATACAACAGATGTAAATTTATTTGGTTTGAATAATAAAAAGAAAAGAAAAGGATTTTTCCTTATTCGTTAACGTATGCTCTTTCTCCGTGCTGTGCCAAATCAAGACCAATCTCCTCTTCTTTAGGAGTGACTCTGATTCCACCAGGCCAAACGGCATCCATTATTTTGAGGATTACAATGGTAACACCAAATGCATAACCAACTGATATGGCTGCAGCAATGATGTTGATTGCTTGTTGTTCCATTCCTTCTGGAGTACCAGTCCATGCACCAATACCGTCACCGGTATCCCAAATGTGTGGACTAGCTAATGTACCAGTCAAAATTGCACCTGTAAGACCACCCATTCCGTGTACTCCCCATACATCTAATGCGTCGTCCCATTTGCGTGCATTCTTGAATGCTACACATCCATAACAAATTGTTCCACAAGCAATTCCAATTATAATCGAAGCCATCGGACCAACCCAACCGGAAGCTGGGGTAATTGCTACTAATCCTGCTACTGCACCTGATGCAGCTCCTACAATACTTGGTTTTCCTGTATGTGCCCATGACATTAAGACCCAAGTTATTGCAGCCATACCTGTTGCAGTATTTGTAACAGTCCATGCACTTACAGTAACGCCGTCTACACCTACTTCACTTCCTGCGTTAAAACCAAACCATCCAAACCAGAGTATTCCTGCTCCGAGGACTACCATTGGTATGTTGTGTGGTTCCATTGGCACCTTACCATATCCAAGTCTTCTGCCAAGGATCAAGGCAGCTGCCAATCCAGAGAATCCTGAAGTAATGTGTACTACAGTACCACCAGCAAAGTCTAATCCATACGATGGAGACAGGTCAGGATTAAGATCTATTGCGCCTCCTCCGATGTAACCGCCGCCCCAAACCCAGTGTGCAACTGGATCGTAAACGAAGGTAGCCCATAGGAGTATGAAGATTATTAATGCGCTGAACTTTATCCTATCAATTAATCCACCAATGATTAGTGCTGGTGTAATAATTGCGAATGTTGCCTGAAACATTGCGAATAACTGGTGTGAAACTCCTCCTGTCCAATTGTCGCTACAAATATCACCCGCCGCTGCTGCATATCGTGTATCCGAACATGCAGTGGGTGCTCCTAGTGGAGCCCAAGGTGAAACTTCATTGAAGCCAGCATATTCAAGGCTTCCCATGAACATGTTTGCATCACTGTCAATTGGACCAAATGCTAGTGAGTATCCCCATAGAACCCATTGTACTGAGATTAGTCCCATAACAATTATGGTCATACCTAGTACGTTGACTACGTTCTTTGATCTGGCTAAGCCACCATAAAAGAAAGCTACGCCGGGGGTCATGAAGAGTACTAATGAAGTAGCTGAAAGCATCCATGCTGAGGCACCTGTATCAATTTTACAGGGTAGCATGTTACCATCGCCACCATCATACCAACATTCGTTAGGATTACCAGTGTAAATTCCACTAGTTCCTTTAACATATCCGTCCATTCCATCATTAACACTTTGTGCAAATGCTTGTGACATTGCACCTGTTGCTGTAATGGCTACTGTGACCACAAGTAATAGAGCATACTTGCGATTCCTAGAATTCATTAAATTTATCGAAATTGGAAATTATTTAAGGGTTGAAGATGTAAAAACTGGTAAAAATGTAAATTATTATATTTTAGTTTATTTTGATATAATCATAGAAAATGAAAACTATGTCATATGGTGATTAAATGAAGATTAGATCAGGCACGCAACTATCAATTTTTGATACGTTCAAGACAAAAGGAGAAGAATTAACAGGAGAGGCCAATAGACAAAGATCAATTATTGCAATATTAGCAAATAACACTAATCCAGCAGAGAGAACAAGAACAGGAATTTCTCAGAGAATTGCAAAGAGTCATGGAATTGCATGGAAGAATATCTATTCTGGAATTTTTCGAGATCTAGATGAAATTTTGATCCCTTTGGAAATTGCTGAAGAAGATGGAAGATTACCCATGAGGCGTGGACCGAAGGCTCTTCAAGAAAAGGGAATTCCATATTACCATTTAACAAAAAAAGGAATGCTTGTTGCATTATCCATAAACGAAGTTAATAATAGAGTGCAATTGCTGGAAAAATTTTTTTCAGATTTAGATTCCAAAGAAAAAGAATATCAAAGAATTATTACAAGTTTGTTAGAAACTAGTCCAAATTTTACATATTCGATTTTTCAAAAATATGTAAAGGCATTCTGTGATAATAAAATCAAAGATTTGCTCCCATTTGATCTCTCAAAACTTAAGGATATTTCTGATGAGTCTTTAATGATTCAAAAGGAGATTTTAGAGGCATTTATGAAACTATCAAAACAAGATAAAGAAGAAGCCATTAGATTTCTTAATGAAATTACTTAAAATATCATATTTATGGGAAGAGAACACCAAACATTAAAATCGGTTATTTATTGAGATTTACCTAAATGGGTGGATCAAAAAACGTCTATGCATCTGTTAAGTCATATAGTAAAAGGGGTAAATTATTAAAAAAATCTGATTTTCAGACTTTAGCAGAATCAAGGGATTTAGACGAATTAATTACTAGAATAAAAAATACAATTTACGGTAATGCTGTTGCAGAGGTACAAAAACCATATACATCACAAGGTATCGAATCAGCCCTAAGAAGTAATTTAGCAGATACGCATTATTCCATTGCAAAATCGGTAGGTAATTCTGGTGTTTTAAATGCATATTATATGAAATTCATTGTTTCTAATTTGAAATCAATTTTGAAAGGAAAAGCTTTAGGAAAGCCACAAGAAGAAATTGAAACTCATGTAAATCTTCATGCTGAAGAACTAATCAAGCAAAGAGATATTGTGATTAAAGCACTGGTTGCAAAAGATCTTGAAGAAGCAGTTGCAAGTTTGAGTTCAGTTCAATTTGGTGATGAAATTGGAAAAGCTGCAGCATTATACAATGATAAAAAAAACATACAAATTTTTGATACATATTTTGATAAAATTTTAATTCAACACTTAGCTGGTGCAATGAAAAGTCATGCAGATAAGGATGCCACAAAAGTAGTTGGAATGGATGTAGATTTTTACAATATTTTAAGTGTGATTAGAGGAAAGTTTTGGGGATTACAAGAAGAACAAATTCAAGACTTGATAGTTCCTCAAACTCCAACTGCAAAAGAATTACTTGTAAAAATGATTTCAGCTGCAACCATAAGAGATGCATTTAATGAATTATCGAATACAAAATACAAGGATTTGATTCCTCAAACTGAAAATGAATTAGATGCAATTGCTGAATTTGAAAGAGCATTTGAAAAAGCAATTTATCAAGCAGCATTGAGTTCTTTTACCAAAATGTTTAGCTTTGCAACAATTGTAGGAATTACTAGACTAACTGCATTTGAAGTAAGAAATTTGGCAGCAATTGCATTTGCAGTTGAACAAAAAATACCAATAGATGTTACCATGTCAAAATTAATTCTGGAAGAAGAATAATTCTAAAAATGATCAGATTTCCAAATAAAAAAAATGAGGTTTCTTCAGAGACTATAACCAAAACGATTTGGATTAGTACATTTTTGGCTATGATTTTGTCATTACCTCCATTAGGACTATTTCTTGGAATCTATTTTCTTACAGGAAATCTCATAATTAGTGCAATTGTAGGTTTTGGAGTTCATTTTGTAACATTTGTATTTTCAAGTAAAATTTCAAAATTTCTGATAAATATTATGAGTTAACCTATAAGGATGGATTGCTAAGTGAATTATGATGGGTGCCGGAGATCTTCGAAGCATAATAAAAAATGCTGTAGATTCTATTGGAAAAGAACTAGAAATTGAAATTGATGTAAAGAACATTCAAACTATTCATCTCAAAGAAGTAACCCAGTGCCTTAGACGCTCATATTATGATAGAATTGATTCTAAAGAGGTAGAACGAAGAGGTTTCAATGATCTTCTTTCTGGTTTACTTAGAAAATTACAGTTCGGTAGTGATCCAAAAGAATTTGCAATTGATGATATTAGATTAAAAGGACAGGCAGACATGATTGCAGATAATTCCATAATTTTGTTTAGACCTGCTAATACTATTCTAGAAACACCTGTAGCAAATGATCTACTTTACCTTAATGCCTGTATGTGGATTTATGATAAAATTGATGGAATAATTATTTACATTACTGGAAATAGGGATGAAACTATGTTTTCATTAACACGTGATAAAAAAATGTTTGAAGAAGTTATTAGAAGAGTTAGAGTTCTAAATGATCTTCTTAAAGAACAAAAAACACCAATCTTAGAACCATCAAATGATTGTTCTGACTGTCAATATTATCAAAGATGTTTTATTACAAAGAAAAACTCCAAACAGGTTTCATTAGCTGAAATGCTGGGTTTCAGCAAAGACTAGTAAGATAAATGAAAAATATGGTAAAGGGGTTTTAATCTCCTTTGATTAATCGAGTGGTTCAGGATGTCCTTTACCACGAAGTGCAAAACAAACAACTGCTAATGCAATTGCTACTCCCACTGCTGAGCCATATGCGGCTAATCCTGCTTCTGCCATTTGATAAAAAACCGTTTTAGGGGCTTTTATAATTTTGCCAATATTTTTGCTCTAAAAACAAATTATCATAATTTTTAATTTTTATGATACAATTATCAATTTATAGGGTTTTTAATTATTTTACAAATTCAAAATGAACTTCATTTTCTTGTCCACTTGTCATTGAGCTTAGATTATAAAAGACATCGCCAGTAACACGCCATTTTGTAGTATTATTTTCAAGGGCAATCCATAATTCAGGAGTATTTCCAGTGTTTTTTAATTCTATTTTGTCTTTTAAAATAATTGAACTATTACCAAGAAGAGTGTAGTAGTTAGAACCAAATTCTACCATTCCTTCAGGCCTACTACCAATCTGACCACCTGAGATTTGTTTTTCATTAGAAAATCCAGTTTCAAATAATTGATAATCCATTACTTGTATAATTATAGAGTTAGGATTAGAATTGCTAATTTTAAATGATGTTTCTATAACAGCAGATCTTTTGGATATATCTAAAATTGAGATATCATTTAATTCGATAGTTATAGGTTGTATTTGTTGTCTAGTTGATGTTTCTTGAGTAATATTTTTTTCTGATGTTGAAACATTTTGAGAGGAGTTTGACAAAAGTATACCACTTAAAGCTGCAGCTAATGCAATAACTGCTACAAAAACTAAGATTTTAGGATTCACTGTATTGAGTTATTTTTTAGATGTCTTAAATGTTGAGATAGTTATTATAATATTAAAGAATAAAATCAATTATGCAATATTTTCAAGCTGTACAGGAGGGAAAACAAAGAGCAAGCAAATCACAAATGAAGATGTTTGAAGCTGCAGGATTTGGAATGTTAACATTGACTACAAAAAAAATCGATGGTAAATTTTTTCCAGTTGGAGATGAGGATTTTGTTGCCGTGATTAATTCGCCTGAAGGATATGTGGCCATTTTAACCGATAAGGACGGATTTACAAAGGCTCAATCAAAATCATTGGAAAAAAATGAGGCGTTATTAATTTTTAAGAAATTAAGAGAGTCAGGAATTCCAGAATATCCTAAAAAGGAAATTCAAATTTGGTCAGAAAGGCGTTCAACTGTACAAAACGAAATTTCTGAGTAATTATTTTGATGGTAGAACTAATTCAGTTCCTACATCTGCACCTTTAATTGCTTTTTCAAGTATTTTGATATCAGCTTTCAGTATTCGTGTCTTTATTTTAGAGCGTTCAATAATTTTTAGGGCTACAATGTCCATTAAATCATAGCCTCCTGCAATAGAATCTTCATGAATTAGCATATTTCTTAAATTTTTAAGTTCAATTCGTTTGAATTTTTTTGCATTTTTGAATTTGTTAGGATCCATATCATAAACACCATCAACATCTGTAGCATTAAGAAATTGTTCTGCATTAATTTTTTCGGCTATAAGGGCTGCAGTTCCATTAGTACTTTGTCCAGGATGCAATCCACCTGTAACTACTATCAAACCATCATCTACTGCATGTCTAACTTCTTGTAATGTTGTTGGTGGATGAGAATATGCTTTATTTTTTAATGCATAAATCAAGAGTTTTGCATTTAATCTAGAGATTTCGATTCCAAGTTCATCTAGTGTAGATTCATCAGCTCCTGAAGATCTTGCATGATTAATATAATGTCTAGCAATATTTCCACCACCTGCAATTACTATGGGTTGACATATTTTACTAATTTTAACTAGAAATGATGCATAATCTTTTAACATTTTTGTATTATCCATACCAAAAATTCGTCCTGAAAGTTTGATGACAATTCTTTTTTTCATTATTTTAAACCACCGAGGATTGATTTTGCGGCAATTTCAACTTTTTTTCTGTTCTTTTGATGTGTGTATACTCGAAGAATATTCATAAAACCAGATATTGCAGAGACTACGGGAATTTGTGATATAGGCATCTCTTGAGCAGTTGATTTACCATTCTCATTTGTTATCAAAATAATACATTTTGATTCATTTTTTGAAGGGGCCAGTGGAATTGATGGAGTGACTGAACTGTCAACAAAAATTTCATTTTCATCGATTTTAGATTTTTTTGATATGGATGTTCTTAATTCACTAGTTTTAGCTTTTCCTAAATTAGTTCTACTAGTTAAAATTTGTTCAAATACACATTTTAATAATTTTCTGTTTTGATAGTCTTCTGCAAATTGTCTTGCACGTCTTAATTTAGAAGATTTTGATGAGATAAGTGTAGTTAGTACGTATTCATCTGTGAGTTTTACATATTCATTAATGTTAAATGATGTAAAACCAAATTCATCGGAAGATAATCGTAATGCTTCTAATAACATGACTTCTGCAGCTCTAACTGTTTTATGAAAATATACAGCCTTAAACATTTGATAACGAGAATGCATCATAGATTCAAAAGAATACAGTGCTGATTTTTCTAGAGCGAGTTTTTTCTTATGTACATCAAGTGACTGTGTTATTCTTTTGTGATCAATTTGTGCGTATTCTGCCCCAGTAAAGTAACCATCTCTTAACAAGTAATCCATCATATCAGCACTTAATGCTCCTGAAATAATTTCATTCATGTATTGTAATTTAGAATCACCAAAAGCAATTTTCGTGATAAGTTTTTTGTCATATCCATTTTTTGATAAACTATCACCGATTTCAGATTTTAAAATAATTTCTTTACCAAAATCTTCATGCGAGAATTTTTTTTGTTGTATTACTTCTTCAAAAAGATGTGAGAAAGGTCCATGACCTATATCATGTAAAAGTCCTGCAAGTCTCAAAATTTCAATATCATCTGATTTCAAAATTCCTTTTTCATTTAGAGCCTGACCAGCTTGACTTGCAATATGCATAGCGCCCAAAGAATGCTCAAATCTAGTATGCTGTGCAGCAGGATATGTTAAATGAGCCCCAGAAAGTTGACGTATTCGTCTTAGTCTTTGAAACATAGGAGTGTCAATAATGTTTAGCTCATGATCATAAACACGGATAAAATCGTGAATTGGATCTACTATGTCTAAATAATTTTTTTTCATATGCCTATTTTCTTTGTAAATACTTTCAAGATATCTTTATGAACTTCTTGTTTTGGTTTTGATGCATCTATAATTTTCCAATGTTCTTTCTTTGCAATATTTCTATAAATTTTTGATATTTTCCTTAGGAATTCTTCATTTTTTTCAAATTTATCTCTGTTGGTTTTTTTTCTACGAAATGATTCCCTCTGAGACACATCCAACAAAATTACAAGATCTGCTTTTGGAAGTCCAGAATCTAAATTTTTTAACCATTTATGGTTCATTCCATTTGCTAAACCATAAATTAGATTAGATTGATAATAACGATTCATTATTAAAACAGAATTTTTTGATTGTGCCAATAAAATTTCATTTAATTTCTCCCATCTATTTGCAGCTAAGAGGCAATGAATTACTTGGGGGGGAAATTTTCTCTTATCATTAAGATATTTTGCAATTTCTTTTCCAATTGGTGTTTTGTAATCAGGAAAGCTAAAAGTAGTAGTTTTGATTTTCCTTTTTTTTAATGCTTTTGCTAATAAGGCAGTTTGAGTTTTCTTACCTGCCTGATCTCCACCTTCAATAACAATTATCATAAGTTATTAAATCAAAGAAATTAATCGATTAAAAATCTATCAAGATAATGACAAGTCTCTTATTAACACTGAGGCACGAAATCAGACCATGTCAGTAATTACCAAAGCAAGAGTCAATCTTACTGAGAATCTCTACCAACGCGAAAAGTGGATTATCAAACTGGATCAAATGGCAAAAAAGGAATTATCTAGTGAAAATTATGAACTTTTTGGGGAATATAATAATGAGATGATTAGACTATCTCACTCAAAGATAACTAGGCACAAAAATCTCACTCATTATGTAAAATTATCACAATTTTACAAGGGTAATTGGAGAAATATCACTGAAAATGATATTAAAAATATTGTTGGAATGATAATGGAAAAACATAGTGATAACGGTAAGGAATCAAATTATACATTTGATCTTAAAAAAAGCCTAAGGGCTGTTGTTAGATTTGCACTTACAGGTACCAGAAATATTCCAGAAGGAGGAGAGCTAACAATTCTAAGATGTGTAAAGGGGAAAACTCCAATGGATAAATTATCAAGAGAAGATCTTCCAACGAAACAAGAAGTACAAAGATTGCTAGACGTGTGTGCAGATTCACCAAGAGATAAAGCTCTATTTGCTGTTCACAATGAAGCAGGAACTAGAATAGGAGAAGTACTTACATTGAAAATTAAACATGTTCAGATGGATCAGTACGGAGCTAATCTATTAGTTGAGGGAAAGACAGGTGCAAGGAAAATTAGAATAGTGTTATCAGTACCATACATAACAAAGTGGATTAATGTACATCCAATGAAAGATGATCCTGAGGCTCCATTATGGATTTACATCAGTAAAAATAATTCATTTGGTCAACCAATGACATATGCAGGATTCAACAACATTCTAAGAAAGAGAGTAAGACAGGCAGGATTGACAAAAAGAATCCACTCTCATATTTTCAGACATAAAGAGATTACAGAAATGGCAACCAAATTAACAGAGGCTGAAAGTAGAATGAGACATGGTTGGGGAAGATCATCGCCAATGCCAGCAAGATATACTCACCTAAATCAAGAAGATCTTGATAATAAAATACTCCAAATGAAAGGAATAAAGAAAGAAGATACAGTAGAAGAATTAGGATTAAGAGAATGTGCCTATTGTAAAGTAAAACATGCAATAGATGCAAAATTCTGTGAGATATGTTCTAGACCATTGGATATAATTGAATCAATGAGGATGGAAAAAGAACAAGAAGAAAGAACCAAGGCACTAATTCTAGAGACACTGCGACAAGAGCATTCAAGCAACTCAAAGAAATTGGCAAACAAAAAACTCGAAGAAGAGAATAGGGCTAAACAAAAAGAGATTGAACAACTCAAAAAAGTACTCTCTCAGATAACTAAATAGATGTTCTAATCAAGTGATGAACCTATTGCGAATGCTGAATAAGGATGGCATTTTTTGATTTTAAAATATTTTCCTAGTCTGCCTCAGGAATATCATGAATCTCGCCAAAATCTTCAGAATCTGAATATTGAGATCTAGTATCTCTTCTGTTTCTTTTCTTCTTTATGAAATCACTTACAATCAAAGGAAGTTTTATCTTAATTCCTAATGGTTTTGATTTTTGTTTAAGCATATATTTGAATTTTTTATCATACTCCTCTTGTACATCTTCTTCATTTAGATCCTGATAAACTAACTTTTCCATAACATCATCTAGACCATTATTCAAACCATGTAAATCAACTAGAAAAACACTCCAAAAATCAATTAATCTATGTAATTCATACTTGTGTCTGTCGGAATATGATATTTCTCCAATTGATAAGTCAGAGTTTACTTTTTTCCATTTTAAAAATGAGGTAGAACTAGGAATGACATCTTCCTCTTTTAATGTTTTAATAATATAATTTGATGTTGCATAATCTAGAAATATCTCTTTAATGACATCATATTCTTTTCTCTCTCCAGTCTTTATTTTTTTTCCAATAATGTTTTGTGCGAATATTTCAAAATCTGACATTTCAGGTTTTTGGAAAAACTCGTGAAAATAAGCCTCATGTTCTTTTTGTTTTTTTAGTTGTATTCCTGCAAGATAATGCCACAGCAAAAAAACATGTATCTGTAAAATAAAATATTCCTCAATAAATTTTACAATTTTTTTATTATCAAGAAGATTAGAAATCATATTTATGTAGTTTTTAAACAAATAATTTTTTTTAATGCTCATTCCGTTTGAAAGGACTGCAAGCATTCCCTTGAAAGTTAAATGAAATGTACTCTCATTTTTTTTGAATCTATGTTTGTTTTCTTTTCTTTCATACACATATCCAGTGGGAATTAACCCCATAATCTTATTTGTACCTCGTAGGCGTTTTACCATAATTCTCCTCCTCATTCTGAATTTTTTTTCTGCATGATGTTCTGTTACACGGCTGATTTCTGTTTGACTTGCACCCCTTTCTGGATTCTTTTTAATTGCCAGATGACGCAAAATCATCTTGTGTTTTCCTTCCAAATCAAAAACATCTGAGCTAAGATAATAAAGTGACTTTAATTTATGAATATTAGACACTATTTTTAATGAATTATAGTTTTTAGGTATAAATTTTACCCTAAATTAGATACTCAATTCCCAATTAATATAACAGTTCTATGATAGTATGACTAAACGCTCTAACAAAGAAATACTATCACAAATTAGTGAAAACGAATCAGAACACTGCTGTAGTAATACGCCCATCTATGAAATTACTTATAATTACATTTCAAGAAAATGGTTAGTTTGCAATGAATGTTTAGAGGTTGAATGCTTCAAGACTGACATTAAAGAAAAGGTGAGGATCAAATCATGAGAGAGTGTAAAGACATGTGCTCTCGTCTTAAGAGAGTCTCATTTGGGTTTGGAGGGAAAAGATATGCTGATGGTGCCAAATTCTGTTCAACCTGTGGCGAATTTGTGAAAATTGACGGATATAGATGCAAATGTTGTGGATCTCAAGTTAGATGCAAATCACATACTAGACGATGGAAAAAATCACGACGTATTGGAGGTATTGGAATTTGAAGACTGCTGGTAAAAATGACATGATAAAAATTCTCCGAGATAGCAGATCATTCAACTGTTTTCCAATTCCCGAGAAGCAAAAAATTGCCGATGATCGTTACAAGGCTTCAAGAACTGTTCACAATCAAGTCATAACTGAAAATGAAAATTATGGATACATTCCAATAATTGGAACTGGTACTGCAATAACCGATTTTGACAATAAAGAAAGATTTAGACCCATTGCAGAACTTATGATTTCAAAGGACTACATGGTTATTGAAACACCACATGGCTGGCATATCCCTGTAACTGGTCTTACTGGCAACATATCCAAGATTGAATTATTTGATTATGCTATTCAGGATAAAAAAATAATGGAGATACAAGGAACTGATCATTACTGTGTTGGTGCAGGCTCAGTTATCATGGGTGAGAAAAAAGATGGGGAAGAGGGATTGTTATTGGAATACAAAAGCGTTGGAACCAATAAAATTTGGAATGTTGATGGCATGGATTTTCACCAGTTTGTTGATAAAATATGTACAGAGTGCAATGTAGAAGCAAGAAGGAAAAACTCTAACAGCAGTTACAAAAATTATAGAGATAGATTTCTAAAGGAATTACCACCAACAAAAGGAACTTCAAACGATTATTTCTTTCAGGCAGGAATACAATGCAATACTGATGGCTTGACTGAAAGTGAAGCACTAGAGAAAATTAGAATTGTATATGACAAGTGGTCGTCAACCAACGCATTTTCCGATAGACCTTGGTCAAACATAGAAACTAAAGTTAGAGAGGTATATGAGAAAAATCGCAAAGTAGAATCTGGTAGACCTAGAAGCAGTAGTAGTGGAATCGATAGAACCGAAATAGCACAAGAAATGATTTCAAATAGACTTCTTTATTCTAATGTAGAAACTCACAACATATTTGAAAATACTGATGGATTTTTAGAAAAAATAAACGACTCGCTAAAGAGAGAACTTGTATCAAAATATCCAAAAATGGAACAATCCGATTACAACTCAATTCTTTTCAAATTAGAGGCATTAGCACAACCAATGCCAAAAACAAATAGAAAATTAATGGTGTTTAAAAATGGTGTACGAGATACAAAAACAAAAGAACTAATTGAAACCAACGATATTGCTGGAATGGGTTTTAGAGATTACAACTATCTAGAACCAACCAAAGAAAATGAACCAACAAAATTCATTGAAATAATGTTTAGCAATGTTCCAGAAACAGAACATCCAAGAATTAAAGCTGGATTAAAATCGGCTATCGGACTTTATCTTGATCCTAGAATTTCTGTAATACACGGTTTATCGGGTGTTGGAAAATCAACAGGGTTGTTGGTTTTAGTTATTGTTCTAGGAAAATATGCAATGACAGTTGAACTTGAAGATTATCTTAATGATCACTTCATTAGAGCAAAAATTGAAGGTCTTACATTATTGGTATTTCAAGAAATGCCAAAAGACTGGAAAAACTTTGCAAAGATTAAAGCTGATACAGGAGAACAACTAAAAACTGGCAGAGGATTTCAACAAGATTCTACAATGTTTGACAATACTTTGAAGATATGGGGCTCTGCTAATTATCTGACCAAGATTCCAGAAAATGAGAAAAACGCAATGTATTCTAGAAGATTAAGCCTTATTCACAATATACGTGATCTACCTTATCCAGATAATCCCAATTTGGTCTATGAAATAGTTGAAAACGAGGCTGAAAAGATAGTTTCTTGGATACTAAACCTACCTGACGAAGAATGTGTGTATGAAGACAGTAAGACAGTAAGGAAGGAATGGGAAGAATTAGCAAGTCCAGAAATTGGATATTTGCAGGATAATTGGGAACTAACCGAAGAAAACACATCTACACATGTAATGAAGATCATACAGCATTATAATGAAAAAATAGGAAATACTATCGACATAGACCAAATGACAAAACTCTTACACAATCATGGGTTTATTGTCAAACAAAATATGGTATCGAATATCAGGGAGAAGACAAATGATGACGGACAAATGAAATTATGATTCTAATTCATTACAATTAACGTACAAACGTACAAGCTATTAGAAAAATAAGTTTAGTACATGTGTACTGTATGTTATTTTAAAACATTTCAATCTGAATCAAAATATGCTTTTTAATTACTTGTGGTTAATTACAAATGATGGAAGACAATAAACACAGACTCTTTGCGGAGATTGATCAAGATACCATTCTAAAACTTGTAAAACTGAATAAACCAAACGAACTCCAAGCAGACTGGCTCAAATCACTTGTTGAACATGTTTGTAATTGTGAAAAGTGGCGGGCAGAACAGGTATGAGTTCACTAAATCAAATACTAGTAAAGTATCTAAAAACAAATCAAGTTCAATATGCAACATTAGACGAAGTGCCTCATTTCAGGGAATACTTTCTAAATTACTTACAAGTTATTTGGAAAACTCCTACAGAGTACTTGGAAACCAGATACAAAAATACATGCATATCACTCAGTAAAGGCACAGCAATGAGAGACATTCGACTTGGTGCCGTATACGGATTGATGTTTCATTGCAACATAAAGCAATACCAAATAGCACATCTAGTTGGTGTTAGTGTAAGAACGATTAGACGAGACATGAATTATATCCATAAACGAGTATACAAATGATAAAAGAGGACAGAATTCTCATTATGTTGTTCATACCTAATTTCCGCTTTTCAAAAAAAATAGTACTAACATCTAGAATCTATCATTCAATTAAATGCGTATAAGGGATTATATGTTATCTAATTTATGATACCTATTCGACAATTATATGGTTGTATGAGATGTAATGCAGTATTTCACATTCATTTTAGTAACAAACAACAATGTCCTCATTGTGGCGCAGGTTTACATCTAGCACAACGACTTGAATGGTCTCTTGAATAAAATAACATTTCAAGCCTAAATTCAGTATGAGTTTCATAAGATCGTTTATCAGCAAGATGACTAAAACCACTTTGACCACTTATGGTAAATGAGGCGCGTACTAGGAAGGAAAACAGATGCATCTATCAAAATGCATTATTACGAATACAGTATTCTCAGGCATAGTTACTAAATAATTAACATTACTGTGATGATTAGAATTTCTTTCTTATTCCAACAATTACAATAGCAGGAGCAACAAAATATATTCCTACATTAAGTAAGATCAAACTAATTCCATAACCTAACACTGAAACTTCGGAATCCATATTCACATAGTTTAGAATTGATAACGAACTAATCATTGGAGTAATCGTTACTTTAACCAACTCCTTGAATAATGGACTTTCTCTTTCCCAATCCGCTATTTGCGGGGAAAAAGAGTAGTAGAAATCATTGAAGATATTCATAAATGATGTTCCCGAGGCTGTTTGTAGCAGAGAATTATCCCTTAGCTCCCGTAACCGTTGTACCTGTGGGGCTAGTTCACTGCCATATGTGGCAGTAGCAATTAGACAACCACCGCCTTGAGAACTAGGGGTAGGAGTATAGCTATCAATCGCTTTTAGGCGTAGATCCATAGAAACAACCCCAAAAAGCACGTTGGCTGCTTTTATCTCAAGCAGTGTTTCCAACATCATTCCTGTTTTTTTATCATAATTCTGCGTTGTTCGGTATATTGCCAAGTTTCCACCATCATTGGTTGATTTTTCAGCCTTGACCTCTATCACTTCAAAAGTCTTTTTTCCATATGTCTTTGTTTTAATTCCAGTGACTTTTGCATCTCCTGCATTTACATCAGAATAAACTATGTCTCCAATCCTGTAATTGGTTGGAATTACAAAATTTATGGAAGATAAAGAATTGAGATCTTGAATGGTTTCATATACACTTTCAGTCGAATCGTTTGTGTGAATAGTATTTTGAATAGTTGTTTGTGATGATGATACATCCACGATCTCAGATTTTATCCAAGTAATATCATTTAATTTGTATCCCGAGTTTTGAAATTCTTGCGTTAATGCAGATTCAATCAACATTTTCAAATAGTCATTAGTTGAATCTGCATTTAGGTTAATGGTGTATTTTACCCATTGCCCTTTTTTTACATCAATTTGAGTTGCTTGTGTTTGTGCTCGTACACATACTCCATCCTTCTCTATAGTTCCAGTACCACATATTGGCGAACTGTTGTTTTGTTCTATGTTTATTTTAGATTCTGGCATAAATTTAGAATTTGCATGTGGGTTTTGCGATTTTTCTTTTAATGTTAATTTGATATTTGTGAGATTATTCGTTTGTTTATCATTGATTGTTAACAATATTCCATTGCCCTTACCAACATTACAGGAACTATCAAAGTTCAATGTGTTTTCTTTGTAACATCCATTGCTTTTGAAATACTCGATTGGTTCTCCGTCAATAAAATTTTGAAATTGTTGTTCCGAAGAAACGACATACACGTTAAACCCGTACGTTGGATCATCAGTTGTTATCTCAATGTCATATGATGTAGAGTCTTTTATCGTACAAAATGGAATGTATTGTCCATAGCCT
Source organism: Nitrosarchaeum sp. (assembly GCA_021414365.1). Taxonomy (GTDB): domain Archaea; phylum Thermoproteota; class Nitrososphaeria; order Nitrososphaerales; family Nitrosopumilaceae; genus Nitrosarchaeum. The sequence goes on from JAIOOR010000008.1 coordinate 133,740, forward strand.
GATGTCATCACCAACTCTTCCGATTCTAATCCATACTCACGATTTTGTACTATAGGATACATTATTGAAGTCGGATCAGAACTATGTTCAAGACCAATTATGTGACCAATCTCATGCTTTAGAATAGTACCCGTATAGTTAGGAGAGTATTGAGTCCATTTACCTCTACAATCACTATCTCCCAAACCAACTTCGACGAATTTATTGCCATAAGCATATCCCACATGCTCTACCCCAAACTCTTTTACCCAAAAGACAAAGAAATCCATTGGTTCATTTTCCCCAACTTGTTCAAATTGTAAATTAGGATATTGTAATTCCCAATAATTCAACGACTCTGTAATTGTATCATCGATATTGTTTGACCATGTTGGTATGTCCGATACATATACTCTCAAAGTATTTGTGATGATTGGAGGTAATTCTACTGCTGGGGGTTCTTCCTGTATTGGTTTTACTGTTGGTATCCCAATAATTTCTATTTGTGACAAACCCTCTTTTGCATTGATCATTATTACACGATCATAATCATTGGTTACTACATTTTCATAATCTACTTGATTGCCGTTTAGATAAACGGTAAATTCTACATCTTGATTATTTTCTTTTGCATCAAGTAGATGTCGAGGTATTCCGATTGTAATTGCTCCCTCCCCAAAAAAATTCATTTCCGAATACAGTATAGATGTATCTTTGTCAATATTCATGTTAATCAATTTGCCATTAGTTACAAGATAGTAAATCAAATTGCCATCTTGCAGTTCATAACTTCCCTCATCTTCTGGGATTTCTATTGACTCTTCGGGAAATTCTGTTGGTGTTTCTTCTGGCGAGGTAGATGTCTGGTTTTGATCCTTTTCAGAGGGTTCGGATTCAAATGGATTTTGTCTTGGTTTTTCTTTTACCATAAAACTAAGTTGACCAATTATTTTTGCATCGTGAGATATGAATGCATTATACTCCCCTTGTTGTGACTTGGAATTTAATGGAAATAATATCTCAAATTCTCCGACATCTGTAGTAAAAACATGATTGCCAGTTTTGCTACCATCAGGCAATGTAAAAATTATAACAACTTTACTTGCCCTCGAGGCATCATTAATCATACCATGAATCTTAACGATTGTTTCTGATGAGTAAGTAATCTCATATTCTCTTTGATCTGTATAAGCCGAACCAATATCATTAGAAAAGGAATTAGAGATTTCTTGTGCAAAACTTGGAGATAAAGCGCCAATAGAAGATAAAATTAATGTAAGAAGTAATATCCGCATGTTCATTGCATAATTATTTTGTTAAAAAGAGTTGCTTTGATTTCTTTTTCATATTAATTGATTTTTCCTGCTTTGAAAAACAAAGACTAGAGTTTCTTTTTAATTCCAACAATTACAATCACGTTATTTTACTGATCTGATTACCTTGCCTTCAGGAGACATTACATTTCCATTTTGGATTAATGGAACTGGATCAGATGTTTGATTGATCCATGCTTGATTGTAAAATCCACCATGAAACCATGTACAATTTTTGGAATCAAGTTTAATTTCTCCTCCCTTGCTAATTGATGAAGTTTTGCCAGTAAGGTTTGATTCTGGATCTGTACAGTATTTAATTATTTTTTCAAACTGTTCTCCTTCATACCATTCACGTTCAATCCACTTACAATTTTCTGAATCAATATAATGAGTCTGGTTACTCCAGTCAAAATACCAATCAGGTTTCTCACCAGAGTAATCACACCAGTCATAAATTCTTTGAAGGTCGTCTATGACGATGTCGTTGTTATCATATGGTTGAGCAAAATTCAACTTGTTGTTTTCATCAAGATATTTTTCAAGATATATCCACCTGCAAGAATGATTATCAATGTAGTGTGTAGAGTTTTTCCAATCAAGGTCTGGCTGAGGACATCTTTCCATTGTATCAGGATTTAATTTTGTTCTTTCTTGACATGCACAATTACCAAAAACTCCTTGCAGTTGATCAGGAGTATTGTTTTTGGTCTCTTTGATGTTGTTACCAGTCCACCCTCTCTCAATCAGTTTTTGTTTTGTTTGTTCTGTTACACAAGATGGTGAGCCGTCATACTTTTGGAGTAGAACCAAATCAATTCCACAATGTATCTCCCTGAAGGAAATTCCAGAATCACTTTGTTGTTGCGGAGATAAAAGTCTAACTCCATAATATTCTTCAGCAAACAATCCGTCTTCATTTGGAATAATACCCATCAAAAAATAATACATGTAAACATTATGGTGACTGCTATCTGGATCTTCCTTTTTCCATTCAATTAGATTTCCGTTTTGAATTGCTTGCATTAATTCTAGTTTTTTTGATTCCATCCATTCTGTACCCTTAAATTCATAGTATTGTGACCACCATCTTTTCATCTGATTCAAGCTAGGATCCTCCCCACGTTTTGTATAACATGGTGCATCAGACCAACCTTCGTTTATCACACATATTGCAAAACTGTTAGAAACAAGATATGGAGTTAATGCAAATCCCATTAATACAAGAAAAATCACAAAACATTTCATACTGTATGAAATTTCATCTCATCATTGAAAAGTCCTTCGAATCTTTTATGAATGTCTTATTTGAAGAAAATACAGTTGAAGACTAGAACTAAAATCATCATGCTAGGTGTCATAATCGCAAGTTCTGCTTTGATAATATCTGCAATCACTCCCACATTGGGAGTCTTGTGGTGGTCGTCACACGATCCAAGAGAAAATCAAAAAATGTTTGGAGACCCAACAACTCCCCGAGTCGTCTATGAAGGGTCACCGTCTGACAAAACCCTACTCCCATACACTGAAAACTACAACGTTCCATTTGATTACGAGGGCAGGATAGACTATGATATTCTAATCAAGAAACTGCTCCCTCCACTGTTCCAAAAAAAACTGCATGACATGGGCGTTGATGTTGAGACTTCGCACATGGTATTGTTGCGTGGTTTTCAAGTAGCAATGTATCAGGAAAGTAGCTATCAGTGCGGTTATGTAATTGATGATGACAAGCAGGTGTACTGGCTTGAAGGAAAGATAGACAAGTCAAGAATATACGATGTAGACGTGTTTGCAGAAAACCCAATGCCTTGCAAGCCAAATTATGGAAGCTGTTGGTGTGAGGCGCAGACGCTTGCAGAAGAAGAGTTGCTAGACTTTAAGAAAACACCGCTGACTCCAATAGAGGAGACAATCGTAGTAAATTACATTTATGACTATTTTAAGGACAATACCAATCTTAATTTTTACAAATACCAAGTAGGAAGATACCACATGGATTATGGCAATAACGATGTGATCTCTTTTTGCGGTGTTTTTGACGGAAAGAGCCGAAGTAACTACTTTGTTGGCTCTGTAAATCTGGTAACAAACGACAATGATTTTGGCATGGAGAGCAGGCTTTCCCCGCTATGCATAATACCTGATGATGCAAAATGGAACTCTTTTGATTAAAATGAAAAGTAGACTACTTATTCTTGGAATTGGAATGTTGGTATTTGGATTTGCAAATATGTTCAGATACATGTCAATATCACTGTCTTTAGTAAACCAGCCATTTCCATTTGAACATCTACACAATGTAATTCCTAGTGATGGACGTGGAACCCATTTTGAAATTGATTATCTTCCTATTGAGACGGCAGTAAATGATCCATACTGGTTATTCTGGTCACTTGTATTGTATGCAGGTATTGCTGTAGTTGTTTTTGGAATTTGGAGGAAAAGAAAATGAAAACTAGACTATTGATAATTATTGGAATATTTTTGTTAGTATTTACATTCACACTCTCTTCTGTATTTGCAGATTGTTCATTGGATAGTGACTGGCAAGAAAAGCCTTGTTTGGACATGCCACCATATGACAAATCTGAACTTGTGCAGATATGGGATCAGTACTATCTGATGAAAGGGCAGAAATGGATGGAGATGAAAAAGGCAGAAATGGATTTTGCAATAGAAAATCAAATTTTGGAAAAATGGCTCTCATTTGACATTCCAACATCTCAAAATTTTCAAAATCACAATGTCTATTTTTACTATTTTCTCAATGATCAAGTACCCATAGCAGATGGATACTATCCAGAGCAATTGCTTCAAAACGAAGACAGAAATCCCAATTTGGAGAGATATGCAGGTGATCAACCTGCAGATAACCTGTCAACTGTGATTGTAACATATTATCACATCAGCAATGGTGGCTTGTTTGTATTGTCTGTAATTTTTGGAGTTGGCATTATTGGATTTGTGATTTGGAGAACTAGAAAATGAAAACTAGACTATTGATTATCATTGGAATTGTACTAGCTACAATCGTTACATTGTCGATAGTTTTCTCATATTCTTTTGATGGATACCAATATTCAAAAGAAAATCCGTATGGATTTTCAGCACACGTGTTTTATTCAAAAGAACTTTTACCAATAATGTGTCCTTTGCAAAGTAATGACTGCGGTACTCATCTTCAGCTAAGCATAGGGTCAGACACTCCATCTATTCTACAAGGGTATAAAATCTGCAATGGATTGTCATGTGTTAGCCAAGATGATCTCTATTTTTCCAGCAAAGAACCTGCAATCATTCCAATATTTGGCGTAGATGGTTGGAAAACAGGAGACAAGACATCCATCAAAGTAACAGTGGTTACTCAATACGATGAGACATATACTCATCCATTTCCCATACCATTTTACATTGACTTGGGAGAGTCTGAAATTACTGAATATGGAGTAAATAAAGATGCCACCCTCTCAGAAAACATAGATCCCTACACGCCATATGACATTACGGGACTAAAACAAATCAAGGTAGGAAAAGAGGGTAAAATCTTTGATGTAAAGTATTTGATCAAAGGAGCAACAGTTCAAGGAATGATTTTTAGCAATTATACAAACTCCTTGGTCATTACAATAGATACGACTCATGAAGGTGATCTGGAAGTAACCATACCTCGAGATCTGCTTGATGCAAGAATGGATTACTGTCCTCCACGTCAGATCAACGCGCCTGATGACAGATTTTTTGTCTTGCTTGACGGTGAGGAAATTTTTGATGATGAAATACTGACCACTGTTGAAGCCCGAACTCTGAAAATTCCTTTTGATGTCAACTCTGAAAAAATAGAAATTATCGGAACCTGTTTTATTTGAAACATGTGGTGCAAAATAAAACCAGATACAAAACATCAGAAGAACTTATGAATATGTGAACTTTGAAATTATGTGTGAACCAGTGCAAGAACATCTGCAAGAATTATCCACAGGGGAGAAATAACAGAGTATACCAAGATGGCGGGAGTTTTTGCAGAAAACATCTCATGAGATTAAGATATCTTGAAGTGTGATTATTTTATTTAGCTGTAACTGTGAAAATACAGCTAATATTGTTACCTGAATTAATGAATAACCAAAATATAACATAGACATGGAAAAATGCCCAAAGTGTTCAAACCCAATTATTGTTAGTAACACAAACGTAGCAGTAAATGTTGAACAACCATGGAAAAAAGTTCAGGCAAAAATTTGTCTAGATTGTAACTTTATGGAGTTATTCCGCAATTGACTTTTTATGTGGAAAATGCAATGAAAGATGAAATAAAAGTATTGTCTCAAATTGACAAGACAAGTTATGTAAATCTGTGCAAATCCATCTTGGATTTGGAGCAGAACATCTTCTTTGTTGGAATAATCAATAATCATGGAAGATTGGTGAACTTTGTTAAAAAGCAAAACAAGATGACACAAAGTCTAGAAAGTATGGATTTGGACATGATATGTATGCAAGCCAGACTATACATGTCAATGCAAAGTGATCATGATAAAAATCTCGGTAGATTCGGTCATTGCATAACCGAGCGAGAAAAAACTACAATGCTGACAATCCCTACCATACATGGGACTGTGCTTGTTATATCTTCGAACGAGATAGATTCAAAAGAATTAGTTCAGAAAATATTTCAGGTTACAGACAATAGCTGTTTTGCACAGATTCTAAACCCGTGTTAAAGCAAGGTTTAGATTCTGTACACCTGTAAATAACAAAATGCGAAATAGTTACAAGAACGCTAGTAGTGACTTTCTGGATCTTTCAAGTGAGCAACGACTTGATATTCTGTTTCATCTGATGCAGGAAAAATCAAAAGTGTCCCCCATGGCAAAGACACTTGATTCCACTGTACAGGAAGTCCACAGAAATTTTGAGAGACTAGCAAAATCAGGATTTATTGAAAAAGACATTGACGGATACTATCATCTTACCATTTATGGAACTACTATGTGCACTCAGATTCCGACAATGATGTTTTTCTCTAATAATAGAAAGTATTTCCAGGAACATGACTTTGGAGATCTTCCTGTAAAGTTCATCGAACGTATAGGTGCACTGTCCACTGGAACTTACATCAAGGGTTTTACTAAAGTGATTGAACAGTGGAAATCAATATACAAAAATGCAAACGAATACATCTATGAATTGCATTCGGAGGTTTCAAATGATCTTATAGAACCTTTGATAAAAAAAGCTAAAAATGACAACGTAAAAATAAATTACATCCTATCAGAAGATTGTATCGTTCCAAAGGGAAGAAAAAAGACGCTGGAAAAATTTGGTTTTAGCAGTCTGTTGGAAAATGGAACCGTTGAAAGAAAAATGTCAAAACAAGTTTTGGTAGTAGTTGCCTTAAATGAAAAGGAAGCATGTGTCTCATTTCCTGACAGAAAAGGTGAGTCAAATATCGGATATGCGTTTTATGGAAATGACGTCAGGTTTCATGAGTGGTGTCTTGACTATTTCAGGTATAGTTGGCACAACTCAGGTACATTCAGGGAAAGCAAACTAAAAGAAGAATAGAGATTACTCATTCCAGTGGAAAATCTGATCCACATCCAAGACACCATCCTCTCTCTCCTTTGTAAATATCACTATAGTATTGAATGATTTTAATTCCACACACAAAACATGTTATCTCGATAGTTCTCTTTTTTGCATTTTTTATCATTGATTCTTTTTCTTGATGTTTGTTGAGTTTGTGAGACAATTGTTCTTCCTCACAGCATGATGGTAAGCAAAATAATTGAAACCAATGCAACTATATGAAATAAATAATAAGATGTTTTGTGCCTGGGTATTCTTTTCAGACTTTGTCTTTTCTTATGTTTTATTTCCTGTACTAAATCATTCATTTTTTCACAACACTCCTGGCATTTCTGTCACGATAAATACCCCCAATCCAATTCCCATCACCACACCAAGTCCAGTGCAGATGAGACCAAATTTTACAACCTTTTTGATTGGAGCATGAACCATCATGTCCCAAGTGCTGATTGATTTTTGTATTTCAATAGTGCTGTTCATATTATGTAATATGCACTACTTGATGATAGACTGTACTCATCAAATGTTATGATGACTAAGCTGTATCTGTTAAATTAATACAAAATTACATTGTAATATACAACGTAGTAATTTTTAAAAAATATCTGTATCATAGTAGAGTTCTCAAATAAATTTGACAATATTTGCTCATACAAATGTACATAGAAAATATCCTGAGATTTAGATTGCGATAGTTAATCTTTACCGTATTAGATATTGTTTGTACGTGAATTGAATATATTACAAAATAAGGGAGGATAAAAAGGAAATTTTGACAAATCTCTATCTACTCTTTGCCATGATAATAGAAATTTTTAATCAAAATCATTTTTGATTAATGTTGACTTTTCCTTTTATTGTTTTTTCGCAGTATATGCTCTAACGTATCTTTTTTTTGTTTTGTTAGGATGTCTATTTACAAATTTCTTAAAACTATTTGTAACTATTCCACAGCTAACACACAGTATTTCTCGTGTGCTTGTGTCATGCACAGTATTTTTGTGATTGCATCCTAGATTCATTTTCATTATTCCTAATGCTCATCAAGATTAATGATAGTTAGTATCAAAAACTGCTGAATTATCATAAATTCAGCTTAGGACAATATCTCATTCAAATTATCTCATTAGTGATGCCGAAATACAGCAACTATATTATATTCATATTCAAAATATAGATTATGACGGATAATCCAAAAAAAGAAAGTTCATGGGATAAAATGGTTCATGCATCTTTTAGAAAAGTAGTTGCGTTTGATCTATTATGTATTGGAATCGGTATTGTTATAGGAATCGGAATAGGCGTTTACCTAATTGCTGGTTCTCCTTAATCTTTTTATTATTTACTTGCATTTTCATATCCAACCTATATGAGATATCTTTTAGGTTTCTGTTTTTGTCTAAATCATAATTTTTGAAACGATTTTACCATTATATCACCACAGTTATCTTTCTGAAAACAAAAACTTCTAGTCCAATCCAGATGATTGCACCAATTACCAACCAAAAAAGATCATATTTCATAATTTTTTTGAATGGTGCATGAACTATCTTGTCACAAGTGCTGACAAATTTTCCCATATGATTATTCATACAATACATGATGTAACCCTTAATGATAGATAATACTCAACAAATGTTATGATGAATCAGCTGAATCTGTCAATACCATTAATACAAATTATAATGTATAACACAACATGGAAATTTTTAAAAAATGTTTACATTGCGGGAAGGAATTTTTAAGCAGATTTGAAAACGTTTGTTCATATAGATGTGCAAAGGAGATATCATAAATCAGTTCATGATAACTTCACTTACATCTAAATGATTTTAAAATATTATTTGATTTAGAATTGTAATTATTTCTATTTGCAAGTATTTGCACTATAAACCATCGATTCAAATACTTTTAGTGAGAATAATAACTGGAAATGTTTATAATAATAGAATTTCCTAAAATGGATTTTAATAAAGAACAAGATTTTGAAGATTGGTTCAAGGCATCAAATCAAAAATTTCAAAAATTTAAGGGTATTATTTCAAGAAATCTATTAAAACAGAAAGATGGGACTGAGGGTTCCAAATACATAGCCGTAATGGAATTAGAGAATGAGCAAGCGTATGTTAATTTACAGTCTAGTGATGTACATAAAAATACATTGTTGGGGTTGATAGCAATTATAGACGATATACCAGTAAAAACAATCTATGAAACTGTATATTCAATTAATACAAAATCGCTGATCACTAATGATTAAAACCAAAAGAATTTATGAAAAATATTCCTCTGAGGATGGGTATAGGATTTTAATTGATAGACTATGGCCAAGAGGAGTTTTGAAAAACAACGCACGTGTGAATTTATGGTTAAAAGAAATAGCACCAACAGATCAGCTTAGAAAATGGTTTTCGCATGATCTAAAAAAATGGAATGCGTTCAAAAAAAAATACATTAAAGAACTAAATGAAAATAAATGCACGGTAGATAAAATCAAGAATCTGAAAAAGGAACATAACACAATTACACTAGTATATGCTGCAAAGGATGAACAGCATAATAACGCTGTTGTCCTGTTAGAATTTTTATATACACTGTGATCACCATATCAATTAATGAAAGATAACAAAGCAAAAAATTAATGAAATTAAAAATGATATCTATAAAACATATTCAAATTACTTGTGATAAAAATCATGAGAATGTAGATTGAGGTTAATGATTTGATACGATGTAAATTTTCAAAAAATATGCGAATTCTATTTGTTGGGATAAACCCATCTCCAGGTACGTACAATCGCGGTATTCCTTTTTCTAATAACAAGGCTTTTTGGTATTTGCTAAATAAATCTGGATTAATTAATGAAAAAATAATAGATTTGAGAGACGATATAACGCTCAAGCAAATTTATAACACAAAATTTAACACAGTATACAAATTTGGCATAATCAACATAATAAACAGGCCTACTCCAAATGTATCCTTTCTGGTAAAAGGTGAAGAAAATAAGGGTAGGAGAAAAATTTTAGAAATAATAAAAAGATACAACCCCAAAGTGGTTTGTTTTATAGGAAAAATATCTTATGAAATGTTTTCTCATGAAAGAAAAATTATCTTCGGATGGCAAAATCACATTTATAATTCAAGGTCATACGTAATGCATTATCCGTTACATGGAAAAGCATCTATTAGAATACAGGATCTCAAAAGAATCAAAAAACAATTGATACGTAATTCTATTACAAATTCTTTCTTTTAACATATAAAAAAATTAGAAAAAAATAGATAATAAATCAATCAGATTATTTTTATTTCAGATTTATTTGCCTGAAATCCAATTTTGGCATGAGTGCCATCACAATAAGGTTTATTCTCAGACTTGCCACATCTACACAGTGCTGATACTGTCTTTCCATCGACTTCTACAATAAAAGGTCCATTTTCTAAAGCCTTTATGGTTACTTTGTTCATAAAACTATACGTGTTTAGTCAATATTAAACAGTACTGCACGATTTTGTTTAAAATTAAACAAGATTTGTGAGTATATCTTAAAAGACAGCAAGACGACTAGCAGTATGCCAATTGATGAAAACTTTCCAAATGATCTTAAACCAATTGGAAAAATAAATCATTCCGATGGTGAAAACTTTCATTGGTTTTGGGGTCCAGGTAAATTAAAAGAAGCATCAACACATCCTGAGGTCATTAAAGACTTTACAAAACGAGGTGAAAAACTTGAACCTTTAGGAGTTAGTGGTACGATGGTTGCTGTTGATTGGGATTCATGTTATGCTGACGGTGCATGCATTGAGGCATGTCCTGTGCAGGTATTCCAATGGTATAGAACAGAAAAAGATATTCCAGCAAAAAGCGTAATTGGCGAAACATTTGAAGGAACAGGTGAAAACTCCGATAAAGAAGGTAGAAAAGACTATACAGATAAATCGGATCCCATTAGAGAGCATGACTGCATATGGTGTATGGCATGCGTTTCTGTTTGCCCTCCTCAAGCTATCAAAGTTGATCAATCAAACTTGGAAGCTCATGAGAAAGCTGCAGGAACTTATGTGAAAATAGAAGCAGGTACTGCTAATCCACATGCCCATTAATAAGAAAAAAATCTGTCCACTGCATAAGGATGTTATTCTTACACATACAGAAACATGTGGACTAAAAGTAGATTATTGTTGGAAATGTCAAGAATTATTTGGAGAGAAGATATGAGCATAAGTTTTGTTTTGACATACTTGATTTCTTAGATTTTCCAGTAACCTTTGTACTGCACATACATGATTTTTATGAAATCAGAGAATTGAATTTCAGTTCCTTTTGATAATTCATCAGAACATTTTAAGATAATCTTTTCTAAATGATGAACTTGATCATGATCAGCACGTAGTTGATTTGTAGCACTCAAAATAATATCATGTCAATTATTTTGAGGACAAGAAATCCCTAAGAATTTCAGCAACACCTGAAGTGTCACATGCCTCTAATCTATCAAGCAGGTAAGAATCAGTTTCTGCTTCTTGTATTTTCTTTTTTAATTTACGGTATTTTTCGACATCATCCTTATCTTGTATTATTTGATCTAAATCTGTAGAGGTAATTTTATTTTCTTTAATTTTTAATTCTAATTCTTTGTTTGTTAAAGTCATACCAAATATTTCCATATTTGAATATTTAACATGGTATTACTTTTCCCAACGATGATATGATTAATTTATGTAGGAGATTTTGTTGTTTATTCTCATCAAATTTTGACATCGTTTAACTATTTAAATCGCAATATTAATTTTAGATTTTAAAACTAAATCAAAATACATTATTAATGAACATAGTTTTACCAAAATAATTGATTGAAGAGCAAAAAAAGAAAACAGAAACAATGTCATTTAGATTAGATAGTAATGTTTTAGATAAAATCAGAAAGGAATCCGAATCTCAAGGAATAAGCCTGAATGTTCTAGCTAACAAAATTTTTTCAAGATACACTGAATGGAGTATGTTTGAGCCCAAGGTGGGCATGGTTCCAATAGCAAAACCCATAGTCAGTGCATTATTTCAAAAATTGACTGAGAAAGAGACAGTAGAATTAGCAAAAAAGATAGGACAAAGCATAGTGTCAGATATTGCCACATTTATGAAAGGTACGATGGATGTTGATTCTTTTGTATCATGGTTTGTAACAAGAATGAGGATATCAGATTTTGAAATTAATCATGTTGTAAAAAATGAAAAGCATACATACATCATTAAACATGATTTAGGATATAATTGGTCATTATATCATAAAACAGTGTTACAATTAATTTTCAATGACGTTTTAGAAACAAAGATAGATTCTGAAATAAATGAAAACATGATGAAGATTGTTTTTGAAAAATAATCATACTGATTTTATTGTTCCAGTCATCCATGGATGAAGTATACAGTAATATTCAAACAATCCTACATCATCAAATTTTTGTTTAAATGTATCATTTGGCATCATCATTCCAGAATCAAACAAGTCATTCTTACTAGTAACCGTATGAACTGAAATGTCATCATTAGTCCAAGAAACAGTATCGCCAGATTTGATCTGAGTTATTTGTGGATAGAATGACTTGTTTGAAGACTTTACAGCGGAGCCTTTTTCAATATTGCAAAGGGTAGTTTCAACTATTTGTGATTCAGACGTTACTTGTGAGAGAACACTGTGTTGTTCATGTCCTGGTAAAACGATAGTTGTTTGCGTAATCTTTGCATTTACATCAGGCTTTTGTAAATCTGACAGAATTTGTTTTTGCCAGTTCCACATATCAATTGATTTAGTTTTGGCAATGTCTACTCCATCAACTGCATTTGCTGATGCATCTTGCACGTTGAAATACGCCATTGTACCTTTTTCTTCTGGTACTCCGTGTAAATGAAATAGATATCTCCCAGACTCTTTCCATTTAGCCTCAAATATTGCAGCATTTCCTGAACCTACTTCCCATGTTTGAGTTTTAATAGGCTTATTTTCCCAAATTCCAGAAATTATTGTATCAAAGATAGTTCCATGAATATGAAAGCCATACGCAGGAATAGCACCCATATCCACATAGTATAATCTAACTAGCTCGTTTGTCTTTGCAGGTAATGGATTTGTCCAATACTGATCAGCATATCCATTAAAGAAAACATAATCAGGAGTCCAAGTCTCTTGGTCTTCTAAATCATATTCTCCTTTGACTAGCACGTATTCTCTTGCAGGTTCTACTCCATCCTTTGGATCAACAATAAATGCACCATACAATCCGTTTCTAACATGTGCAGACACTGGCATTACATGACAATGATACATGAAAATTCCTGCAGGTTCTGCTATGAAATCATAAGTGTAAGAATTTCCAGGCAGAACTTCTTGGAATACGCCGTCATTTTTTTCATTGTGGTCTCCATGAAAATGCATTGTGTGTGGTAACTTTCCATTATTGATAAAATTAATAATCACTCTATCACCTTCAGTTGCTCTTAGAGTTGGACCAGGTATAGTACCATTGAATGTCCAAGCTTCAACTCTCACTCCAGGTGCAATCTCAAGTGTTGTATCCTCAGCTATAATGGTAAATTTTCGTGTTATGGGGGAATTGTGGACAGATTCATTTTCTGCAAATGATTGTAACGGAGAGTCCATTGCAAGAAAAACTATACCAAGGGCAACACCAAAGCATGCAACTACAAACATCATGACTATAGTTCTGTCCACGAAATATTGTAATCTGATTTGACTTTTAATGAAGAGGTTTATTGTGCAAGCATTTGCAAACAATAGTATACGTTGGTATTAACTAGTAGGATTTTCTAAAATTTAGCTTGGCACCAAGATGCAAAGGACAATGTGTTGACTTGAAAACAAAGAGATTTGATAGGGGGTTGAAATATCAAAATGGCATAAAATGGTGTACAGTTTGTTCCCATTTTATACAAACGGAATTTATTCGCTGTATCTGTTGTAATACAAAGTTACGAGTTAGAGCAAAACACAGAGTTTATCAAAATTAAACACATGCATGAAAAGAAAGATCAATGTTGCTGTATTTTTATTAAATGCAAATGTTTGCAATGAATACAATCTTTCTAAATACAGTAAGGCAATAGTAAAAATATGCAAATAATACAGAATAATCTAGATTTTTTACGAAGGTATGGATATTCAGATAACATAAAAGCAGAAAAAGCAATAGCAATGCTTTTGATTACTAGACGTCATGAATTAAGAACCATAGCAGAATCAGTGTTGACTCATATTCCAGGACAAATCATTTTATCTGAATGGAGTGAATTTATTCTTCACATGTGTCTTGATGTAGAGGAGTGTTTTTCCATATGGAAAGGCGATATCGAGCCATCACAAAATTTCTATTTTAAGTCATTTGTAATATTAAGACAATTCAGTAAAGGAAAAACATCGATGAATCAACTAACACATTTTTTGAATTTGGCTTATAGTATTGCTCAAGAATTTAGAGTGATTTACAAAAGAATGGAATAAGGATGAATCTACTACAATCATAGGGATAAAATATTTCATTTGATTTTTGATTAAAAAACTAGTGAATCGCATAACAATTACGCATAAAATTCCTAATCAATTAATCACTAACTAAAGTTCATATCATTAGTGGTGGTTGATTAATTGATTAGTGAATTGCAAGTTTAGTTTTTTGAGATTCCATACTAAAAGACAGCAAGTAATGATAATGACCAATTATGCATCATATCACACGCATATAGAAATAATTTCAGTTTAATTTCAATAACATTTGAACTAGATTAGCACCAATCTTTTTTACTTGCTGTTCTTGTTTTTGATCTTTCATAGTTCCATCCAAATTGAAAGCTTCATGAGCTTTTGATATTGCTATCTGACTGGGAATTACAAGTACTCCCATATTTTCAAGAATTGCACGAACGTGAACCAGTCCTCGCAGTCCCCCCAATCCACCAGGGGATGCACTCATTATTCCTGCTACTTTATCTTTAAAACAAGACATTGGGTATTCATCATCGCCTTGTCTTGATGTCCAATCAATAGTATTTTTGAGAACACCAGAAATTGAGCTGTTATACTCTGGAGACGATATTAGAAATCCATGATGAGATAACATCAATTCTTTTAGTTTACGTGTGTTAGATGATAATCCTTCTTTTTTTTCTAAATCTTCATCATAAAGCGGCATTTGAAAATCACGAAGATCAATTATTGTTACATCTGCACCTGCTTCTTTTGCTCCAGCGGCTGCTACTTTGACTAGTTTTTTGTTAAATGATTCAGTTCTAGTGCTACCTGCAAATGCAAGTATTTTTGGAATCATAAATAAACTCAGCAATTGTTATTTAACAAGTTTTCTAGGACTTGCAATTGTTTATTTCATTGAATTTTGCCCAAGTTTGAGCAAATGAATCCATTGCAATGTGAACAAATTGATCATATGATTTTACCATGGATAATTTTGTATCCACATACGACTGTCCATATTTTGAGCCCAAATCAATCCAATTCTGGTATGAACTACTTAATGACGCTAGATACTTGTCAAATTCCTTTAGAGTTTCTTGAGGAATGTTTAGTTTATCAAAGAATTCTTTTTGCGAGATATAACATGTACCAAACATGTCATCAAATGAATGAAGATATGCAGTGTACAAATCAGAGTATTGTTGCATAGTTAATGGCAGTTGACATTCCATTTTTTTAACTATTTCAGATGTCCTATTTTTCATAATATCGCAGATTGAAATTGGAGATTCATCGGATTTGGTATTTTTTGACAGAGTATATGGTACACACGATTAAATAAAAACATTATTCAATTTTTTGTTATAATATTGGAAGATAAAGTGATTAATCCTCACTAATTTTTAGTGGTTGTGCTTTTCGTCCAGCCTTTACAATTTTTTGCTCAGAGACATGTTCGTGGAGTATTATTTTTGCCATTTCTATGCTTCTTCGGGCAAGATCTTTTGCTCCTTCTTTAAGTCCTTCACTTTTTTCTACATATGCAATGTTATTTTCCATGTCTTCTGCATCCCATCCTCTGGTATGTGCAATAAATGGAAATGGTGGAAATACAAAACCAACTTCAGCAAAAAATCCAAGCATATGACCAGCAACATCCTGAACATTATCTTGTCCGCCAGTAATAATAAAACTTGCAATTTTGTTTTGAATTAGTGATTTGTTATTTAGAGTGATTTGATTTTGAATGCAGTTAAAACGTTCAATCATTTTATAATATAATGAACTTGCAGCACCCCAACGTATAGGCGTTGCAACGATTATTACATCTGCCCAATGGACTAGGGCTTCATAAACTTGCACTAGCTGATCTGTCTCATCCATTTGAGTAATAGAACATGGCCAAGTACACGCTTTGGCACTTTTAGAATAATATCCCTCACATGCTCTAAATTTCAAATCATTTAGACGAATAAACATTGTTTGTGCTCCAAGTTCATTTTTTGCATGATTAATTGCAATTTCAAGTAATTTATCAGAAGTAGAGTAACGTGGATTTTTTGAATCCATTATAGTAGTTGAAATTCCTACCACTCGTATTGGACCATCTTCTCGAATTACATCTCGCCCCAGTGAATGTGGTGGATGCGGCAGTTTATTTCGATTAGTAATGGAATTTGTATTGATGAATAAATGATCATTTTCAATTTTTAGCTCAAACTGAGGAACTCTGTCTTCTTCAAATCCTGGTTCACCAAATCCAGTTGTTCTATGAAACTTCCAGTTATGCCATGGACATACAATGTAATCCCCATCTAGCTTTCCTTTACCTAAGGGACCACCAACATGATTACAAACTCCAGATATTGCTCCAAACTTACCATCATAATATGATAATGCGATAGTAATTTTTCCTACTACGATTTCTTGCAATGGTTGAGATTTTAATGAATCAACAGAACCAAGATCAGCCCAATTTTTTTCCAATACTTTCTATGAGTAATATAAAATTAAAAGGATTTGTATTGTTATTTCTTTGTGATCTTTTCTTTTTTTCTTTGTTCAACCCATTTATCAAGCTGCTTTAGAATTTTTCAAGATCTTGTGTCCATTTTGTTATACTATAGTCTACACGTATTGGTACTTGAGCATAAATTTTTTACAATTAACCCATGCTCTTCAAGATCACGTAATCTCTCAAATAATACGGTATTACTTATCATAGGTATGGCTTTTTTTATTTCATTGAACCATGCGGAATTACTTTCTTAGTAGGTTAGAATAACCTTATCAGGTAACTCAATAGAAATGATTGTATTTAATTAGTTAGGACACATAAAATATACAATGAGAAATATGTGGATGGGAATAACCATAGGTGTTTTTATCATTGGAATGGGAATTGGTTACACTGTTTTTCAAACATCAAACAATACCACCATTTCAACAGATACACAGATAGAGTTAGAAAGATACAAAACCGCTGAAAACCTTGCAATGCAACATCTACAAACATTTGATGAATTAGATTTTGAAATGTTTACAAACCAGAATTGGGATGGATTCACAAAAAGTCATTCACAGGACATAGTCGTCTATTGGCCAGATGGACATCATACAGAGGGTCTTGAAAGACACATTGAAGATTTGAAAACAATGTTTGTTTATGCCCCTGATACTCGCATACAAGAACATCCTGTTAGAATAGCGTCAGGTGAATGGACAAGCGTTATTGGTATCATGGAAGGTACGTTTACAGAACCAATGCCATTACCAGATGGAACTTCAATTCCTCCAACTGGAAAATCTTTCAAGTTAAAGATGAGCACGGTAGGTCATTGGAAAAATGGTGTTATGGATGAAGAATATTTGTTCTGGGATAATCAATCATTTATGAAACAGATTGGATTAAGTCCATAAGATCAAATCTTTTTTCCTTTTTATCAAATAACCTGATCATTTTACTGTCAAATGAATTGATATTTTATCTTCATCAAATATACTAAATGAGCCATCTTCTAATGATTTAACAGTTATTTTAGAAGATTCTAATTTTCTTATCATATCGTTTAGTTTATCTTTGCTTGAAAATTGAATTGCAAAATAATCCAATCCTGCAAATTCTGTTGATGCTTGAGATATGTCTTCTCCAAGCCAAGTATTTGTGGCAATATGATGATGATATTTTCCTGCTGCAAAAAACAATGCGCCTTTCATACCTGCAGTATTTGTAAGACCAAGAATTTCAGAATAGAATTTTTTTGCGTTTGCAAGATTGGATACATGTAGGTGGACATGTCCTATTGATGTATCTGATGGAAATCCACTCCAAGATTTAGTTGATTCGGCAAGCAATCCCTCCATATCAAGTGGTTCTATTGCCATTACTACTTGGTTTTCAATCCATTTCCATTCGGATGGTATTCTGTCACAATAAATTTCTATTCCAATATTATCAGGATCACGGATGTAAATTGCTTCAGATACAAGATGATCTGAAAAACCGTCAATTTTTATCGCATCATTGTGTTTTAGTAAATGTGAAAGAAATTCTGCCAAGTCTTTTCTTTGCGGAAGTAGTATTGCAAAATGATACAACCCTACTCTTTGAGTTGAATTAGGTGGTTTGGCTGTAGAAAGGGCAACAAGACAAGGCATCTTACCATCAGGTGAAAGAAATACAACATGATCTGTTTGTTTAACTATCTTGAGACCCAAAAAGGATTTGTAAAATTCTAGAGATTGGTTTATGTCAGATACTTTAAGATGAACTTGACCTATTCTGGCATTCTGATCAATAGAAGTCATATCCGCATTATAATTAGTAATTCAACCATATAATGACAATCATATGGATTCAAAACTTGGATTTTAGTCTTAACTATTTTTTAAAAATTGTTTGTTATATGCCATTGAAGTTCATTTAATCACTGCCAAATAGACTTTTAAGGATTAAAAAAATAAAGTGATTGATTGGTATCTACAGGAACAACAGAGTTTCTAAGCTTACTTGCAATTCTTTTTGGTGGAGGAATGATTGGTGCTTGGCTAATGCACAAGATAAAATTTCCAACAATCATAGGATTCATACTAGTCGGAATAATCGTAGGACCTTACGGATTA
>JAIOOR010000015.1 GCA_021414365.1 Nitrosarchaeum sp.
CAGCCATCATCGTCTTGGAATTTATTGTAAACTTCTGGATCTAATGGGCAGGCATCTAGGTTATCTGAAATTCCGTCACCGTCAGTGTCTTTAGAAGTGGTAAGTTGATCAGGGCAGCCATCTTTATCATCAACACCATTGAATGTTTCTGGTTGAGTTGGACACAGATCTACATTATCAAAAATGCCGTCACCGTCAGAATCTACAGACTCTTTACCTACAGTAGGTGCAATATCTGGACAACCATCTTCATCTTGGAATTTATTGTAAGTTTCTCTAACTGTAGGACAAGTATCTAGATTGTCTGGAATTCCATCATAATCAGCATCATACCAGGGTACAAAACTAGAAGGGCAGCCATCAATTATGCCTTTATAATCTTCTTTAAGATTAGGACAGTGATCATCTTCATTTGGTACACCGTCACCATCATTGTCTTGTACACCATAGATGTTACTTTGAGACAAACCAATAGCTGAAATTATTAAAATCAGAAATCCTAAAATTTGATATATTTTCATTTTACTATACACCTATTTTTCAGGACAACCATCAATTACACCAAGATAGTCTTCTGGTACCATAGGACATAAATCAGAATCATTAAGAATACCATCTAGATCATCATCGTGATTGTATCGTGCTTGTTCTGGAGCAGTATCTGGGCAGCCATCCCAATCCAAGTATTTGTTGTAAGTTTCTGGATACATTGGACATGTATCAACATTATCAATTATGCCATCACCGTCAGTGTCGGTAGTAACATTACCTGTTGGAACTGTATCAGGACAACCGTCATAGTCCATGTATCTATTTGATGTTTCAGGTTTTGTAGGACATAGATCCATAGTGTCTGGAACGCCATCATTGTCTGAGTCTGGTTGAGATATGGTACTATCTGGACAGCCATCATCATCTTCAAATCCATTATAAGTTTCAGCAACTAGTGGACATTGATCAAGAGAATCAGAAATGCCATCATTATCCGAATCAACGATAAGGGATTGAGAAATTGGATCTGGGCAGCCATCATCATCTTGGAATTTATTATAAGTTTCTGGTGATAATGGACATTTATCTAATAAATCTGGAATACCATCTCGATCAGAATCAGTAGTAGAAAGTATTTTGTCTGGACAACCGTCAGTGTCTAGGAAACCATTGTATGTTTCTGATTGAGTTGGACAAGAATCTAATTTGTCTGAAATTCCATCACCGTCAGTGTCTGGAGCTAATTTGTTATCTGCAACATAGTCAGGACAACCGTCTTCATCTTGGAATTGATTATAAGTTTCTTTAGCAGAAGGACATTGATCAATGCTATCTGGGATTCCATCACCGTCAGAATCTACATCACTAGAATATGGTGGAATGTCAGGACAACCGTCTTCATCTTGGAATCCATTATATCTTTCAGGTACTAGGGGACATGCATCTATTGCATCTGAGATTCCATCTCTATCAGCATCTAATTCTGTTGGATTATCGGGACAACCGTCATTATCCATGTATCTATTCCATGTTTCTGGTTGAGTTGGACATTTATCTAAAGAGTCACGAATTCCATCATTATCAGAATCCATTACAGATTCATCTGGACAGCCGTCTTCATCATTATAACCATTAAAAGTTTCAGATTGAGTTGGACATTTATCTAATAAATCTGTAATACCGTCACCGTCAAAATCAGCAGATGATAAACCGGGTACAGAATCAGGACAACCGTCTATGTCTTTATAATTATTGTAAGTTTCTGGTGATAATGGACATGCATCTATTGCATCTGGGATGCCATCGCCATCTCTATCAGATGTAGATGTAGTATCAGGGCAACCGTCTGTATCTAGGAATCCATTGACTGTTTCTGGTTGAGTTGGACAAGAATCTAGTTTGTCTGGAATTCCATCACCGTCAGTGTCTGCTACAGATTTACTGTCTGCAACATAATCAGGACAACCGTCTGTATCTAGGAAATTATTGTAAGTTTCTTTAGCAAAAGGACATTGATCAACATTATCAAGTATACCATCTTGGTCAGAATCTAAATTAGCTGAAAAAGGAGACTGAGCAAGTGTTGAAACTTTTGTATCTTGTGAAGCAGTAGCATTTGAATTTACAAAGGAAGGAATTGAATCAGGACAACCGTCATAGTCAGCATAGTGATTGAATGTTTCTGGGTGAGTTGGACATGAATCAGATGGATCAGCAATGCCATCACCATCAATATCACCTAATTGAGTATTTAGTACAATGTCAGGACAACCATCTGTATCTCTATAACCATTAAAGTTTTCAGGTTCAGTAGGACATACATCTATTGCATCTGGGATGCCATCATTGTCAGTATCAATAGATTTAGAATCAGTAACACTATCAGGACAACCGTCTGTGTCTTGGAATTTATTGTAAGTCTCTGGAGATAGTGGACATTTATCTAAATAATCTAGAATACCGTCTCGATCAGAATCAGTGGTAGAAGCAAAACTATCAGGACAACCATCAGTGTCTTGATAACCGTTAAAAGTTTCTGGTTGATTTGGACATTTATCGAGATTATCTGCAATACCATCTCCGTCAGAATCAATTATTTTTGTAGTGTTGGTTCCAGGTAATGTGTCTGGACAACCATCTTTATCTTGGAATCCATTGTAATTTTCTCTCAGACTTGGACATTGATCAACATCGTCTTGAATTCCATCAAAGTCAGAATCATACCATGGAACATAATTAGAAGGACATCCATCAATTGTGCCTTGATAATCTTCTTGAAGATTAGGACATTTATCAACATCATCAGACACACCGTCACGATCTAAGTCATCAACAGCAAGTGCGGGAGTTATAGAAAAGCCTGTTAATATAGCTAAAAGCAAGAATAGTAACCCTAGGGATGTTTTTTTCAAAGCTTAAAATTTATCTCAAAGATCCTGTTATTAAACCTCACTCTGGAATCGTCACAAAATTTGAAAAAATTTAAGAAATATTTTCAAGTCCAATAACGATCTCGATCAATTTAAGTAATCAAAACAGAATTTTTGGATATGAGCTGTTCTGGTGAAATAATTGATGAAGAGAGATTAATACAGATCAAGCCAGGAATTTCTCAGCAATTAAAAAAAGCAAAGTACGGAGTTGCAGATCATTCTACAGTTGAACTATGTCACTGGACAAAAAAATCATTCAAACATGAGGGAAGCTGTTACAAGCACAAGTTTTATGGAATCTCTACACATCGCTGTATGGAATTTTCTCCAGCAGGAATGCATTGTGAAAATCGTTGTGTGTATTGTTGGAGACCGATGGAATTTTATGATTCACTAAAAATGGATCCAGAAAAAGTAGCAGAGCCAAAAGAAATACTGACTAAACTAATGGAGGAAAGAAAAAAACTAATCATGGGATATTATGGTGATTCTAGAAATGATAAACAAAGACTAGATGAATCATTATTGCCAAGTCATTACGCAATTTCACTTTCTGGTGAACCTACAATGTATCCCAAGCTTCCAGAATTAATAAAATATCTCAAGTCATTAGAAGCAACTAAATCAATTTTTCTTGTAACAAACGGACAAGAACCAGACATGATTCAAAGATTACAAGATGAAGATGCGTTACCAACACAGTTGTATTTATCTACAAATGCTGCAGATTATGATTCATTTTTAAAAATTAACAAGCCAAAATACGATGATTCATGGCAGAGATGGAATAAAACACTGCAAATGCTAAAAAAATTAGATACTAGAACAGTGCTTAGAATCACACTCATAAGAAACTACAATGATCAAAAAGAGATGATTCCTGCTTTTGCATCAATGCTAAAACAAGCTAGCCCACACTTTATTGAAATAAAATCATACATGCACATTGGTCGTTCAACTAATAGATTGGAGCATTCAAATATGTTAGAAATGGATGAAGTAAGAAAATTTAGTGATGAAGTATCCAGACAAAGTCAGATATTTTCAGTGATGGATGAAAGTCTTGTTTCAAGAATTGTGATATTGCAAAATAATCAGAGATTCATAGATCGTTGGATTCCAGATTATGTAAATACCAATTAGAGAATTTTTTTAATGCTTTGTATCTATGAGATAGTTCGTTTTTGTTTGACAGATCTGCAAATGTTTTGTTTGAATTTTTTGGAATGAAGATTGGATCATATCCCCAACCTTGTCCATTTTGTTTTTTAGAAATTGTTCCATCAACTTTTGCTTCAAAAGATTTGGAATTTTTATTATTACAAAAAGAAATAATCGAAACAAACTTTGCTCTTCTATTTCGTTTTAAGAGTTTTAAAATTCCTTTGTTACCAATAGTGTTGAAAACAAAAGATGAGTAAGGTCCAGGAAAACCAGAAAGCGAATCAATAAAGAGTCCATCATCTTCAACTATTATCGGTTTTTTATATTTTTGAAATGCGTGAACCGCTTTTTTTGCTGCAATTTCTTTTAGCGATAATGATTGAATTTCTTCAAGTTCATGTTTAAAAAATCCGAGATTTATTCCAAAAGAATCCAAGATGTTTTTTGCTTCTTGATATTTGTGATAATTTGAAGATACAAAATAAAGATCAAACGACTGTTGCATATCTTCCTCTACTTTCAATTTCATATACTAGGTGTATAATTTTAGCATAATTTGTAGGGCCGACTACGGATTTGTAACCGGATAGAAAGTTTTTCCAGGCAGATACCATTATTTTGGCATGTGCACTGTTTAGAATTTCTTTGATTAATCTCAAATCTACTGCATGATCTTCGGATTTGATTGTTTTTTGAGACAAGCCAAAATCAATCACATACACTTTGTTTTTGTACAAGATAAAATTAGATGTAGTCAAGTCACCATGCATAATTCCATTTTTGTGCATAATTCCGACAAGTTTGCCTATTTCCTTTGATAATTGAATTATCTTTGTATCAGACAAGTCATGAACTGTCTTGCCTGGAATTTCCTGCATTATTATTGAAGATTTTTTTAAATTAACACAGTAAACAATTGGCGTTGGAATCCCAAATGATTTTACCTCTGAAATTGTTTGTGCTTCTTTGGTTGTTCTGTGTTTTCGAATTTTTGAATCAAGAATCAGATTACGGTATCTTTTTGTTTTTCTGATTTTTAGTATTGCAGGAAAATTATTCCATTTTGTAAGATAAATGTCAGCTTCTGCACCTTTTTTTATCAGTTTCATTAAAATTATAAGCCAATGAATATGATTAAAAGCTAATCATGGAAGAAGGAGAAAAAAGAGTAAAACAAGAAGACTGTAATGAAGACAAAATAGGCGCTGGAATTCTTACTCTAACAAATAAAAGATTAGCATTTGATAAGACTCAAGCACGGATGATGGATTTTTCAAAACGTTTTGGAGATACAGTAATTGATATTCCACTAAATGAGGTAATCAAAGTTTGGAAAGAAGGAAGATTGATAAAAAAAGTGTGTTTTACTGCCAAAACAAAAGATGGTGAGCAGACATACAAGTTTGGAGTATTCAATACCAAAGATTGGCTAAAAAATATTGAAAACACGATAGCAAACAAAGATCAATAATCTACTTTAACTGAATCTAGTCGCCATGATTGTGTAACAAAAGTATTTTCTAGAGAAACACCTTTTTTTACTTGTGATTCCAACAACCCTGTCCAACATATTTGACTACCACAGTCACCAGCATATTTTTGCGGAGCTATAAAAAATTTGCATGTATGTCGTTTACAAACGTCTTGAAGCATTTCAGATAATCTTTTGTTTGCAGCAACGCCGCCAACGATTAACAGTTCTTTTTTACCAGTAAACGATAAAGCTCGTTCGACAACCTCACTAATCATTGCAAAAGCTGTTTCCTGTAATGAAAAACATGCATCGGCTTTACTTTTTGGTACGATTGATTTTGTTGCTGACAACAATCCAGAAAATGATACATCATTTCCTTTTACAGAATATGGCAATAGAACATAATTAGAAGTAGAAGATGCTAATGATTCAATGTTTTTTCCACATGGAGAAGCAAATCCAATTGATCTTCCAAACTGATCTAGTAGTTGACCTAGTGTAATATCCAAAGTTTCTCCAAAAACTCGCCATTGCTTATTTAGAAATGCGAGTAGCATCGTATGTCCTCCAGATACTAAAAGAACCAAAGGGTTTTTTGCACCAGTAAGTAATTTTCCTAATTCGATATGTCCAATTGCATGGTTTACAGGATAAATTGGAATGTTGTAGTAAGACGCCAAAGAACGTGCTACCACTGCACCTACTCTCAAACAAGGACCAAGTCCTGGTCCTGCCGCATACGATATGATATCGAGATCTTTGATTGTAACTCCAGCCTCTTGAAGACACTCAGATAAGACAATTGCACTGTTTTCAACATGATGACGCGATGCCTCTCTTGGATGAATTCCCTCACCTTCGGGAGGACGATAAATTTTTCTTACATCAGATAGAATTTTTCCACGTTTTCCTTTTTTTTCTAATATTGCACAAGAAAATGTGTGAGCTGTACTTTCAACACCTAAACCAATCATACTATCCTCTACTTAATGTTGAAACAATTTTGATCACATCGCCGCTTTTTAGTTTATGATCACCGCCAATTCTTTGTTTAGTTTTACAGTCAATGGCATGTAAGAATCCCTTTGCAATATCTGCATGAATCATACCTGCCAAGTCTTTTGCAGTAGAATCTTGCGGTAATAGTTTAGCATCAGGTAAAACATCACCATTTTTGTTTGTCAGTTTTGTCTCATCCTCTACAGGAAAAACAACAATGAGTTTTAACAAATCAAATACGGCAATGTTTAGAATTTTTTGAATTCCAGTAGAGTGGATTTTTGAAAGTACCGCATTTACCAAGTCCAGTGCTTTTTTTTGTTCTGGTAAAATTTCTTTATTTTCAACTATGGAGAATTGCTCATCTCCAGATTTGTAATTTACCAGTCCAGCTTTTGAGGCCTTTCTTAACAACAATTCAGTTTCAGCACTACATGGAATTACAATAGTATCTGGAATTTTTTTAACTATATCAAGATCTTTGCAAAGGTCTGCCTTGTTAGCAGCAATTAGAATCGGTTTTGTATTTTTTCTTAGTTCCTTAACAAAAATTTGGATATCAGAATCATTCCATTCCTTTGGATTTTTTGTAGCTAGTTCTAGTTTATGTAATACGTCTTGGACTTGATAATCTTTGACACCCAAGCCAGTAAATCTTTTTGCAATACCATCAGTTAGTTTTGCTCTTTTTTGTTCTATTTCTTTGGTAAGTTTATCCCATTCTCTACGAAGTATATCTACAAACCACTGATCAAATTCATCTTGAACAAATTCTACATCTTCAAGAGGATTGTGTGTACCTATTGGGACAGGATGTCCTTGTATATCAGTAGTTCCAGCAATATCAACAACATGTATCAAGACTTCGGCTTGTCTTGCATCATCAAGAAATTGATTCCCTAAACCTTTTCCTTCATGTGCTCCTGGAACCAATCCTGCAACATCGATTAGCTTGACAGGTATGAAGCGTGTCCCATTTACACATAATTGGTTTTGATGTTTGATTCCAAAATGTTTGCATGCACAATCAGCTTTTACATATGCAACGCCAACATTTGGCTGAATTGTAGTGAATGGAAAATTTCCTATAGGGACAGGAGTTTCAGTTGCAGCCGAAAAAAACGTGGATTTTCCGACGTTTGCTTTTCCAAGTAAGCCGATTTGCAATACACACAAAAACGCTATTGTACTTATTAGTATTGCAGAAATTGTTTAATTTGGTTCATGTTGATTTTATTATATGTCAATAGTGATTACTGGAAGTCCAGGCGTAGGAAAACATACAGTAGCTAAAGAGATTTCAAAATATCTTGGATTACCAACAATGGACATAAACTCTATTGCAAAAGAAGCAGGATTATTTGAGAAAAATGACGATACAAATGATGTAGATATATCAGATTTAAAGAAAATAATCAAAGAAAAAATTTCTACACCTAGTTTGATTGTGGGACATTTGGCACCGTATGTTTTATCACCAGATCAAATAAAGAAAGTGATCGTTTTACGAAGAGACCCATATGATTTGATTTCTGTGTATAAAAAAAGACAGTACACAGAAGAAAAAATCAGAGAAAATACAGGTAGCGAGATTTTAGGAATTATAGCACATGATGCAATCAATCAGTTTGGGACTAGAGTTTTCCAAGTAGATGTGACAGGAAAAAGCATCATGGAAGTTACAAAAAAAGTTTTGAGCATAATTAATGGGGATGAAACAAATGATGAGGTAGATTGGCTTGATTTAGTTACAAAGCGTAATGATTTGAAAAAATTTTTTACTTATTGATTAAATAACGCTCCAATTGAATGATATTGACTTGTTTGAGATTTTAAAAAGTGATCTGGCTGGAAGGATTGGAGTAATCCACACAAATCATGGAAAAATAGAGACTCCAGCTTATGTGCCAGTAATACATCCTGTAAAACAGACAATCCCATCTAAGAAGATCAAAGAGATTGGTTTTGATTTAGTAATTACTAATGCATACATTACAAGAAATAATTATGGTGATGAAGCTATAGAGAAAGGGATTCATAAAATAATTGATTTTGATGGGGCCATAATGACTGATTCTGGAGGATATCAGGTTTTAGAATACGGTGATGTCAAAGTATTACCAACAGAGATGGCAGATTTTGAAAAAAAAATTCTCACAGATTTTGCAATTCCGTTGGACAAACCTACAGGTTACGGACTTGCTTGGAAGAAAGCTGAATCATATGTCAATCACACTCTCAAAGTATCAAAGCAAACGCTTGAAGACAGGGCAGATAATGGTCAGGTCTGGATAGGTCCAATTCAAGGCGGGGAACATTTTGATCTAGTTGCAAAATCAACAAAAAGTTTAGTCGATATGGGTTTTAAGATGTTGGCTTTGGGAAGCCCAGTAGAATTCATGGAGTCATATGAATACAAATTATTGGCACAAATGATCATAGCTGCAAAAAAACAGATGCCGCACTCCATTCCATTGCATCTTTTTGGGGCAGGTCATCCACTGACCATACCATTTGCAGTGGCCCTTGGCTGCGATACATTTGATTCTGCATCATACATGCTATATGCAAAACAAGAAAGATACATTATTGATGATGGCACACGAAATCTTTCAGATATTTCGGTATTCCCATGTAATTGCGAAGTTTGCTCCAAGTATACTCCTGATGAATTACGTCAGGTTCAAGGTAATGAAAAAATCAATGAGATTGCGCTACATAATTTACATGCAATAAAACTAGAGGTAGACAGGGTAAAACAAGCAATTCATGAGGGAAGATTATGGGAATATGTATTAAAAAAAGCAAGGGCACATCCAAAACTATTTGAAATAATTAGCGTGTTAACAGAAAACTCCAATTATTTTGAAGTGTCTACCCCAAAGTTCAAAGAAAAGGCACTTTTTCTTTATGAAAAAGAAGACCAGTATCGTCCAGAGATTCAATCATATCATAAAATAGTTAGGAAATTCAAATCAAAGAAAAAAACTTTGATTATAACCAAAGAATCCAATACAAAACCTGCATACTTGTCACACGAGTATTCTTCACTGAAACGAAAGTTCAAAGACATAGAATCTATGCAAGTTTGCCAATACAGTCCACATTTAGGATTGGTACCATTAGAAATTTCAGATGTTTTTCCTGCAGCACATCACGAGAGTTCAAGAGTGAATTTTGAACCGAGTGATTTTCCAACATTTGAAAATACATTTGCAAAGTTTTTTCAAAACAATCAGTTTTCAGAAGTTTATTTTGACAAGACTGATGAGTTTTTAAATTATTTTATGAAGAATCTTCCAAAAGGAATAAAGAAAAAGTCTTTTTGATTATTTAAAAATAAGAAAAAAGTGTGTGCTAAAAGATTCTGCTTATAGTGCAGCGTCTTCTGCCCAACCTTTGATGAAGATACCGTTTTTGTGAAGAGGTACTGGTTGTCCAGCGGTGTAATTCATTGGTCTCATCCAAAAGATTGATTTTGTTGGGCATACACCGATGCATGCACCATCAGAAATACATCTTTCTGGATAAAATACAAATGCTTTACCTCTCTTCCAGCCTTCAACAGGTTTAACTCTAAGGACATCAGGACCAAGAGTTGTACAGATTTCTACACATAGTGCACATCCGATACATCTTTGTTCATCAATGTCTGGAAGTATTGCTATTGGCATTACAATTTCATTAATGATGGGTTCCTATTTAAACCATAATCAAAACTCATAACCCTGTTATGAAATTGATCGGAATCAATAACTCAAAATGTCGTGCATGAAGAAAGATTAGCGAAATAATAAAAAACAAAAAGATAACGTGTTTACCACGTTTATTTTCTCATTGCATCAATTTGACCAGATGTTACCCAGTCAAGTAATTCAGCTGAAGAAGGATTTAGGTCTGCTCTCTGTTTCATGAGATTGTTAACCCAGATCCAATTAAGTTGGTTAAGAAGTGGTTTGTTTGCTTCGTCGCCTGCTCTTGTTTTAGCAACTACTGCTTGATCTTGTTGTTTTAACCATTCTTGAAAGCTTCTTCCCATGAGGATCGAGTCTTAGCTTACACTAATTAAAGCTTTTGTAGATTCTATTATACGCATAATGATCGGGCAAGTTCTAAGAAGGTTTTAACATAGAGAAAAAGTCAATTTATTTCTTGGAGGTTAAAGTTTTAGGAGCTGCAAATGAAGTTGGGCGTTCGGGTTTTTTGGTAAATTGTGATGGAACAAATCTATTATTAGATTATGGGGTATTATTTGGAAAGCGTGGATCACCTCCAGAGTACCCACTTCATGTAAAGCCAAAAGATCTAGATGCAATCATAATCACACATGCCCATCTTGACCACTCAGGGAACGTGCCATCTCTATTTGTAAGTGGAAATACTGATGTTTATGCTACTCCACCTACATTTGATTTAACAAGATTACTCATTGAGGACATGCTAAAGATTACAAAAGATGCTCAACCATTTGGATTACCTGAATTAAACAACATGATGCGAAATGCAAAGGAGATAGCATTCAAAGAGAAGGTTACTAAAGGCAATGCAACTTTTGAATTAAGAGAAACGGGGCATGTAATTGGTGGAGGTTCTGTTCTAATAGAATCTCAGAAAAAACATCTTTTCTATACTGGTGATATCAAGACGCATGGTTCCAGAATGCTTCGTGAGGCAGACTTGGATGTTGGAGACATTGATCTTTTGATAATAGAAAGCACGTATTCACAAACCGAACAAAAACCAAGAAAAGAATCTGAAAGAGAGTTAATTGAATTTGCAAATGAAGTAATGGATAGAAAAGGCGTGTTATTTATCCCATCTTTTTCAGTTGAACGCTCTCAAGAAATGGCATGCATTTTAAGAAGTTCAAACTTTAAACACAAAATCATAATGGATGGCATGGCACTAAAAGTAAATGAGATAATGTTTAATCATCCAGATTATCTAAGAGACCCAAAAGTGTTTGCGGATGCAATTAACGAGGCAGTTGCAATAAAGGATCATGAAAAAAGAAAACACGCGATAGAGGAGCCCTGTGTTGTCATATCTCCAGCTGGAATGCTAGTGGGTGGAAATGCCACATATTATTTGCAAGAACTTTCATTTAACAGCAACAACGGAATTGCACTTGTATCATATCAGGGAGAAGGAACTCCTGGAAAGAAACTACTAGATACAGGAAAGGTTTCCACAAGAGGAAAAGATCTAAATGTTGCAGCAGAAGTAAAGCAATTTGAATTTTCAGGACATGCAGATAGAAATGAGCTTTTTGAGGTAGTTAAAAAAATCAAAGGCAATCCCAAAGTTCTAACGGTACATGGAGATATGGAATCGTGTGAAAAATTTGCCCAAGAAATTCATGAAAAGTTTGGCTTGGAGGCTCATGCTCCAAGTGTAAATGAAGTAATATCTATCTGAAATGATAGATTACAGTGTAATTAATTTAGAAAATACTATCAATAGCGGTCAAGTCTTTCTTTGGAGAAAACAAAAAGAGTTTTGGTATGGCATTAACGGTCAAGATGTTTTAAAAATAAATGATTTGGGAAACATTACATCTTATTCAAACCAAAAGTATGATTTTTTTAGAAACAGTGATGATATTGAAAAGATAATCAAGTCAATATCAAAAGATAAAACAACAAAAATTGCTGTGAAGAAATATCTTGGACTTCGATTAGTAAGACAAGATCCGTTTCAATGTTTCATATCATTTATTGTTTCTTCAAATTCTAACATTCAAAAAATCAAATCTAGTCTTGAAAAGATTTCCATAAAATTTGGAAAAAAAATTCAATTTGATAATCAAGAATTTTACCTATTTCCTGAACCAAAAAAAATTGCAAGCGCAACTATTAAAGAAGTTCAAAGTTGCGGTGTTGGATATAGAGCAAAATTCATAATAGATGCGGCAAAAATGGTTGAATCAAGACAGATAGATTTTGACCATATAAAAAAATCAAACTATCATGACGCAAAAGAGATGATTCTAACTGTTCCTGGAATAGGAAACAAAGTTGCAGATTGTGTTTTGTTGTTTTCACTTGAAAAGTTAGAAGCGTTTCCATTGGATAGATGGATGATTAGAATTTTAGAAAAATATTATTTAGAAAAATTTGAATTGGTAACAAAATCAATTACGGAAAAACAATACAACACATTACATGAAAAGATTGTAAAGTATTTTGGACCTTATGCTGGATATGCACAGCAATTTTTGTTTAAAATGGAAAGAGAAAATTACCAGAAAAAATGGTTGTAAACCCGTGAATTACCCACGACTAGAGTCGTCAGATTCCTTGTTCAATGAGATCACATGACCATGATCAGCCTGGATCACAGCTAGAGGTGTTCTCTCCAAAGGCGTAACTTCCCTACATCCCGTAGGTAGACTGTCTATCCCTCTCTGTTTTATATTCAGAGAGGCGTTGTAGTCTCTATCAATTACAAGACCACAATACGGACAGTGATGTGTTCTAATTGCCAAAGTCTTTTTCACCATTCTACCACAATTAGAACAACTTTGGCTGGTTCCATGTGATGCTACTTTTGCAAATAAAATACCAGCGTTTGCAGCTTTGTATTCTAGTTTTTGGAAAAATGAATTCCAAGAAGAGTCAGATATTGATTTAGCTAGATGATGATTCTTTACCATGTTTTGTATTTTTAGTTCTTCGACAA